>JAJYWB010000081.1 GCA_021791715.1 Planctomycetota bacterium | reverse complement strand
CAGGTTCGTCCTTCCAGTTTCGGGTTTTCCCTCAAATCCCGCTTAATCTATTAAAGATCCAGATGTCGTTTCTTTTTATTTGGGAGGGCGAACCTCCCGGTGAGCCTCTTCTCGTAATATCAGGCGACGACCCTGATGAATCAATCGATAATCGCAAACATCAAAAAACGGCTCACCAGGAGGTTCGCCCTCCCAATTTCCGGCTTCGCCATCCCGATGAGCCTCTTCTCGTAATATCAGGCGACGACCCCGATGAATCGATCGATAATCGCAAACATCAAAATGCGGCTCACCAGGAGGTTCGACATCCCAATTTCCGGCTTCGCCTTCCCGGTGAGCCGCTTCTCGTAATATCAGGCGACGACCCTGATGAATCGATCGATAATCGCAAACATCAAAATGCGGCTCACCAGGAGGTTCGCCCTCCCAATTTTCGGCTTCGCCCTCCCGGTGAGCCGCTTCTCGAAATATCAGGCGACGACGCCGACGAATCGATCGATAATCGCAAACATCAAAAAACGGCTCACCAGGAGGTTCGACATCCCAATTTCCGGCTTCGCCCTCCCGATGAGCCTCTTCTCGTAATATCAGGCGAAGACCCTGATGAATCGATCGATAATCGCAAACATCAAAAAACGGCTCACCAGGAGGTTCGCCCTCCCAATTTCCGGCTTCGCCATCCCGATGAGCCTCTTCTCGTAATATCAGGCGACGACCCCGACGAATCGATCGATAATCGCAAACATCAAAAAACGGCTCACCAGGAGGTTCGCCCTCCCAATTTCCGGCTTCGCCATCCCAATTTCAGGTTCGTCCTTCCAGTTTCGGGTTTTCCCTCAAATCCCGCTTAATCTATTAAAGATCCAGATGTCGTTTCTTTTTATTTGGGAGGGCGAACCTCCCGGTGAGCCTCTTCTCGGAATATCAGTCGACGACCCTGATGAATCAATCGATAATCGCAAACATCAAAATGCGGCTCACCAGGAGGTTCGCCCTCCCATTTTCCGGCTTCACCTTCCCGGTGAGCCTCTTCTCGGAATATCAGTCGACGACCCTGATGAATCAATCGATAATCGCAAACATCAAAAAACGGCTCACCAGGAGGTTCGCCCTCCCAATTTTCGGCTTCGCCCTCCCAATTTTCGGCTTCGCCCTCTCAATTTCCGGCTTCGCCCTCAAATCATGCCGAATATGCGGTTTACATTCCGGATTCACGCTCGGACGAACCGAAAGTGCGCTTCCAGTTCTCGGCTTGTGCACCGCGAATCCGCCCCTGTGATCCGTACGAAACTCGCCGAGGCCCAATAAAAAAGGTTCATGAAAGCTTATTTAGCCTTCATGAACCCTGATTTTCAAACGAGCGACGATCGGCGGATCGTCGCGATCCCAACGAGAACTCTTTATTTAATAAAGAGCATCTCTTGATAGGTCGGCAACGGCCAAAGATCGTCGGCGACCATCGTTTCGAGTTTATCCCCCGCGGCGCGAACCGCGTTCATCGCCGGAATGATCGC
This sequence comes from Planctomycetota bacterium, assembly GCA_021791715.1. GTDB lineage: Bacteria > Planctomycetota > Planctomycetia > Isosphaerales > Isosphaeraceae > JAKBCQ01. The sequence continues at coordinate 30,176 of JAJYWB010000081.1, read as the reverse complement.
GTCACGCGAGTATTTGGCGTGCGCGAACGAATCCCCCTCGGCGTGTTTCGAGGTCGCGGCGTCGAGATCGGCGATCCGTTCTTGAAGCTCGCCGATCGTCGTCGTCAGTTCGTTGAGCAGGTTGGTCTCGCTCGCGGGGGGATGAACTCCCGCGGATTTCAGGCTCGCGATCGCGTGCGCCACCTCGGATTGATACCGCAGAGCCGCGGGAAGGATCATCCGCGTCGCAATCTGGAGCGTGAGCTGAGATTCAATGTTGATCGTCTTCTTGTAATTCTCAAGAAAGATCTCGTAACGCGAATGAATCTCTCGCTCGGTGAATACGCCGTATTTGTTAAACAGGGCGATCGATTTGGCGGAGATCAAATCGGGAAGGCTGTCGACGGTGTTGGCGCGATTGGGCAAACCGCGCTTCTCGGCCTCGGCGTGCCACTCGGACGAGTAATTGTCGCCGTTGAAAATCACTTGCTTGCTCTCTTTAATCACTTTGGGGAGCAAGCTTTGAATTTCCTTGTTCAGATCCTTCCCCTTGGAAACCGCGTCTTCAAGGTGGGTCGCGAGATAATCAAGGCTCTCGGCGACGATCGTGTTGAGGACGACGTTGGGACCCGAGATCGATTGGCTCGAACCGACGGCGCGGAATTCGAACTTGTTGCCGGTGAAGGCGAACGGGCTCGTTCGGTTGCGATCCCCCGCGTCGCGCGGCAGCGTGGGGAGGGTTGAAACGCCGATTTGAAGCGTTCCCCCCGATTTCGTGCTCGTCATGCTCCCTTTCTCGATCTGGTCGACGATGTCTTGAAGCATATCGCCGAGGAAGATCGAGATGATCGCGGGAGGCGCCTCGTTCGCTCCCAGCCGGTGATCGTTCCCAGCGTGCGCGATCGCGACGCGAAGCAAATCGCCGTGCTTCGACACGGCGCGAATCACCGCGGCGAGGAAGAGCAAGAACTGCGCGTTCTCGTGAGGAGTGTCGCCCGGCTTGAGCAGGTTGTTGCCGTGATCATCGGATAAAGACCAGTTAAGATGTTTACCCGATCCGTTCACTCCGGCGAACGGCTTTTCGTGGAGCAGAAGCTGCAACCCGTGCCGCGAAGCGACTCGCTTCATCGTCTCCATCACAAGCATGTTGTGATCGGTCGCGACGTTCGCGTTCTCGAAGATCGGCGCGATCTCGTATTGCGCCGGGGCGACCTCGTTATGCCGCGTTTTAACGGGAACGCCGAGCTTATACAGCTCGGTTTCGGTCTCGAGCATGCACGCGAGAACGCGCTCGGGGATCGCGCCGAAGTAGTGATCCTCCATCTCCTGCCCCTTGGGGGGCTTGGCGCCGAAGAGCGTCCGTCCCGCGTTGATCAGATCGGGGCGCGCATGATAAAAATGCTTGTCGATTAAAAAGTATTCTTGCTCGGGACCGGCGGTCGGATACACCTTGCTCGCGGTTGATCCGAAAAGTTTGAGAATCCGAAGCGCTTGTTTGGAAAGCGCCTCCATCGATCGGAGCAACGGGGTTTTTTTGTCGAGCGCTTCGCCCGTCCAAGAGCAAAACGCCGTCGGAATGCAAAGCGTGGTTCCGTAAGGGTTTTCGAGGATGAACGCGGGGCTCGTGGGATCCCACGCGGTGTAGCCGCGGGCCTCGAACGTGGCGCGAATTCCCCCCGAAGGAAAGCTCGACGCGTCGGGCTCGCCGCGAACGAGTTCTTTGCCGCTGAATTCGGCGATCGCCGTTCCTAGCTCGGTCGGCGAGAGGAACGAATCGTGCTTCTCCGCGGTCAGACCCGTCATCGGCAAGAACCAGTGCGTGTAATGCGTGGCGCCCCGTTCCATCGCCCATTCTTTCATCGCGGTCGCGACGACGTCGGCGACCGAATGATCGAGCGGAGCCCCCTTGCGAATCGTATTCCGAATCGCCTTGTATACGTTCTCGGGCAAACGCGATTTCATCACCTCCTCGGTGAACACGTTCGCACCGTACAACTGTCGTGCGTCGAGCCTGCCGTTATCCATGAACGAGGTCTCTTGCTGCTTCGGAGAGAGAGCGGTGATTGTCGCGACCGCCTCTCGTCTGGGTGATTTTAAAACCATACGAATCATTGACTCCCAAATGGCTTGCCGATAACCGATCGATTTCCGCGTCGCCCCGACGATCGAAACGGACGATTTCGACCGTCGCTTCATTCGAACATCACTCGAAATCATGCATTTGAACGCGAACGCCCAAATCCACGTCCGAGTCTCAGCCGGCGATGGGAAGGAGAGAGTGCTCGCGATAAACGCGAGTTCGACACGGCCGGAAAGATTCGTCGCGGGGTCAACGTCACGAGAAAAGAATAACGGCGACGTCGGCGATTCGCCAGACGTCGCCCACCAATCTTTCGAATTCCTCGGAAACCAGGCGCTCAGGGCTTTTTCGAAAGCTTCGCCAGAAACTTCGCCGGGTTCGATTCAAACTCCTTCTTGCAACCCTTGCAGCAAAGGAACGCGGTTTTACCGTCGGCTTCAACCTTGACAGGTACCCCCATGCCGCCGAGCGGATGATCGCTGACGACGCAATTCACCTGAGCCGCGGCGAGAGCGCGATCGGCCTCGGGAAGCTTGGCGATGTTCGCCGCGATCTCCTCCTTGCTCGGCGCGTCCTCGTCCCCCTCGGCCTTCGCCTTGGCGTCATCCTTCGCTTTCGCCTCGGCCGCCATCGCCTTCTTCATCCCCTCCGAATCGGCCTTCATCATCCCCTTTTCGCTCAGGGCGCGATAATTTTTCATGCGATAAGCGTATTCATCATTGCTGATATCCATCACGGGTTTGTCGGCGGGCTTGTTCGCCTGGGTCGCGGCGGGCTGAACCGGCGGGGCCGCTTCGGGCGCGGGAGCGGCCGATTTCTGATCGCAGCCGGTGAACAGCGCCGCGACGATCACAAGTCCGAAATACACGCGATTTCGCATTGTCCAATCCCTCAACGGGTTTCAAGATCCGAAAATGCGTCGAAACGGCGCCCGTTCTCAAAGCGATCCGATCGACACGATCTTCACGATCATACGCGCCCGAACCGACAAACGCCAATCCTTTTGAAAGCTCACGAACACCCGGTCGCGGGATCGCCGACACGGAAAATCATCGTGCTCGATCGATCGATCAAGCGATATCGGTCGCCGGATCGATCCGACCGTCGATCAAGCGATATCGGTCGCCGGATCGATCCGACCGTCGATCAAGCGATATCGGTCCCGACCTCGATTCGTCCGCTTTCTTCGCCGCGCGGGCTACATCTTCGAATCGTTACCGGCTAGGATAAAGACGCGATTCGATCGGAACCGGATGCGAGAACACGCGGCTAAGCCCGCCGCGGCGCCGTTTCGACCGAGCCGAGTCGATTTCCCCCTCGTCGTTTCGCCCCTGGAGATCGATCTCCCCAACCTACACCCTGCGCGAGTTTGGCCAATGATTGCAAAAGCTCGTCGGATCGGACTTTCGGCGCTCGTCGGCTGGCTGGCGATCGCCGCCGCGCCCTGGAGCGCGGTCGCGGGTACGGTAAGGCTCCGCGACGGAACCGTCTACCGCGGCGAGGTGGCGCGCGACAACACGATCTACACCGTCTTCGACGGAATCAAACGAATCATCCTCCGCGATAATCGCATCGCAAACATACAATCAGATAACTATATAAATGAATTCGAGCGTATCAAGGTCGATCAACCGCTCGAGGTGCACGCGGGGCAAATGCCCGTTTTCGCGATCGGAGTGAACGCGGGCCCGTGGGACGAACAGGGGAGGCGGATTTTCAGCTTTCACGGCCAAATCGGCAAAACGGGAACGCCGCGCAATTATTCGATGAGCCAGGCGATCAACGAAATCGGCGCCGATTTCGTGCATATCCGCGGAATCACGGGGTTTTGGCAAGGAAGGCTCACGCTCGATCAGGTGCCCCGAAAAACGATCATGTCGCTTTTATCGACGGTCGATCCCAAAGATCTCAATATGCGATTGAGCGTTATTAAATTATTGATCCAGGCCGAGTGGTACGCCGAGGCCGACGCGGCGCTCGTCGCGATCGCCAAAGATTTTTCCGAACAGGCCGAGAAGGTCGCGGCGATTCGCAAATCGATCAAGGAATGGATCGCCGCGAACGAGTTGCGGGCGATTCGCACGCAGGTGAAGGCGCGTCAGTTACGAGGCGCGTTATCGCGGTTGAAAACCTTCCCGACCGCGGGCGCCGCGGCCTCGGACGTCGCCGAGGTGCGCGATCTGATTCAGAAGATCGAAAAAGAATTCGCCGCCGATCGCGCTCTCGGCGACGCGATCCGAAAACTCGACGACGGCCTACCCGAAGCCGAGGCGAGCTTCTGGCGCGTTCCGATGGTCGAATTGCTCAAAGGACTTTCCGAGGCCGGAGACGCCGTACGCGACCGCCTGGGAGCTTACGAAAAAGCCGCCGCCGACCCCCAAACCACCCCCGACGTCAAATTGGCGCTCGCGATGTCGGGCTGGATCGTCGGCGCCGATTACGCCGTCCCCAAACAAGAAACCGCCCGCAATCTGTGGAAAGCGCGCGATCTTGTGCGTGATTATTTAAGAACCACCTCCGAATCGAAGCATGTTGAAATACTTGACGAATTGCGCGATCTCGACCTCGCGGGGGTCGGCGGGAGCGCCGTCTCGATCGTCGACGTTTATACGAGGATCGTCGAACTCGCGACGCCCCCCCGCGCCGACGCCAAGTCGACCGATCAGGGTCCGTCGATGTCGCGCGTGCTCGACGACGACAACCCCGTGCCGACCGAATACGCCGTCCTTCTCCCCCCCGAATATCACCCCCTCCGCTCTTATCCCGCGATCGTCGCGCTCCATTCGGGCAAGGGAGCTCTCTCGGCGGTCGAATGGTGGCGCGAACAGGCGCAAAAACGCGGTTATATCGTGATCGCACCCGAATACAACCTCCCCGATCGCAAAGGGGTGTACGATTACTCGCAGAACGAGCACGGCGCCGTCACGCTAGCGCTGCGCGACGCTCTCAAACGTTATTCGATCGACGCCGACCGCGTTTTTCTCGGAGGTCAACTCACCGGCGGCGACATGGCCTGGGATCTCGGACTGGCTCACCCCGATCGATTCGCCGGAGTCGCATCCGTCTCGGGAGGACCGCTCAAATACGTTTTCACCAACCGCGCTCACGCCAAATGGCTGCCGATGTATATCGTCGTCGGCGATCTCAACCCGTTTCTCGAAGAAATTCTCTTCCCCATGGCTAAAGATATGATCAGCCGTTACCCGGACGTGACTTACGTCGAATATTATCAGCGAGGCGCCGAGGATTTGCCCGAGGAGGCGCCCCGAATCTTCGACTGGATGGATAAACGAAAGCGCGATCCGTATCCCAAAACGTTCGACGCGAGCGCCGCGAGATCGTGCGACGACCGCTTCTTCGGCGTCGTGATCGACGAATTCCAGCCGGGGCGGACGATCGCCCCCGAGGCCGCCGAGCCGACCGGAAAGAACATTCATCCCGCGACGATTCGCCTCCGCACCAGCGCGCTCTCCAACCTGATGAACTTCACGGTCTCGGGAATTAATCGTATGCACGTTTGGATAAGCCCCAAACTGATCGACTTCAACAAAAAATTCGAGGTGCGGGTCAACGGCGTTCCCTATTTCAAAGGGACCGCTCGGCCCGATCTGGAAGCGTTCCTCGAAGATTTACGAGTCCGCGGCGACCGCCGGCAAACGTATTGGCTCAAGGTCACCAAAGCCGGCGCGGGCCGAACCCGCCGCGCCGCGACCGCGCCCAACCGCCGACCCCGCTCGTGATTATCAACGCGCAATCGCGTTCTTTTTCTCAAATTTGACGCACAACCAATTTCTTTGATGATAGAGACGATCGCATCCGAACATGAACGCACCTGAAACGCCCGATTGGGTCCGCGACGCCGTTTTCGTCCAGATCTTCCCCGATCGCTTCGCCAAAAGCGGTTCCGTCCCCAAACCCTCGGGGATCAAGCCGTGGGGAGATCCCCCGACCAATCACGGCTATCAGGGGGGCGATTTGATCGGCGTTCTTGAACATCTCGATTATCTCACCGATCTCGGGGTGAACGCGATCTACTTCACGCCGATCTTCCAATCGGCGTCGAATCATCGGTATCACACGCATGATTATGAGAAAGTCGATCCGATGCTCGGAGGAACCGAGGCGCTCGGCCGATTGCTTAAAGAAACCAAAAAACGCGGAATGCGGGTCGTTCTCGACGGGGTGTTCAACCACGCGAGCCGGGGATTCCTGCCGTTCAACGACATCCTCGAAAACGGCAAAGATTCGGCGTATCTCGATTGGTTCACGATTCACGGATTCCCGGTTCACGCCTACGACGGCCAAAAGCCGAATTACGCGGCTTGGTGGGGAATCCCGGCGCTCCCCAAGTTCAACGTTAAATGTCCCGAGGCGCGCGAATTCCTGCTCGATATCGGTCGCCGATGGATCGAGTTCGGAATCGACGGCTGGCGGCTCGACGTCGCGAACGAGATCGACGACGACGACTTTTGGCGCGAATTCCGTCGCCGCGTCCGCGAGGCCGACCCGCAAGCGTACATCGTCGGAGAAGTATGGGACGACGCCCAACGCTGGCTCAAAGGAGACATGTGGGACGCCGTGATGAATTATCAATTCACTCGCGCCTGCATCGGTTATTTCATCGGCGACTCGATCGACGAACCGCTCTTAAAAAAAACGAGCCTCTTTCCCGCGGGCGCCGCGGGCGCTCCCGCGTTCGCCGCCAGAATCGAGCAACTCCTCGCCCGCTATCGTCCCGAAATCAACGCCGTGATGCTCAACCTCCTTTCCAGCCACGACATGGCGCGATTCCTTACGATGGCGCGCGGCGATCGCTCGGCGGTTCGGCTCGCAACCCTCTTTCAGATGTCTTATCTCGGCGCGCCTTCAATCTATTATGGCGACGAAATCGGCCTGCCGGGCGCGCACGATCCCGACAACCGCCGAGCGTTCCCCTGGCACGCCCCTGAAACATGGGATTATGATTTATTGAATGATTTTAAGCGTTATATCGCTTTGCGGCATGAACGAGCGAGCTTGCGTCGCGGCGAATATCGCCCCCTTTTGGCCAAGCAAGGGGTTCACGTCCACGCTCGCGTTTTGGGAGAAGACGTCGTGATCGTCGCGCTCAACGCCGATCGGTCGCGGCGCCGCGTCGACGTCCCCGTCGCGGGGCTTTTGTCCGAAGGCGCCGTGCTTCGACAAGCGTGGGCGCCGAACGCCGTCAAAGTGGATTCCGGAAAGATCGCGTCGGTCGATCTCCCGCCGCGCGAGGGACGCGTCTTCTTATCCGAGATTCGGCGATGACCGCGACCGGCGCGCCTCCCGATTGGTCGCTCCCCGAAGGCGTCGACGCGGCGCTTTGGAACTACGCCGGCGAGGAACGACTGGCGCTCGATGAAGACGCTTATTTTCATGATCATCCATTACTTAAAGCGGACGCGACGGCGCTCGAGGCTCGTTTCGATCGACCGGGGTCGTTGATCGATCTCGGCTGCGGAACGGGTCGATTGAGCGTTCGATTCGCCGAGCGCGGGTTTCGCGTGGTCGCGGTCGATTTGTCGGCGCCGATGCTTCGCGCCGTCTCGGCTCGCGCCGAGCGGTCGGGCGTTCGCGTCGCTCCGCTGCGAGCGAACCTTTGCCGGCTCCAATGTATTCCCGATTATAGTTTTGATTACGCGATATCGATGTTTAGCACGTTGGGGATGATTCGGGGCGCCGCGGCGCGCGGTCGAGCGATCGCCGAGGCGAGCCGCATTCTTCGCGTGGGCGGTCGATTGGCGCTTCATGCGCACAATCTTTGGCTCAACCTTCGCGATTCGCAGGGTCGAATTCGGCTGGCGAAGGGTTTTTTTCGTTCGCTCGCCGGGGTCGACCCGATCGGCGACGTCCGGATGACGTATCGCGGGGTACCTAACATGTATGTACACTTATTTACCTGGCGCGAACTCGCGGGGGCTCTTAAAAGTCGCGGGTTCCGGATCGACGAGGTTCTGCCGATCGACGAGATCGACGCCGAGCCGATCGTCTTCCCGCGTTTGGCGCACTCGCTTCGAGCCGGCGGCTGGATCGTCTTTTGCACGCGTGTGCGTTGAAGTCGCGTTCCGAGATCAATCGCTTAAATCATCCAAATGACGACTATATTATAATTAAATAATTCTATAATCGTTATTAATTAAATTTGATAATCATACTCGGGCGGTCGCGAGCCGCCGCGGTAGCGGAGGCCGGGGTTTTCGATCACGACCGTGGTGTCGGGGGGGATCGAACGCGTGACCCACGCCGACGAGCCGACGACCGAACGACGACCGATGATCGTATCGCCCCCGAGGATCGTCGCGTTGGCGTATATGACGACCTGATCCTCGATCGTCGGGTGCCGCTTCACGCCGCGAAGGATCTCCCCGGTCTGCTCGTCGCGGGGAAAACTAAGCGCGCCGAGCGTAACGCCTTGGTAAACCTTCACATCCTCACCAATAACCGTCGTTTCGCCGATGACGACCCCCGTGCCGTGATCGATGAAAAAACGCCGCCCGATCGTCGCTCCGGGATGAATGTCGATTCCCGTTTTCGAATGCGCGTATTCGGTCATCATCCGAGGAATCAGCGGAATTCCAAGGTGATGGAGCCGATTGGCGATTCGATACACCGTCATCGCCGAAACGCCCGGATAGCAAAAGATGATCTCTTCTAGATTCTTAGCCGCGGGATCGCCGTCGAACGCCGCCTGCACGTCCTCGGCGAGCGTGTGCCGAAGCGCCGGTATCGATTCGAGCAACTCGAGCGCGAACTCGCGCGCCTTCACATCGTGATTGTGATTCGCATGTTCAATATCTGATCCGTGAGCGAACGCCCGAGCGATCTGCACGCCGAGCCGGTCGTGCAAACTCTCGATCAGATCCCCCACATGATACATCACGTTCGCGAGATGAAGATTCTGACGCCGACCGTATCCAGGAAAGATCAACTCGCGGAGATCGGCGAGAATCTCGACGATCTCGCGATAACTCGGCAGCGGCGAATGCCCCAGATGATGAATTCCGCGGCATTCCTCGTACGTTTCAACGATCCGTTCGGTCAACGCCGGAAGCGACTTTTTATCACCGAGATGAATCGACATCGCCCGCCGCTCCGCCGACATAAAAGGTTCCCACCAAACCGAATCCGAATCGCCCGCGTTGATCGTCGCGGCGTTCCATTTACACGAGACGCACGTTTGGATCGAAGGGTTCGACCCGCCGAAACACTTTAGCCGAGATTGATCGGTCGCGATCCTCGCCGAAGCTCTCATTCATCACGAATCGGAACGCTTCGCTCGACCCGACGTTCGGCTTGATGACGCCTGAAGCCGAGCCAATCGAGCCGCATCACTCCGTCGCCCCGCCGCCGAGGATTTGATCGACCGATCGGAGCAATTTCTCCATCGCGAACGGTTTGCGGATGTAATCTTTAACGCCGAGCATCTCGGCGTAGGCGCGGTGCCTGCTCCCCTCGTTGCCCGTGATCATGATCGTGGGGATCAAGCCGCCGGGCCTTGTTTTCAGCTTCTCGAGCACGAGAAAGCCGCTTTTCTTGGGCATCATCATGTCGAGGATGAGCAAATCGGGGTTTTCTCGTTCGGCGATCGTCAGTCCCGAATTACCGTCGCGCGCCACCATGATGCGATAGCCCCGATCTTCGAGCAGGGTGCGCATGGTTTCGACGATCTCATTATCGTCGTCGACGAGCAGGATGGTTTTCAGGGGGGGCATGGGAGGGCTCCTTTTAACGCGGCGGGGCGATTCGGAATGAAAGAATTTATCATAATTCGCGACCGGAAGGGGTACAAGCCCGCGGATTCGCGCTTCGATCTGCTCGAGCTCGCGGTGAACATCACGATCACGCGTCTAAACCGCGACGCGATCGCTCCGACATCGACGCCAGGAAACCGATTCGAGCCCGCGAGCGCCGCGAAACGAAAGAAACGCGAAACGAAATAAACGCGAAGCGAAAGCGATCGCGAGGCTCGTTTTTGGATTCCCGCCGACGTTGAAAATTCGAATTCGCCACCCTCTTTATTTTCAGACCGAAGCTTGGCATAATAAAATTTTATCGTGAACCGAGCGTCGATCGAACGGTTGACGCTTTGAGTATGATACGCTTCCCCCGCGATTGGAACGCGCTTGTCGTCGCGTCTGGTCAAGGTGAAAAGGCGGTTTTCGTTTCGCCGTGACGACCGTCGGCGTAACTTATTATCATACAGGAATCCGCGGCACACGGTGATTTCACCACGTTATCGTTTCGCAACCTTCGGCGACTTATCGGCGTGTAACGTCGTATCGATCCCTTTCGTTCCCTGATTCTTTGAGAGGACGGCGTCGCAATGAACTGGAAATCGACCTGCCGGATCGCGGCGGCTTCGGTCTTCTTGGCGTTTTCTGGCATCGGCTGCGGCGGCGGAGGAACGCCCAATCCCGATTCGGATCCACAAGCCGCGACGGGCGATCCGGCGGCGAGCGAAGGATCGGGGGGCGGGGAATCGGCGCCCGCGACCGCCGAAGCGGCTCCCGCGGCGACGGAATCGGCGCCCGCTACGGCCGAAGCGGCTCCTTCGACGGCGAAAGCCGAGGAAAGCACGGCGCAAGCCGCTCCCGCCGAGAAACCGGCTTCGGGGTCGCAAGATCAAGCTCAGGCGGCCAATTCAGGCGGCGCCGCGGGGGGAATGCCTCAGGGTTATCCTGGAATGTCGGGCGGCGCGCCCAAAGCCGCGGGAGCACCAGGCGGACAACAAATCGCGGCGGGTGGCGGAACTCCCGCATCGCCCTCGGGCGCACCCGCGGGCATGCCCAATACAGGCGGCATTCCCCAGGGTATGCAAAATTACCCAGGGATGGCGGGCCGAGGAACGCCGAGCTCGCCGGGTGGCCCGGGCCAGGGAACGCCAAGCTCGCCCGGCGGAATGCAGGGTTATCCTGGAATGGGGGGCGCCGGCCAAGGAACGCCGGCGTCTACCGGAGGTCCGGGCCAAGGAACTCCCAGCTCGCCGGGAGGTATGCAGGGTTATCCAGGAATGGGGGGCGCCGGCCAAGGAACGCCGAAATCAACGGGAGGCCCTGGCCAAGGAACTCCCAGCTCGCCCGGCGGAATGCAGGGCTATCCAGGAATGGGGGGCGCGGGCCAAGGGACGCCGAGCTCGCCGGGAGGGCCGGGCCAAGGAACTCCCAGCTCGCCGGGAGGAATGCAGGGTTATCCAGGAATGGGGGGCGCGGGCCAAGGGACGCCGAGCTCGCCGGGAGGTCCGGGCCAAGGAACTCCCAGCTCGCCGGGAGGAATGCAGGGTTATCCAGGAATGGGAGGTCCCGGCCAGGGGACGCCGAGTTCGCCCGGAGGAATGCAGGGCTATCCAGGAATGGGAGGTCCCGGCCAGGGGACGCCGAGTTCGCCGGGAGGAGGCGCTCCCGCCGGAATGCCCAACACCAACGGCATCCCCAAAGGATATCCAGGAGGCGGCGGCCCTCCCGGAGCCCCCGGAAGCCCGGGCGATCCAGGAGGCATGCCGGGCGCTCCCGGGCAGAACAACTCGAAGCCCAAAAACGCGTATCAATTCGCGATGAAAACCGCCACCGATTTCATCAAGGCCGCAACCGATAAAAACGCCGAAATGCTCGACGAAAACACGGCGCTTCGAGCCCCCACCCAGGCCAAGGAATATTCCAAAAAGATCTTCCAGGCGATTAAAGAAAAAAGCCTTTCCTCCGAGGATCTCGACAAACTCGCGAAAGATCTCAAGGGCTATAAAGTGGTGACCGCGTATCCTCCCACCACGTCGAACACGATCGAGGTCGAGGTGATGAAACGCCTGACGACCGAATCCTACACAAGGATGATCGTCGTCCGCCACGAAAAAGCGGGCTGGAAGGTTCAAGATATCAAAAAACCCTACGTGATTTACACGCCGAATTTCCGCAATCAGATGCAAGGATCGAGCGGGGGCCGCAGGCGCGGCCGTTGATCGTTCGCGATCTCCCGATCCGCTCCAAGCATTCACTCACCATGGCGTTTTGATATCAACAATCGATCCTTGATAATTCAGATCCGAGCGCGACTGTTCGCGACTCGGATCTTTTTTTGTCGATTTTCCCTCAAGCCCGATCGTTCCTCTTGCCGATAATCCGGAATTTTGGCAATCTTGTGCGACGTCGTTCGATCAGATACGAATCGAGCAGGAAACCACCACCTGGAGTCGCGGGAACCACGGAGGGATGCCGGAATGAGCGATTCGAGCCTTCGATTTTGCGCCATGCTGGAACTTTCGGTCTTTGTGTTACAAATTCTCGGCGTCACGTCGCTTTGCGTCACCCGACTTTTAGCCTCGAAACGGTGGGCGTGTCACGGTCGCACGGTTTTCCTCGTCGCCGTCGTCGGACTTGGAATCACCGGCGCCTTATGCGGACGACACGATTCGGAATTCGCCCTCTTCGCGGGCAGCACCCTCACGATGTTACTAATCGGCATGACGATCGGAAACGGTGGAATCGAAGCATCCCTCGAATCCATGCCTCGCTCATCCTCCGAGCCGAAGGCCGCGCGGTAATTTTTCTTAAAATTTTATCCCCCGGCCCCTCCGTAAGTTACGTTATTCAGCCGAAATAATTTGGACGTTTTTTGGCGCCGTCGTTTGACCGGACGGCGATCGTGCGCCACACTTTCGGCGTCGGCTCGGCGTCGTCCGGTACCAGCGAAATCACCACGCGATCATCTCCTCACCGTTTAGCGACGCTCAAGCCCACGTATGAGCGATCAAGTCCCGGTTGACGTCGTTTGCGGGCGCGTTCGTATAACGCGCCGCGGCGGCGCCGGATTCCGACGGATCAAGGAGATGACGGCCATGTTGGAAGGCTGGAGAGGGATTTCACTGGCTCTGCTCGTCGCGGGAACGACCGCGGTTTCGACCGCGCGAGCCCAGCAACCGAGCCCGAGCTCGAATCAGACGACGGCCGACGCGATCGCGACCGTCCTACGCGACTCGAAAACGCTCCAAGGCGTGCGTATCGAAATCGAAACCAAAAACGGACAAGCGATCCTTTCGGGAACGGTCGCCGACGCCGGCCAAAAACGCGAGGCGCTCCACGCCGCCTCAATGGTTCAAGGAGTCGCGACGGTCGTCGATAAACTTCAAGTCGTCGGCGATACCCGCATTAACCGAGCCCAGTATCAGGTCGCCGGCGGATTATTCCACCATAACGCGCCGATGGGCGGCGGAGACGTGATCATGCCGGGCGGCATGACCGCCGCTCCCAATACCATGGGCGCCCCCGTATCCAACGACATGGCGGGCGGCAACGGCCCCGCTCCCGAAGGCCCCGCCGGCATGATGGGCGGAACGCAAGCTTCGATGCCCAATCATCCCAATTACGCCTGGCCCAGCTACGCCCCCTACCCCAACTTCTCGGCGGTCGGCTACCCGACGGCTTACCCCTGGCAAGCTTGGCCCAATATCGGACCTCCCTCCCCCTACCCCGAGGTTCCGCTCGATTGGCGCGCCGTCACCCTTCGTTGGGACGACGGTATCTGGTGGCTCGACTTCAAGAAACACTACACCCGTCCGTTCTTCACCCCGTATCCGTTCGGTATCGGAGCGTATTGATCCAACCAGGCTCACAAATTCGCGGACGCTCGGCGAAGGGGACGGGAGGAAAACCCGTCCCTTTCGCGTTTGAACGCCAATCCATCAACACGTTCCTTATCGTTCTTATCCACGACCGTCAGCCGCGGTGAGCACGCGCGTTCTTTGATCTCTTGAGCGAACGGCCGAACTCGTTCTTCTCCATCTGCACAAGCTACCGCGAGCACGCCGAGTCGCATACAATACGGATGGAACGACGTTTCGTCGAAGCGTCGGCGTCTCGGTTCTCGGATAACCTCGCTGGATTCAATCAACAACCCCCATGTGCGGCGTCGCGGGCTTTGTAAATCGGCGGGGAACGCCGGCCGATCGAGAGATCGTCGTCCGAATGACGTCGACCCTGACGCGCCGGGGCCCCGACGGCGAAGGCTTTTACGTCGAAGGATCCGCCGCGCTCGGCCATCGCAGGCTGTCGATCATCGACCTCGCCGGCGGCGCCCAGCCGATGCCCAACGAAGACGCCTCGATCTGGGTTTCCTATAACGGCGAAATCTACAACGAACCCGAACTCCGCCGCGATCTCGAATCCAAAAAACATCATTACCGTTCGACCTCCGACACCGAATCGCTTGTTCACTTGTATGAGGAACTCGGTCCGCGATTCGTCGATCGGTTGAACGGGATGTTCGCGTTCGCACTTTGGGATCGACCGCGCGAAAGGCTCGTGCTGGCGCGCGATCGGATGGGTCAGAAGCCGCTCTATTATCTGCTCACCGATCGCGGCGCGATCGTCTTCGCGTCCGAACCCAAGGCGCTTTTACAACATCCCGAAGTCCCCCGCGCGCTCGATCCCGCGGGGCTCGCTCGCTACCTCTTTTATGAATATATCCCCGCTCCCGGATCGATCTGGCGAGGCGTAAAAAAACTTCCGCGCGGTCATGTTTTGATTTGGGAGAACGGCGAGGCTCGGATCGAGCGGTATTGGAACCCCGTCGCGGTCGAGATCGACCGCTCGATCGATTTTGAGACGTGCGCCGAGCGTTTCTGGGGCGATTTTCGCTCCGCGGTCGCGCGGCACCGTCGCTCCGACGTCCCCCTCGGCGTGTTCCTCTCGGGCGGAATCGATTCGTCGTGCGTCGCCGCGGCGCTCTGCGAACTCGAACCCGCCTCCGGCATCCACACGTTTTCAATCGGTTTTGACGATCCCAGTTTCGACGAATCGTCGTACGCGCGCGAGGTCGCCGAGCATCTGGGAACCGATCACCACGAACGAAGCTTCTCGGTCGACACGCTCCGCGAACTGTTGCCCGAAGTCGTCGGTTGGCTCGACGAACCGTTCGGCGACGCGTCGATCCTCCCCACCCACCTGCTCTGCCGGTTCGCCCGCACCGAGGCGACGGTTTGCCTGGGAGGCGACGGTTCGGACGAACTCCTCGCGGGATACCCCACGTTCGCCGCCGAACGCGCCGCGAGGCTTTATCGCAACATCCCCGCCGGGGCGCGAAAACTCGCCGCGACCGTCGTCGCCGGCCTTCCCGTTAATCATTCGAACATGAGTTTTGATTTTAAGGTTAAGCAATTTTTACGAGGCGCCGCGGAGCCGATCGCGCTCGCGCACCAGCGTTGGCTGGGATCGTTCGACGGTCGCGAAATCGCCGATCTGCTCGTCGAACGCCCCGCGGTCGATGTGGAACAAGAACAGATACGTATCGCGCAAGAGTTCAACACAGATCTCGATCCGTTAACGCGTTCGCTCGCTCTTTATCAAGAGACGTATCTCGCCGAGGATATTTTGACGAAGGTCGATCGCGCGTCGATGGCGTGCGGGCTTGAATCGCGCGCGCCGTTTCTCGACGCCGAATTGGTGGACTCGATTCTCAAGCTCCCGTCATGGTATAAGTACGGTCGCGGTCGGACGAAGCGATTGCTCAAACGAGCCGCGAAAGGGCGCCTGCCGAAACGCGTCATCGAACGATCCAAAAAAGGCTTTGGAATTCCCGTCGCGCGGTGGTTGCGCGGACCGTTGCGTTCGCTGCTCGACGATCTTTTGGGTTTCGAGCGGCTCGATCGCCAGGGAATCTTTCGACCCGCGGTGGTCGCTCGGATCGTCGCCGAACATCAATCGGGCGCGCGCGATCATCGCAAGCCGCTTTGGACTTTGTTGATCTTTCAGCTCTGGTACGACCACTGGTTGAGGGGCGGATGAGGATTCTCGTCGTTTCCGATATCCACGCGAACTGGCCGGCGCTCGCCGCGATCGACGAGCCGCGCGACCTTTGCCTTTGCCTGGGAGACCTCGTCGATTACGGCCCAGACCCCCTCCCCTGCGTCCGCTGGGCGATGGAAAACGCGCATTACTCGATCCGCGGCAATCACGATCACGGAGTGGCGCAAAGCGTTCCCGTTAAAGGCGAACAAGGTTTCCGCTACCTCACCCGAGTCACCCGCCCGCTGATGTGGGACGCGCTCGGTTCCGACGAACGTCGCTACCTGCTCCAACTGCCGCTCACAAGCCGCGTGACGATCGACGGCCGAAGGTTCCTCCTCGTCCACGGAACGCCCCGCGATCCGCTTGACGAATACGTGATGAACGACCCGACCGTCTGGGAACGTCGCGTCAAAAATGTCGACGCCGATATCTTATGTGTCGGCCATTCGCATCTGCAGTTTAACATCTTAGTCGGCGACGTCGTCGTTCTCAACCCCGGGAGCGTGGGGATGCCGCGCGACGGCGACCCGCGCGCCGCTTACGCGATCATCGAGGACGGCCGAATCGAGCTCAAACGGATCGAATACCCCGTCGAGGAGACGATCGCGCGGGTCGATCGCTCCGAACTCCCAGACCGCGCCAAGGCGCTGCTCGCCGAATGTCTCCGCACGGGGAGGATGTCGGACGGATCGAACGATCTTGGTTGACCGAAGAGGTCCACGTTCCGTCCCTTCCGAACGCGCCGATCATCAAATTCTCGCGTGTTCACCCGATGAGAAACCCGGATAATCGGCTTCGATCGCATCGCGATATCTCGGAATCAGTCGTCGACAAAACCGGGATTGCCGTCCCTTTTCATCCTTCCTATCCTTGCGGAACGAAGATCAATCGGGGCGATTCGGTTTGCAATTCAACCGCGAGCGATTCCTTCTCGGTCGACCGCATCGATTGCGAACCGGGATTCGTTTTCGAGAGGAATATGAATCGGCGAACAAACGGAATCATCCCGAACGTACTGGAACGCCGAGCCCGCGACGGCTTGAATTCGACTCGCTTAAAAACCCTCCCGCGCGAAACCACACGCACGAGCGATATGGAATATGATAAATGATTGATTTTCTTATTTACTCGTCCATCGTTTTGATCGTCGTTTTTGTTTCGTATCTTAAAATATTTTATATTGATACGAAATATATAAAGAAATATTGTTACATCAAGTGTTACGACTTATTGAAATGGTCGTATTATCCTCCTCGTTATCAGAACCTCGATAAATATCTGCATTACGGCGTATCGGGCGTGATATTTCGATTGATCGCTCAAGATCAATCCGGCCGTGAAATTCGTGGATATGTCCGATGCGACAAGCGCGGCGCCCGATTCGCCGGGGAAGACGGCTCCTATGACCAAATAAGTTTCACATCATCATAACGCGAATTGATGTGTAAGCGAGCCCGCGGCGGATTTCACCCTCCGGACGTCGATGCGCCGACCAGGTCCGCGTTTTTTTACAATTGTATACTGATTCATAAAGACGAGGCGTCGTCCGAGCCGGCGTTTGTCAACATCAACAAATAAAAGACGGCTCACCAGGAGGTTCGCCCTCCCAGAATAGTTCGCCCTCCCAGAAGTGTTCGCCCTCCCTTCAGATCAACAACCCCGAAATGTTGAAACCGGGAGGGCGAGACGTCGTCCGAGCCGGCGTTTGTCAGACGGGTGCGCAAGGCGTCGACCGAGCCGGCGTTTGTCAACATCAACAAATAAAAGACGGCTCACCAGGAGGTTCGCCCTCCCAGAAGAGTTCGCTCTCCCTTCAGATCACAAACCCCGAAATGTTGAAACCGGGAGGGCGAGGCGTCGTCTGATCCGGCGTTTGTCAGACGGGTGCGCAAGGCGTCGACCGAGCCGGCGCTTGTCAACATCAACAAATAAAAGACGGCTCACCAGGAGGTTCGCCCTCCCAGAAGAGTTCGCCGAGCCAGTCCGGTTCGACAATCCACGTGATTCCAGCCTCAGTAAAGTCGATTCCGGGAGGGCGAGGCGTCGTCCGAGCCGGCTCTTGTCAAAACCAAATGCATCAAAAGGAACCAAACGGCGGTTCGCCGACGCGAATGTCGCACGACCCGAAATGCGGATCGCCGTGAATGCGGACGGGGTCGTCGAATCATGAAAGAAAATGCATAAATCCAATCGGTCGCGTTCGGTTGACGTTGACCGAATCGGCGAATCGACTAGAATTTGTGTCCATTCGTCGAGCGCATCTCGTGTGCGCCGAGACGCGGCGCGGCGAGCCGCGATGAAATGAAACGTAAGCTTCGCGTCTCGCGGTAGATCGGTCGAGCCGTCCACTTGTTCCTGGCGATACCGCCGAGTCCGTTTTGGTTGAGGAGTCGATCGTGCAGCGTCGGTCCGTCGAATCGAAGGTTGTTGTTTCGATGGGCTACGACCCGATCACGCGGGTGCTCGAGCTCGAATTTCGCCAAGGCGGAACGGTTCGCACTTATCCAGATACTCCCGCCGCGATTTGGGATTCTTTGGAACACGCGGCCGAGCCCGACGAGATCCTCCGAAAATTCCTCGCCAAGGCCGAAAAGGCCGCGAAAAAGGCCGCGAGCGATCCGATCGAAGCGACGGCCGAGAGCGCGGCGATCGTTACCGACGACGCCTCGGCGGGGGCTCTAGAACGAACTCGGATCGAAAAACTCGAAAAGATCGCCGCGCTCGGATTCGACCCCTGGGGCGAGAAATTCGACGATCGGACGCCGATCGAAGCGGTCAGGGGGATGACGCTCGTCGACGGAGAGGCGCACGGGCCTCGGGTGAGGGTCGCGGGGAGGATCATGCTGAGGCGCGGCCAGGGGAAGGTCGTGTTCCTTGAGCTCCGCGATTGGTCCGAACGGATCCAGATCTTCATCGGCAAGAATCAGGTCGGCGAAACGGGTTGGGCGCTGTGCGGAGAACTTGATCTGGGGGATCTCCTCGGCGTCGACGGAACGCTCGGCCGAACCAAAACGGGGGAACTGACGATCTTCGCCGAGCGACTCACGTTTTTGGGCAAAAGCCTCCTCCCCCCTCCCGAAAAATGGCACGGGCTTACCGACGTCGAGCGCAGATACCGTCAAAGATACGTGGATTTGTTTACCAATCCCGAATCGCTCGCGACGTTTCTGGCGCGGTCGCGGATGATCGCGGCGATGCGGTCGACTCTCGCCGAGCGCGGGTTTATCGAGGTCGAAACGCCGACGATGCAGGCGATCGCGGGGGGGGCGGCGGCTCGACCGTTCGTCACGCATCACAATACGCTCGATCTAAACTTATATTTGCGCATCGCCCCCGAGCTTTATTTAAAGCGATTGTTGGTGGGGGGTATGGAGCGGGTGTTCGAGATCGCACGGGTGTTTCGGAACGAGGGGATATCGCCGCGTCACAATCCCGAGTTCACGATGCTCGAGGCTTATCAGGCGTACGGCGATTATCACGCGATGATGGAGTTGGCCGAGGCGCTGATCACGAACGCGATCGAGGCGATCGGCGGAGGGATGACGCGATCGTTCCAGGGGACCGAGATCGACTTCACTCCGCCGTGGCCGCGGAGGACGTACGCCGATCTGCTCGCCGAACACGCGGGGGTCGATCCCGCCGACCCGGAGTCGATCGTCGCCGCCGCCGAACGGTCCGGAATCGAAACCAAAGGAAAAGATATTCACGTTATTACAAACGAGTTATTTGAAGAGTTTGTCGAGGACAAGCTTTCGGGTCCGGTGTTCGTGATCGATTATCCCGCGGCGATCTGTCCTTTGACGAAGCGGAAGAAGTCGAATCCCGAGGTCGCCGAGCGGTTCGAGCTGTTCGTGTGCGGGATGGAGCTGGCGAACGCGTATACCGAGCTCAACGACCCGATGTTGCAGGAGAAGCTGTTCCGAGCGCAACTCGCAGGGCAGAAGGAGGAGGACTCGATGGCGAAGATGGACGACGATTTCGTCCGCGCGCTCAAGCACGCGATGCCTCCCGCGGGAGGGATCGGAATCGGGATCGACCGGCTGGCGATGCTGCTGCTTAACCGCGCGAGCATCCGCGACGTCGTCCTCTTTCCCCTTATGAGACCCGAATCATGAACACAACATTGATCGATAATCGATTTGATCGATCGCTCCGCGGTGCGGGATTCCCCGGATCGTTC
The DNA here is from genome assembly GCA_021791715.1 of Planctomycetota bacterium. Classification (GTDB taxonomy): domain Bacteria; phylum Planctomycetota; class Planctomycetia; order Isosphaerales; family Isosphaeraceae; genus JAKBCQ01. The sequence continues at coordinate 10,144 of JAJYWB010000081.1, read as the reverse complement.
TAAACCGACCGACGCCCCGATTCGACCCAAGGATGGATTCGTTTTATGTATAAATATCTACTTTGTTGGAAGTATCTGCGGGGGCGATACATCGCGCTCGCGAGCGTGGTGAGCGTGATGTTGGGGGTGGCGACGTTGATCGTCGTCAACGCGGTGATGGCGGGGTTCGCGACCAAGATGAGGTCGCGGCTGCACGGATTTTTGTCGGATATCGTCGTGATGTCGTACGACCGCAACGGGTTCGCGAACGCCGACGAGGTGACCGCTCGGATTCGAGAGATCGGGGGAGACGACATCGAGGCGACCGCGGGGACGATGGAAACTTATGCGATCCTGCGATTTTATGTCGGCGGGTCGGAGGTGACGAAAGAGGTCAAGCTGATCGGCGTGAAGCCCGAGGAGCGCGCCAAGACGGGGGATTTCGCCGAATTCCTCTTCGACGAGAACGACCGGCCGGCGCCGGCCTCGTTCGAGGTGTCCGAAGAGTTAAGGAAGAAAACATCCCCTGCGGCGGGGGTTCTCGGCGAGAATATGGATGATGATATTCTCAATCAGGCGCTTAGGAAGCAGGCGCTCGACGACGTACCCCCTCGAGGCGCGATTTTGGGTTACGCGATGGCGACGGCGCGCGATCCCGAGAAGCATCGCGACGAATATCTGGCGCCTCGGGGAACGAAGGTGATGCTCGTCTTCGCACGCGCATCGAAGCGTCCCGAGCCCGCGACCGATGAATTCACGGTCGTAAGCTTTTTTAAGAGCGGGATGAGCGAATACGATTCGTCGATCGTCTTCGTTCCGCTCGAACGGCTTCAATTCATGCTCGGGATGGGAGACGGCGAGGGTCGGGGCGCTGTCAATCAAATTCATATCAAGCTCAAGCCGGGCTCGAAGGCCGATCTCAACGTTCTGGCTCGGAAGATTCAGCGCGGGCTCGAACGACTGCGTCCGCTCTATTTCAAGGTGGCGACGTGGGAGGAGATGCAAGGGCCGCTGTTGGCCGCGGTGTCGATCGAGCAAGACATCTTAAATATGTTGCTCTTTTTTATCATCGCGGTGGCGGGGTTCGGCATTTTGGCGATTTTTTCGATGATCGTCGTCGAGAAAACGCGGGACATCGGCGTTTTGAAGGCGTTGGGCGCGTCGACGACGGGGGTGGGCGGGATTTTCCTCGGATACGGGCTGGCGCTGGGGATCGTGGGCGCCGGGACGGGGCTCGCGGGGGGGCTTTTGTTCGTCAGGTATATCAACAAAATTGAAGACGGGTTGAGCGCGCTAACGGGTCAGCGAGTTTTCAATCCCGATATTTATTACTTTAGCGAGATACCGACGCGAGTCGAGCCCTGGACGGTGGCGTGGGTGTTTTGCGGGGCTCTTTTGATCGCTGTGTTGGCGAGCGTATGGCCGGCGATCCGCGCGGCGCGGCTTCGACCCGTCGAGGCGTTGCGCTATGAATAATCAATACAATGTTCGAATTGACGCGTTGGAAACCGATTCGACGGCGCCGCGGGGGAAACGATCGATGACGGCTCATTTATCGGCGCGGGGTTTGGCGAAGAGCTACCGCAAGGGGAAAACCGAGGTCCCCGTGCTCAAGGGGGTCGATCTCGAGGTCGAACGCGGCGAGCTGGTCGCGGTGATGGGGGCGAGCGGATCGGGCAAGAGCACGCTGCTCCACGTGCTCGGGCTGCTCGATTCTCCCGATCGCGGCGCGGTCGATCTCGACGGCGGTCGGATCGACGATCTGGGCGATCGCAAACGCGACGCGTTGCGCAATCAAACGTTCGGATTTATCTTTCAATTTTATCATTTGCTTCCAGAATTGAGCGCTTTGGATAATGTGCTGATGCCTTTATTGATTCGTCACGGACCGGTCGGATATCTGGCGGCGCGGCGGACGTATCGACGGAGGGCCGAGGCTTTGCTCGATCGCGTGGGGCTCTCGGGTCGGCGGACGCACAAGCCCGCCGAGCTTTCGGGGGGCGAGATGCAACGCGCCGCGGTGGCTCGGGCCTTGGTGGGGGAGCCCGAGATCGTTCTGGCTGACGAACCGACGGGAAATCTCGACGCGGCGAACGGTCGCGCGATTCTTGAATTGCTCCGCGACTTGAACCGGGAGCGCGAGCTTACTATGATGCTGGTGACACACGACTCCCAGATCGCCTCCCGGGCCGACCGGGTCGTTCGGCTCGTCGAGGGACGGATCGAGGAGTTTAGCGCCGCGCCGGAAGGATCGGACTTCGCCGCATCGAGGCTATAAAACGGCGGCCGATCTTACGTGCGCCTTCGCTCGCCGCCGAATCGACGTCGGTCGATCGCACGCGACCGTCGTAATCGTGTCGCCTGGATTCGGATGCCGGACAGCGGCGAACGCCCGCCGGACGAGTCGCTTCTTTGAGGAAATCGACCAAGCGGGTGGAGATTCGGTCGCATGAGCTTCAAGGTTTATATCGGCGGTCAATTGTTCGACAAGGCCGACGCCAAGATCAGCGTGTACGATCACGGACTGCTTTACGGCGACGGCGTGTTCGAGGGGATCCGTTCGTACAACGGACGCGTGTTTCGGCTCAAGGAACACGTCGATCGGCTGTTCGATTCGGCGCGGGCGATTCACCTGGAAATCCCGCTCACGCGCGACGAGACCGCGAAGGCGGTCGTTTCCACGCTCGCGGCCAACGAACTGACCGACGCGTACATTCGGCTGATCGTCACGCGGGGAGCGGGAACCCTCGGGCTCGACCCGCGGCGCACTTCCAATCCGCAAGTGATCATTATTACCGATCATATCAGCCTTTATCCCGAAGAGATGTACGAGAAAGGGCTGAGGATCGTCACCGCGGGGACGGCGCGGAATCATCCCGCGGCGCTCAACCCTCGGATTAAATCGCTCAATTATTTGAACAATATTTTGGCGAAGATCGAGGGGGCGAACGCCGGGTGCGTCGAGGCGCTGATGCTTAATCATAAGGGAGAGGTGGCGGAGTGCACGGGGGATAATATTTTTATCGTTCGCCGCGGCGAGCTGCACACCCCCTCGATCGATTCGGGAATTCTCGAGGGAATCACCCGCGACGCGGTGATCGACCTGGCGCGGAAGGAGGGGATCCGCGTGATCGAGCGATCGATGGACCGGCACGACGTTTACACCGCCGAGGAATGTTTTTTGACGGGGACCGCGGCCGAGGTGATTCCCGTCGTCGAATGCGACGGTCGACCGATCGGCGGGGGATCTCCCGGACCGATCACCAAAACGCTGCGCAAACGTTTTCACGCACTCGTCACCGGGGAATCTTGATCGAATCGAGCGTCATGAGGGCGCGAAAACCCTTTGCACTAATGAGAGAGCTTTCATGATCTCAATCAAACGAATTTTGGCGCCCACCGATTTCAGCTCGCATTCCGACGGCGCGATCCGCTACGCGTGCGAGATCGCCGAGAAGTTCTCGGCGACTCTCCACTTGCTCCACGTGCTTCAAGAGTTCGTGCCGGTCTTCCCCGATCTCGCGGTCGCCGCGGCGCTTCCTCCCGAATATTTCGAACAGTCCGAGGCGCGCGCGATCGAATCGCTGCAAACGATCCTCAAACCCGAATGGGGAAAGCCCGCCGAGGTGAAACGCGCGATCCGGTGGGGAAACGCGGTCGAATCGATTTGTGATTACGCCACCGAACAAGACGTCGATTTGATCGTGATCGCGACCCACGGTCGCACCGGGCTCGGGCATTTGCTCCTCGGCTCGGTCGCCGAACGGATCGTACGCGAATCCCCCTGCCCCGTCCTCACCGTGCGCTCCCCCGCCAAACAGACGGCCTCCGATAAACCCAAAGAGTAACCTTTTACACAACTGGATCTTTACATCTTTATTGGAAAGCGATTTCGGTGAGTCACGATCCCTCATACGCTCCCGCCGCATCGATACCAGGTTCGCGGATCCGCCGGATCGCCGCGCTCGCCGACGAGCATCCCGGCACGCTCCGGCTTTTTTACGGCGAAGACACGCTGCCGACCCCCGATTTCATCAAGGCCGCGGGTCGGGGAGCGATCGCCGAAAACTTTACGTTTTACACGCCGAACGCGGGTTTTCCCGAACTTCGCGAGGCGATCGCGGCGTCTTACGCGCGGTTGCATCGGACCGAGACGAACGCCGACGAGATCGTGACGACGGCGAGCGGTATGGTGGCGATCGCGCTCGTTTGCCAGGCGACGCTTTCGACAGAGGATTCGGCGATCCTGATCACGCCGCTTTGGCCGAATCTGTCGGCGGCCGTGCGGGTGACGGGCGCCGAATCGATCGAAATCCCCCTCGCTTTTGATGAAACCGGTTTTCGCCTCGATTTCGACCGACTCGAAGCCGCGGTTAAGCCGAACACGCGGCTCCTGGCGCTCGCGAGCCCGGGCAACCCGACGGGCTGGACGGCCTCGCACGACGATTGGGAGCGGATCGTTTCGTTCTGCGAACGGCACGATCTTTGGCTCCTCGCCGACGGCGTGTACGAGCGTCTCGTCTTCGATCGCGAAATCGCTCCCAGCCCGTGGGAGATCGCCGACGCTCGGAAACGGACGATCGTCACGCAGAGTTTCTCGAAAACGTATCGCATGACGGGCTGGCGGATCGGTTATACGATCGCGCTCGCCGAGACGGCGAATCGGCTGAAAACGTTGCAAGAGTTCGTCGTCAGCCACGCCGCGGGCTTTACGCAACGGGCCGCGCTCGCCGCGCTCGAACACGGCGAGGCGTTCGTCGCCGAAAGCAAGCTTCGATACGAAAAACATCGACGGATCGCGATCGATCGACTGAGGAAGATTCCAGGACTCGTTCTCGCCGAGCCTCCCGGTTCGTTTTACGTTTTTCCAAGGCTCGAGGGGTTAACCGATTCGTTCGCGTTTTGTCGGGGATTGGTCGTCGAGCATCGCCTCGGCGTCGCTCCCGGAAGCGCGTTCGGAGCGGGGGGCGAAGGGCACGTACGGCTTTGCTTCGCGGTCGACGAGAACGTACTCCGCGAGGCGATCGATCGTTTCGAGGTCGCGTGGAACGAATACCGCCGAACGCTCTGAAATCGTGCGACGATCGTCGCGAAAAGCTCCGATCAACCGTAATCGATAAATCGAATCATGAGCGAATCTTTGACCGATACCGACGCGACGCGGACGATCTACCGGGGTCGGAAGATCGATCTGGCGCTCAAGACGATTCGGCTCGCCGACGGAAGCGAATCGACCCGCGAGGTCGTCCTGCATCGCGGCGCGGTCGCGCTCGTACCGTTTATCGATCGTGATCATATCTGCTTGGTGAAGAATTATCGATACACGGTCGATCGCGAATTGCTCGAGGTTCCCGCGGGGACGATCGACCCGGACGAAAGCCCCGACGAAACCGCGATCCGCGAGCTGCGCGAGGAGACGGGCTACGACGCTCGGTCGGTGCGGCGAATCGCCGATTGGTTCGTCTCTCCAGGAGTGATGAACGAGCGCATGTATTTGTATGTTTGTGAAGATCTGACGCCCGGCGAAACCGAACATCAGCCCGACGAGCGTTTGACCCCCGTGATCCTCCCCTGGGAAGACGCGGTGCGACGCGTCCTGACGGGAGAGATCGTCGACGCCAAAACGATCGTCGCGATCCTTTTGATCGATCGGGCGAGATCGCGCGAGTTCGGCTCGGCGGGCGAGCCCGCGCCGCGACGGGGAGAAGAACGGCGGATCTTCGAGAACGATTGAACAAACGCGGAGAACTTGATTAAACCTTACGGGGCTCGAACGAATCGACTTAATGAATTCACTTTTATGAAAATTTCCACAGATAGAATTGTGAAAAACGTTTGTCCGCTCGATTGTCCCGACACGTGCGGAATGATCGCGACGGTGCGCGACGGCCGGGCGGTCGATTTGAGGGGGGATAAAAATCACCCGTTCACGCGCGGCTTTCTTTGCGGCAAGATGGCGCGATATCTTGATCGCGTTTATTCGCCCGATCGGCTCGTTCGACCGCTCGTTCGCTCGGGTCGCAAGGGAGAGGGGCGTTTCGAGCCGATCTCGTGGGACGAGGCGCTCACTCGCATCGCCGAGAAATTCGCCGCGATCGCCACGTCGACACACGGTCCGCAGGCGATTCTGCCTTACAGCTATTACGGCACGATGGGCAAATTGCAGTCGAACAGCCTTGACCGAAGGTTCTTTCATCGCCTCGGAGCGTCGAAGCTCGATCGGACGATCTGCGCCTCGGCCGGAGGCGCGGGCTATGAATACACGCTCGGAGCGGGGAGGCTCGGCGCCGATCCGCTCGCCGTTCCCAATTGTCGATTCATCGTCAATTGGGGATCAAATACTGTTCATACGAATAGCCATCTATGGAGCTTGATGATCGAGGCGCGGAAAAACGGAGCGACGATCGCGACGATCGATCCTTATAAGAGCCCGACCGCGGCGCGATCGGATTGGTACATTCCGATCCGACCGGGGACCGACGCGGCGCTCGCGCTCGGGATGATGAACGTGATCTTTCGCGAAAGGCTCGAAGATCGCGAATATCTCGATCGCTCGACGATCGGCGCCGACAAGCTCAAGGCGCGTGCGATCGGCGAATACCCGCTCGATCGCGTGTCGGAGATCACCGGAATCGAAGTCGAAACGATCGAACTCTTGGCGCGGCGATACGCGACCGAACGGCCGAGCCTGATTCGCCTCAATTACGGCCTGCAACGCCACGGCGGCGGCGGCATGGCGGTGCGGACGATCGCGTGCCTTCCCGCGCTCACAGGAGCGTGGCGCGACCGCGGCGGCGGGGCTCTTCTAACGACGAGCGGGGCGTTCGATTTTAATATGAACGCGCTCACTCGTCCCGATCTTTCACCCCCCGATACGCGAACGATCAACATGAACTCGCTGGGCGCGGCGCTCGCGGGCGAACTTTCCGGCCCTCCCGTTCAAGCGTTATATGTTTACAATTGCAATCCCGCGGCGGTCGCCCCCGATCTTGTGAAGGTTCGCAAGGGATTGATGCGCGACGATTTGTTCACGGTCGTTCACGAATTGTTCGCGACCGACACCGTCGATTACGCCGATATCGTTTTGCCCGCGACCTCTCAGCTCGAGCACGTGGACGTTCACGGAGCTTATGGACATCATTATGTGATGTACAACGAACCCGCGATCGCGCCGATCGGCGAATGTCGCTCGAACAACGACGTTTTTCGAGGCCTGGCGGCGAAGCTCGGCTTCGACGCCGAGACGTTCCCAGACGACGAAACGCTGATGCTCGAGCTCCTCGACGGGGGCCCGAACGTCGCCGGGATCACGCTCGATCGGCTTCGTTCCGAGGGGTCGATTCGGCTCAATCTCGACGCCGAATTCGCTCCGTTCGCCGCCGGGAATTTTCCGACTCCTTCGGGCAAATGCGAGCTTTACAGCGAACGGATGGAGCGCGACGGGTTCGATCCGCTGCCGACATACACTCCGCCGCATGAAGATCCGTTGACGCGTCCCGAACTCGCGAAGCGCTTTCCGATTCAACTTGTAAGCCCGCCGCGATCGGAGTTCCTCAACTCGACGTTCGCGGGAGATCCCAGGCGATCACGAATCGCGAAGACCCCCTTGATCGAGCTTTCCGCGGAAGACGCGAGCGTGAGAGGCCTGCGCGACGGCGATTGGGTTGAGGTTTACAACGACCGCGGCGGGTTTTTCGCCAAGGTCGAGCTGAAAGGGTCGGTTCAAAGGGGCGTCGCGGTCGCGCTCGGGATACACTGGAACAAGCTCGTTCCAGGGGGATTGAACGTCAACGGAACGACTTCGCAGGCTCTCGCCGATATGGCCGGCGGAGCGACGTTTTTCGATAATTTGGTGGAGATCCGCCCCGTTCCCGATCCGACGATCACGGAGACGACTCGATGAATCTTTCGCTCTTAAAAAACCCGCGCAAGTTCTTGAGCGGGCGGACCTCGACCCGGCTTGCCTGGCGCGTCGTCGTTTACACCCGCGAGCAATGCTGCTGTTGTCATAAAGCGATCGATCTTTTAAAAACGTATCAAAAGAAACATCGATTCACGCTCGAGACGATCGACGTCGATTCGGACGCCGAGCTCAAGCGGCTGTACGATACGACCGTTCCGGTCGTGACGATCGACGGCAAAGTTCGGTTCAAGGGCATTGTGAATGAAGTTTTATTGAATCGGCTGATCGAAGCCGAACGAGAGGGGCGTTGAACGTGGCCTGGGCTTTGCCTGACGACGCGACCTTGGGGATTTTCGCCAAAAGGCCCGATCCCGGGCGGGTGAAAACGCGACTTGCGCGAGAATACGGCGATGCGTTTGCGGCGCGGGTCGCCGAGGCGATGCTTCTCGATACGATCGATCTTTGGGGATCGTCCGCGTTTCTGGCGCCCGGGGGACGTCGCGTGGTCGTTTTCGATCCCCCCGACTCGGGCGATTGGTTCGACGCTCGGGTTCCCGCTTCCTTCGCGCTTCAACCGCAAGCCGAGGGGGATCTCGGCGAGCGGATGCGGTCGTTCTTCGAGGGAGAATTCGCCGAGGGAGCGAAACGCGTCGTGCTGATCGGCGCCGATTCGCCGACGCTCGACCCCTCCTTCGTTATCAGCGCGTTTCTATGTCTTGAAAATCAAGATATCGTGATCGGCCCCGCGGTCGACGGCGGTTATTATTTGATCGGATGTCGCGGAAAAACTCCGCCGATTTTCGGCGGAATCGATTGGAGTTCGTCGCGGGTTCTCGGTCAAACGATCGATCGTCTTTATGGAGTCGACGCGTCCCTCTCGGCGCTTCCTCCGTGGTACGACGTCGATTCGGCGGACGATTGGGATACGCTCGTCGGTCACGTTCGCGCGATGAAACGATCGGGAATGGACCCGCGTTTGCCGCGAATCGAGGCGCTGATCGCCGAAAATGCGACCCCCGAACGAGATCTGCGCGAACGCCGATGAATTTGGAAATCATCAGGATATTCCGAAAGAACACCGCATATCCCTGATGTTTTCAGATCATATTCGTAACCGTGGGACGAACAAATCGGTGATCGACCCGAGCGGGAGGATCGAATCCTCCAGAGGGATGGGGGTCAAATTGAGAGGCGCGGATAATGATATCGGAATTCCGATAAATAACTCAGTCGCAATCTTATATTTACATATAACAGATAAAATAGATAATTGTGACTCAAATCCGGCTTAACTTAGCCGCTATTAAATCATATGCGGATCACGAATCGCACCTGGGTGCGTAAAAAACGACTAGGCGAAACTTGTAGTCTTCGTCGGCTATCTGAGCGGCCCAGCCGTGGAAATCGATAAAGGAAGCGAGGCCGAGCAGGGAATCGATTTGTTTGTTAGGTGGACCGTTGGTAGCATCGAAATGCCGCCCCATATCGCAGTCTGGGAATCAAGAGGAGAATGACGTGACAAAAGACCGCCTCGAGCCGGAATCGATAACCTTTCGTCCGATTTGGGAGAAAAGCCCCTGAAACAGGTCGAAGAGAAGGTTTTGTTGGGGATCGACGATATTCCGCATTTTTCCCTCGAATCCTTATGAGGGAAGCTTGTGATGAATAGGGAGGCGAAGGAGAACGGCGAGGGAGCAAATAGCATAACTCCAGATGATTGAAGCGATTGCGCAGAGAGTTCCTGAAGAGATGCTTATGTCGGGAATGACATTCGAATCGATTGAGATTTCTCGTAAGGAAGCTTCTTCACCTCTTCTGCAAATTTAAGATTAAGGGTATTGACTAGGGGACAGGTTACGCGTACGATTAATACCGATTGACATAGTGGTTCCACGGTATTCGGAGACTCATCATGATTATCCGCAACGGCCGAAACTCAATCCATCAAATCTTCTTCGCTCCAATTATCTTGGTGCTTGCTACCGTGTCGGCATGCGAGCATGATGGGGGGGGGGGGGGGGGGGGGAGGAGGAGAAAAAAAAAAAGAAAAAAAAAAAAAAAAAAAAAAAAAAAAAAAAAAAAAAAAAAAAAAAAAAAAAAAAAAAAAAAAAAAAAAAAAAAAAAAAAAAAAAAAAAAAAAAAAACAAAAAAAACAAAAAAAAAAAAAAAAAAACAAAAAGAAAAAGAAAAAAGAAAGAAAAAAGTCAAAGAAAGAAAAAGAAAAAAAGAAAAAAACAAAGAAAAAGGAAAACTAAAAAAGAA
>JAJYWB010000080.1 GCA_021791715.1 Planctomycetota bacterium | reverse complement strand
GCCAAGTCAGACCGGATCGACAAGCCATGAGATCCCAGCCCCAGAAAAGTCGATTCCGGGAGGGCGAGGCGCCGTCCGAGCCGGCGTTTGTCAAAATCATCAAATAAAAGCCGGCTCACCAGGAGGTTCGCCCTCCCACAAGAGTTCTCCGATGCAAATTATGTCGCCGATGCGATTGGATTCGATCGCGGCGGATCAGAATAATCGAAAAGCCGGCTCACCAGGAGGTTCGCCCTCCCAGTCCGTTTAGCCCTCCCAGTCCGTTTAGCCCTTCCACGTCGGTTCGTCCTCCCATGTCGGTTCGTCCTCCCACGCCGGTTCACCCTCCCGGTCATTGTGATTCCAGGAGAGCGTTGCGCCGTCCAAGCCGGCATATGTTTTTAAGGATTCATTGAGAAAGGCGCAGGCGGCGGTTCGTCGTCGCGTAAGCGTTCGCCTTAAAATTTCGCCGAATATGTGGATTTCAATCCGAATAGACGCCAAAAGAAATTGGGATCAATACAATTCGGTATCGTTGTACTTTTATTTCATTCAATAAAATACTATCTTTATATAAGTTAGAGGTCGAGTCTCCGTCGCAACGCCTCGATTCGAGCCGAAACGAGATCGTTCGCCGATTCGCGCGCCGGCCGTTCGGCGAGATCGACGATCCGCTCGGTTTCAGAAGAGTAGGGCGAGGTCGCGGAGAGACTCGCCGCGGCCTCGAAAGCGGTCGCGGCGTCGGGTTCTAACATGAGAGTGTTCTGAAATAAATCGAACGCCTCGGCGATTCGTCCCGCTCGCGCGTGGAGTTCGCCGCGCCAGATCGCCAAGGTCGATTCGCATTTCGATCCGATCCACGACGATCGTTCGACCAGGTTTTCGATCGTTCCGATCGCCGCGTCGACCCCCTCCGAATCGATCGCGTTGCGCACGATCGGGGCGATCAGTTCGAGCGGTGAGATCGCGCGATCGGCGGGTCGGGGACGAGCGAGCGCAGCCTCGGCGAATCGAGCCGAGCGGGAGTCGTCGCCGAGCGCGAGCGACGATTCAAACGCGTCGATCAGTCTTGAATCGGTGAGCGAGGCGATTTCGAGTCGATCGAGTTCGGATCCGCTTGCGCAAGCGAGATCTTCGCGGTCGACCGTCTCGGGATCGTCGAGCGGTAAACCGAGGCGTCGTCGCAACCGATCGAACGGATAACCTTGATATAAAAGCGCGGTTGAAGGACGTCGGCCGAGCTGCTCGCGGACGTCGACGATCGCCGCGAGCCGAGCCTCGACCTCGCGATCGCCCCGTTCGATGAACGCCGCGGCCCGCCGCGGCGATTTCTCGCCCAGTCCGTGTCGCGGAAGAGTGATCCAGACATTTTCAAACCAACTTTCGACTGCGGCGCGAACGAGTCGGGCGTGTTCGGGATGATCGCGAGCGATATCGGCGGGAAGGCGAAACGTCCAGATCGCGGCGTCCCAAAGCGGCGGGGGGAGGGGGGTCGCCTCGCGGATCACCCCCTCGGGGGCGATCTCGCTCCAGATCGATTCGAGCTCGTCGATTCCCCTCGGATCGGGGCTCGACATGCGAACAAATTCCGGCGTGAACACGATTGACGCGATTACGCGTGAGAGATCTTTAACGTCGGGAGGGAGATCGGGAGATCGATCGTTCGAGGCGCGACGGCGAAGTTCGAAGACGTTCGCTTTTTCGAGCGTCGATTCGGCGTTCGAGGTCGATTCGGCGGGGCGAATCGGCGTGAGTTCTCCCATGAAACCGAGTAATCGTTTCACATAATCATGCTGCATTTCGACCCGGCCGCGGCGACCGATATCGACGACGATCGCGTGCGAGAGATCGTCGCAGAGCGGTTCGGCGCCGGCGCCCTGGCGGAGAACCTCGGCGATCCGCCAGGCCTTGACGGCGCGTTCGCGACTCGTTTTCCAATCGCCGCCGGTCGCGATTTCAACCGAGACGAACCGATCGAGGACTTCGATCGCTCGTCGATTTTCTCCCATCCAGGCCAGGCAAATCGCCTGATTGAATAAGGCCGATGAATCGTCGGCGTCGCGCCGTGCGAGATCGGCGAAAGTCGCCTCGGCTGCGGCGGGATCGTCGAGCGTTCGTTCCTCGAACGCCGAGTTCCAGCGCCTTCTTCGGTCGTCGTTCGTCGGTTCGATCAACGTGGGAAACGTGCGCGCCACGGCGGGGAGTTCGACGGCGTTTTTCAACAGCTCGATCGCCTCGGCGGCGGCGCCGTTCTCGGGATGCAGGAGCGATACGCGTTTCCAGATCGCCCACGCGGCGAACGGCCGGCGCAGGCTGATCTCGGTCCAGCCCGCTTGTACCGCTTCGATCGGCGAATCCCAATTTGTCCTCATCCGCCGATCTCACTTGTATAGTTGCGCAACTGCATTGTTAATTCATTATGCATTGAAACCGTAAGCCGGGAACTCGACCGCGGTTCTCGCTTCGGCGGCTTGGCGATCGTCTTGGGGCCGCGGACGATTGTGACGACCTATCTCAGGCTCGATCCGGGAGTCCAGATCGTTTTGCGTTCTCCCGTTCCGGCTTCGTCCGATCCGGGAGTCCAGATCGTCTTCCGGCCGGCCTCGATGTCGATCGCGACGCTCGGTTTCACGACGCGCGGTTTCTCGACGCGAGGCGCGTACGCCGTCGCCAATTGGATGAATATCGTCGGGTCGATAACGGGCTCTCCGCTCTCGGGATCGGTCGAGACTCGCATCAATCCCAATCGGATCATTTCACTCATACAAAAATCGCGAGTTTGTTGCGATCGGTCGATCCGATCGAGCAATTCGAGCAGCTTGGGGATCGCCGTCGCGAACTCTCGATTTCGAATCGCGAACGAGATTCGCAACATTTCCACACAATCGCGGAAATAGCGATCCTCGTCGGCGTTTTCGAATGAGATCGAATCGAGCCGCTCGAAAAGCGGTTCGACTTCTTCGACGTGGTCGAAATCTTGAAAGTTGATCGAGAGCTGAGCCGCGGCGAAAATCTTGATTTGAGCGTTAAAGAGCGGTCCCGGGCGTCGAAGAATCTCGTCGTACGACATCAGAAGAAATTTTATATGCATGAAGTTTTGTGCGTAATTCGTCGACGCGATCAGGCAATTGTCGTCGATCTTCGCGACGGGAACCCGGATCAAATCATAAATCGGTATGCTTTGAATCGTGTCGACTCGAAGCTCCGAGGCGTCGAATTCGGCCTCGGCGGTCGAACCCAGACGCGCGTGAATCTCAGAAAAATCAATATTTAAATAGATAGGATTATGCTCAAGAATTTTCAGAACGGCTCGCATGATTCGTCGCGACCGAGCGTCGAGATCGGTCGGCGATTTGGGTCGACGTCCGACGAGATTTTCCAGGACGAGAGGCGTCCAGACGGCGACGATCGCTTTTTCGATCAATCGACTCAAGCGCGTCATCGGCTCATTTTCGACCTTCATCGCACGAATCAGAGAGTGAAGAAATTTCCATGCGTAGAAGACGTCTCTTTTGCCGAGCGAAGTCGTCCGAGGTTGAGCGGGGGGGATCGTCGCGCCCGCGATCTCGCGAAACCGATCGATCAGCGAGGCGAGTCGTTCGTCGTCGAACGTCCCCAGTCCGGCTTTGTCGCGTTCGACGATCACCAGCGCACACAATGTCGGAGCTTCCGCGAACGTCGCCGCGACGATCGCGTCGTGATCGCGAACAGGGCGATCGAACCAAACATATAGGATCGGGTCTGGAATTTCTTCTCCCGCTTCGGCGTCGGGGCGATCGTGTGAGCGAATATCTTCGATCAAATTTTCAAGTGTTTGGTCTTCCGAACCCCGCGACCGGTCGATCTTGGCGAATGTCGGATCGTCGTCGAGGAGAGCGAGCAGGCGATCACGATCTCGAAGGGGCCAGGTGAGATAAACGCCTTCGGCTTGCCGCTCTTTGTCGTCGAGATAAATCGATTGGAGCAAAGCCTCGGCGTCGATCGCGTCGTCCGATTCGGGATCGAGCAGTTCGATATGGCGAACGAGCGCGCTAGTTCCCCCTTTCACATCCATGCGCCAGAGTTTAACCAACGCCGCGTTCCAATAAACGTTCGCGCTCGGACGGCGCTCGGCGATCTCGTCGAATACCGATTCCGCGGCGAGAAAATTCGCGTCATGGGCGTCGTTAATCGCTTGAAGATAGCATTCGCGATCGGAAGTCGTCAGATCGTCGGTCGGGTCGGCGAGCTCGTAAGAGCATTGAACCCAGGGAACGAACGAAATTCCCCTCTGCAAAATCGTATGACAATCCGTCAAAGTGGTGTGAACCGCTTCGTTCGCTTTCCATCGATCCAGGGCGATCCGAAGCGACTTGAGCAACGAAAACACCTCGGCGAGGCTTTTCACTTTTGAGCAAATATCAATATAGATCGGTTTAAAATAATCGCTCTCCGCCGCCGAAAGCGTTCGAATCACGCGACCGATTTCGTCGATCAAATCCGAATGAATTCGGGGATTTTTTAGAAACATCGACCCGATACGATACGCCAATCCGTGAGGATTGTTCGGCTGAAGCGCCAGCAAACGGTCGACGATCGGGCGGGCGTCCTCTCGGCGACTCAACAGTAATATGGCTTGCTGAACGAGCAAAAAGGCGTTGTCGGGGAATTTCGCCAGTCCTTCATCGAGCACCTTGTCGGCGGCGTCGATTTGATCGTTGGCGGCGTAACGGATGAATCGATCAATAAACGCCGAGGCCTGAAAGCAGCACCATTTGTATTTTTGTCCGCTCGCACACGGGCAGGGGTCGTAGGCGTTCAACAGGGGCATCGCGCGGCTCTCGATTCAAAAAAACGGCTTCGGCGGACGATCGCGTTCGATTCGGTCCAACGGGAACAACCTTAACAAACTCGCGATCGAAGAGTCCACTGGGAAGGCTCGCGACTTCGCCGGCTCGGGACATTCGCACGATCGGTCGATGATCGCGAGAATGAACACAAATGATAAATAAGTGTAAATATAATAGAATGTGAACAAAAGGTCTTTAGGCCGGAGGTTTGGTGAAGAGGCGCACCAGGAGGCTTGCTCTCGCGAATCGAATGAGCCCGCGTCGAGATATTCAAGAGATACTGGTTTTTTGGTGAATCGCCGCCGAAACCCGCGATATCGAGCCGGAGTCATCGTGAGCGATATACCGAACAACCGCGAGGTTATCGGAAATCCCACGCACAAAGACACAATCAAATGCCGAGATCAGCCGTTCGAAGTCGCGCTGAACGGCGTTACGCCAAGTATGGCTAGGTTAAGCTGAATTAGGCGGGTCAATCGAATCGAATTTGAGGATTTGGTGTCGATTTTTTTCAACACGGATCGAGCCGGTGGAATTCGGCCGGGTGAATCGGTCGGTGATTTGGATGCGTAAGGTCTTGGCGGGTTGGAACCGTGATAGGACCGGGCGCTCTCCGCGCCCGGCCCTTGGAGTGTGAAGTCGCGTCGGCGCGAGCGTTTCGCTCAGACCGAGAAGGTATGAATGGTGTGTCGTCGATCACGAGGAACGAGTTCCTTCAATTACCCGGCGTCATCGACGGTATGGCACGACTTCAGGCGCACTCGAATCATCCAAATGAACGCGCCCTTATTGGGCGTTCATCGTCCAGTAGGGACCGGGACCGTACGCGATTCCAACGCGTGAAACCAAGGCGAGCATGGCCATGCGATGGCCCGGCGAGGCCATCCATCCGGCGGCGACCGACGCCGCGTCGGGATAATTCCAGCCGCTGTTTTGATACGAGCCTGGGTTGACGAAGTGTCCGAGTCCGAACTGGGATTGGCTGGCGTTGTTCTGCGCCGCCCATGCCGAAAGATTCTCATCGTAGGCGACCGGCGGGAGTCCGTTTTGGGCCCGAATCCCATTGAGGATCGAGACGAATCCGTAAGGATCGCCGATCGCCTGAACGGTTTGCTCCGGTTCCCGCGTCTCGGTCGGTTTGCTCGTCAGACGGATCTTCCACTGACCCTTTTCTTTGCCGCTTGGGACTTGATATCCATAACCCCACATGCCTTCATTATCGAGCCAAACCCAAGACTCCTTATGTCCGCCGTCTTTGGCGGCGGGAGGAGTCGAGGCGGGTTTCGATTCGGCGGTCGTCGCGGCGGGAACGCTTCCCGCGGAATACGACGCGGGCGCCGCGGGAGCGGTCGCCTCGACGGCCGGAGCCGAGGGGACGACATAGCTCACGGGAACGATCGTCGCCGCCGGAGCGACCGGGGCGGGCTGAACATACGTCGCGGCGTCGGCGACGTAACCCGAGGGATAATAAATCACACTCGGTTGAGCATATCGTCCTTGAAACATGCCTGTGTTTTTAAACATCTGGGCATGAGAATCCTGGGCGAACGCCGTGAACGCCAGCGCGGCCGCAAGGGCCGCCGTCTTGGAATAATTCAATGTTCTTATCTCCAGTTGTCCATCATGGAAGGTCACGCCTCCGTCGACGAGACCTCGGACCAAGCTAGCGTGATCGCCGGCCCGAGGCAACAATTTCCTTCACGAATTCGATAAAATAGCGGTCTACTATGGCGACCCTCGCGACGCCGATTTAGGCGTTTTTTCCGGGATCGAGGCTCGCCGATGTGTGTCGTCGATCCAGTATGCCGCTTCTTGGCCGAACGTCAAAAATTTTGTAAACGATTGAAAAGAATTCCGCCGATTTGTAAATCCGACTCGGATGAACAGCTCTACTTCCTAATATCGAACTCGGCGCGCACTTACATCTTCGATTGCAAAAATCTAAATCATTATGAATATAAGTTTAATTAGATTTGGAACGATCTCGCCCCCCGCCTCCCCCCTCGCTCGCGTGAGAGCGGGAGGGAACGGGGCGTTCGACGATTGTCTTGAACCGAGCGAAACCGACCGCGAGCGTTACGCCGCGACCTCGAGCCAGCGGCGGATCCGGCCGATCTCCGAATCCCATTCGGCGCTGAATCGACGCGAAAGAAAACTCTGGAACAACAGATCGAGCGTTTCGCACATGTGGCGTAACGTTTCCACCCGCGCGATCTTGGCCTCGTATCCTGAAACCCCCTCGGCTTTGGGCGGGTTCGCCCCGCTCACCGCGAACGACTCGGCCTGAAGCGTGAGATCGTATTGCATCCCATGACGCGAGACGATCAGCCCGGCCTTCCTCGGCAGTTTGCCCGATTGGAGCGCGCGGAGCGCCTCGGGGAGCCTCGTCGGTCCCGCGTCGGTCAGATGATCGCGTCCGGTCTCGCCTCGCGGACAGTCGAGCGTCAGCGTTTTGGCGAGCATCACCGATACGTCCGATCCGTCCGAAAGCGTCAGCGTGTCGCCGTCGGCCTGGAGCGTGTGCCAGAGCCAAACAAGAAATTCATTCCCCAGCACATCATTACTCGAAGGCAAATTCTCGGCCCAGGCGATCGCCGCGAATTCCTCGCCGTTACCCCCGCCGACGAGCGAAAGCCCCGTCTCGGTCGAATAACCATTCCCCTCGGCGATCCGGCCGGGTGTGATCGGCTCGATCTCGCGACCAAACGTTTCGCGAAAGAGAACCTGCGTCCGTTCGAGAACCGCCGAACTCGTCGAACCCACATATAAAATGTTTTCTCGACCATCCCAGAGGATCGGGTCGTGACGCAGCTTGCGGAACCGGCCGTCGGAAGCCTCGGCCTCGGCTCGAGCCTGCGCACGCTCTTTCGCCTCGGCGCGTTGAGCCTTCGTGGGATGCCCCGTCGGGTTATCCGCCGAGAGCGCTTTGAGCTCGATCTCGGTATAAGCCCTCAGGAGCGAATTGGGGATTTTATCGGTGTCGGTGCGGATCGAGACATGAAGCGCGTCCTCGATAACGTTCTTGGCGAGGTCGAACGTCGTATCGAGAACGTGTTCGCCTCCTGAAAAGCCGAAGCTCACGCCGTCTTGGGTTTCGCCCGTGCCGTGGCGTCCGATCGCGTGTTCGGCGATCCGATCGAGGTGCTCTTGCCCAAAGGGTAGCGGCGATTCCCCGGTCACAAGATACCGCGCGAATGTCATCCGTCCGTTCATGAAGCCCATCGGTCAATCTCCGTCGGCGATTAGGCGTGAATAGAGAGTCGACGCCGTCCGTTGTCGTACCGATGTTGAAAATCGGACGTCGGAAAGCTTCGGCTCGATCGAATTCAACGCGGAGCGCACGATCGGGTTGCGGTCGGGCGAAAACTCGGCTTGGCGCCGATCAGGTAAAATTGACGAACTGGATCGGATAAGCCGGTCCGTGCTCTTTCAGATACGCGATCACCGCCTGGAGATCGTCGATCTTCTTACCGGTGACGCGCACTTTATCGTCCATGATTTGCGCCTGAACCTTGACCCCCAGTTGCTTGATCTGTTTCACGATCTTACGGGCGTCGTCGGCCTCGACGCCGCGGTGGAGGGTGACGACCTCGCGAACCGAATCGTGAGTCGCCTCCTCGATTTTGCCTCGTTTGAGCGCGTTGACCGCGACGCCGCGCTTGGCCATGCGCTCTTTAAGAACCATAATCACCGCGTCGAGCTGCGCTTTATGATCCGCGGTGAACGTCAGCGTGTTTTCCTTCTTGTTATATTCAAGACCCGCCTTCGTTCCCTTGAAATCGTAACGAACGGAAATCTCGTGCAACGCCTGCGTCACGGCGTTGTGCATCTCGACGTCGTTGATCTCGCTGACGATGTCGAACGCGTGATTATCGGCCAAAGGTGTTATTCTCCTGTCAAAAACATCATCAATCTTTTGAACGTTAAGCTTGGTTATCCAACACAAGCTTTTATTTGCCGCCCCCTTGTTTGATCGCCGCCGACGGGTTCTCGCGGAGCGATTCGAGATACGCGATCAGATCGGCGAAATCTTCACGCGAGATCCCCTCGGCGAGGCCGTTGGGCATCAGCGAGACGTTGCTCGGCTTGCGTTCGTCGACCTCGTCTTTATTGATCGTGATCCGTTTCGCCTCGACGTCGTCGAGCTCGATCTTCCCCCCTTGATCCGACTTGACGATTCCGGTGATCACTCGGCCGTCGGTCGTCGCGATAATAACAGGCTCATATCCCGATGAGATTTTGGCCGAAGGGTAAAGAACCGACGAGATCAGTTCCTCGCGCGGGTATTTGACGCCGACGCTCGAAAGCTCGGGGCCCACTTTTCCTCCTTGAGTTCCCACGGCGTGGCACTTCAAACACGCGAGTCCCTTGAGATCCGAAAAAAGCGCCTTGCCGTGCTCGGCGTTCCCTTTGGTTTTGATCGCGAAATCGCGATACGAATCGGGATTGAACTCGTTCGCCGCGGGCGCCTTGAGGAACGCGTAATCGGTCGGTTCGCTCACCGCCGCGGCGAATTGCCAGCCCCCGCCGTGATTGCCGCACCGAATCAACACGCGATTGACCCCCGAGGCGAGATCGACTTCAAATTCGTTTTCATCATGGCGAAAACTTCGGTTTTGATTGAAATCATAAACCTGTTTGCCGTTCACCCAGATCGTCAGCGTGTCGTCCGATCCGACGATCATCCGCGCCTTCCGCGCCGACGGCGAGACGACCTCGGCGTAGCCGAAAGCGATTTGACCCGAATCCTCGCTGAAGAGCTTGCCGAGGTTGATTTCACCTTGAAAGTTGATCGCCTTGGCTTCACGCCATTCGACGAGATCCCCCTTCAATCCTGGAAGTTTCGCGGCGAGGTCGACGGGACGATCGGCGGGAACCGCGGTCGCGGAACTCTCGGCGAGCGGGCCGATGATTTTCCAAACGCGAATCGCATGCACGCCGGTGAAGATCCGACGCAGGTCGGGAATGATTTTGGGCGGAAGTTCATGCCGCGCCGCGAGTTGATCGAGAATCGGCGCGGCTTCACCTCGAATCGCCGCGATCGCTCCGAAGCTCCCCCTCCGCAATTCGGGGCTGCGGTCGGCGACGCCTCGGAGATAAATCGGCAGCGCCTGAACGTCTGGGATTTTTGTCAGTGCGATCGAAGCCTCGAACGACGTCTCGCTAACGTTCGAGGCGGCGATCAGCCGCGAGATCGCCGATCGATCGCCTAAATTCCCCAGAGCGGCGATCGCGGCCTTTCGAACGCTCAAATCGGGATCGTCGAGCGACGGAACGAGTGCGCTCGCGATCTCTTTATGCTTGGAAAACGCGCCCAGGGCCTCGATCGCGGCGGCTCGGATCGCGGGATTTTTGCTTTTCAATCGCGCGATCAACGGCTTGACCGCGGCCTCGGCCTTCAATTTGCCGACCGCGCTCATCACTTTGGGCAGGCTTTGATCGGAGATCTTGCGATCGTTCAACAACTCGATCAACGCCTTCACCGCGACATCCCCTCCCAATTTGGAAAGGCTCGTTAGAACCGCGTCGCGAAGGCCTTCAGGGCTCGTAGGATCGCGCAACGTCGCGGTAAGGAGCCGCGTCGCGGACGTATCGCCGAGATCGCCGAACGCGAGCGCCAACCGGATCTTAACGGTCGCGTCGCGCTCGGACTGATACCGTTTTTCCAGTGTGGGAATCGCCTTGCGATCGCCCGCCTCGACGATTCCATCAATCGCCGCGAGCCTAACGCGAACCTGGCCGTCTCCGACCGCCTTCCGGAGCGTATTCAAGACAAGCGTCGTTCCTTTCCAATCGACGTCTTTCGCGGGAGGCTTGCCTTGCGTCGGCCTCGTACCCCACCATTTACCATCCCAGGGGTGAGTCGTCCGATGAATCGACGCGAGATATCCAATTGCCTTCGCGCGTTCATTTGTAGAAACGGATTGCGCGTCTTCGACGTCTTTGGCGAGGATCGCCGCGGCGTCGACGTCGTAGACGAGGTCTAAAACGGCCAAAATCGCGAGTCGCAGTTTCGCATCGCGTGTTTTGGAAAAGATCGTCGCCGTTTGTTTCCAGTCGCCGATGCGGCGCAGCGCTTGCCGGGCCGAGAACGCGAGATAAGGATCTTCGTCGGTTAGAACGGGAACGATCGAGGCGACCGAGCCGCGATCGCCGATTCGGCCGAGCGCGATCAACGCCTGAAGTCGAACGGTCGGATCGGGGTCGTTGATCAGCTTGCGAATCGCGGGCGCCGCCGAGGCGATCTTACGAATTCCGAGGGCGCGGACCGACTGAGCGCGAAGATCGGGCGTATGTGATGAAAACATCTTGATTAGTACGTCGTCGGCTCGCGGCGTACCCCCCGCGAGCGCGTCGAGGGTCCAGATGAGATGCCGCGCCGCGAGCGGATTAGTCGCCGGATTGGAGAGCGCGGCGACGACGGGACCGATCGCCTTTTCACCCTGGCGGATGATCGCGAGCTGGGCTCGGGTTCGCTCGTTCCGCGAGGGATGATCGAGTTGCTTGATCTGAGCTTCGAGCGAGTCCGAATCGGCGCCGCGCGGTCGTGTCGCGGCGAGCGTTTTGGGTGTCAGCGCGTAAATTCGACCGACCTTTTCATCCTTTTTACCCCAGCCCCCCATACCCCAATCGGCGACGTAAAGCGTTTTGCCGTCGTAAGTAAGAGCGACGTCGATCGGGTGAAATTCGCCCGAGTCGCCCGCCTCGGCAAGGTCGATCATCTTTTCAATTTCAAAAGTCGCTCCCTTGGGCTTGAACCGAAACGCCGTGACCTTGCGTTTGCCCCACTCCGACCAGATCCCCATCCCGCGATATTCGACGGGCCAGGCGTCTTCCTCGTAAAAAATCGCTCCGCAAGGCGATCCGCCGCCGAATTCGGCCATCCGGTTCAAAAATCGGTCGGGACGGTCGTGATAATCATACGGATAACCATAATAGCCGCCGTCGATATGATGCGTGACGCGCGTCCACCAGCCGTCGCCGTCGTCCGTGTTATCATACGTAAATAAATTGTCGCGATCGTCGAGATTGGCCTCGAGATGGTTGCGCGATCCGTTCGAGTAAACTTCGAGCATCGTGCCGTCGGGGTTGCAGCGGAGCGTTCCTCCGCCTTTAAGCTGAACGGTGCGGCGATCGGGACCGGTCGCCTTGGGGACGCCTTTATCGCCCACCGAGATATAAAGCCTGCCGTCGATTCCGAACTGAATCCCCGAGACGATGTGATCGTTAAGGTTGTTGGGCGAGCCCGCGGGAACGCCGAGATCGGTGAAAAGCTCGCGGCGGAATTCGGCTTTGCCGTCGCCGTCGTCGTCGCGGAGCAACGTTAGATTGGGCATGTTCATCACATAAAGCGTTCCCTCGCGCCACGCCATGCCGAAGATCGCGTTCAATTTCTCGGCGAACACGACGGGTTCTTGACCTTCGCGAAAGAGAACGATCCGATCGAGCGGTTGATTCGTCGGTCCCGGTTGATCCATCGGATCCTCGGCGACGAACAAAAGCCCCCCGGGCGCGGTCGCGACCTGCGACGGATAAAGGACCGCCGGAACGGTCGCGACTAGACGAACGTCGAACCCTTCGGGAACCTTGGGAAGTCCCGCGGCGAAGCTCGAACCGACCGCCACGATCGCGATCAACCCGGCCAAAAAATGGGTGCGAAGCGAAGCGAAATCGACGCGAAACGTAGCGCGTCCAGGAGGGACCGTCGCCATGGCGTGTTCAACCTTAAATATTAAGCACATGCGAAATTCGGCCGAGCGAATCGGCCAAAAGCGCGGGCGGGAAAAACGTTATGATATCAAACCGCACAACCTGCGAAAACGAATTCTAGCCGATTCGATGCGAGTCGGGCAATCGCTCGGCGGTCGAATCGTCGGGATAATCCTCGCGCGTTCGCGAGGGATCGACGCGATCGCGATCACCGATTCCGAGCGATCGAATCGCGATCAACGATCCCAGCCCGACGATCGCGTTGATCGCCGCGCCGACGAGCAGCGATTTTTTGTGAAAAACAAGATAGAGAGCGAAGAACGATAACGAAAAGAGCCCCAGAATGATCCAGGGACGCGTTCTAAGCCCGAGCCTAGCGATCGTCGCGACAATCCGGACTCCGTCGCGCGGCGCGCTCAGCTTGCTGACGGTCCCCTCGATTCGAGGATAATAAGGGATCGCGATCTCGACGATTCGAAGCCCTTTGGCGGTTGCGAGGCAAGCGATCTCGGCCTCGATTTCGAATCCGGATGATCGAAGATCAAGCATTCGGATCGCTTTCCCGCCGAAAACACGGTAACCCGAAAGGAGATCCCCAGGCCCTTCGCCGATCAATATCGCGAACGTCGCGCGAATGAGGATGTTGCCGATCCCCCGAACCGGAGACATCGCGTTCGCCCCTTCGATCGGACGCCTTGCTCCGATCGTCATATCGGCGAATCCTTTAAGGATAGGCTCGAGCAGCTCGCGGGCCGATTCGGCGGGATACGTGCCGTCGCCGTCGACGAGGATGATCGCGTCACGATCGGCGAATTCACGAAAGATCGCGCGAACCGCGTGGCCTTTACCCTGTCGAGGAACTTCGATCACGCGCACGCCCAGCTCGCGTGCGATCGTTCCCGTGCCGTCGGTCGAATTGTTGTCGAAGACGACGATCTCGGCTTCTGGAAGCGATCGGCGCCAGGCGTCGATCACCGCGGCGATCGCGGCGGCTTCGTTATAACAAGGGACGGCGACTGCGATCGCGGGATCGGGTTGGGGATCGGGCATTGCTGAACCGACGGGGGAGAAAGCCTCGACCGCTCGGTTCCGAGATCGATTCTCGTCCGGTTCGAGTGCTTTACTATAAGCATTGGAAGGACGATCGAACAATCGATCGCCGAGCGGTATTCGGCGTACGCGGTTGACGTACGGCGACTCGGCGAACTAGGATCTTGATGAATCGAACGCTTTCGGTCGATCGTCGCGGGCGTCTCGGGGCGAACGAATTGAATCACGGTTCTCGCATGGAATTCAAGCATCTTGATTAATAACAAACGAGTTATCGTGGTGTTGCCCGCTTACAACGCGGCGAAGACGCTCGAGCGGACGATCGGCGAGGTTCCTCCCGGGATCGTCGATCAATATTTACTCGTCGACGACGCGTCGCGCGACGATACCGTCGAGGTCGCCAAGCGACTCGACATTCCGTACATCGTGCATCCCAAAAATCGAGGTTACGGCGGCAACCAGAAAACGTGCTACACCGAGGCGCTTCGGATGGGCGCCGACATCGTGGTGATGCTTCACCCCGATTATCAATATTCGCCCAGGCTGATCGGCGCGATGGCGTGGCTCGTCGCCTCGGAGGAGTTCGACGTCGTTTTGGCTTCGCGGATTTTAGGCAGGGGCGCGCTTAAAGGCGGAATGCCTTTGTATAAATATATCGCCAATCGTTTGCTTACGTTCGTCGAGAACGTTTTGCTTGGCATTAAACTTTCAGAATATCATACGGGTTATCGCGCGTTTAGTCGAAAGGTTTTGGAAACGTTGCCGCTCGAGGAGAATTCGGACGATTTTGTTTTTGACAATCAGATGTTGGCGCAGGCGGTGGCGTTTCGGTTTCGGCTGGGGGAGATCAGTTGTCCCACCAAGTATTTTCCCGAGGCGTCGTCGATCAATTTCAGCCGTTCGGTGAAATACGGTTTCGGCGTGCTGGGAACGGCGATCGCGTATCGGATTCATCGGTGGAGATTGCGTAGGAGCCGGCTGTTCGCGCGCGACGGTCGACGATTGCCGACCGCGGCGATCGAGGAGGCGGCGATAAAATTGTGACGACGAATGTCTTGATCCTTTGTATACAATGAATTGACTGAACAATCTGGAGTAATAAGTGAGCACATCCGGAAACGACACCGATTCGAGCGGGTCGAACGGCGTCGCGGAAACGAGAAAACCGATCGATTTCGCGAAGCTTTGGATTCCGATTTTACTGACCGCGGCGGGATCGGCGCTTCGAGTTTGGACGGCGACGAGAAGCGGCGTCTATCGCGACGAGGGGCAGTTCATCTGGGTCGTTCGGTTTCCGTCGTGGCGCGAAATGATAAATTTTTTACAGATTCATGAATCGCATCCGCCTTTATATTATATAATAACTAGACTGAGTTTTTATATCTTTGGAGATTCCGAGCGGTCGGCGTTGTTAATTCCGTTGATTTTCGGCGCGGCGTCGATCCCGGCGATTTTTTACGTCGGATCGAGGATGTTTGATTGGAAAGTCGGAACGATCGCCGCGATTTTCGCTGCGTTCGCGCCGATTCTCGTCGAGTATTCGGCGTATGTTCGTCCGTATTCCCTGCTCCATTTTTGCTGTCTGACGTCGGTTTATTCGCTCTGGAAGCTGTTGTCGGATCGGCGATTTTCAAGCGGGCTCCTTTATATTTTATCCACTTTGGCGATGGCGCTCACTCATAACTGGAGCTTTTTAATTCTGATCGGCGAGTGGACCGCGGTGCTGTGCGTGTTCGCCGGACGCGAACTTAAAAAAATCGAGTGGAGGCGAGACGCTTGGAACTGGCTCTCGGCGCAGGCGGCGATCGCCGCGTTTTACGCGCCGTGGCTGCCGACTCTGATCGGTCAAACCCTTCACGCCGGTTACGGTCGATCGGTTGTTCCATATAAACCTATAGAATTGTTTGTGCGTTCATTCTTAATCGCGATTTTGCTCGACGTCGGATTGTTCACCTATGCTGTTATCCTTTCGGTCGCCGGGGTCGCGCTCGTCGGTCGTCTCGTCGAAATTCGGGTCGAGTCGGCTTACGCTTCCCCCTCGAAGTCGAGCGATCGGTTGGGCGAACGACTCCTCCTCGGCGTTCCCGCGGCGGCGTTGATCGCCGCGGTCGCTCTCACTCCATTTTCGACACTATTATTTATTTACTGCATATCGATCGTGGGGCCTTGCCTACTTCTCTGGTTCGCCAATTTATTGGAAAAATCTTTTCGAGGCCGATTAATCGTTTTGAAATACGCCGTTATCGCGCTGGTTTTAATTCAATACGCGAGGCACGACGCGGCGCTTTCGCGAGTTATCCTCAAATCGAACGATCGCGAAGCCGCGGCGGCGGTGACCGCCGCGGGTCCCGGTCCCGACGATTTCATTCTCGTTCAACCCCAATGGAACGCGGCGTCGTTCTTCTACTATTATCCGTTTCATTCGAATCGGCTCGATTACCCGATCGAGCCCTTCTTCGGGCCGGTTTATTACGATCGCGGGATCGTCGACTTGCTGAGCGACGAGGCGAGGTTCGATCGCTTCCTCGCCCGGATCGAAAAAGCTCGTTCCGACGGCAAGAAAATCTGGCTGATCTTGGACGAAGCGAAACTTCCGGGTATCGAATCCCCCGACGATACGATCACGGCGAACGCGATTCGAGAAGGCTTTCCAAAATTGTACTCGATTAGATCGAAGCAAATATATCGGAAACTCACGCGACTCTACGGAGAGCCGAAGGTTGTCTTTCGTTCCGATCATAAGATCCATTCGCGAACATACGAAAACGTATACTTGTTTTCCGTTTCAAGCGGCTTGAATTCATTGTGAACGTCGAAGAACCGTTTTCGTTCGACGAGATAAACCCGCGGAACCGAGCGACGGCGTTTCGACCCGCGACCTTCGAGCCGAATCGAGAATCGTCCCGCGTCGGCGAGCTCGGAAGTCGCGACCGGTTTGGTTAATCATTCGTCAACGTTATTAATCAATTATAACGATCATGCTCGTGGGCCGATTTCGGCGGATTGAAAAACGCGTCGCGATCGCCCCGAAACGGTTGACTACTCTTCCGTCCGGAATCTACAATGCCGATCCAGAATGATCTAACATCCCTCGGAATCGTTCGTGCCGGCCCGACGACCTCGTTCCCCGATCGCGGCCGAAGTCGCGGCGACGAATCGATCTCGATCGCGTCTTTTTACTCTAGGATGTTCACGAATGGATTCGTTAAACATGGATCGTTCCTTACCTTCGATTTCCTCATCACCCCCCGCTTCGATCGAAACGACGCCGTCGCGTCGGTTTTTTCGCGACGAAAGCGATTCCGCCGATTCGACGCGAGGCGATCAAAAATCGGGTCGCTTCCGCGATCGAGTGAATCGATTCATGGCTCGCCGCTCGATCGCCTTGCAAATCGGTTTCGTCTCACTCTGCACGGCGATCGCCGCGGCGGTTCGATTCGCGACGCTCTCTCTCGGAGGGATTTCGCGCGACGAGGCGCAAATGATCTGGATCGTTCGCGCGGAATCGTGGCGCGAGATGATTCGATTTCTCGTCGAACACGAATCACATCCTCCATTTTATTATGCGTTATTGCGAATATGGTTTCAATTATTCGGCGATTCCGAGCGATCCGCGGTCTCTCTCAGCCTGCTGATCGGGGTCGTTCTCGTTCCGATCATGTATTACGTCGGCGTGCGCATGTTTTCGCATCGAACCGCGGCGATCGCGTGCCTTCTGACGGCGTTCGCTCCCGCTCTCGTCGAATTTTCAACCAGGGTTCGTCCCTACGCGCTGTTCCCTTTGCTTTGCGTTTCATCCCACTATTTGCTTTGGATCGGTCTTCGCGATCGGCGTGCTCGCGTCTGGTCGGCGTACGTCGTCGTGACGACGGCGTTTATTTACACACATAATTGGAGCTGGATGGCGATCGCGGGTCAATGGATCGCGGTCGGTTGCGTCTTCGCTTATTCGACCGATTCGAAACGCGAACGGATCGCTTCGATCATCGGCTTTTTGGCGGCTCAAACCGCGATCGCGGTCGCCTACCTTCCGTGGGCGCCTTCTTTTCTGCGACAGGCGAGCCACGCGGGATACGGCCCGAGCCGACCCAACCTGGGTCAAGCGGTCAGTTCGTTCTTCGAAGTCGCGGTCCTGGACGCGGGGGTGTCGGTTCCTTACCTCGTCGCGGTTCTGCTCGGCCTGGCGATCGCGGTTCGAGGCGAATCGAAAGATCGACGCGACGCCGAGGCTCTCCTGATCGCCGGAGCGGGATCGGCCGCGGCGATCGCCGCCGCGACGATCCTTTCCATTAAATCGTATTTATTAGTACCTCATTGTATTCTCGCGGTCGGTCCGTCGATCTTTCTCGTCGTCTGTCGTTCGATCGACGTCGCGGCGCGATCGCGTTACGCCAAATTCGCCGTGCTTGTCGCGGCGATCGTCGGTCTTCAGTTCGTCCGACTCGACCTCGCCGCGGCGCGTCGACCTTTCAAATCGAACGAGGCCGAAGCCGCGAAGGCGATCGCCGATCGAATCGAACCGAACGATCGAATCCTCGTCCAACCTCAGTGGAACGCATCTTCATTCTTCTATTATTATCCGATCGATGCGCAAAAAATTGATTACCCCGTCGTCGATTTTCGAGGTCCGATCTATTACGACGACACGGCGAGTCGGCTCGCCGACGAACAAGCTTTTGAAGCTTTACTGACGCGAATCGACGACGCGGCGCGATCCCGCGCGCGGATCTGGTTCGTGGTCGATTCGATCGCGGAACGGAGGATCATGAAAATCGCCGAATATCCCGCCAAGCTCGACGCGAAGATGGATTTCGTCGATCTCGCGACGATCCGCGTCGATCAGATTCGCCGCCGTCTAACCGAGCGATACGGACCTCCTCGATTGATTCATCGCACCAATCGCGTCCCGCTTCATCCCCAAACCGATGAGATTCAACAGGTTTGGCTCTTCGACCTCGATTTCGATCGGTCGGCGACGGTCGATGAGAATCCGCGACGATTGATTCGTCCCTCGATCGCGAACGCTCTTTGACGATCGCCGGAGGGAATCGCGCCGAAGGCGATCATCAATCAACCAAATAACGATAATTAATGCAATTAAGGATCATGATTTATGAACGTTCAGAAAACCAAACTTCCGGGCGTTTTGATCTTCGAGCCCAAGGTTTTCGGCGACGAACGCGGTTTTTTCCTCGAAACCTGGAACGAAGAACGATACGCGGCGGCGGGCCTTCACGCCAAATTCGTTCAAGACAACATGTCTTTTTCGAAAAAGGGGGTGTTGCGCGGTCTCCATTTTCAAAATCCGAACCCCCAGGGCAAACTCGTCTGGGTCGTCCAGGGAGAGGTTTTCGACGTCGCGGTCGATATCCGACCCGGGTCGCCGACCCGCGGCGAGTGGACCGGGGTCGTCCTCTCCGCCGAGAATCGACGCCAATTTTTCATTCCCGAGGGATTCGCACATGGATTTGTCGTTACAAGCGAATCCGCCCTATTTGTTTATAAATGCACAAACCTTTACGATTCCGCGGGCGACGGCGGCCTCGCGTGGAACGACCCCGATCTCGCGATCGACTGGCCCGTGAAAAATCCGCTCGTCTCTCCCAAGGACGCCGCGGCGCCTCGCCTTCGAGATATCGATCCCGCTCGCCTCGCGCCGTATCGATCGGACTCCTGAACGGATCGAATTAAATTGTAAAGTATATAAACGTAAGACATGGCGCTGAAGGCTTTATTTCGAGATCGGAACGCCCGTTCCCTCGATGAAATCGATCGTCGCCCCTTTGATCGCCGGGTCGATCCACGTTTCGATCCGGCTCGAAGGCCATTCGATCTCGATCGAATCGATCCGCTTCGCGGTCCCCAACCCGAGATGCACGCGACGATCCGAAGCCGAAAGATAACTCCCTCCTCCGTAAATATCACGCACAATAACACGTTCACCGATTTTTGCGCGAACACACGTTCCGACCGGGTCGCGACCGAACCTCGACTCGGCGATCAGATTCAGAACGATCCCTCTCCCGCCGGTTGAATCGTTGCGGAGGATCGCCAGATTCGAGTCGAGAGCCGCGACGACCGCGTCGAGATCGCCGTCGCCGTCGAGATCTCCGACAGCGACCCCTCGACCCAAGATCGCTTTCTCAAACCAAGGCCCCGCTCGTTTCGACGCGTCGATCATCTTTCCGCGCGCGTCGTTCCTCAGCAAAATCGTCGGCATCGCGAACGGAATCCCGAGCCGCTCGCGAGCGAGAACGTGCCCGTTCGCCTGAATCAGGTCGAGCGCGCCGTCGGAGTCGAAATCGGCCAAAACCAGGCCGAAGCCCGTCGCTCGCCTCGTCGCCGCGGCGACTCCAAAAAATTCGGAATCATCGCGATATGTTCCTTCGCCGATCAATCGGAAACAGACGGTCGATCGCTCGTACAGATCGCCGACCAAGAAATCGATCCCGCCGTCGCCGTCGAGATCGCCGCGTCCGACTCCCATCCCCGCGATCGCGTCTCCACGCGCGTTGAACGCGACTCCCGACGCGACCGCGACCTCGCGGAACCGCATCTTTCCCTGATTTTCAAAAAGAAAACACGCCGATCCGTCGTTGGCGACGAAAATATCGGGAGCGCGGTCGCCGACCAAATCGGCGATCAACACGCCGAGCCCTCGGCCGTTTTTCGCCGCGGCGATCCCCGATTCGATCGAGACTTCGCGGAACGTTCCATCCCCCTCGTTTCGATACAATTGTCCGCTCGAGGCGGGGAAATCCTCGGGCCCGCAATAATCGCGCACTCCGTCGGGCGCCGAACAATAAGGCGCTTTTAAAGCATCATATTCAATATAATTTGATATGAAAAGATCAAGATCTCCGTCGCCGTCGAGATCGGCGAACGCCGCGGAGGAGCTCCAGCGGTTCGATTCGAGCCCGGCGAACCGCGTGACGTCGCGAAACCTTCCGTTCCCCTCGTTATGATAAAGCCGCCGATCGCGCCAACCCGTGACGAGCAAGTCGACCCTCCCGTCGCCGTCGTAATCCCCCGTCGCCGCGCCCGTCGCGTAGCTCGGACCCGGCGCCCCCGAACCGTCGGTCGCGTCGACGAATCTCCAATCTCCTTGATTCTTATATAAACGGCAAGGTTTATCCACATATCCAGGTTTTGGAACGATCGGCCCGCCGTCGCAACAATAAAGATCGAGATCTCCGTCGCCGTCGCAATCGAACAGCGCCGATCCTCCCCCCATGATCTCGGGCAGGTCGCGCATCCCGCGCGAACCCGTTTGAAACCGAAACTTCACCCCCGAACGCTCGGCGACCTCGTCGAACACGATCGAGCCGCCGTCGGCCGAACCGGCGATCGTAAATAGAATCGGAATAAATAACGCCGATAACGATAAAGAGTCTTTTGTCATCATACATACAATTTGATATTATTCGGTTCGACCCAAGGCGACGGGAACTTTGATTTTCTTTTTATCGCGAACGATCGTGAGTACGACGATATCGCCGGGATTGCGCGAATCGATCTCGGAGAGGAGATCCTCGACCGTGGGGGTCGGTTTGTCGTCGACCGCGAGGATGCGATCGGCCGCCGAAAGATCGGGCTCTTTGACGATATAAGGGCCGATTCGCTTGATTTTCACACGAATCGGTTGAATCCCCGCGCGGTCCGCCGCGCCCCCTTCGTTCGTCATCACGACGATCAGGCCGTCGTCGCTCGCGAGCAATTTGGCGATCCCAAGATCGGCGCGAACCACCCGACCCGTTTCAATCAGCGGCTTGATGATCCGTTTGATCGCGTTGATCGGCACCGCGAACCCGATCCCGGCGGATTGTCCCACGCTGCTGATGATCGCGGTGTTCATGCCGATCACCTGACCTCTCGTATTCAGCAACGGCCCTCCCGAATTGCCGGGATTGATCGCGGCGTCGGTTTGAATTATACCTTTAATCATGCGACCATTTTGCGTTTTGAGCGATCGATCACGCGCGCTGATGATTCCCGTCGTCAGAGTCCTTTCGAGACCGAACGGATTGCCGATCGCGAGCACCTTTTGCCCCACCTGAAGGTTCGACGAATCCCCCAGATCGACCGGATTGAGCTTGTCCGCGGGCGCCTCGATCTTGAGAATCGCTACGTCCGTCGAAGGATCGGAACCCGCCAACCGAGCCTCGTGCGTCGAACCGTCGTAAAGCGTCACCCGAACCGATTCGGCGTCATGAATCACATGCTCGTTCGTTAAAACATGCCCGCGATTATCAATGACGAAACCCGATCCCGTTCCCGTCGACGATTCGTCGCCAAGAAAACCCACATAAGAAGCCGTCGTAATGTTCACCACGCTCCGATTCACCGCCGAATAAACACGAATGTTCACATGTTCGTCGGCGTCGACCTGTTTGAGGACGTCGGCTGGTACGTCGGCGAGCCGCGCAGCGAGCGCGTCTTTGCCCGCTTGTCGATCCTTATCGGTCCACGTGTCTTTGGGACGATCCCCTTTGGGCGCCGCGGCGAATCCGTTCTTCGCGGGCTCGGCCGCCTCGCCGAGTGGAACCCGAGCGCGAACGTCGGCTTCGGGGCGAGGCGCTCGCGTTTCAAACCAGATCGCCGCGACGACCAACGTGACGATCGCGGTCACCGCGTGCGCCGAGAGCGTTTTGATTCCACGACCGCCGTCACTGTAACTCGACCCTTCCATCGCGATCTCCTCGTGATTCGTCGCCTCATCGACCCGATTCTAAACCAATTCGATCGTCGAA
Organism: Planctomycetota bacterium; assembly: GCA_021791715.1. Classification (GTDB taxonomy): domain Bacteria; phylum Planctomycetota; class Planctomycetia; order Isosphaerales; family Isosphaeraceae; genus JAKBCQ01. The sequence continues at coordinate 9,512 of JAJYWB010000080.1, read as the reverse complement.
TCATCGTCGATTCCCCAGGTTCAACCGCGACCTAGCACGCGCGTCGATCGGCGCCGACCCCGTTCAGGTCGTCCGATTTAACTTGTGATTAATTCTATTGTTTGCATGCGTTCGCTTAATGCTCGCCTCCTCCGTAAAGGTTCAATCCAAACGCTCGCGATCAAAAACCAAGCCGATCCTTTTTCACCCGCACGGCGCGACGACGAACGCCGCTCGACACCTCGAACGGCGTTCGCTATATTATATATTCACAAAAAATTACTCAAGCATGAGCGAACGTTGCGCCGACTTGCTCGGGATGCGAACGCGATTGCTCGCGGCTTTCTCGTTCGGTTCGAGTCGAATCAAACCGGTGCGACGAATCCTTGGCGTTCGACGATCGGCGGATCGATCTCGCTCCGTCGTTTTTCGACGAAGTGAGGCGGCGTCGCGGTCTGAGAGGCTCGGGCGACGTCGTTTCGTTCTTTTGAACCGCGGAATCGCCGCGCTCGCGGTTGTCGAGCTTACCGAGCGCTTTCTCCTCGAGTTTGCGGACCCATTCTCGGGTCAGACCGACTCGGTCCCCCACCTGCTTGAGAGTCATCGGCTCTTCGCCGTCGAGGCCGAACCTGAGTCGGACGATCGCTCGTTCGCGGGGCTCGAGTTGTTCAAGGCGGCGAAGCACGTCGACGAGTTCATCTTTGGTCTCGAACGCGGCCTCGACGCCTTCGGCGGGATCGGCTGCGAGTTCATTGAGCTGCGAATCGTCGTCGTCGCCGATCGCCCCCTCGGACCGTAACCGACAAGCCCGGAGCGCGTGACGTACGAGTTCGCGATGCGAATCGGTGAGTCGCATCGAGTCGCACACCTCGTCGACCGTGGGATTGATACCTTGGCGCCGCCTCAGTTCGCGTTCGGCCTCACGCCATCGCGCCATCAGGTTGACGACATGCGATGGAAGGCGAATCGTCCGAGCCGTCGTGGTGAGCGCCTGGCGAATCGCTTGTTTGATCCAATAGCCCGCGTAGGTGCTGAACCTGACGCCGAATTTGGGGTCGAAATCCTCGACGGCTCGAATCAGTCCGATGTTTCCCTCGGCGATCAGATCGTCGATCGCGAGGCCTCGTCCTTGGTACGATCGAGCGATCTTGACGACGAGTCGCAAGTTCGACTGGATCAGGCGGTTGCGCGCCGTTTTATCTCCCGCGGCGATTCTTCCGGCGAGTTCGCGTTCCTCGTCGGCGTTGAGAAGTCGGGCGTCGCGGATGTCGTCAAGATAGACGTCCAGACTCGAGAGGACGTCTTGGTTTGCGGCGACGTGGTTTTGCATTGTCGGCCGACCTCGCTTCTTAAAAAGAGCCTCGACGCCGTTGTACGAGGCTTGTTTGTCCCAGGAATCGCGGTCTTCGATCATTAATCAATCGATGAAACCCTAATGATCCGACCGAACCTTCAACCGCGGCTTGATTCGCGTTCAACGATTCCCGTCCGTGGGGCGACCTCGAAAATCGTTTCTGGAACAAATCGTCGAGGGTTTTTGGGCGTCTTGCCGGCTCTTCATCAACTCAGTTGCAAACGGGGATCAAAACCGGGCGAAGATTTTTGGAATTTCGCCCGCGCCCGATCGTCACGTCGCTCGGTTGGACCAAGCGGGGTGAGAACGAGCCGGCGGCGAAGTTCACGGAAGGCCGGAGGATTCGGGTTTAAACCGCCCAAGTGGATGGAATCGCTTCAAGCAAACGGTCTTGGAACGACGTCGTTCCAAGACCTGACCGAATGATAAGGAAACGAACGGGCAGGAATGGAATAACAAGCCAAACTTGGCGTTAGCTCGAAGATCGATCGTCAGCGTCGACGTCGATCGTAGCGCGACACGTCAAGTCGATCGGAACGAGTTCGATCGATCGGACGAGCCGGCTTTCCAAAATAAACCGATAAAGCGCTGGAAAGCGACTCGATATCACCGAACGGGCTCGCTACAATGATTGAGGTCGGCTTGATTATTCCGAAATATCCTACCTAGGCGTGCATGCTTTGTGACATCCACCGAAAGAGAATTTTTGGAAGGATTGATCGGCCAGATCAAACCGAGTCGCGGGGAGACGAATACGATGATCGACGACGACTTCGTAGCCCTGATCGATCGCGCCAAATCGGGCGATTCGGCCGCGTTCGCGCTTTTGCTCCAAAACTTTGAAAACGACGTGCGAATGATGGTGCGGGTTCGGTTGCCGCGCGTGCTCCGTTCCGAATTCGATTCGCTCGATTTCGTCCAGGCGGTTTGGCAGAGCGTGCTGATCCAATTCGACGAAGATCCCGCCCCTTTCGCCGATCCCGGACGAATGCGCAACTACCTCGCCGCGGTGGCGCGGAACAAAGTGCTCGAACAATATCGGCGGAAAACTCGAACCAAAAAATACGCGGTCGATCGCGAAGAAAGTTTATATGTACGTCGCGGCAAATATGATGAACCGCGCGAAATCATCGGCTCGGACCCGACTCCCAGCCAAGAAGCTCAGGCGCGTGACTGCTGGGATCGATTGATCGAGGGAAGCGGCCCGCGCGACGCCGAAATCATCGCGCTTCGCCGCGACGGCCTGACGTTTCAAGAGATCGCCGATCGGTTGGAAATCCACGAACGTACCGTCCGAAGGGTCGTCGAATCGGCGCGCGTCCGCTGGGAGACACGAAGATGACTCCCCCGCCGTATCGCCCCTCCGAGAACGACGATTCCGACGACGATCCCGAAAATCCGTCGTCCGATCCCGGCTGGAGCTCCACCCAGGAACGATGGCGACCTTCGACCGCCGCCAAAACGTCGCGGTCGATCCCAAGCTCGGCCCGCGCACGCGCATTCTCCGCCGATCTCGAATCCGCCGTCGCCGAATTCCACGAACGCTGGGAACGGGGCGAACTCCCCCGCGTCGAAACCTATCAAAATCGACTCGACAACGATCAATTAATTGAGTTGATCTACATAGAATACTGCATGCGATTGCAGGCCGGCGAATCGCCCGAACTCGCCGAATACGCCGAACGCTTTCCCGATCTCGCCGAGCGTTTGTCGCGCGTCCTCGATCTCCACGAGGTGATCGGTTCGTCAAATCATGCGGATTTGTGGGAATTCTCACCCGAAGCCAAGCTCCCCGAGGTCGGCGACGAGGTCGGCCCATATCGGTTGATCAGGCTGTTGGGATCGGGGGGGCTGGCGCGGGTTTTCCTTGCCGAGCAGGCCGATCTCGCCGACCGTCTCGTCGTGATCAAAATCGCCGATCGTCCCTCCGCCGAGCCCAGGCTGCTGGCGCGAGCGCGCCACCCGAACATCGTCGAAGTTTTGCGTCACGGCACCGCCGAACAGGGCAAGCTCCATCTGATTTGTATGCCCTTTCTCGGCGGAGCGCCGCTTTCGGAAATCCTTGACGAATTGAAAAAAAGCCCCAAACGCTTCGCCCGCCGCGTCGATCGCAGGCCGATCCCGCCGCTCGACCGCCGATCCGCTCCCGAATTTCCCGCGGACGATCGACCGCGACCGACCCGTGATCTTTTAGATAAATTTACAAGTGATCAAGCGTGGGCGTGGATCGTCGCCCGCATAGCCGAGGCGCTCGATTTCGCTTACCGGCGCGGCGTCACTCACGGCGACGTCAAACCCTCGAACATCCTCTTCGCCGCCGACGGCACGCCGATGTTGTTCGACTTCAACCTCGCGATCGAATGGAGCGTCGACGGTTTCTCCGAGACGATCGGCGCAAACGGCGGTACACTCGCCTATATGTCGCCGGAACGGTTGCGAGCCGTCGCCGATCCGGTTCGAGCCAAAATACCCCTCGCCGCCGAGCGCCATCGCGCCGATCTGTACGCGACGGGCCTCGTGCTTCTCGAATGTCTGACGGGTGTCGCTCCCGAGGTTCCTGAGCGAGGTTCAATGAACCCTCGTGAGATGGCTGAGCGGCTCGCGGCTTCGCGCGAGAGCCTCGATCCGCTCGAATCCCCTTCGAGTCGATCGATTCCCGCAGGGTTGCGGTCGATCACGGCGCGATTGATCGCCCCCAATCCCGCCGATCGTTACGCGCGGGCGATCGAACTTCGCGACGATCTCGACGCTTGGCTCGCTGGACGTCCCCTTGTTCACGCAGTCGAACCCGCGGGTTTTTCGACCGCGGCTCGCCTCGTACGCCGTCATCGCGCCGCGATTTCCGCGACGGGGCTCGTCGTCGCGGGAATCATCCTCGCTTCGTCTGTAATAATTAACATCAATCGAAATTTTGAACGAAAACGGGCGAGGGCTCTCTCCGAGTCGCTCTGGGAGCACGCCGACCCGGGAGTCTTCAGGTTTCGTCAAATCGGTCATTGGCGGGTCGATTCTCCGTTCGGGCCGGCCGAAACGGCGCGACGCCATCTCGAACGCTTTCATGTTCTAGAGTCGACCGATTGGCGCGACCGCAACGACGTCCGCTCCCTCCCCGAAATCGATCGTCTCGATCTCGAGGCGTGGATCTGTGAACAATCGTGGCGCTACGCGCGAGAACTCGCCGACCGTCCCAAATCCCCCGAGGATTGGCGCCGAGCCCACGCTTTTTTATCACATGTATATTCGTTGACTCATCTCGGTCCGTTGCGATCGCTCGCCGATCATTTGGCGAAACGCCTGGGAATCGAAACGGTCGAGCGCTCCGCCGATCGCTCCCGCGATATCGCCTGGATGGAACATTACCTCCGAGGAGTCGAGGCCGAATCGGCGAGCTGGGACGACGCTCTCGGCGAGTACAAAAAAGCGCTCGCGGCTCGACCCGATTCTTTCTGGGCGCATTATCGAGCCGCCGCGGCGTATCATTGGCTCGGCCGGCCCGCCGCCGCGGCCGAATTGCTTCGCTATTGCGCGCTCAAACAGCCGCGGAATCCCGCGATCCGCACGCAACTCGCGGGATGCTTGTTTCAAGGCAATAATTACGAATCGGCGCTCGCCGAATGCGACGCCGCGATCGCGATCAGCCCCGATTTCGTCGAGGCTTATAAAACACGTATTCATGTTAATGAAAAGCTTGGACGACACGATCGAGCTCTCGAAGATTTGAAACGCTACGAACTCGCGACGACGTACCAGGGAAGGATCCCCGCTTGGCGCGCCGAACTCGACGCGTCGCCGCCGGCCGATCGGAATGGATCGTTCAAAAACGACGATCAAATCAATATCCTCCGGTCTTTGATCGCGTTCGATCCCGACGACGTCGATTCGCGAATCAATCTGGCGTCGAAGCTCTTTCGAAGGGGAGACGATCAAGGCGCCCTCGAACAATTCAACGACGTTCTGCGGAGAAAATCGAATAACCCCAGGGCGAAATACGGCCGCGCCATGATCGCGCTTCGGCAAAATCGCGTCGTCGACGCGAAACGCGACCTGGAAGACGCGATCGACGATCCGTCGTTCATCGAACTTATCCGCCAAGAACACGAATTCACCCGAGCCTTTCATCACCTAATTAGAATATATATATCGTTAGACCTTGTTGATCAAGCGATCAAGCTTTCGGAAAAAGCGGTCAAGGCGTCGGATGATCTCGAATATCTTCGAGGCGAATCGCATTACGCGCTCGCTCGATGCTACGCGGTCGCCGCCGTATCGAAGCCCGAATACTTGGTCGCGTCGGCCAAGGAACTTGAAACCGCCCTTAGATATCATTCAAAATACATAGAAATATCTTTTAAGAACGACCCGCTCGTCGCCGACGAGGTTAAGCGAAAAGTGATTTCGATGCTCGGTCGATGACCGCGATCGATTTCGAGAATCGCCGATATCGCCGTCGATCCGGGTGCGATCGACGGCGATCGGCTTCGTGCGTGACGCCGAAAAAGAAATTAGGAGAGCTTCTTTATCGGATCGATTGACATTCGCAAATCAATCAATAAGGACCGGCGGGGCCCGAAGGGAGCGGCGGATAATCGATCGGAGGGCATCCTCCCGGCGACGGCGTCGGCTCCGGACAAGGCTCGGGGCAAGTCGTCGACGAAACCTCCGCGGGAACGCTCGCGGGAGCGATCGCCGAAGGGCTCAACCGACGTTCCAACATCTCGGGCGCAAAGCGAGGATTGCGAAATTGACGCATTTTTAAAAACCTTTTTGTGAGAGTTTAGTTCAATAGCCAAGTTCTTTAAAAAAAACCGCAGCGATTGAGATAAAGACGCTTAAACTTGCGTTTCGAGTCGTCTTTTCCTCAACCGCGAGAATAATGTTAACCGATCTTTGCAGAGATTGCAATAGCGGTTTCGCAATTTTGGTCAAAAAAATTCCAAAGGTCGAAGATGGATTCGATCGCGATCCAAATCTCGCGATCGAGACGATCCGGGTCCGTAATTATCACCCGGACGATTCTTATATCCGCAATAATGTCTCCGGCTCACAAGTTGGCTTATTTAAGCGAGAAAGATCTTGTTTTTACCGATCCAAAAAAACCGCGATCGCCCTTTCTCGATTGACCCGCGGCGAGACGACCGATTCCCCAAGGAGGTTTACGAATTCCGGGGCGTTCGCCGCTCCCCAACACACCCCTCGGTTAATCTCTCGCATTAGTCGCGTGTTTTGCGTTCGATCGATCGGAGCCGACGCCGATATCCTGATCGACCGATCTCAGTTCATCTATTCTATGGTTATTTCTATATTTGCGATCGAACAGACGAACCTCGTAAGCGTGAATATTCTTCAGTCGGTTGATCTTCCAAATCTCTGTTTTGGTGAATGCGACGAACCAACACCAATGATTCCTCTCGTCTCGATTGCGGGTGATGTCTTTCGGCTCCAGACCACGCCTGGAAGGAATAAACGTCTCTTCTTGATCGCTCTCCACAGGAATGTACGCCATCAAGCTTCCTCGACCCGATTCAAGCGAATTCCCGCTAAACCAATAAAGCGCTGCGGACGGCGCCAACCGATTCACTCGACGGAGAAAATTCTCCGCCGACAACCCTTGATGGTGGATTTTTCTCTCCACGTGCGATAACACATATTCGGAGGCGATCACGTTATATCGGAAATACCAGATCCCGACGATCCGACCCGCGACGAAAGGAGGAATCGTCAAGGGATCCTTCCAAACCCCAAGAGCTCCAAGGGCTTTGCCCGAGAACCCCATCCACTTATGATCAAACCAGTTATCGATCTTATGTACCCAAAATTCAGACGGCCTGTGAACTTCGACCGATCCGGAGATCAAACGAAGAACCGATTCAACAAAGTCGACGTCGTCGCCGGAATTCAAAAACATATCCGTATCCATGATCGACGTTTTTCCTCTGCGCGATCGCTGCGACCGCGGAACGACGTGTTAGCCGAAAAATGGACCTAACGCGACGAAGCGGCAATCACTACCAACCCGACGCGCAAGCGAGGGTCTTCTGATAATATAAAGAAATCTTTCGATTAATCATTTGAACGGACCCTCGCTTGCGCGTCGGGTGTGCGCCGTGACAAGGTCTGTGATTCCCCGTGGGTGCGAGACCCACGCCTGGAAGGAGGTTGTACCCCAGGAAGCAGTCGAAGTCGATCGGGAGGCGACGAACGGTCGAGAGCCTTTGACGTCAAAGGTCCGCCTCGGGCGGATCAGCGAGTCTGCGGGCCATAACCTGAGTGAACGTCGAGAAGGCCCCGAAAACGCTTCTCGTGGAAGCCGACCCTCCACCCGAAAGGGGAAGGCCAAAGTCGGCGAGGCCGCGAACAACCTGGCCTCGTCGGTTCCACCGGGGTAATGACGATGGCACGCGACAAGGGGGAAACACAGGCAACACGGGAGATCCGTCATGATGGTCGGACTGGCCGACCATCCGGAAGCTCGTGAGAGAAGGTCCGGGTCATGACGGAAGTCGGAGAGGTCCATAGTACCGATGAAAACGGGTAACTCCGTTGGAGGGAAGGGACCTCGCTTCCAGATCAGTACCTGAAGGGGTGAAAGCCAGGAGATTGGCGATGAGCCTACCACCTCCAGCGACGGTTGGGAAACTCCAGGGGGTGCTACGTGCGAAAGCGAAAGAGGCGCCCAGTTATCGATTCTATGCGCTTTACGACAAGCTGTACCGAGCGGATGTTCTCGAATGGTCCTACGCGCTATGCCGAATGAATAAGGGAGCGCCAGGCTGTGACGAGGAAACGTTTTTGGCCATCGAGTCGTACGGATTGGAACGATGGTTGGGCGAACTGGCCCAGGAACTGAAGGATAAGACGTATCGTCCACAAGCGTTACGTAGAGTATGGATTCCGAAGGGCGATGGTAAACTGCGTCCTCTTGGAATCCCCACGATTCGTGATCGCGTGGTCCAGGCGGCTGCGACCCTTGTCATGGAGCCGATCTTTGACGAGGATCTGCAGCCCGAGCAGCACGCCTATCGAGCCGGACACAGCGCCCACCAGGCGGTTTGCGAGGTTCAAGGCTGGCTGGATCGTGGATATATTGAAGTTGTTGATGCGGACTTGAGCGGGTACTTCGACAGCATTCCGCACCACGAACTGATGCAGTGCGTGGCTCGTCGGATCAGCGATCGGCATCTGCTACATCTGGTAAAGATGTGGCTTGAGGCTCCGGTCGAGGAAACCGATGCGAAAGGGCGGACGGAGCGAACGACTCGCAACAAGGATGAAGGCCGCGGCACCCCACAAGGGGGCGTGATTTCACCGCTGTTGGCAAACCTCTATATGAGACGATTCTTGCTCGGCTGGAAGGTCAAGGGATATGAGCAGAGTCTCAAATCCAAGATCGTGAATTATGCGGATGATTTCGTCATTTGCTGCAAGCCCGGCTTCGCCTCGACGGCGATGACGGTGATGCGACGAATGATGGAGCGACTGCGATTGACGGTCAACGAGAAAAAGACGCGAATCTGTCTGTTACCTGACGAGACGTTCACATTCTTGGGGTTCACGTTCGGTCCGCAAGTGTCTTGGAAATCAGGGCGGACGTATTTAGCTCCGACACCGGCCAAGAAAAAGATTCTTGGGATCTGTGACAAGATCAGCAAGGAGACGAGCGGTCGAACGACGTTCCGTGACGAGACCGAGGAGGTGCGTCAACTCAATCAAATATTGAGGGGTTGGGGCAACTACTTCCGTATTGGTTACGTGACGGGAGCCTGGCAAATTGTGCAACAGCACGGCTGCCGACGGCTCCGCTGGTGGCTGCGTCGAAAACACGGTCGGCGGGGCGGCGTCCAGAGCTACCCTGATATGAAGCTATATGAGAAATATGGTTTCGTAAAACTGATCGAGGTCGTAAAGCGCATCTCTCTGTGGGCGTAAGGCACGCGCGTCTGGTCGGAGAGCCGGATGCGGGAGATCCGCCTGTCCGGTTCGATGAGCGGGGAGTGGAAACGGAGCATGGTTTGATATTGAGGCACTGGCAATCGAAAGAGCCAGAAACAGATATGAATGGCACTCGGAAATGCCGTTACGTCTTTTGAAGCAACCTTTTACGTGCTTCGGCTCGTGGTTCGTTCAGGTATCTTTGAGGCTTCGGCCTTCGTTTGTTCGCCCTGGGTTCGACCCGACCAAA
>JAJYWB010000079.1 GCA_021791715.1 Planctomycetota bacterium | reverse complement strand
TGCCGACGCCGACGACTTCGACGTCTTGAATCGGTTTCATGACGATCTCCGAAAACGATAGCAATAACGGACTGCGGGATGATGTGTTATAGTGACGAGTGTGAGCCTCCTCCGCTAATCTTGAGTTGGGGCGATCCTTGTTATGAGCGGTCCAAGCCGCAATGATGTACCAAGGCCTCAGGCTCAAGACGGAGGGATCAATCTCCCAAAAGTGGTCAAAGCCACGACGGGCGTATAAGAACTCCTCACAACACATGGATCGATAACACGAATCGATCCAAAAAAAACATACAAGGGCGAACCTCCTGGTGAGCCTTATTCGTAATATTGTATTTATTAATATATCATAATAAATGTATTGCGGGGCGGTATTACAGCGCGATGAATCCACCTTTCAAAAATCACGTTATTAATTCGGCTCACCAGGAGGTTCGCCCTCCGAAATAAGCGCCATCCTAATCAATTCGGCTCACCAGGAGGTTCGCCCTCCCAAATAAGCGCCATCCCAAATTTGCGCCATCCTAATCAATTCGGCTCACCAGGAGGTTCGCCCTCCCAAATTAGCGCCCTCCCAAATTAGCGCCATCCTAATCAATTCGGCTCACCAGGAGGTTCGCCCTCCCAAATTAGCGCCCTCCCAAATTAGCGCCCTCCCAAATTAGCGCCATCCTAATCAATTCGGCTCACCAGGAGGTTCGCCCTCCCAAATTAGCGCCCTCCCAAATTAGCGCCATCCCAAATTAGCGCCATCCTAATCAATTCGGCTCACCAGGAGGTTCGCCCTCCCAAATAAGCGCCCTCCCAAATAAGCGCCCTCCCAAATAAGCGCCCTCCCAAATAAGCGCCCTCCCAAATTAGCGCCCTCCCAAATTAGCGCCATCCCAAATTAACGCCATCCCAAATTAGCGCCGTCACAGAACCCTCACAGCCGTTTCCCGCTCAGCCGATTCAAAAACGGCGACGCCGCGGTCAATAACAACCCCGTCCCGGCCGACGACCCGATCAAAAATACCCACAAGTTCACATCATAATGAACCAACATCGCTTTAAGATTCCCCGCGAGATAATTCGCGATCGCCGTGCACAAAAACCAAAACGCCATCATCAGCGACGAAACCCTCGCCGGCGCAAGCTTGTTCACAAGTGATAACCCGATCGGCGATAAACATAACTCTCCAAATGTGCTGAATAAATAAAAGATCGTTAGCCACTCGGGACCGACCTTGCGATCGCTAGAACCCGCCGCGGCGCCCTCCGCCGCCGCCATCACCCCGAAGCCCACCCCCAACAATATCAACCCCAATCCCATCTTCGCCGCCGAATTGATCCCCAATCCGCGACGATCTAGAACCGTCCATAACAGCGAAAATAACGGTGCGAACAAAAGAATAAACAGCGGATTGATCGCCTGGAACATCGACGATACGAACTTGATCCCCAAAAATTCAAGCCTCGTCTTCTGATCCGCGAAAAGATTGAGCGTCCCCCCCGCCTGCTCGAAACCCATCCAGAACATCACCGAAAGCAAGCCCACCGTCACAATCACTATCAATCGCATAATCTCATCTTTTGTAAACGATTTGTCATGAGAATCGTTTTCATTGATGTAAGGATCTTTTTGAGAAGGAGTGGCGGGTTTTTGATCGGCCTTGATCTCGCGTCGAGCGTCGGCTTTCGCCTTGCCGAGCGACGCGACCGCGATCGCGACCGCGACAAGAATCGCCGCGAGCGCTCCCCACGCCGCGAGGACGATCGGAGCGAACGCCGCCGCGGGAACAAACGAGCGGATCGCGGGAGGGATCGCGATCGCGCAGCCGATGAGTAAGGCGCCGATCGCCGAGATCGCGACGACGTCGAGCAGATCGCGACCGTCGAGCCTGGGATTCGAGGGATCGACCTTGCGACCTTCGGGAAAGCCGATCGGCCCGAGCGTCCCTTGCCAGATCGCGAAATTGAGCAGCCCGAGCACCATCCCCACCCCCGCCGCCGCGAACCCGTAATGCCAGCCGAACGAGGCGCTTTGCCCCAACCGGCCGCAAACGAGCGGCGCCATCGTCGCTCCCAAATTAATGCCCATATAAAAGATTGTATATCCGCCGTCGCGTCTTGGATCGCCGGGAGGGTATAGCCTGCCGACGATCGTGGAGATATTGGGTTTGAAGAAGCCGTTGCCGAGGATGAGGAGTCCGAGGGCGAGGTTGAGGAGGGGTTCGAACGCCATGGCGAAATGGCCGAGCGCCATGAGGATTCCGCCGATCAGGACCGCCTTGCGTTGGCCGAGCGCTCGATCGGCGAGATAGCCGCCGAGGAGGGGGGTGAGATAAACGAGCCCGGTGTAGGTCGCGTAAATATCGAGCGCGCGGGGCTCGTCGAACTTGAGATGATTCGTGAGATAAAGAACCAAAAGCGCTCGCATACCATAATAGCTAAATCTCTCCCACATTTCGGCGCCGAAGAGGACGAAAAGGCCTTTGGGGTGGCCGAGGAATTCGTTTCGGCGGTTTCCGAGCGGTTCGCTATCGAGGGTTGTCATCTCGCGGCGTTCTCCGTGAAGGCTGCGCGGGGTAGGGGAGAGTGGTCGCGACCGCGCGGGTCGATGATCGAATCGTAATCGTCGGGTGATCGTAGCGTAAATTGGTCGTCGTGTCAGGGTGTTTGGGGTTGATTGAGCGGGCCTGGTTTGGAAAACGGCCGGAGGATTGCGAGCGGTTTCGCGGTAAAACCTTGGAGGTTATCATGAACGACCGAGGAATCATTGAAATTTAGATAGATCGAGACTTATCCGAAAGGATCGAATTGGTTGGGGAAGGAGATAAGGACGACCGACCCCAAAATCGAACATAATAGTCGTTATCAGACGTTAAACGGCGTCGACACGAGACGCGCGTCGAGGTTCGTTATCTTGAGGGAGGGCGAACCGCCGTGTGAGCCCTTTCTATATATTAAGATTATCATACATTTTCCGGGTCGGCCGGCGAATCGCCATTACGATTAAATAATATGCCGATGCGTTCGAGGGTAAACCTTCGTACGCCGCGATCGCGGCGCCGATCGTTCGCGGCGTCACGCGATCTTTCCCGCGCGAATCTCCTCACGAACCCGCTTATCCGCGGCGTGGATCACCGCGGCGAACGTCCAGAATTGCAGTTCCGCAGCCGATTCGAAGTGAAAAAGACACCGCGATGATTAAAGATCGACAACGGCCGATCGATCGACCTGTCCCGCGATCTGAGGAACCGTCGACTCTAGATAAATTGGTGCGGAGACTGGTTGTAGGTCGACACTGGTTTCACTTGTTTGGCCTTCGACGAGCTTTTGAGGAACGGAATTTCAAAAATGAGACTAAAGTAGTATGCAATCGCGATCGCGAGCGGAATTCCGACGATCGCTTTGAAGTAAAACGTGTGCGACGAAGATAGACGCATCGTATGAGCGAGCTTTTCGAAGACTTTTAAGACGGCAAAATGTATCGCATAAAGACTGTATGAGATCGATCCGAGCCAAACGACGCACGCGGATTCAAGCGCCGCCAAAATAATAGATTTCCCGCCAAATTCTTTTCTTTTACTCGATCTATAACAATAGATCAACAAACAAGCGGACGTGATTCCGCAAGCGCAATCTTTCAGCAATTGAATCTCGGGTAAGGTCTCGGTAACATTCGCCGATCGATCTCGACTTTTGAGATAGAGAAAAACGAACACGCCGGCGGCGCCTATCAAGGCGATAAAGATATCATATCGGAGCGAATTGTAGAAGGGTTTTTCGGTCTCGACCGCGGCGATCATGCCGATAGCGAATAAGACGACATACCAGGGGCAATTTTTGATGATCTCGCTTGAACTAGGCATCAGAAACAAGGGAGAGAGCCCGATCGCAATCGATGCGATGAGAAGCCCTATTCCGCCGAATCTGGCCCAAACAGGAATTAAGATAGTGGGAAACAAGAAATAGATATGCCATTCCGTGGCCACGCTCCATAACGCGGGATTGATAGTTCCGGAGAGTCCTTTAATCCATGTGTGAATCAATAACAAGTGAGAGAGCACGCTATCCCATGAAAGATCTTTATCAATTTCAATCGAAGATCCGTCTTGGTTGATTCGACGAATCACCGCAAGAACGACGATGGATACCAACAAAGCCGAATAATAAACCGGGAAAATTCGCCGGATTCTTCTATAAATATAACCGGAGAATCCGTCTCGAATCGATTTGTCTTTCGATTTTATTACCGGCAACATCAACGAATATCCCGAAATCACTATAAAAACGTTAACCGCTACATGCCCCAATTGAAACAGTTTTGAAATCGATCGAGCGATTCGATTTAAATCTTCGGGCTGATTCCAGCCTAAAAAATGAAAAAGTAAGACGTCCAAAGCCAATATTCCTCGTATGCCGTCGATAAAATGAAGGCGTTTTGGAATTGATATCATATTTTTATGTGAGGATGATTGATTTGTCTGGGCGGTTTTATCCTCGGATTCGATATCTGTATTCAATGAAGTGATTGGATGTCCGTTACTCATGTGCGTTTCAACTCCTCCCGAACTCGTTTATCGGCGGCGTGGATCACCGCGGCGAACGTCCAAAATTGAATCCCCTCGGCGCAGACGAATGGAACAAAACTAAAACAATGCGCGAAAATACTGAAATTGATCGCCGCGACGACCGCGGCCCAATACGCCACTTCCTTATCCGGACATTTGAGCGCGATCCTCGCCGAATCGGCGATCGCCAACAACACCGCGACGGGATACGCGAACAACAAAAAGATTCCGCCGTCGGCGGCCCACGCCGGCCATTGCACCTCGGCCCAAAGCGATTCGGTCGCGCCGTTACTAAAATAACCGTACGATTGTCCGTATCGTCCCAATCCCGCCCCCAACGGAGCCTCCCATATCATATGAGTAAATGTATTCTCAACATACATGCCTCGACTGTTCTGATAAAGCTGTCCTTGATCCTCTTTCACCAGGGTGCTGAACCGATCGAGCACCGCCGAGCCGACGTTGACGACGACCCAGACGAGCGCTCCCGCGATCACCGAGGCGCCCGTCGACGCCATCTTGGTCGCCGCGGCGACGTTCCCCTGAAGCACGAACAGCGCGATGATCATCGCGATGCAAACGACCTCGACGACGAGCGCCGAGCGAACCTGCGTGTAATACACCGCGGCGATACCCAAAAACGCGAAGATCAAACTGATCCCCTTTTTCCACACGGCGATCGGCCTGAGAGCCCAGCACAAACCGAGCAATCCCGCGATCGATCCCGCCCCCGCCGCGCCCCCGGGCGAGTCGGTCAAACCGCACGGCCGCATGATCGTACGACCGTCGTCGGTTTCATAACTAAAGACCGCCTTCGCCGTGTCTTCGCCCAAATTCTTAAACGCGGGCATCGCGGGAGGATCGAACCGACCCGGATACCGCGCCTGCAAAATCCCCACGAAACCCCCCGCCGCGTTGCATACAAACAAAATCATCATCAATCGAGGAACTTGCTTACTTGATTTAAGATCCCACGCCGTCCAATAAATCGGCGAGATGATCGAAACCAGCAGCATGCATTGCGCCAGCGCCGCGAGCGGAGAGGCGATTCCCTGAGGATTGAGTAACTCTAAAAATATATAAATCGTACAAATATTCATCCATTTAAAAGAGATGAAATCGTCTCGTCCCGACCGTTTTTTTCCTTTTATCGCCACGAAGCCCCACGCGATCAGCGGAATCAGAAACGCCGCGACCCGCGCCAACGTGCGCAGCGCGCTTAAACCGGGGATGAACATAAGCGCCGGCATCAGCGGCAACGAGAGGGTGAGCCATTCGAGCCAGCCCCATTTGGGAAGTTTCTCGATCGAGCGCTTCGAAGAACCTCGCGCCCGACCGGCCGCCGCGACCGTCATCGCGCACCCCCCGCGAGGCGAAGCCGATCGAACCCCTCGCTTTCGACGACGACAATCATATAAAATAAATTAATCATAAGTGGTTTATATTTGATGAATGATCGGCTCGTTCCAAACCGCGGCGCCGCTCGTTCGGCGGCGGCGCGTCGGCGTTCGATTTTAACACGAAGGGGGATTCTCCGTCGATCGGTCGAGCGCCGCGGCGACGATCTCGGCGGCGCAATCGTCCCAGGTGCGCGTTCGCAACGCCGCTCCGAAAGCCGCGGCCGAGGCCTTGAATTCGTTCCTCCGAGCCCTCCAAACCGCGAGTTTGCCGGCGAGTTCGGCGGGATCGTCGGGGTCGTTTAAAAGCAATTGCCGAAGCGCCTCGGGATAACGCTCGGCGACTCCCGCCGCCGCGGTGACGATCGCGGGCAAGCCTCGGCACAGCGCCTCTTGCACGTTGAGCCCGTACGCCTCGTAACGCGTCGGGCTCACCAGCAAGTCGCTCGCGGCCAAAACCCGCGGCACGTCGCGGCGAAACCCAAGGAACGCGATCGATTCGCCAAGGCCTTCACGAACGGCGCGTTCTTTCCAATAAGGAAGGCTCGATCCCGCCCCCGCGACGACGAGCCGGGCGCGCACCCCCGAAGCCTCCGCCGGAAACACGCGCCACGCTTCGTACAACGTATCAAAACCCTTGCGTCGATCCCCCATCGCCCCCACGAAAGCGATCACGGGACGATCGTCGTCGATCCCCAATTCGCGCCGCGCCTCGATCCGTTCGGCGGGGTCGATCGGGGGGAAACGATCGGCGTCGGCGCCGTAATAAATCGTCCGGACCCGTTCGGCGGGAACGCCCAAATACTCGATCAACGCGTGCCGAGTCTTATCGGAATTGGCAATAATTAAGCGAGCATGCGAAAGCGCGACTCGTTCGTCGCGCCGCCACCAAACGTCGGTCAACGAGGTTTTAAGCCGCGCCGCGATCCCGCCCGACGCGAGCGGTCTCCACGCCGCGTGAACGTATTGCACCCAGTTGAGATCGTCTCCCGCGGGACAATTCCCGCCGTTGACGAGAACCCGAGTCCCCGCGTCGAGCCGTCGCAACCGCCGCGCCCAAATTCGACCCGCGGTCGCCAGCAACGGCGCTCCCAACATATGCTTTCCCCAAGGCCTCGCCGCCAAATGCACATGAACATTCGGATATTCTTTTAAATCGTCCCAAACGCGATGCGAAACGAGATGCACCTCGGCGCCGTTTCGCGCCAGATAATCCGCGAGCGCGTAATTGGCGCGATCCATCCCCCCGAGCGGAGTGAAATCCCCCGTCACGAGCAGCCAGACGCCGAGCGCGGGCGAAGAATCGGCTCGCGCCGCGGCGGACGTTCGGGGCGCGGGAGTTCGCTCGACGTTCGATCCGATCGCGTTCACGGTTCCACCGCCGCCGACGCCGGGAGTCGATCGATCCCCGATTCGTCGATCCGATTCGTTAAAAGGAGATCTTCATACACCTGGATATTCCTTTCGGCCATGATTTTATGATTAAACTCTTCGATCGATCGTTTCCGCGCCGCGGCCGAGAGGCGTTGCCTCAGCCCCGGCTCGCGGAGCAGCCGATTCGACGCGTCGGCGAGCGCCGCGGGGTCGTCGACCGCGATCGTCAGACCGGTTTGCTCGTGCGGGCTCACCCACGATACGCCGCTATGAGGTATGAACGTGTTGATAACAGGACAGCCGCACGCCATCGCCTCGACCTGCGCCAACCCGAACGCCTCGCTCCGCGCGTTCGAAGGAAACCAAAAAGCGGTCGCCGCCAGATACCACGGAATCAAATCGCGAACGTCGGGCAATCCCCCCAAAAAAATCACCCGATCCGAAACACCGAGCCGAGCCGCCTCGCGCTCGAGCGACCTCCGCTCGGGTCCCTGTCCCACCAAAAACAACTTCCCTTCCACACGCGAAAGCGCGCGAATCGCATTGAGCAATCCTTTGTAATAGACGAGCCTGCCGCAGCTCATCCAGATCGGCCCGGGGTGCTCGGCGCGGATCTTTCGCGCCTCTTCGACGAGCTTGGCGTCGGGATCGATAAACTCCTCGAGGTTGATCCCGAGCGGTACGACGTGGACGCGGTCGGAGTATCCCCGCAAAAACCGCGAACCCGCGGGATAGGTCGGACTCGTCGGCATGATCCGATCGACATAACGATAAGCCGATTTCTCGAACGGTCGGAAGAGAAATTCGCGAATTCGCTGGCGGATCACGTCGCTCTGATACGTGACGACCGTCGGAATCTTGGGCCGAGCCGCCAGCAACGCCAGAAGCATCGTCGGATTAGGCGCCTGCAAATGAAATATGTCGACCTCGCGTTCGACCCGCTTGATCGCCCGCGTCAATCCCGGACAAATATCGAGCTTGTCGATCTCGATCAGCCTGCCGATGCGCGTGATCGGGATCGGACCGTCGTGATCGATTTCGGTTCGCGTCGAGCGATGATTCACGCACAAAACCTGAACCCTCAGACCCAAATCGGCCTGGGCGCGAGCGAGCGTGCGCGTGTGCGTTTCGATCCCGCCGTGCGCCGGCGGATAATATTTTCCAAGATGACAAACACGAATCATATCAAAGTTAACCTTCGTTAGCGATACCGATCTATTTATCAAAAGGTATTGAACGTCACGGTTATTCGTTTGATGGATGATAAACCGTCGACCTCCGATCCAATCGATAAAATCACGATTTAACCGACGCCGCGGGGACGATTCGAGCGATTTTCGTCTCGATCGAATCGGTTCGCTCGCCGAGAACCTCGCGATAAACCGCGAGATTGCGCTCGGTCATGGTGTGATGATTAAACTCGGTCAAGGCGCGCCTTCGCGCCGCCGAACCGAGCCGATCGCGCAATCCGGGCTCGCGGAGCAACCGATTCGCCGCGTCGCCGAGCGCGACGGGATCGTCGATCGGCACCGTCAGCCCCGTTTCCTCGTGCCGGCTCACCCACGACACTCCGCTGTGTGGAATCGACGTGTTGATCACGGGACTGCCGCAAGCCATCGCCTCGACCTGAACCAGACCGAACGCCTCGCTCCGCGCGTTCGAAGGAAACCAAAACGCCGTCGCCGCCAGATAATACGGAATCAGATCGCGCGCCTCGGGAAGCCCCCCCAAAAAAATCACCCGGTCCGAAACGCCGAGCCGGCGCGCCTCGGCCTCGAGCGCCGCGCGATCGGGCCCCTGCCCCACCAAAAACAATTTCCCTTCCACACGTGAAAGCGCACGAATCGCATGAATGAATCCCTTGTAATAGACGAGCCGGCCGCACCCGAGCCAGATCGGTCCGGGATGCTCGGCGCGAATCGTCGCGGCGCGGTCGACGAGATCCGCCGCGGGTTCGAGAAACGGCGCCAGGTCGATCCCGAGCGGAACGACGCGTACCAGATCGGCGTACCCCCGCAAAAACGACGAACCCTCCGCGTAAACCGGGCTCGTCGCGATCACGGCGCGAACCCGCCGATACGCCATCCGCTCGAGCGGACGAAACAGCACGCCGCGCAACTTTTGCTTGACGACGTCGCTTTGATACGTCACGACAAGCGGTCGATTCATCCGCGTCGACAACAATCCGACGATCATCGTCGGATTCGGCGCCTGCAAATGTACGACGTCGACGTCCAACCGCGCCAGCTCGGACGCCAAATCGGGGCAGTAATCGATCTTCGCCGCCGATAAGGCGCGGCCGAACCGCGTCACCTCGATCGGCCCGTCGTACTCGCGCAACGTCGGCCCCGATTCATGATTCAAACAAAACACTCGCACGTCGTGACCGAGCTCGGCCTGCGTGCGCGCCAATGTTTGAACATGATTTTCAATTCCACCGTGCATCGGCGGATAATATTTACCCAGATGACATATTCTAAGATTTCGCATGTAATCGCATGTTCCATCGGACGCCTTCGGAACCGCGGCGAAACCTCCTTGATCGACCGTTCCGAACGAGAACTTCCAGGTCGCGTTCAACACAAAAAAAAGTTTCGGCCGAGACGAACCTCGGTATCGAACGTTTCCTCGCCGTTCGGCCGCGGTTCGTCCCGAGCCTTCGTTTTAGAACCTACGCGCAAGCTTGATTCATGGGACGCTCGATCCTCGCGGATCGTAAACCGGAAGCCACTTTTCGGCGAGTTTTCGTCGATCGAATCGGTCGATCGCGGCGCGTCGCCCCTCGTTCGCCAGCTTGGTTCGCAGCTCGTGATCGCTCGCCAGCCGATCGATCGCCTTGGCGAGAGCCGACGGATCGCCCGCGGGTACGCCCAAAGCGTCGATCGCGTGCCGAAAAAGCTCGGTCGCTCCGCTCGCCGAAACCTTCGGCTCGATTCCGCCGGAATCGGGTTCGAGATCTCGACGGGGCGAGTCGATCGTCTTCCAATCGTCCGCGGGAACCGATACGATCACCGCCTTGCCGCAAGCCATCCCCTCGACGATCACCCGACCGAAAGGCTCGGGTCGAACGCTCGCGTGGACGACGACGTCGACCCCCAGAATCGCCGCGGCGGGGTCGGCGATGTGACCCGTCAAACCGACGCGGTCACGCAATCCTAGCACGTCAATCCGATCCCGAAGCGCTTCCACCGTATGCTGCGATCCGGTCGATCGATAGATCGGTCCTCCAATAATATACAACCGAATTGGACGCGAGAAATCAAGCATGGAGGCGGCTTCGAGGAAAACTTCGTGCCCCTTCCAGATCGCGTACGTGGCGATCAAACCGACGCGAACCGTCCCCTCGGGCGCGGGCCCGAAACCCGCCGCGCGATCGAGCGACGCGGCGGCTTGAACCCTCGATTCCTCCGTTCCCGGCGAAAATCGATCGACGTCGACCGCGTTATGAATCGCCCGAATCAATACGCCCCCCGCTTTCCCGAGCGCACGCTCGGCGTCCGCCGCCACCGACCGCGACTCCGTGATCACGATCAACCCCCCCCGCGCGGCTCGCCTTCGCGCCTCTTTATTTAATAAAATCGACATAATTGATCGCGAAGATATATAATCATGCACATGCCACAATATCGGCGTTCCGCTCCGAGCCCCCCGCGCCGCGAGTACGTGCGCCTTCATCCCGTTCGTTTGGATCAAGTCGGGCCGAAGTCGATCGAAAACGCGACGCAATTTCGCGACATAACCGAGAGTCGCCGGCGCCGCGGCGATCATCTTCCCCAACGTCGCCAACCGATCGAACGAGCGGATCGCCCCCGCGTCCCCCAACCGCGACGCCCGACCCGGCAGCGCGACGACCTCGCAACCGACGCCCATCGCCTCGATCTCCCCACGAATCGGTCCCTCCGCGCCCAACACCACGAAAAGAGGCCAATCGGGTCGCGCTCGACGAATCTCGGCGAGAACGTCCAACATGCTCATCTCGGCGCCGCCGATCCGACCCTCGGTCTGATAAAATATAATTTTCATATGCTTTTTTTTACGAGCCTAATTGACGTTATGTACGTCGCGCGATCGCCGACGAGCGTTTCATCGAGTGTAGCTCGCGAGGCGAAAGCTCGATAGCCGTTTTGAACGAACGGCGCGGATTCTTGAACGATCTCGCGAAGGTTTGATAAAATGCCTCCAATTGATTTCTCATCGTCTCTCTCAAGCCGATTCACATGAAACAATCGACCTGTTCGCAATGCCGGCGGACGTTCCCGCTTAACGACACGATCGAGGCGTTCGGCGTGATTTATTGCGACCCCTGCGCCCGCGCTCGTTTCTCGAAAATGAGCGATATCGAGATCGAGTCGGCGAACGTCGTCAAACGCGTCGACCCCACCGTTTGCGGCCGTTGCCGCGCCGATTTCGGCGATCAAGAACTCGAAACGATCAAAGGAACGCCGATCTGCGAATCGTGCGCGTTCGCTCTGCGTCGTCCGTTTCCGCTTAAGCTCAAAATCGCCGCCGCGGTTCTCGCGATCGTCGTCGTCGGTACGTATGTGCGCAATTTCCGTTTTATTTATGGATATATTCAATACAAATCGGCGAATCGCGCGATCGAGCGAGGCGATTTCGAGCGAGCGGCGAGCGCCTTTGAATCCGCGGCGTGGAACGTCCCCGAAGACGCTCGGTTCGATCAATCGGCCAAGCTTTATCGCGGCGTCGCGCTTTACCTTCAAAAGCGGATGAAAGAGGCGATTCCCTTCCTCAAGGCGGGGTTGATCGCCGAGGCGCCCGAAAATCAACCAACCCTCGCCGCGGTGATCGAAATTTGTGAAATGCTCGACGCCTTCGATAATAAAGATTATGATCAATATCTCAAATCCGCGCTGTCGCTCGAAAACATCGATCGCAACGATCCGCTCGGGGCGATCTCGGTCGCCTTGGCGCTCGCCGCGAAGTTCGCGCAAACGGGCGAGGAACGCTTCAAAACCGAGGCTCTCGAACGAATCGCCCGCGCCCAAAAACTTCCTCCCTCGAACGCCATGCCGAAAGATCAACTTGAAGCTTTTGAAGATCAAATTATGTATCGGATCGAAACACGCGAGATTATTAGTCCAAAGGAATTCGCGCGGCGCTTTCCCGCGAGACGATCCCGCCGCGATCGTTCCACCGAGGCGCAATCCCCTCCGGCGCCGATTCCAAACCCCGATTCGCGTCCCGATTCTAAAGGTCATTAACATGATAATCCCAGGATTTCTCATCGCGATCGCCACGTTTCCGGGTGTTATCGTTCACGAGGCCGCGCATTTTTGGATGTGTCGGCTGCGTCGAATCGCGGTTCTCGACGTCTGTTATTTTCGGATCGGCGACCCGTGCGGTTACGTGATTCACGAACAAACCGACGATTTCACCTCGTCGTTTTTGATCGCGACGGGTCCGTTTTTCGTCAATTCTTTATTGTGCATTTTAATATGTTTTCCCGTCGTCGCTCCGATGCGATTATTTCGGTCGACCGAGCCATGGACGTACGTAATTTTATATCTGGGTATATCGATCGGGATGCACGCTTTCCCGTCGACCGCGGACGCGAAGGGATTGTGGAATTCGTGTCGGCTCGCGACCTCAAGGGGTAATATTTGGGCGATGATAAGTTACCCCCTCGTCGTCTTGATCTTCGTCGCCAATATATTATCGATTGTTTGGTTTGATTACCTTTACGGGTTGGCGATCGGCCTTTGGCTTCCCGATGCGTTGATGACCAAACTGATCGAATAATCGTCCGAAACGCGATTCGGCGCCGAGCGAAGACTCCTCGCCTCGCCGCGTCGATCTCCCCGACGACGCTCGAGACGTTCGCCTCGGATTCTTTACACTGAATCTCTTTATATTTAATATACATTTATGTTTTGTTCTTTGAATTACGACCGATCGCGGTTCGTTCGATCGTTTCCCGCGCGATTTCGAGGACGCGGCGCGCGACCGATTCGGTATCGAAGGCGCGACGCGCCTGCGCGACGCATTCGTCGGCGATCGATCCGTCGTCGCGGCTCAAGCGATCGAGCGTTTCACACAACGCCGAGCAAACCGCGTCGGGATCGTACGACGGAAAAACGACCGACGTTTCTCCCACATAATCCTTCGTCCCGTTCGTCGCGCCCAAAATCGCCGGTACGCCGCTCGCCAATCCCTCGATCACCGTCGACCCGATGTCCTCGTTCTCGCTCGGCTGAAGTATCGCCCCGGTCTTGCGCAACAGCGCCGGAACCGAATGATGCGGAATCGCTTCTCGATACGAAAAACCTTCAAGATTTTGATATTCGCTGATGAGTTTTCGGTAACCCCGCGCGTACGAGATCCGGCCGATCACGAGCAATCGCGCCTTTCGGCCCGATTGTCGCAACCGTTTAAATCCTTCGAGAGCCAGATCGATCCGTTTCCGCGGCACGATCCGTCCCAGCCATAAAATCAGCGGCCCCTCGCCCGGGACGTCGAACTCCGAGTCGCCCCCCTCCCCCGCGGTCGATCGACTCGACTGAAACGCGTCGACGTCGAACGGATAAGCGACGGGATAAACGATCGATCTCGAAGCCCCGAGCCGCTCCCACGCCCCCGCCGTCCATTTGCTCCCGCATAAAATCGCGTCCGCGTTCCTCATGAACCGCCGCGCCTCGATTCTCTTCCACCAATATAGATACATAAGCAATGCATATGTCAATCGTCCCGAATAGCGGATTAATCGCTCCCGCGACGATCGAAGAGCGTCGGCTTCTCCGTTGGGAGGTCCCTGAGGCCACGCCGCGCAGGCGAGCCCCTCGATCCGAAACGGCGGCAAAAGCCCGATCACCAACAAAATATCATAAGGCGACTCGGCGTGCCGTTTCCGAATCGCCTTCGCAATCGCGCGATTGTGCAAATACTGCGAAACCTGAGAATACAACCATATCGTCATTCTCTGCATCTTTTTAGGTACACATGTTTCTATAAACTTCCAAATCGCGGGGACGCCGAAAACCGATATCGGTCGATATGTATAACCCGAATGCTCCTTAAGCTCGACCGGATCGACGAATCCCGCCGCGACGTAAAAATCGATCGAACAACCGAGTCGCAACAAAGCCGCGCAAAGCTCGGATCCCGCCGACGCCACGCTCCCCGCGTCGCGAAGCACGAAACCGTACGCCGCGATCCGCAGCCGCTCGGCGCCCGCCGTCGATTCCTCTTTCCGCTCGGTATCCGTATTCATCATTGATGTTCGCTCTATTGATGATTGATTAATAAGAATTTTAACAAATAAAACGCCGCTTGCACGTCTCCTCTCGCGCGATCGGAGGGGGCGATCGCCCCCCCACCCTCTCGCTCGACGGATCGCCGCCGCGTCGATCAAGCCTCGCGCTCGATCCTCAGCCGCGGCAGGTTTCGGTCGAGGATCTCGGCGGCGATCGTCGAAACCTTCTCGCGCCTGCTGAACGCCAACAGCCGCAATCGATCATGAATCTCATCGGGCAAGTAAAGCTTACGACCTTTCGTCTCGGTATAAACCGTCTTCTTCCGCCGGGTCCGCGTCGTTTGAACCGAGCCCGACGAAGCCGATTGCGCCGAAGTCGTCGAATTTAACGACGAAGCCGATTGAGCCGAAGATGCGACCGAAGCCGAAGATGCGACCGATCCTCGCGCTTCGTCCCCCTTCGATTCTTGTCCCTTCGAATCGATCCCCGCTTGGCGACCTTCCGTCCGATAACCCCCCGCGCGTTCGGCCGAGTCTTCGATGAAACCTCGGTCGTTCGTCCGACGATCGCCGTGATCGAACGATTCGGCGAGCTCTCGTTCGTGTTCATGTTCGTGTTCGTGTTCGCGCTCGACCGCGACCGCATATGCCTGAGGCTCGCGACGCGTCGATTTCACCTCGACTTCGTGCTGAGCGTGCGCAACCTTCGCGTTCGAGGCCTCAACCCGCGAAGTTTCGGCTTTGACCGGCTCGGGTTTCTCAGCCTCGGCTTTAGGCTGCGTGGACGGTCTCAGCAACAGTCCGGTCGGCAGCGGCGCCAGGCCCGTTCGCTTCTCGGCCATGATTCAAAATCTCCTCGACAAGTTGGACATATGCCTGCGCACCCGGACTTTTGGGGGCGTAATCCAGAACCGAGACGAACCGACCGTGCGCCTCCTCGATCTTGATGCTGTGGGGGATCATCGTGGGAAAAACGAGGTCGCCGAACAGCTCTCTCAATTGATTTTCTACATCTTTGCATACATTGTTTCGTTGCATTCTGGTGAGGACGAGTCCGCCGATTTTGAGGTTGGGGTTATCGAGAAACCTTGCGACCTCGGCGACCGCGGCCTGAAGTTGTCCCAACCCCGAAAGCGAGAAGATTCCGGGATCGACGGGTACGTAAACATCTTGAACGTAGTTCATGACGTTAACGTTTAAGAGCGAACGTTGCGGCGAGGTATCGAGAACGACATAATCATAATCACGATCGACCGATTCGAGAGCGACTTTGAGGCGTCGTTCACGACCGAGTTCGACGGCGAGCGCCAGATTGGCGTCGGCGAGGGTGACGTCGGCGGGGAGCAGATCGAGCCGATCGTAGCGAGTTTTCCGGATTGCGTCGCGCGCCTCCCCCTGCCCTATGAGGACGTGCGCGAGGGTGGGCGGTTCGGCGATATGGCCTCCCAGGAGCACGAACGACGTATTCGCCTGGGGATCGCAATCGACCAAGAGGACGCGGAACTTCTTACGGGCGAGCGCCGCGGCGACGTTGATCGCCGAGGTTGTTTTGCCCGTTCCCCCTTTTTCAGACAGCCATGCCATGGAACGCATATTGAGATCCTCCCGAATGAGGCTATCGGCGCCCTGACGCTTGAACTTTGGTCCCATCCCCCTAAAGCTCCCCGGCGCTTTGGTTCTGTGGAACCAAAGAACCCCGGCGACAAGATACCCAAAGATCCCAAGTTCTCTAGAACCCTGGAACCTTTGGGACATCGGGAACCTAGACACCCAAGAACTGCGGAACCTAGAACCTGCGGAACCTAGACACCCAAGAACTGCGGAACCCCGGGGTCGACGACCCTGCGGAACCAAATTCCCATAACCCCCAAAGTTCTCAAGCACCGTAGACCTCCGAGTCAAAAAGACCCAAGGAACCAAAGTCCCTGGGTGTCTGAGTTCTGAAAACCCTGGGTGTCTGGGTTCTGAAAACCTTCGGCCCCCCCTGCCCCGTTGCTTCTTTTTGGGAGGGCGAGGCGCCGACCGAGCCGTTTGTCTCTCGGAACCTAGACACCCAAGAACTGCGGAACCCCGGGATCGACGACCCTGCGGAACCAAATCCCCATAACTCCCAAAGCTCCCAAGTACCGTAGACCTCCGAGTCAAAAAGACCCAAGGAACCAAAGTCCCTGGGTGTCTGGGTTCTAAAGTCCCTGGGTGTCTGGGTTCTAAAGACCCACGGTTCCAGGGCGATCTTTTCCCTTTGGATCTTTCTCCCCGCGGTTTTTTGGATCTTTGGTTCTTAAGCACTTCGGTTCTCCAGGTTTTTGGGATTCAGGTTCTTTGGAACTTTAGACCCCAAGGGATCGCGGAACTTCGGCTCCAAGTCCCCAAGGCTCTTAGGCGCCCGCGATACCGCGGTCCTTTCAACCCTTAAGCCCTTCGGCTCTTTAGAACCTCGGTGCCTCAATCACTTCGGTTCCAAAAGACCTTATCACCCAGGGGATAAAGCCCCTCGGAACTAAAACACCACAGCGATAAAGACCTTTGGGGCGAAAGTACTTCAGCGACAAAGCCCTAAGGTACTAAAGCTCTTTGGGATTAAAGCCCTTCAGGTTCAAAGCCCTTCAGGTTCAAAGCCCTTAGGGGCGAAGGCTCTTTAGTTCCACAGTTCCACAGGTTCAAGGTTCTTTGGGACGGAGGTTCTTTAGGGCGAAAGTTCTTTAGAGTTAAAGCGCTTCGGTTCTTCGGTTCTCTGGACGTTTGGTTCTTTGGCGCCAAAGACCTCAAGACCTTCGGCGCCTTGATTTTAGTCCTTTCTAAACAACAAGTTACATCGATCGACTTAACGTGTTATAACGGTCATAAAAAGCACAAGCACGGCGATTCGTCATCTCAGTCTCAATCCAATACCGGCTCGTCAAGAAAATTACCCCCTGGTTCGGTTTGATATCCCAGATCGTTTCGATATCCCGGTTGAATCATAAAGACGGCTCACCAGGAGGTTCGCCCTCCCAAATCGGTTCGCAATACCATATTGGTTCGCAATACCATATTGGTTCGACATCCCGGTTGAATCATCAAGACGGCTCACCAGGAGGTTCGCCCTCCCAAATTAGTTCGCCCACCCAAATAAGTTCGCAATACCAAATTGGTTCGCAATACCATATTGTTTCGATTTCTCAGTAGATCAAAAAGACGGCTCACCAGGAGGTTCGCCCTCCCAAATCGGTTCGCCCTCCCAAATTGGTTCGACATCCCAAATCGGTTCGCAATACCATATTGGTTCGCAATACCATATTGGTTCGACATCCCGGTTGAATCATAAAGCCGGCTCACCAGGAGGTTCGCCCTCCCAAATTGGTTCGCCCTCCCAAATTGGTTCGACATCCCAAATTGGTTCGCAATACCATATTGGTTCGACATCCCATGAATCCCAAGCCGACTTCCAATCCAGTCTTCGATTCGAATTCATTGGCGTTTTCCTTTCGATTTTTTCGCTTTTTCCTCGTCTTCGATCAACTTCTCGATGTACCCCGTGAGGATCGCTTTGCCGTAATCGAGCGTCAATTCGCCTCGAATTTCGCCCGCTCGGATCGCCGCCTGTTGCTTCTCGTAATGCTTAAGGAAAACCCCGTTCGTCGCCGCGAACGCCGCTTTCTCAACCTCCTTCTGACGCTCGGGGCTCAACGCATTCCAATAAGCCTCAACCTCAGAATCCCATTCGGAATCACGCTTCTTCACCGACTCCGTCAGCTTCCGTTCGGCTTCAAGACGAATCCGCTCGGCATCGGCGAGTCGTTTCTCGCGCGCCTCGGCGGTTTCAAAGCGGGCGGGGGGGGCGTAATCCATCTGAATCGCCTTCACCAAATACCCCGCGGGACTTCGCGATATCTTCTTGTCTTGCCTTTGAACCAGATAATCAAACGCCTCGATCTGCTTCTCGATCCGTTCCGCAGGAACCGTCGCCTCGAGCTCCCTCGCGGTCGATTCGCTGATCCCTCGATCGATCAATTTCTTCGCCAACACGCCGATCTCAACCCGCTGAGACTGCGCCGAAGACACAGCCGAACTCATTCGCGGTTGAGCCTCCCGATCCGGTTTTTTCTCAACAGAGCCTGATCGCAAACTCTCGTTCGACCCTCTCGAATCGACTTTGTTCCGCTCATGACGCATCGCTTTACGCGACGGTTGCGGTGTGAACCAAGCCTTCGTTTGAGGTTTCATCGCCGGCTTCGAATCGCACGAAGAGAGCGGGGGGGCGACGCTCGATTCCGAACTCATTCCTACGCTCAATTCCGAACTCAAACCGTCACTTATTTCCGAACTCAATTCGCCGCTCGATCCTTGAGGAGAATCTCCCGAAGAGAGCAGGGGGGTGACGCTCGCTTCCGAACTCGATTCTCCCCTCAATCCGAGTCCCGCTTCCGAACTCGATTCCCCCCTCAATCCGAGTCCCGCTTCCGAACTCGATTCCCCCCTCAATCCGCCGCTCAATTCTGAATTCGTTTGACCCGAATCCGCCGCCGGCTCTTGTCCAATTTCGCCCAAAGTCGATGAATCAGGCGCCGAGGATATCGATCGTTCGCCTTCCGTTTTCGCGCGATTCGACTTCGATTTGACCTCGAATCGTTGAGAAAAGCGAATTCGCCACTCGCTCCGGCCGACCTTCGTATAACGCTCCGAAGGCTTGAGCGGCTCGATGAACCCCGCCTCGGTTAATTCCTCAATCGCGGGATTGAGCTTCTCTTTCAACTTGCCGTTATCGGTATAAGATCGACTCAACCCGATATGTTCATGCGCAAATTGGCGGAGGTCGAAATCCCATTCGGGGCCGTGATAAAAGCGTTTGTCCAAAAAGCGGTACATGCGCTTCGAGGTCGGCAGCCGCAGCTTGAGATAATTGTAAAAGTCGAGCCGTTTGATATAACCCGCCTGGAAGCTTTGAAAAACGGTTTCGCTCCAGGTGAAGATCCCGGCGCGAACCGCGGGTCCTCGACCCCCCTTGTGCGAACCGATCTCAAAGCTTTCGATCACATGAAACGCGCGTGTCGTCCAATCCTGGGTCGCCTTGTCCCACCAAGAATTCTCATAATGCAACGAAACCGATAGCCAACGATGAAGAGCGAGCGCGACGCGCTTGTAATTCTGCCCCTTGTCGGGCCAACCGAGCATCTGAAGGATCTGCGAAGGCGAAAACCGAATCGTCCTCCGGTTGCAAGCGAGCGCCTCTTTGCTCAACTGGATCAGACAAAGAATCACGTCGTCGTCTTTTACCGTCGGCAGGCCGTATTTTTCAGAAGCCGTCACCGTCAACTTGCGAACGACGTTCCGATTGCGTGACGAATCCCTCACTTGATCATGAAATTCCATCGTGTTCTGACCGACGGGAGCGTGTTCGCACAACAGCGAGATCGGGAACTCGGCGAGGTTCAGTTCATCCTTGCCGAAAATCCCCTCGGAAAACGGAATCACGCGGGCGTCGGCGATCTCGCTCTCGTCGCGTGTCGTTTCGACGATCTCGCTCTCGACGCGTGTCGCTTCAACGACTGTATCGTCGACGCAATCCGTTTGACCCGCAAAGTCGTCGCATCCCGCCGACTCAACCTGATCGATTGCAACCTCGGAATCATCGCGGTCGACCGGATCGATTTTCTCAACCCGATCGTTTCCGTCGCCGCAATCGGATTTCTTCTTCGACGCTTCGTGTTCGACCGACTCGACTTTTTCGACGTTTTGATGCGACCCCTCGGCCGCTCGTTTCGCGTCGTCGAGCGTGAAGAGCGAGATTTCACCGATCCGGAACAGCGCTTTCACGTCGTCCGCGGCGATCGAAAGCGCTTCGTCGTTCGCTTTATTCGACGATCGTCGTTTATTCGCGGTCGACGCCGAACAAAGCAGCTCGATATTTCGATGACTCGCGTCGTCGTTTCCTCGAATTTGATTGAGAGCCGAGGCCGCGGGGCAGGGGGTTTGTCCCCTCGATGAATCAATCTGTCCCGTCGAACCAACCTGTGCAGTCGATCCAACTTGCGACGTCGAACCAACTTGCGACGTCGAACCTTCTTGTGATCTCGATCCAACCTGGATGGGCGAACCAATTTGGGAGGGCGAACCAATTTGGGAGGGCGAACCTCCTGGTGAGCCGGCATTGTTTTCAACCCTGGACGTCAAACCAACTTGCGACGTCGAACCTTCTTGTGATCTCGAACCAACTTGCGACGTCGATCCAACTTGCGACGGCGAACCAATTTGGGAGGGCGAACCTCCTGGTGAGCCGGCTCGATTTTCCGAAATCCTTCGATCTTGAGAATCGATCGTCGACCGCGAACCTCCATTCAAAACGTTCTCATTCAACGAATTAATCAATCCGCGGGTTTGGTCGTCGGGTCGTTCTTCCGGAATTGATTCAACAAATCGGGCGGCGTTATGATTGAGCGCGCCTTCATCAGATTGCGTGTGATCCGACGTCGGGTTCGACGGATCGTGTCGATGGGACGTCATGGCGAATTCCTCCGGCTTGGTGAAAGAACGACGACGACGAAGATTACTCGTTGTTGTTGTTTTTAACTAGCTAAGTTTAAGAGTATTGGGTAAAAATCGCCCAACGCCCGTAAGGAGTTACGTCGATTTTCCTCCCCGGTTGGTCGGAAAATCCTCCCCGGTTGGTCGGTATTCGAGAAAATTTCCTCCCCGGTTGGTCGGAAAATCCTCCCCGGTTGGTCGGTGTTCCCGGGGCGATTCCTCCCCGGATGGTCGGCGAAACAGGTTCGATTCCTCCCCGGATGGTCGGTGTTCCAGGGGCGAATCCTCCCCGGATGGTCGGTATTCTCGAAGCAAGGTTTTGCCTGCGCAAATCCCCTATCTTTCTTATTTTTTGAGATCCGACGACGCATCGTGATTTCTCCCCGGGCTTGGAAATCCCTTTTCCGAGAGGTGGAATCCTCCCCGGAAGGTCGTTGAAACGAAGCGGTTATGACGATTAGATCGAGCGTGATGTGAATACAACCGGCGTCGATTCTTCAGGCTCACGATGGTAAGCCGAGAGAACGCGCCGGTTGATTTGAAAGAAGGGTTGAACGGGTTTAAGCCGATCGTCGCACGTTCGTGATCCGATCGCGCACGAGTTGATGAAAATCAGGCGACCCCGGGTCGTCGTCTTCGAGTCGATTGAGCTCGTCGAACGCTTCCAGGTCGTCGATGAAGTCGTTGGGAACGTCGTCGATCAGGTGGATAAAACCCTCCACGTCGTCGGTGAGATAGGGATCGGACTCAAACACGTCGAAGTCGTCGACCTTAAGCCGGCTATAATCCGCCGGCCTGGCTCGAAAGCGTTCGGTTTTCGCCTCGACCTCGGAAAAATCCCCCCGCGACACGCCGCGAGGGGGTTCGTTGAACAGATCGACGTCGGGATCGGTCAGGCCAATCCAGGTCAATTTCAAGGGGCCATGCGCGGGTAAACAAACGTCATTTTGATGGAACAATCGATCGTACGCGGTGTACGAACGATCCGATGGATTCAACGGACTCGTCTCAAGGGGTTGGGGATTGTTCATCCCTCGCGCCCTCTCGGCTTTCAGGTGTCGGTCGAGCGCTCGCCATTTTTTCAGCATTTGGCGGCAGGCTTCGCGGTTGGACAGTTTTCGGTATCGCATCGTCGAGATCTCCCTCAGCGTCGAGGTAAAAAAAACCGGGTGTAAATGCCGAAAAAGAGAAGGATTGGTGATCAACCGGCGACGAACGTCGTCACGCCGATACGATAGGGTTAATAAGGCCGGTTGTGGGCGTCGCAATCGACGACCGCGTCGGCGGGAATGAAAACCGCGGTCACGGGCCGCGTTTCAAAACACTCGACCTTGGGAGTGAACCTCCCGTCGAGGTGCGGAACGCGCGTCACTCGCACGATCCAATCACCGTCCAGGACACAACTTGCGTCGGCGGCGAGCATCGCCC
Organism: Planctomycetota bacterium; assembly: GCA_021791715.1. Classification (GTDB taxonomy): domain Bacteria; phylum Planctomycetota; class Planctomycetia; order Isosphaerales; family Isosphaeraceae; genus JAKBCQ01. The sequence continues at coordinate 10,035 of JAJYWB010000079.1, read as the reverse complement.
GAGCCAACGTCTCCTCGGCGTGAGCGACGGCGCCCTGATCCGCCTCGAACGATCGCCGTGATCGATCGAGACGATCGCGAGTCGACCGATACCACGCCGTCAGTTCCGCCAAAGTAGGCGTAACACCTTCGTTCCGCTTCTGCCGATTTTTGTTCGTCGTCATCTTTTCGTCTCCAATTGCGGGTTGTTGAGATTCGGATCAAACGCCATGTTCAAACAAAAAAACTTCGAGCCGTTCAACCGTCGCCGCGATGAATCGAGCCGTTTTCGATCCGCCGCATACCGCGTCCAAGTCGATCGCCATAAAAAAAAGATCGTCGAGCTTCAATCGCGCCTCCAGGTTCAACCGTTCGTGCAGCGGCCTTTATAAGCGTGTTTCCCAGGCGCCGTTTGGTTGAGTAGGTACAGGATATTCTTCCGTAGTTGAAATTGCAATAGAAAACCGGCAAAAAATCTCAAAATTTTTCGCCATAATAGTGGTCAATCTGGGAAATTTCGATCGAATTATGGGATCGGGAAATCTGAGTCAAGTTTAACGATTAATATTTCAACCGGGGTCGAACGCGGTCGAACCCGAGAAAGACGCCTGGAAATGTAAAATTAACAAATGTTAATATGTTAGTTATTATAATCCAAGGCCGATTTTCGCCCCGCCGAATTAAGCGCTTTCGCCGGATCGCCTTTTTTCGCGTGTTCGCCGAGCCTTATGAAGCGCCTCGCGGCCTCGGCTCGCGGCGCGGCCGACGGTCGTTCGATCGCGCTTGAGCACTCGGCTCGCCTCGACGACTCCGATCGGAAACCGTTGTAACACGAGCGCAATTTCAACATCCCTGCGCACTTTTTCTCGTTCGAGCGACGAATCGGGCCGTAGCGTTTTCGCCACGATTCGCGCGACACGTCTGACACGGTATTTGATCGCCCCGACCTCGCGATCCGAGGCGAACATCACGTCGCGGCGCGCGATGAACGACGCCCTCCGCCACAATCGACCGATGTCATGCCTCCATTTCCTCACGACCCGCGACGATCTGGGATCGATCGCATTCCGATCGATAACGATTATTTGATCGTCGGATTTTACCGGTTCGACCGCGGGTTCGCCGCCCCCCGCGCACTCCGGATCAGGTTCGAGCGAGTCGTCGTGCGTCGGTCGCCTGGAATGTGTATGGATATCGAATACCATAATGAATTCCAAAATAAGAATCAATCTGGAAAATCTGCCGCATAGACCGCGTATTTTGAGATCAATTTATCAGAATGAACAATAAAATACTCAAAAATACAATGAATTCAAAAGGTCGCTTTAATTTGGGATGTCGCCCGAATTTGGGATGTCGCCCGAATTTGGGATGGCGAACAAAAATGGGAGGGCGAACCTCCTGGTGAGCCGTTTTTTCATCGGATCGGATGTGTCGAACGAATTTATGATGTCGCACAAATTTGGGACGGCGAATAAAAATGGGATGGCGAATAAAAATGGGAGGGCGAATATAATTGGGAGGGCGAACCTCCTGGTGAGCCGTGTTTTCATCGGATCGGATGTGTCGAACGAATTTATGATGTCGCCCAAATTTGGGATGTCGCCCGAATTTGGGAGGGCGAACCTCCTGGTGATCCGTTTTTTCATCGGATCGGATGGGTCGCACGAACTTGCGAATTCAAACATATTTAGGATGGCGAACCTCATAGTATACCTCATTGAATAAACATCTGATCATTCAAAAATTTAATCACAACAATTCAAATTCGTATAATAACGGCTCACCAGGAGGTTCGCCCTCCCAATTGTAGGCACGAACACCGTTATCACACCAACCCGGCGCGTAGCGAATGACGTATCCCCCTCGCCCGCGCTCGGGGTTCGTGAACAATCCGAATGCGCTTTTCAACCAAACTTCAAAACAACCGAGCGAACCCAAGCTTCATCCAACCGTCGATCGAAACCCGCGCCTCGATCGTCGACACAACCTTCAACTCGAACATAAAACACCGCGATCGATCATGAGAACTCATTCCGCGCGATTTTTTTCAAAATCCTCGAGCCCCGGAAAAGTCATCCCAAACCCCCTGAAACGCACCGCAGACAATCGACGATCGTCGCGGTACGTTCATCACGAGCGTTCGACCCCAGTCCCAATCCGCACACGCGCCGATCGTCGCACCCGCACCCCGCCTTGGCGCCGCGATAATCGCAGTCATGAACAAGCGATAACCGTTCGCGAATCACGTCCGCGGTCGGTCGCGAACCCTGCTGCGAATCGGCTCGCATCCCCGGCGCCGAGCCCGACACACGTTCGATCGGCTTGGCTTCGCGTTCCAAAATCGCCGAGTAACGCGGGTCGAAATCGCGATGCCCGCGATCGATCAACTCGCAATAACGGGGATGATTGAACAGAATCGCCGGACAAACGAAATCGGATGAATCGATCGGACAATGTGCACAAGAGTTAATCATAATAGAGATTCCAAAATCAAACGTAAAACAAGACGATCAACTTGTTACGACGAGCGTCGCGCCGTTCGCGCCGTAGATTTGCGGCGTCTTCATGTTGAAGGTGAGATTGAGGGGAGAGCAAGTCGACGTCGCGGCGACCTCGGTTTCGGATCGACCGAGCGGAGCGACTGGATTTGCGCACGCGCCCGACGCGGGCAAGAGGAACGCCGGCGATCCCGCGACCTCGCACGCGTTGTAAGACATCGTCAATTGAAAATTCAAAGGCGCGCCAAGACATTCCAGTTGATAAACGATCGGCGTTTGCACGTCGGCGATTCCGAGACATTCCGCGCCTCCATTCTGCAGATTCGTGCCGACGAGCGTCGCGATCCTGCACGCCTCCCACACGTTCGAACTCGCGTTCCAGATAAGCGAGACCGAGCCGAACGGGTCCGAAAGCGTCACCGTCGCGGGCAAAAGCGTGGGGCACGTTGAACAACAAACATGTGTGGAATCAGCTTCGAGCGTGATCGTCGCCGAGGTCGCGGTTCCCGAGACGAGGCTGAGCGTGATCGACGCGGTGTTAAATCCCGCGAATGCCGCGGTGAACGTCGTCGAGCCCGCCGCTGGAAACGAAAACGCCGCCTGTCCGGCGGCGTTGGTGGTGACCGACGTGATCGCTCCTCCTCCTTGACTTGCTTGAACCACGACCCCGGCCAATGGATCGTCGTCGCACGCTCGAACCACGGATATAAGAACGTTTGCGCCGGCGGGTTTGGAAGTTCCTGTCGTCGGCGCCGGTCGGAACGACAGGATGCGTTGAGCGGCCGCGCCCGCCTCCTCGGATAGAACGCGCAACTGATCGTCGATCGTCGCGAGCGCCCGCTCGACCCTTCGCAACCTTGATTCAACATCGGATATCACGATGAACCTCGGATAAAAAAAACCTTGGATAAAGGAAAAAGCCTTTTAACCACGGATTACACGGATTAACACGGATAAAATACAGAGAATAAGAATTAGTAAATTTTAACCACGAACAAAAACAATAAGATTTTTAACCACGGATTACACGGATTAACACGGATAAAATACAGAGAATAAGAATTAGTGAATTTTAACCACGAACAAAAACAATAAGATTTTTAACCACGGATTACACGGATAAACACGGATAGGATACGGGGAGAAAATATTAAAATAAAACAGAATAAAAGAGTCTATAACCACGGATTACACGGATAAACACGGATAGGATACGGGGAGAAAATATTAAAATAAAACAGAATAAAAGAGTCTATAACCACGGATTACACGGATGGGCACGGATGAAATACAAAAACCAGAATCATAAATTATTATCCGTGTCCATCCGTGTAATCCGTGGTTAATATTCTTAATTAATATGATTAATATAGTGTATTATTGTGTTGTATTAATTATCCGTGCCCATCCGTGTAATCCGTGGTTAAAATTCTTCATTGATTTAATTAATTAAATTTATTATTTGTTATATTAATTATCCGTGTCTATCCGTGTAATCCGTGGTTAAAATTCTTCAATTAATTAATGGTTTTATTAATCTGTGGTTTTTATTATCCGTGTCCATCCGTGTAATCCGTGGTTAAAATCCGGATTTCTTCACGGCATCCGTGGTTAGTCGAAGGGAGCCTCGCGGAACATCACCACCTGTTGCAACAGCAGGCCGATCTGCGCCGCGAGCTTGCGGATCTTCCAGTCGTATTCCTCGATCCGACGTTCGCATTCGCGTAACCGTACTTCCAGGTCCGAAGGCGTAATCATAATCCTCAACCTTCCGCGTTTATGTAAAAAAGAAACGACCCGCGGCTATCCGAGGTTCCATGCGATCAGTGGATCGTCGACGGACGGACGTCCCACGCGGGGCCTCCCGTGAACGCCGGATGAATATATAAACGATCGCCGATAAAAGGCCGTCGGCGCGTCGAAAATTCCACCCGCGTCGCCCACGACGTCGCTCCGCCTCGCGGCCATACAAGTTCGCAAGCCCGTATCGGCGCGCTCAGATTCTCCCAGCCCGTCGTATATCCGTTCCCCGCGATCGATAACGATTGTCCGACCGTCAACCCCTGCGAATATTTCCCGTCATACAAAATCGATCCCTCGACGACCGCGTCTTGAACCGTCGCCAACGTCGCCGCCGCGAGCGCCTCCATGCTCGACTGATCGTCGGGATTAATCCATGTCGGTACGTCGACATAAAGCGTCCGCTCGATCCCGTCCACCGTGTACGCCGTTCCCGAATATCCCGACGCAGGCGCCTGCGCCGTCAACGCCCCGCGACTATAAGGTACCAAGATCAAAATGTCATTCGGTATCCCGTCGGTGCTCGACCCCCCGAGCTCGAGATTCGCGAGCGTGCCGAAAATCCGCACCACGGGCTCGCTGAACTGAATCTGACCCGTCGCGATCATCACCTCGAACGTCGCGGGCGCCTGCAAATACGGCGGTTGCCCCGACGGACTGTAACAAATCGACGCCACGGGATAATTCGTCAGCACGATCGATTCCCCCGCCCGCCACGGTACCGGCGCCGGAAATTTGTTCACAAGATGCTGAGCGATATACGTGTTGACGATATTATAAAGCCGCCACGTTTGGCTTTCTCCCGCGGGCTGGCCGACGATGTGATATTTCGTGTAACCGCCGTTCACCAGCGGCCTGTCGAACGTCAAGGTCGAAGTCGACCCCGCCGAAAGCGCCGTGTTCGAAGTCACCCGACGCGATTCGATCTGCGCGATCCCCGTCGCCACGGGATTGATCAGAAATATCCACGCATCAATATTCGACCAATAATTCACGCCCCAGGTCGTCGACGAATTGTTCGATTGAATCGTCGCCTGCGTGCTCGAAAGCGCCGTCACGCTGCCGTCGTCGACCGCCCCCTGCGGCTCGGAAAAATCGTAATAATTCCAGTTCGCGATGTCGGTCGAGGTGAACGCGGGCGCGAGCGTACCGTCCGAAAGGCTCAGATACGCCGGCTCGACCTCCGCCGTACCGCGCACGATCACCCGCGTGGCGCAATCGGTCGTATCGCGTGAGATGTTCTCAATATCTATCGGATCCTCATCGAGCGTAAGCGTTAAAACGGGCAAAGCCGTCGTGTCGAAAACGCGAATCGTCCCGTTCGCGGGGATCGCCGCGGCGTATTGATTGCACCATCGATTGATCAAATCTTCAACAGCGTTCCAAAACTTCGACCCCTGAAGAACGACCGGAACGGGGGGAACGACCGAAAGCGCTTGCAGATCGGTCGCGTTGAAGCCGACGATCCCCACCGAGGCGAGCGCCGACGCGTTTCCTGTGAACAAATCCGCAAGGATTTCCCCGACCGACAACCCCGATTGATCCGCGACATAATTCGGATCGTCGCTCGGCAAATTGTAAACGATCCTGCCCGATAAATCGTTGGGATTGGTGATCGGGATCGTATTCGCCAGATATTTAAATCCGAGCGCACGGTAACCGACGACGATCCCCCCCGTGATCGAATCGCGTCCGGGATGAATCGATACGATCACGCCGCTGAACACGAGCGAACCGTCGAGTTCGAGGGAAACGGTTTGCCCCGTCGTCCAGGTCGGAACGAGCGGGGCTCGGCTTTGCGTCCATTCGAGTTCGTCGGGAGAATCGAGCCCGACCCTCAACCGATTGAGCGTCGTTCGCGTGCTCACGCGATCGATCGTTTGTCCGGAGATCGTCAAGATGGCGGCCATGGCGTTCTTTTAATAATTAAAGTGATTGAGTCCGCGAATCTGAACACGTTGATTCCACGAACGGAGCGTTTGCAAATCGTGCTCGATCCGCGCCTGTCGTTCGGAAAGCTTCTCGACATGCCGAACAAATTCATGCATCGCGGCGATCGTTTTTTCGTGAAGTTCGACCGACTTGTCGAGCCCGCGAGCCGCCGCCTCGAGCGGAAAATGTTCGTGAGACGATTCGAGATCGCCTCGTTGCGCGCGATCGCCGCGCTCGGCTTCAAACGACCTCGTTCGCGATCGTCGATCGTCGATGATCGAGTTATGTTCGTCGCCTCGATCGATAAAAATCGACGAATAATCGATCGTGTCGAAATCGATCGCGTGCTCGACTTCGTGTTCGTCAAGTCGCTCGATCGAATCGGTTTCGTCGATCGGTTTTTTCGTTTCGTTGGAATGCATAGCGAATCCATTTATTTGTGAAACATACAAGAGCTCGAAGTCGATGATCGCGAAGACGAGTCGCCGAGCAAGCCGGCGTATGAATCGAATCAATTTGATAAAAAATTGGCCCGCACGGCGATTCGCCTTCGCGAACGATCACGTCGCGGTGAGAATCAGGTCGGTCGCCGCTGTGTTATCGTAGAACGTTTGCATGAGCAGCGTTTCATAACCCGCGCCGTCGAGCGGCAGATCGTCGGTGAGGCTTCCGATAAAGTTCGTCGCCGCGAAGTTGAACGACGCCGAATGCGCCGGGGTTTGTTGGCTCCAACCGATCGAGCAGGGGAGGGGGGTTTGGCTCTCGAAATTCGCTCGGTCGATCGTCGAAACGTATTGCACCGACACGCTCCAATCGACGTCGCGTCCTCCCCAATAAATCGCGCTCGGAAACGTCGTCTCATCCCATGTTGGAATCAACAGATTCTTCACCTTCAATTCGATCGACCGATATTTCGTCCGCGTTCCGCCGATCGAAACGAGCCCCGCCGATTGTTGATGCGTGTAGGGGGATTCGGTGGGAAACGCGGTCGGTAACGGCTCGGCGAGCGTCGGATCGGGAGACGCGGGCTGTTGTCCCAAAATCTCGAAAGAAAGCGTCGCGATTCCGTCGTTTTTCGCCGCGGCGCAGCCGATCGTCATCGTTTTAACGAGACAACCCAGATATCGGCGCACGCGAACGCTGTCGAAATGATCAATTGTATAGCTTTGAAGCGTGTAATTATTGAGGTTGACTCCCCAGCTCAGCATCGCGGGCGCCTGGCTGGGGTAAAAGAGGGTGTTGAGCGTTCCCGAGACCGCCTCGCGCGACGACACGCGTTGGCGTCTTCGATTTCCGCCGTCGGCCGATCGGATCGTCGCGACGAGCGGTTTCGGCCTGACGGTGAACGCGTTATTATCCGTCAACCGCACCCACATTTGCGTTCCTGTCGTGTTGTAAACGCCGTATGTCGTCTCGGGCGTCATCGCCAGCCACTGTCGCGCGGACCAACCCATATGCGATTATCCTGTTGCTTAAGAGTTATTCAATAAACTGAATCATCATTCGATCAAGTGGAAACGAGTAAGGTCAATTTGAGCGACCCGTTCGACGTGAGCGCGTGAAGGTTTCCGTCGAGGGTTTTGATTTTGAGGGGTTCGATCTCGATCGTTCCCTGCACGACGCCCGCCGAGAGGAAAACGGTTTCGACGAGGGCTCGGCGGTCGGGATCGGCGGGGAAAAGCGCGTTCCGCACGGCGCCCCAAAGGTTGAGCAAGTTTGCGGCTTTTGTTCCTTCGATCGCGAGTTCGATTTGCACGCGCATCTCGACGCGATGTTGTCCCTCGCTTTCCCAGTTCGATTGTCCCGCGGTGGGGGTGACCCGCATCCACGGCAGTTTGGCGATCGTAGGGGGCGCCAGATCCTCGGACCCTCCGTCCCACGCCCTGGTCGTAAGCGCGATCCTTCGCAGGTCGTCGTCGGAACGTAAAACCGCGACCACCGCCTCGAAGGCGAGCGTCTCGGGAGCGTCAAGTAAAGGCAAATCGCGTGTCATAAACTTCATCCTAAAAAAAGAAACGTATATTGCGTCTCATTCTAATCACGTATTATATATTCTTCTTATCCGTGCTTTCCGTGTTATCCGTGGTTAAAAATCATCTTCTTTCTTAATGATTAAAATCATCAATCATCCGTGGATCACTTAATCTTAATTCGCGGTTTATCCGATCCGCGGTTCAGGCCCAGAACGAATTCGTGGTTCCGAGGAGCACCGCGATGTCGCCGATGCCGTCGTTATTTGTATCGATTTCGCACGTGAGGCAAACCGCCGAGTTATGCGCGTCGGCGAGGAAGCGATCGGCGAGTCGAGCGAAGTCGCTCGTCGGTCCGCGGCCCAGTTGAGCCTGCAACACGAGTCCGACCGCGTATTTCGCGGTCGCCTCGACGATCGCGGGACGTACGATCAAATGATTCTGTACCAATTGATCGAGAATATACGGGCTATAAATGAACGTTCTGCGCGTTCCCCAGATACCTCCGGGCCCTCCGCTCGGGTCGTTACCGAACACCGAAGCGACTCCGCCGCGATAATTCCGTGCGATCAGGTCGTCGAGCCATTGACGCGCCCTGCCTCGTTCGGCGGCGAATCCCGTAAGTTCCTCGGTCGATTCGAGGAGCGATCCGAGCCAGGGAGCGTATACTTTCATATCCGCATATTGGCAATAAACCGGGGTGAGGGTCGACGACCCCGGCGCCGCGGTGAATCGCGACACTCCGTCGAACGCGACGAGCGTTTGAGGGCCGGCGACGACGATCACCTGCACGCGATACGATCCAGGCGTGATTCCCGCCGCCGCGAGCCCCGACGCGGTGAACGAGAGTTGGATCGTCGCATTCGCGGCGCTGATCCACGAAACGGGTGGATTCCACAGAACCTGTTGATCCTCCCCCGCCCACATCGTCGCGGTGAGCGGGTCGGTCGGTTGAAATCCCGTCACCGCCGCTCCGTCGGGCCCGTAAAGGGTCAATTGATAATTACGATCGGAATCGATCGGCTGCTCGAGAATCGCCCCCGAAGGCCCTCCCTGAAGGACCGTGACGGGTTGAGAGCCCGTTTCGGGTCCAAATCCGCTGATTACTAAATTTGTCATGATTGATCCTAAAAGATTGTGCGATTTCGCGGATTAGATACGTTGCGTGGGGCCGTCGGGGTTGTCGAGCTGGAACGTTCGTACGATCGTCACGCCGTCGGGGGCGAAAAGTTGAAGCGTCGTGCCGCTTAAAATCCACTTGCCGAACCCTTGAGCCCGCGCCGCGTTAAGACAATCGCCGACCGAATTGGGAGCGTTCGTGAACGGCACGGCCTCGGTCAAATCGATCTCGACGGGCGCGACGACCGATTGCACCGGACCTCCCGCGTAGGTTGAACGCGTGGATACTTGCGCGTCGATATTATGACCCACGATATATCCCGCGGTTCCCGTCGCGTAACTACCGGGCAACGCCACGCTCCACGGATCGACCGTACTACCCGATCCCGCGATCGAAAAAAGTTTGGCGCCGGGCGAACCCGTCACGCCGAAATCGGTCGACGCGACATCCGTCCAAACCGCCGAGGCGATCTGAGAGACCGTCGGCGGAGTCGGCGGAGTCGAGGGCGCGACGTACCACGAAGGCGAATGTCCGATCATATAACCAAGCGAACCGGCTGTAGCGAGATCGGTCGAGGTCGTATCGGTGAGAACGGCGGTCGCGATTTGCGCGGCGGTCGGCGGAGTCGTCGGCGCGACGTACGAACTCGCCGCGAGTCGACTCGAAACGGTCGCGTTGAGGTTCGTGGAAAGGATCGAACCGGGCGAACCCGTAACCGAGAAATCACTTGAAGT
>JAJYWB010000078.1 GCA_021791715.1 Planctomycetota bacterium | reverse complement strand
ATTTGAGGGCGAACCCAAAATCGGGAGGACAATCTCTTGTGGGAGGGCGAACCTCCTGGTGAGCCGAATTATGATATTTGCGATTATTGACCGAAAAAACGCCCTCGTCACGGCGGTTACGAAACGAGGCTCACCGGAAGGTTCGCCATCCCAAACAGAAAAAATCGGCGGATTTGAGGGCGAACCCAAAATCGGGAGGACAATCTCTTGTGGGAGGACGAACCTCCTGGTGAGCCGAATTATGATATTTGCGATTATTGACCGAAAAAACGCCCTCGTCACGGCGGTTACGAAAAGAGGCTCACCGGGAGGTTCGCCATCCCAAACAGAAAGAACCGATCATTTAGTTTTGTGATATATATTGTTTTTATTGTTGAATCGGCTGCTAAAACCGTAAGATCGCGCCGATAAAGCATCGAGAGCATTATCGAATAGCCGCTCAAACGAAAGAACGGGGCGCGAGGCGCCGGCGAATCGTTGCGATTTTAGGAATTCCGCTTGCAATAGTTTTTTGCGTACGCTATGATTCGGGTATGGACTACGCCGATAAACTTCGATACCACATGCGACTCAAAGGGCTGAACCAGCAGAAACTGGCCAAAGCCGCCGAAGTCAGCGATTCCGAGGTCTCTCGGATCCTGTCGCGGAAGTCGCAACCGGGCCTGGAAAACGCTTTTAGGCTCGCCAAGGCGGTCGGGGTTCCGCTCGATTATTTGATCGACGACGCCCAGGACAAGCCCCCTGATCAAACCAAGAACGAATTCCACGACCTGGAACTCGATCTCATTCGACTCGCCAAGGAAATCTCGCTGAGCGACGCGATTTTCATCCTTCGCATGGTGAAAATGCTCGGCTCGGAACTGTCGCTACGGAGGCTCCTCGACGCCAAGCCGATGATCGAAATCGGCGAAGGATCGAAGAGCGCGCCCGCGGCGCCGAGCCACGCGCAATCCGCCTAAGATCGCTCGTCACCGCGACCGATCGGCGATTTCCCTCGCTAATAAGACCGGATCGAGCAGCGGCTCGACCCGGTCTTTTTTTTCGCGATCTCCTCATATCAATCGGCGAACGGAACGATTTTCATCGTCGCGATCGCGGGCTTGGGATCCCCCTCGACGATCTGATATGTTTTATTAGTTTCAAGATGTTCAAACGTGGATTTTTCGCCCGAGGGCCAGGAAACCGTCAATTTGAGCACGTCTTTCGCGGTTCCCACGCCGATCAAAAGCCTGGGATCGTGCGCCGATTCCATGCTTCCGCCTCCCTTGCGTTGACGCGCGATCCGGCGTACGGCGCTCCAGGTTTCGCCCAGGGGGGCTGGTTTGTCTTTATCGGGATTATCGATCTCGACGATCACTTTGGCGCCCAAAGCGTCTCGGTTCGATTTAGTTCCACGCAACAACAAGCGAATCCAGCGATTCGGCCCCGGCGTGCGGTTGAGCAAGATCGCCGCGTGGCTTTCCTTCTGATTGACGACGATGTCGATCCTGCCGTCGTTATCGAGATCGCCGAACGCCGCGCCCCTGCCGACGTGCCCCTCGTCGAAATAAGGCCCGGCGTCGCGGGTCGCAAGCTTGAACTTCTTGCCGTCGATGTTCCGCATCAAAATCGGGGGCTCTTTGTATTCGACCTTCTGTCCAAGATCTTGACGGTTGTCGTCGACATGGCCGTTGGTGACGAACGTATCGGGCCAACCGTCGTTATCGAGATCGACCAGGGCGCACCCCCAGCCGACCCACGGCATGCTGTCGGGGGTCAATCCGACGAACGACGTTAAATCGGTGAAAATCCCTTTCCCTTGATTCTTAAAGAGGATATTGGGCTCGTTGGCGAAATTCGTGACGAAAAAATCGGGGAGCGAATCGCCGTCGAAATCCTCGGCGTCGACCCCCATTCCCGAATGCGTGTCGCCTCGTTCGTCGAACGCGGCGCCGCAATATTCGGTCACATCTTCAAACGTCCCATCTCCCTTGTTGAGAAATAAGAAATTGGGGTTCATATCGTTCGCAACATAGATATCGGGCTTGCCGTCGTCGTTGAAATCACCGGTGACGACGCCGAAACCGTGCCCCGCTTTCTCGCCCGAGCGGGCGATTCCGACTTGCTCGGAGACCTCGGTGAAGGTTTTATCGCCGTTGTTGCGATAGAACAAGTGAGGGACCGTTCGGACGGTTTTGGGCGAGCAATAAAGCGGAATCTTCTTTTCGACGTCGCCGCAAAACTGTTGATCGTCGGGATATTTCCAGCTTCCATAATTCGAGACGTACAAATCGAGATCGCCGTCGCCGTCGTAATCGATGAAAGCCCCCGAAGACGACCAATTGGGAGCGTCGATACCCGCCGCCTTGCTGATATCTTGGAATTTACCGTTTCCAAGATTCTCAAAAAGTCGATTCGACCCGTAGACGCAAAGGAACACGTCTTGATCGCCGTCGTTGTCGATATCGCCGACGACGACGCCGTGGCAAAAGCCGCGATAAGCGAGCCCCGATTGTTCGGAGACGTCTTCAAATTTACCGTCGCCGCGGTTGCGGAACAGGCGATTCGGATTGCTTTCGCCGCGATCGAGGGGGAATTTTCGACACGTGGCGAAATAAACATCCATTAATCCATCGCCGTCGTAATCGAAGATCGCGGCGCCCGAGCCGTTCGCGGTCGGGAAATTGCGTTCCTTGTCCATCCCCGATTCATGTACGAAGTCGACCCCGGTCTTGGCGGCGATTTCGACGAAGCGAAACGGGCCGGGGTCGTTCGACGACGGTTTATAAGGGACGACGGGGGTCGACTGACGATCGCCGACGATCGCGGTCTTGGCGGCGGTCGACTCACCCTTTTTGACGGCGCTCGTTTCGACGACCGCGGCCGACGACGAATCTTCGGTCTTTTCGCCGCATCCCGAAACCAAGCACCATCCGATCGCGACCGCGGCGACGAGCGAATTCCACTTTCGGCGCCGCCGCGCCGCTCGAGTAACGTTCATGAAGCGCACTCCCAAATCCTTGCGCGGACACGCGTTCCGCGCCCTTCCGAAGGGATGATCAATTAATGAATCCTCACGCGATCGGCGCGTGAGCGAACCATGATTGTAGCACGCGCACTCCCCCCCCGGAAAAGATCGGTTTGACGTGGTTGCGCGCCGCACGCCGTGCAAGCCCTTCCGGTCCATCGTTTTCAGAATCCGCCCGATCACGATGAACAGGCGAACTGTCTATGAATCGTCGACTTTTTCACTCAATCGGTTCGGAAGCCGGCTCGATCACATCCGATTTCTTCAGCGTGATGCTAAGTGTGTGGATCGGTCGGCCACTTTCGAGTAGAATCCAATTGTTCGATCGTAGCGAAATAGCGATCCGACGACCGATCCGAATAAAAAATCATAAAAATGAGCACTGTCCCATATACTTATTCGCGTGCGCTGGAACTTGAGGGACGACATCACGACGACGCGGGGGCGTGGCTCGTCACTGTTAAACGGATCGAGATCGGCGAGGGATATCCTTCATACGATGATTTGGAATCCCAACTCGAAGTCCGTGAAGGAGTGAGAGCGCCCAGAACACCCCGCGTTCATCGATCCAAGCTGATTCGGAACCGATCGACCTATTATCGGAGATTACATAACGCCGAGGAATGCACTCGTTTCCTACGGTTCCCAAACGACGGAGTCGCCGTATCGCTCGATCTCTTCTCAGGTTGGATTGCTCCACACGACGGCGTAATCCCCCTTCCGTCCGAAGGAGAACGTTCATTAGGTTCTCATGTGGTGTCAATTTTAGGATATAAATCTCAAGACCGAATGTTTATATTTCCAAACTCATGGGGCGAACCGTGGGGGCATATCGGATACGGACAATTCTCATACGGCTATTTAGATAATTACGCCTTTGAATGCTACGGCGTTTATCGCTCGCCGAACTTCATTCAATACAAAGAGAGCAAAGAGGACGGATATCGTGTCGTGTCTTGGTTGACGTTGGACGAGGCCGGACATAAGGTCCGCGGCTTTGAGATCAAAGATCAAAAGATCGACGATCGGATGGGGTGGGCTTTCATCGTCGAGAGGGATGGTTATCTCGAGGTTGAAGATTTGTACGTTCGACCCGAATTTCGAAAACTCGGTCTCGGCCGCAAGCTTGCTCATCGCGTTTCCGAACTGATCGATAAGACGGAAAAAAAAGCTCGAATCCTGATTCCTTTCGCCGATTGCCGGCAAGAAAATCCGACGAATCACGCAGCGCTCGTCGCGACGGTCCGAAACCTCGGTTTTGTTTTTCATTCGTGTCCAACGCGCCGGGCGGCGTATTACGCTTCGAATGAAGAGTTCGATACCGGTTCACCCGAGCCTATCGAGCCCGAAAAAATCCCACAACGTCCGAGGACTTCGCTGCAAGATCTTATTCTCGCCGCGACGCCCACGACGTTCACATCGATTCCGGAAACGCTATCGGGAGATTTGGATCGGAAAGATAACCGAAACCGATCGAGAAATGGAGATCATCAACCGATTCATGAGTCTGATCCACAAGCTGATTCTCATGATCTAGACCGTCTCCCATTCCAGGAAGAACCGATTCAGAACGATTGGGAAATCGCGCCGCCGTTAGAATCGGACGAATGGCTTGATATGAACGAACGGCGGATTCGGCTGATCCAAAAGAAAAACCGCGCGGAATTGACCGAAGCTGAAAGAATCGAATTCGAACATTTACAAAAGATCGTTTATGAATCGGTAAACCGAGCGTTTCCACTTCCGCCTATTGATCCGAAAGGCGCGATGAACCTCGAACATAATTCGCGAGCCGACGAAGGAAACGCGAACGAATGATTATTCCAGATCCTTTTGCTTACCCGGTCGAGCCTCATCGACGAAAACATGGACCCGCGGGATACGCCGATTATCGTGACTTTAAGCCTTGGCTGCGCGACGAGTTCGTTTTTCGTTGCGTGTATTGTCTCTTTCGTGAACGATGGTATCCGAACGGTTCGGCCGCGTTTTCAGTCGATCACGTCGTTCCCAAAATCGTCGCTCCGAAACTCATAAACTCTTACAACAACTGTGTTTATTCTTGCATAAGATGTAATTCCTTGAAGCGCGCGAGAATCACGATCGACCCGACGGAGATCGCTTACGGAAATCATCTTCGACTTGAAAACAACGGCCGATTATCGGCGCTAACGTCGGTCGGACAGGATCTGATCGACGTTCTTTACCTCAATGAAGAAAATATCGTATCTTTTAGGCTGTATTACATTCGCATGCTTCATGATTATAATGAATCACCTTTAATACCACGTATCATCCAGGATATTGAACAAGCTTTCGGTTTCCCGAGCGATCTTCCCGACCTGAAATCGTTGAGACCTCCCGGCGGGAACTCAAGATCGGGTAGCGAAAACGATTCACATCACGCTCGTCGCGATCGAGGAGAACTTGGTCAATATTATTGAATACGACAAGGCCGTTCGAATCAAGCTCGTCGCCGCGTTCGGACGATCGATCATCCGAACGACGACGACGAGCCGGGACGATCGACGGATCACTTCGCCTTAAGCTTCCAATCCTCGTTGAAGAAATCGGCGGCGACGACCTTTCCCGGATAACGCGAGCTCGGTGCGACCGAAAGATCGATCACGCTCCAATCGGGAAGCCTCGGAACCTGTCGTGCATTGCTTAAATAATCATATTCTCGGAACGTAAATCCGCTGTTCAAAACGACGTACCGTTTGGGGTTGAGCGGATTCGGATACACGAGTACAAGCGCATGATTATCGGTTGAATACTTTTCGCCGCCGACTTCGATCGAATCGGCTTTCCAGCCGATCGGCAGGCGATCGGCGATCTTGGCGAGGACCGCGTTACTCGTGGGATCGCCCCAGAGGACAAGGTTCGCCGACGCGATCTCGGCGTCGCCGATCTCGGAATCGCGCTTGACGATCGGCTCGCCGCGGAATTGTCGCCGCCATTCGCCGATCGCGCGCCGGCTTTCGCTCTCGGTCCAACTCTCGAATTTGGCGTGAGGGCTCTTTGATGTCGGAGTTACAAAAATAAAACGATCCATGAACGCGTCGTCGATCGGCCCCTGTAAATCGTGCGTTTTTCGCAAAGCGGTCGGATTCTCTTTGTCGTTCGCGGCAAGCGTCCAGGGCGAGCCCGCGCCCGCGCGGCGGAGCTTGACGCTCCAAGAACGATCCGATACCGGCGAGGGAGCGCCGATCGAGTATTCGTCGATATGTATCGCGACTCCACGAGTCGGGTCGAAAGGCGAAAAACCCGAAGGAAAGTCGAGCGTGATCGCGGCGACGTTTTCGGAATTGATCGCGATTTCGGAATCGCCGACGATTCGCGCGTCGACGCGAGCCTTCTTCCAATGCTCTCCGAGCGCGTCGATCGTAACCCAATTCATTTTATTATATTTGAGTGTATAGGTGACGAACGAGACGCTTCGCGGATATCGCTCGCGACCTTTGACCGCGAGGCTCGCGACGCGGCGTTCGACTTCGCGCGCCGAATCGGGATGATACGAATGCCTTGTTTTGGGCCCGATGATATGGGTCAGCGTGATCCCTTCCTTGGCGAGAGCCTCGGCCATCACGTCGGCGGCTTGTTTTTGATTGTCGATTTCGCCGCTATATGCGACCGTCGGACATTGCTTAAGATTCACCGCCTTGAGATCGCAATCGTACAATCGCCAGAGGGTTTGTTCGATCGGCGTCGGCGCGAGCTTTTCGCGCTGAAAGATTTTGAGAAATCGGGGCGTCTCGGCGAATCCCGCTCCCGGATTGGCGCAAAACCAACGATCCGAATAATTGACCGCGAATTGCCAGCACGCCGCGCCCCCCATCGAGAATCCGCGCACCGCGATCCGATCGTCGTCGATCCGATAATCGCGCTTCACCGCGTCGATCGCTTCGAGCACGTCGATCTCGCCCGCGAACTTGAACGCGTTGCAATATCGTCCGTACGGATGAAGTACAAACGTATCCGCGGGGGTAAACTGCCCTTTGTTGTGTAATCGTTCATGAGTAAAATTCAATTCGCTGAGCGTTTCTCCCCGGCCGTGGAACCAGACGTCGAGCCGATAAGGCCCTCCGCCGGGTCGAAACGAAGCGGGAACGACGAGCCCGTAAGGTTGTACCGAGTCGTCGATTTTGGAAACGTATCCGCGTGGTACGAGGCCCGTTTGATCGGCCCAGGGGGTTTTTCCATCGGCGAGTTCCCGGGCCCGCTTGAGGCCGACTTCGAGCAGCTCGCTCGCCTTGGCGATCTCCTTACGATCAAAGAATTCTTGATACTTGAGAGCGTAACGCACGGCTTTCTGAAAGATGCGCACGTCGATCAAGCCTCGAGCGATCGCGGGGGATTTTTGGGTTGAAAGGCGTTCGATCGCGGCGTCGAGTTCGGCGAGCGATCGTTCGAGGGGACGTTTGTCGTCGGCCGAGAGTTCGATTCCGGGTTTGGGAACCGGCCGAACGGTTTCGGGGACGTTGTCCGCGGGACCGTCGGCTCGCGCCGATCCGATTGATATCGCCATCCAAGCAATAAATATTACGAACTTCATCGAATCGTCCCTCTCGCTGCACCAGATCGAGATCGCTTCCGATTCCAGGTTCGGCCGGTCGACCCGATCGACGAATGAGCTTTGGCGATCGTAACGCGTCGCCGAGGCCGGAGCAATCGACCGCGAGAGAGCGATCGTCGCTCAATCGCTCGCATCGAACCCTGAGCCTCGGCCTTCGCTCGATCATCGATCGACGAGAATAAGATCGGTTTATGTTAATTACATAACGGTTCATGGCGAAAAAAAATCAACGTCCCGCCTCGTGGAAGACGCTCGGTTCGATTTCGTCGGATCGAAACAGACGGTTGTGGAGGATCTCTTCGATCGCGTCGAGATCGGCGAGGAGCGACCAAGCGGGGCGACGGTCGAGTTCGGTCGTGCGAACGTCGGGCGCGTTCCTAAACGATTCGAGACGCGACGCGAGGGGAGGGTGCGAGCCGTCGTCGGTCGCGGCGGGATCCGCGAGAATCCCCGCGAGGATCGAATCGCGCAAACCGTCTGGTATGCGTAACCAAAGATCATGAAATAAATCAAAGATATTAGTATGAGAGTTGTCCGCGAGGGGATCGTAGCCGTCGATAAGTTCGCGAAAGATCGGCTGAACGAGCGCGACATTGATGAGCGAACTCGCCGCGACGGCGCCGCCGGCGATTTTGGCGGCGAAGCGATCGGCCCTTGACTCGCGTCCGAGGGCGATCGGCGAGCGGAGCGATTCGGCGATGCGGCGACACGCCGAAGCCCAGCCGCGAAGGGGGCTCGATCGCCACGATCGGATTGGCGGGTGATCAAGCGTTAGCGCAAGCCCGAGAGTGAATCGTTCGGCGCGATCGGCCCGCGCCGCGTCTTTGCGGGCGAGGTGAGCGAGTTCATGCGCGAGGACGGCGCGGAGTTCGGCGATCGAAAGCGAAATGAGGAGTGGGAGGCCGACGACGAGAGCACGACGACGTTTCCAGACGGTGACGGCGCAGCACGGCAAGTACGCGATGCGGATTTCTTCGGGAGCGCGACACCCCGCGCGGCGTGAGATTTCATCGACGACGCTGAAGAGCCGAGGCGCGTCGCCGTGGATTAAAATCGGACCGATATCGGAGTCGCCGTCGCGTGACGAGATTTGGGGCCATGCGCCGCCGAGCCGTTCGACGATTCCCTTCCAGCCTTCGATCTCGTCGTCGAGCCAACCTTGGACGACGGGAATGAATCCTCCGGCGATCAAAAGCCCCGCGGTTCCGGCGACGACTCCGAGTTTGTAAACGTTTTCGAGGAAGCGAAGGCCGAGATCGCGGGTCGCGACCCCCCAGGGACCAACGACTTGTGTGGCACGAGCGACGATCGCCGAATCGCCGGAGCCGCCGGGGGCAAGCGCGTTCCGATCCAAAGCAAACGTTTCGTTCGAGGACGGATCGGAAACGAGCGAATCGTTTTCTCGCTCGGTTTCCATAACGTCTTGATTCTCATTCGGTTCATCGTTATCAAGGGAATCGAGATGTTCATCGGCGTTTTCGACACGGCGATCCCATTCGTCGGAGCCGAGAGCGGTGAGCGTTTCGGATCTTGATGGATCGAAGTCGGCCTGGGAACGGCTCGTGGCCGTCGGGTCGGATCGATCGGCAAGCGTTTCATCGGGGTAGGACTTCGTACGCCTGAGGCGGAAGGCTCGACCGCACGCGGGACAGATCCGCCGCGGCGCGAGCGATCCGGCGGGATCGACGAAGGTGGAATCGGCGATCAGTCGAGAGTCGCAACGTGGGCAATTCCACAAGCTGTCGGCTTTCCCTGGAATCATCAATTCCTCCAACCATTCGTCGGACCGCGCGATTTTTTTTTCGACTTTGGGGCGGGTTCGTATTGACTCTGAGAGACACTTGTCTTAGCATTATAGCGCCGAGCGATGAAGGTCAAGCTCGGCCGCGGCGGGAAGACGCTTGCGGAATCGATGCAGTTCCGCGAGTTGAAGCCGATTTTTCCGCCGTGTTCGCCCCCCACCATTGACAAAGATTGAGACGATAACACATGGCAAAACGACCTGTAACGATTCCCGACGCCGAACTCGACGTTCTGAAGGTTCTTTGGCAGAAGGGCCAGGGGACGGTTCGAGAGTTGTTGGGAGCGCTTCACGAATCGGGCCGAACGTGGTCTTACGCGACCGTCGCGACGTTGCTCGAACGGTTGTCGAACAAGGGGATGGTCGCGAGCGACCGGAGCGAACTCGCGTTCGTCTACCGTCCCGTGATCAGCAAGCAAGAGGTCCGACAAAAGCGGGTGCAGAGCCTGGTCGATAAGCTCTATAAAGGAGAGCCCGGCCTGCTCGTCATGCACCTGTTGAAGTCGCATCCGCTTCCTCCCGATCAAGCCGTCGAGGTCAAAACCCTCATCGAACAAATGTCGAACGCCCCGCCCAAAGGGGGCGCCAAGAAGAAAAAGTGATCGAACCTCCCGCTTGCCGAACGTGCGATATCGCGTTGGCTGAACGATCAACCAACGTTTGCGCCGTCTGATTTGATCCCTCCCAGGGGATGGATCGCCGTTCTTCGTCCGTTCCTAACTTAATAGCATGCCGGCGAATCGTACGTTTAGCAATCGGCTTTCGCGTTCGTGGTTCGATCGTCGCGCGCGAATATTGAATCGATCGCGCCGAACGCCTCTCGACGATCACCGATTCGATGATGAATCGGGGAAAATTCCAAACGTCGCTCGATTCGAGGAGGATTTCCTCGTACGATCGGCGTTTCGCTCGACCCTCACACGGAATCGAGCTTGATATCGATCAGCTCGCGCGCGATCGGCGTGATTCGGTCGACGATCGCCGCGAGCATCTTTCGTCCTTTCTCCGCCGAGGCGAAGCTCGGATATCCCACCGCTCCGTGATCGGTCGATCGACCGAAATCGCGCGCACAAAAAAGATCCGCGAGCGATTCGCGAGTCGTCGGCGGATCGTCGGCGATCGCCCCGCGATCGACGAGCTCCGGACGAAGATGAAGCATCAACGAAGTTTCAATTTCACACGCGTGCCCGACCGTTTTCCGCGGACCGTCGCATAACTCGGCGAGCGATTCCCGAGCCAAATTCCAATAACTCGAACCCGTCCAAAGCCTTCCCGGAAACTTCGCGTCGAGTCGACGCAAAGCGACGCGGAGCGGATCGTCGTTGCCGCCGTGACCGTTCAATATCAAAAATCGTGAGAAACCATCATGTACAAGCGGAATCAATAATTCGACAAGAATCGTTTGCAGGGTTTCGACTTTGGCGGTGAGCGTTCCGCCGAAGGCGAGGTGATGTTCGCTCGCACCCAGCCAAAAAACGGGGAGGAGGAGCGTGCGTTCGGCGAGTACGCGTTCGACGCGTTCGGCGACCGCCGCGACGAGGATCGAATCGGTGAAAACGGGCAAATGGAGCGCATGCTGTTCGCACGCGGCGATCGGAGCGATCACGAGAGTTTGATCGCGATCGAGCCTTCGAATCGCGGCCGCGGTCGACTCGGCGAAAATCATCGAGGCTCTCCTTCAAGTACCGAAAATCGATCGCCGAACCCGAGATCTCGACCCGCGAAAACGAGATTCGCGCGGGTCGATCGATAATATATTAATTATTGTAAATGAAATTTCATTAACAATAATATCGCGATGGAATAATAAAGGACGATTCCGGTGGCGTCGACGAGGGTGGAGATCGCGGGCGCCGAGACGACCGCGGGATCCCAGCCGAGGCGGTGCGCGATCATCGGCACGAGCGCGCCGATCAAATTCGCCCACATGCAGATGCCGAGAATCGTCAATCCGATAACCGCCGATACGGGAGCGGATTGGCCGCGATAAAGCCAAGCGTAACTGAACGCGACGATCCCGAGCATCGAACCCAGCATCAGGCCGACGAACCATTCACGCGCCAGAACGCGGAAAAAGTGCCGCCGCGTGATCTCGCCGAGCGCCAAACCCCGAATGATCGTCCCGACGGTCTGGCTCCCCGCGTTCCCCCCCGTGCCGAGCAAAAGCGGCAAAAACAGCGTAAGCATCGGCCAATCGTGCTCGACCCACTTAAAATGCCTGAGCGCCGGATACGTAAAGTTTTCGGCGAGAAAAAGCATGAGCAGCCATTTAATTCGCCTGCGAACCGAAGACGTCACGCGACCTTGCCAATAAGGCTCGTCGTCGGCCTCGGGGTCGGACGAGACGCCGCCGAACGCCAGAATGTCTTCGGTTTGCTCGCGCCTCAAAATGTCGAACGCGTCGTCGTGAGTCACGATCCCCACGAGCATCTCCGAGGGATCGACGACCGGAATCGCAACGAGGTCGAACTTGGCGATCTTCCGCACCACGCTTTCCTGATCCTCGTCGACCCTCGCCGTGATGATATCGCGACGCATGATGTCTTCGATCCGCGCCATCGGCCGCGCGAGAATCAATTTTTTGAGCGGAACGAGGCCGATCAATTTACGATTAACATCCACAACATAACTATAATCAATAGTTTCTCGATCGGGCGCCTCCTGGCGCAGTTGATCGAGCGCCTCGCGCACGGTGAGGTGGGGCGAGAGGGTGGCGTAATCGGTCGTCATTACCGCGCCGGCGGTGCCCGGTTCGTAGCTCGCAAGCCTGCGGATATCTTCGCGCTCGGCGTGCGCCAGCCTACGAAGGATTTCGTCGGCGCGATCCTCGTCGAGATGCTTGACAAGATTGGCGCGGTCGTCGTGCGACATGAGATGAAGCAACGCCGCGGCGTCGGCGGGCGCCATCTTCTCAACGAGTTCGATCTGGCGATCGAAATCGAGATAGCTCACAACCTCGGCGCGAACGCGCGGGTCGAGAACCTCGAGGATCGCGTTCCCCTCGGCGAGATCGAGATCCTGAATCATCTCGGCGACACGCGCGGGATGGCTCTCGGCGAAAAACTCGCGGAGCGACGCGGCCTCTCCCGCCTGAATCAACTCGCGCAAATCGGGGACGAGGAGCGGGTTCCTGATCATCGCGCTCGACCCTCCCCTCGATCCCTTAAATTCGTTAAAATCGCCGCCTGAAATTGTATCGATCTCTAAAATTCCAATTTATGAACGAACGCCGATCACCTCGCGACAACCCATGTCGCCGCGGAGGACCTCGGGGATCTCGATCGAGCCGTCCTCGCGCTGGTAATTCTCGATCACGGCGATCAACGTGCGTGAAAGCGCGATCGCGGTGCCGTTGAGCGTGTGGACGAATCGCGTCCCCTTTTGCCCCGCGGGACGATAGCGGATGTTGAGCCGACGCGATTGATAATCGCCGCAATCCGAAGTCGAAGTAACCTCGCCGTATTCACCCCCCTCGCCGCGACCCGGCATCCACGCCTCAAGATCAAACTTGCGATAAGCAGGACCGCCGAGATCCCCCGAACAGATATCGAGCACGCGATACGGCAACCCGAGCCCCTGAAAAATCGACTCCTCGAGCGACAACAACTCAAGATGCGCCGCGGCCGATCCTTCAACGGTTGTAAACGCGAACATCTCCACTTTTGTAAACTGATGCACGCGATAAAGCCCCTTGCTCGCCCTTCCCGCGGCGCCCGCCTCGGTCCGAAAACAGTGCGATATACCTACATACTTGATCGGTAAACTTGATTCGTCAAGAATTTGATCGGCGTGCATTCCGCCGAGCGTGATCTCGGCGGTGCCGATCAGGCTCAGATCGGAATTCTCGATCGAATAGATCTGAGTTTCGGGACCCCGCGGGTTGAATCCGATCCCCTCGAGAATCGAATTTCGCGCCAGGTCGGGGGTGATGATCGGCGTGAACCCCGCGGCGATCAGTTTATTGATCGCGTACCGCTGGAGCGCCAGATCGAGCAAAACCGCGTCGTTCTTCAGAAAGTAAAAACCGTGACCCGACACCTTCCCGCCGGCCTCGAAATCGATCAGATCGAGTGCGACCCCGAGTTCGACGTGATCGCGCGGCTTGAAATCGAAAACCCGCGGCGTACCCACCTTGCGAAGCTCGCGATTGTCCTCCTCGGTCGAGCCGATCGGAGCGTCGGGATGCGTCATATTGGGAATGCGAGCCAGCCGCGCACGAGCTTCAAGCTCGACCCGCTTGAGCGTTTCCTCGTCGTTCTGAACCGACTCCTTGAGCCGTTTGCCCTTTTCGACGAACTCGCTCCGCTTCGCGGGATCCTTCTCTTTAGCGGTCGCCTGAGCCGTTTCGTTCTGGAGCCGACGCGTTTCCTCAACCGATTGCAACAGATCCTTACGCCTCCGCTCGAGTTCGACGAACGCGTCGAGATCGGCGAGAACGTCTGCGGGAACCCCTCGATCCACGCAATTCCGCCGCACCTTTTCGATATTCGCAATCACATATTTGGCGTCGAGCATCTCAAAAATCCCGTGCTTTTCCCAAAGCGGCGCCGCCGCGACCCCGGTCGATCCGACGCGCATCGAGCGTCATGAATATCAATAACAACTCGATCTTTCGATTGATCAAGTCTAAACTTCGCCTGCGTAAAACCTCGGTTCACCGTCGTCCGCGTATCGATCAACGCGGGCGAGCCGCGTATCATACGTCGCGAGGGGCGAGGGCTCAAACCATCATACGCCGACGGGGGAAACGTCGCCGGCCGATTCGATCGCACGGGACCGAAATCCGCCGAGATTCGCGAATTCATGACCAAAAAACGAACGCCGACGCGACTCCCCGCTTTCAAGCTCGCGAATCGGCTTTCCCTCGCCTCGCGTTCCGTACCGATCGGCTCGGTTTGATTCGAATCTTGACGAATCATCGCGCCGATTCGGGTCGATCTTTCGCCAATTCGGCGAACAAATGAACGCTCGCTCGTATGCCGCGATGAAAATCCGCCAGGTTGAACTTTTCGTTCGGCCCGTGGAGATTGTCGTCGTTTTGTCCCCAGCCCAACAGTAGGGTGTCGACCCCGAGCTTGGTTTTGAAAAGCCCGACGACGGGGATCGACCCTCCTTCGCGGATGAAGACGGGCGCCTTGCCGAAACCCGCCTCGATCGCTCGCGAAGCCGCTTTCACTCCAGGGCTATCGACCGACACCAAAACCGCCGCCGCGCCCGAGTGATCAATTATCTCATAAGTAACACCCGGCGGGCAAACTTTCCTCACGTGGTTCTGAAACAGTTCTCGAATCGTGCTCGGATCTTGATCCGGCACAAGCCGAAAGCTCAGCTTCGCCCCCGCCTTGCACGGCAGCACGGTCTTCGGACCGGGCCCCTGATAACCGCCGTAAAGCCCGTTCACATCGCAGGTGGGCCGCGCCCATTTCCGCTCGATCGTCGTATAACCCGCCTCGCCGACGAGTTCGGTCACGCCCAAACTCGCCCGAAAAACCTCCTCGGAAAACGGCAACGCCGCGAATTGCGCCCGTTCCCAATCGGCGAGCGGACGGACCGCGTCGTAAAAACCGTCGATCAAGATCCGCCCGTCGCTCCCCTTGAGACTCGCCAGTATGACGGAGAGCGCGTTGCACGGGTTCGCGACCGCGCCTCCGTACATCCCCGAATGAAGGTCGCTCCGCGCCCCGTGAACGATCAATTCGTAATACGCCAACCCCTTCAACCCGTAGGTGATCGCGGGCGCGCCGGGGGCGAATTGACTTGTATCCGAAACAACCACATAATCACATGCGAGCTTCTGAGGATTTTTGGAAACGAATTCTTCAAGATTCTCGCCGCCGATCTCTTCTTCGCCCTCGATCAACACTTTGACGTTGATCGGAAGCCCTCCCGTCGTTTTGAGCCAGGCCTCGATCGCCTTCAGGTGCGTGAACATTTGGCCTTTATCGTCGGTCGCTCCGCGGGCGTAAAGGTTTCCATCGCGTTCGGTCGGTTCGAACGGAGGCGAAAGCCAAGGTTCGAGCGGTTCGGCGGGCTGAACGTCGTAATGCCCGTAGATGAGGATCGTCGGGCGCCCGGGGGAATCGAGCTTTTCGCCGTAGACGATCGGATGCCGTTTGGTTTCGATCAATTCGGCGGCGATCCCCGAGGCGCGCAGGTCGTCGCGAACGAACAAGGCCGCTCGACGCGTGTCCTCGTCGTGATCGGGCTGGGCGCTCACGCTCGGGATTCGCAGCAATTCCTTCAGCCGATCCTCGAAATCGCGCCGCCGCTTCTCGAGATAAGCCTCCACCTGCTCGATCGACATCTATTCAATCCTTTATGTTAACGAAATTGCAACCACTCGCTCAATTGCATGTGAATTGATTTACGCGAACTCGCGTCGACTCGGCCGCGGACGATCGAATCGATCGCAGCGCGGTCGCCGCAAGATAGGTGAATCGGCTCACCGATTCAAGTCAACCGACGGTGAATCGGCTCGCCGATTCAAGCCGAGGCGGAGTGATCGACGGGGGGATAATCGAGATTGTCGACCCCTTCGAGCGGACCGTCGGCGTCGGCGAAACGATCGATCTCGACCCCCGCGCCCCGAGCGAGCGAAACATAAAGCCCGCACAACGGGGTGTCTTTGGGATAACTCAGATGACGCCCCGTCGCGATCGCTCCCCCGCCGCGTCCCGCGACGACGATCGGCAAATCGTGAGGACTGTGCGCGTTGCCGTCGCTCAACCCCGACCCCATCAACACCATCGAACGATCGAGCAACGTACCGTTCCCCTCTTTGATCGCCCTCATCTTGCTAAGCATATAAGCATATTGCTCGAAAAACCAGGCGCCGATCCGCTGGTATTGTTCCAGTTTGTTCTTCTCGCGCTGATGGTGCGACATCTCGTGATGTCCTCCTTTCACCCCCTTGAGGAACGAGAAGTTCTTGTTGCTCACCGAGTTGCCGAACATGAAGCTGGCGACGCGGGTCGAATCAGTCTGAAACGCGAGAACGATCAGATCGAGCATCAGCCGAACGCTCTCGGTGTGATCGAGCGATCGTTCGTGAAGCCGACCGGGGTCGTGATTATAAAGGTCGACACGCCCTCCGAGAGTCTCGACGTCTTTCCGAGCACGCGGATCGTCGCGGTATTGCGCACGCCTGCCGCTCGCCTCGAACGCGATCCGCTTTTCGACCGCCCGCACGGAATCGAGATATTCATCGATCTTACGTCGATCATCAACTCCGATTTGATTTTTGAGCGCTCCGGCGTCGTCGAGAACAAGATCGAGCACGCTCCGGTCGTCGTCGATTCTCCCTTTGCGGTCTCCGGCGCTCGATCGAAACAGCCGATCGAAAGCGAGCTTGGGGTTGAGCTCGCGCGCCAGGGGAGTCGTCGGACTCGACCATGAGATATGAGCTCCGTAAATGCGCGTATATCCGACAGCGACGTCGACCCCCGTCGAGACGGGCTCGACGCTCAATTCGAGCGACGGCAGCGGAGTGAGATGACCGAACTTACGCGCCACGAGTTGATCGAGCGAGATCCCTCCCGAGTTCAGATCGGCGCCCGTCGTCCTGTGAATCGTCGTCCCCGTGAGGAACGCGGCGTCTTTCACGTAATGGCCGTCGCCGGTATCGGTCGCCTTGTTCGTCAGGTTCGTGAGAACGAGGATCTCATCCTTAAAATCGGCGAGGGGCGAAAGCGTGGGAGAAAGCTCGAAATCGACCCCCACTCCCTTGGGATGAAACGTCTTGGGAGCGACTCCATTGGGGAAGAAGAGACACGCCAGCCGAATCGGAGAGACCGAGGCTTCGACCGAGGCTGGAGAGGCCGCGACGACCGTTTTCATCGCGTCCAAGAGCGGCAGCCCAAGCGCCGCGCCGAGACCGCGCAAAACCGTCCGCCGCGTGATCGGATTGTTCTTACGGCTCATCGTTTTCCTCGATTTCCTGTGGGAGACGCGTCGCTTCGATACCGAAACGGATAACTCTTCACGATCTCGGCGACAAGCGTGCGACCGCCGTAGCCGTTTTGCTTGAGCTTCGTCGTTATCGATTTAATTGTTCGCATATCATAATATTCAACGCCGCGGCGAATCGCGTACGAAAGCAGCCTGCGCGTTACGTTCTGAAGGAACAGGTCGGTCCTTTTTTCATCGAGCAAGATCTTTTTCAGCTCGCCGGGCCCCTTGAATTTAAGCCCCCCGGGAAGCTCACCGGCGTCGTCGATCGGTTGATCGGCGATTTTCGTCCGTTTTCGCCCGATCGGATCGAACGATTCAAGCCCGAAACCGATCGGGTCCATCTTGGCGTGGCACGATGCGCAGTTCTCGTCTTTACGATGATCCTCCAAGCTTTGCCGAAACGTGCGACCTTTCCTCGGACGATCGTCTTCGGGAAGCGTCTTCACCATCGGCGGAGGAGGAGGGGGGGGCGTGCCGAGCAGTTCCTCAAGCACCCATTTCCCCCGTAAAACCGGGCTCGTTCGCCTCGGATACGACGTGAACGCCAAAACCGACGCCATCCCCAACACCCCGCCTCGATCGGCGTCGGTCAACTTCACCCGGCGAAACGAAGGACCCGAAACATGATCGATCGCGTAATGCTTCGCCAAAATTTCGTTCACATATGTATAATCAGAATCAATCATCTGGATTAACGAATGATTTTCACGTAAAAGCTCGTGAAAAAAGACGATCGGCTCCTCGATCATCGCGTCGCGCAGCTCGGCGGAATAGCCGGGAAAGAGGCCTCGATCGGGCTCGACCGCGTTCGCCAACCCCGCGACTCGAAGCCACTGACCGACGAAATTCTTGGCGAGAGCCTTCGATTTGGAATCGGCGAGCATCCGCTCGACTTGCTTCTCAAGCTCCGAATCGTCGTTCAATCGGCCCGCCGCGGCGAGGTCGAAAAGCTCTTGATCGGGCATGCTCGACCATAAAAAGTAAGAAAGCCGGCACGCGAGCTCGAATTGCGAAACGGGATAAGGCTCGGAACTTTCGCGCCTCCGCTCGACCAGATAAACGAAATGAGGCGAAACGAGCACCCCGCGCAGCGTTTTTTTCACCGCTTCGTCGTAGGTCGACCCCGCGGCGGTGAATTTCTCATACAATTTGATATAGCGATCAATTTCGGAATCGCCGACGGGGCGACGAAACGCCTTGTAGGCGAACGCCGCGACGCACCGCCGCGCAGCGGCTTGGCGTTCGGCGTCGGTCGAGGTCGCCGCGGGTCGTGCGATTAAATAGCGGCCCGGATCGGCCTTGTCGAGGATTTCGACCGCGGCGTCGAGGTATTTTTCAAGAAGGATCGGCGGCAAAAAAAGGGTCGAAGCGTTGTTGTCAAATCCCTCCCCGCCGCCGCCGTCGGGAGGAAAACGATCCGCGGGACGATCGTCGACGCCGAGCAGATCTCTGATTGTATTATTATATTGTTCGCGCGTGAGTCTTTGGATCAACGAGGGGCCGGGATCGTTCACGTTCTCGATCGCGTCGAGGATCGCTTGAACGTCCGAGCACGCAGCCTGAC
Organism: Planctomycetota bacterium; assembly: GCA_021791715.1. Lineage (GTDB taxonomy): Bacteria > Planctomycetota > Planctomycetia > Isosphaerales > Isosphaeraceae > JAKBCQ01. Next base: position 13,646 of record JAJYWB010000078.1, on the reverse strand, counting down.
GTTCGTCCTCGGTCGGTTCGGGTTTTCCCTCGGGAGGCATCGTCCGTTCGGAAAGCGCGTCGACGACCTGAAGCCACGTTTCGGGATCGCTTTCGATCGACTTTTGATCGCGAAACTTGGCGAGGTTGATCCCCCCCTTGGGCTTCTTTTCGCCGTGGCAATCGACACAGTATTTCTCGACGACGGGACGGACGCGACGGTCGAAATCACCCCCCTTGGAGTCGGCGGCGAAAACGCGAATCGACGTCGACGCGAGCGTCGCGACGATCAAAACCAAGCCGAGAATCGAGGCGTTTGTTCGCATCGGGGGGAACGTTCCATGAAGGTTCTCGGGGAGGCGAGAAACCCGGCGGGCGAGAGAACTTCCGGCTAGCGATCGCGAGAAAACGGGCCGGGAACGCCGCGCCTTCTCAACGATAATCGATATTGTATCGGAGACGAGCGCGAGCGACAATCATTTTCGGAAGTCGGTTCGGTTGCGGCGAGAGCACGGCGCCGGACGTTCCTTGATCGGGTTCGACGCCCAATCACAAATTGATCGGAACTCTTCATGTCGACCGATTTCGCTTTCGTCGATCGGAGCGACCCCCGGGATCTGGACGCGATCGAACGGCTCGGACCGATCGTCGTCGCGTGTCGGGACAGGTCGATCTTTCAGTCGGGGCGACTCTTCGAATTCGACAAACATTCGTTGACTTATCGTTTAGAAACCAGTTTCCGATTTATTCTTGTCTTGATCTTAGCGTTGGTTTGCTCGGTCGGAGTCGCATCGATCGTTTTCCTGCCGATTTTCCTTTTGCAGGGCGACAAAATCGACACGCAATTACTTACAAATATTTTTGGCTTGTCGATAATCGTCGGCTCATCGATTTTATTATATCTTATTTTTCGCAAGCCTCGACGATCACGTTTGGTATTGCACGAAAGAGGGGTGCGGTATCGAGAGATGACGGCGCCGCTTGACACCCTATATGCGATTATTTTTGGTTTACTGCATACGGACGCGTCGGTTAATCTTCGCGAGTTTTCCGCGGGTCCGAGCGGATTGACCGCGCGAAGCGCGCTTCAATATCAGGCTCTAAGTCACGCCGACGGTTGTTCTTGGACGTTGATTTTAACCGACGGAAACGCGATTCCTCTGAAACGAATCGAATTCCACGTTGAGCCCGAGGACTTCAGCGAGTTTCTTGACGGATTGAAAAACCGCCGCCCCGAACTGTTCGATTGGATGAACGAAGACGTATCGGCTTTCGATCCCCTCGTCGATCGTCTTAAAATCGTAGACGAGACGCGCGATGCCGGCACATTTTTCCAACATGAAGCGAATCGGTTCGAAGCCGATGGTTGACGACCATGTCATTTACAGCTAGGATACGATAGATCGACCGGCTCTTATTAGATGCTTTCGATTCGCCGAAGCATTTATAACATGAGCATGATTGCCTAGAGATCGCGAGCATGAGTATCGACTTCAAAAGAATCCGATCGGGTCTGCGTAGTTTCGGCAGATTTCCGGAACTGTTGCGCTGCGCGTCGCAATCTCCCGATTGGCTCGCGATCTCGTCGGCGTACCTGGGATTTCGATCGCTCGAATATCCGCGGGTATGGAAAAATTCCGATGGCCACCATATCACGTTTGAGGATTTTCATGATTTAACGACGGCTTGGGTCATTTACAATAAACTCGAGTATCAAATCGATTCCTCGTGTCGGACGATCATCGACGCCGGAGCGAACGTAGGCATGTTCAGTCTGTTCGCGGCTTCGCGAGCTCCCGATTCCAAGATCATCGCCTTGGAGCCTTTTGGATCGACTCGCGCCCGTCTTGAATCAAACATTCAAAATAATAAACTGAGTGATCGCGTTACAATCCGGCCTTGGGCTCTCGCACGCGACGACGGCGAACGATATATGGACGATTCTCCGGCGATCCCCAGCATCTCCAGAACGTTGCTCGCCGAAAATTCCTCCGAACGAGGAATCCGGATTCCCACGATCTCATTAACGTCTTTATTACGAAAGGAGAAACTCGAAAGAATCGACTTTCTTAAGCTTGACATCGAGGGAAGCGAACACGAAGTCCTGCTGTCGACGCCGGTCGAAACGCTCGAAAAAATCCATACGATCGGTATGGAATATCACCATACCGCTCCAAAATCGACACTTTTTCGTTCATTGATCGATTCGGGATTCAAATTGATAAAAGACCGACCGACACAACGCGACAGCGGAATCGCTCACTTCCAGCGTCCTTAAACCGCGACCCGACACCCGAAACGACCTCCAAGCCGCCTGATCGAGTCCAAGGCCGTCCACGTCACGCCGTCTCGCTCGGCCGGACCCTGCCTAATGCGCGATCGACCCCGAGCCGAAAGATGATCTCGAGCGCCTTGATCGCCTCCATCTTGTTGATCTTCGACATCCCCGATCGCCGGTTCTCAAACAAAATCGGCGTCTCCCCCATCCGGCACCCCGCGACGCGGCACCAGAACAAAATCTCCTCCATGAACGAATAACCTCGCGAACGAATCCGGTCGAAATCGATCCGCGCCAACTTCGACACCCGATAACACCGAAACGAACCGCTGTTGTCCTTCGTCTTCAAACCTAAAAAAATCTTTGAATAAACATTAATGCCAGTGCTCATAAACTTACGCTTAAAATTGAATTCCCCTTCGACTCCGCCGCCGGGGACGTAGCGCGAGCCGATCATCACGTCGTGATCCTTCATCCCGGCGACGAGCGCGGGGATGAACCGCGGAGGATGGCTGAAATCGGCGTCGAGATTGAGGAAATAATCGAACCCGCCCGCGATCGCGTATTTCATCCCGGCGATCACCGCGGTCCCCAGCCCGAGCTTGCCGGGTCGATGAATCACGTGAATTCCCGTGAGCTCGGCCTTGAGCTCGTCGGCGACCTGTCCCGTTCCGTCGGGCGAATTGTCGTCGATAATTAGTATCTCGGCCTGGGGCGCGTACTCGCGTATCTTCGCGACAAGAGGACGAACATTATCGCGTTCGTTATAAGTCGCCAGCGAAACTAACAATCGAGCCGCCGCGGGATCGGTCGCTTGATCGGGTTCGGACACGTCAAATTCGCCTGGTTGAATCGATCACTTCGTCATCAAGTTAAAACCGTTTGTAACCAATCGACGACCGCAGCGCCAAGTCGATCAAAGCCTTGAGCAATCGACGCGACAATCCCTCGTTTTCGTAGAACACGATTCCGAACGGAACCAACCCCGGGAAATGAATGCGATAGAAAAAGAAAGCAGGCGTCGTCATCGGTGATTTCCGGTTTGTGATTCAATACGAACCGCCGGCCGAGTTCGGTCGTCGTTCATACCTGCTTCGGGAAAAACAGGCCGCGAGAGCACCCGCGGAATTACGACACGCGACGACGCCTGCTTACGCGCCCCGCGAGATCCTCGCGAACCGACACGGGTCGCTAACTGCTTTCTTCGGCTATTCCACAGCCTTTGATCAAAACTATTCGCTCGAACTTCCAATCGACTTCGCGAATATCACAATTATTCCATACATGACGGACCCCGTGAAAACACGATCGCAACGCATCCCTCGATCTCTCGAGGGAGCGTCACGCTCGATATCAATCCTTGGACTCGCCTGAAGCGGCGATTCCCGCGGAGGAATCTCGCCCCCAATCAGATTATCCCGCCGTTCGAACGGCACGCGTGTTCACACGAGGAACCCGACAGTCGTCACGAAGGCCGTCCCGAATCACGCAATCCCGAGAACAAGCGCGAAGGGGGTACGATCGCGTGCTCGGAATCGAGCCGAACGTGGTGCGGCAGAACGGGCGATTCTTCGTCGACGAAGGGATCCGGGTTCGTCTCACCCGATTCCCCCCCGACGCTCGCTCGAACCTCGCCGGATTGCGAAATCCCGCCCCGATCGAGCGCGAATCGGCCTTGAACGCGAGCCCATTCGTTCCAGGCCTGGAGCGCCGCGTAGTGATCGTCGACCGCCTCAACTCCCGTCGGCGATTCCTCGGTCGTCTCCAACGCGGAGTAAAACCGATCCGAATCCCTCACGCTCGCCGACCCCGCTCGCGCTCGATCGATCGCATCCGAGTCGCTCCCGATTCCGAAGTCGGTCCGCCCGGGCTTGATATCCCCTTCGAATTCCAGGTCTTGTTCGTTCCAACCGACCTCGATCAATCCCTCCTCCTCACGCAACGGAGGCGCGATCGGCCCCAACAACGGACCGTCGCTAAACGCCCCCATGGAGCCGTCTCCGGCGAACGATACGAACGAATCGTCGACTGAATTGCTGATATGAGGTAACGATTCTTCGTTAATAAACCTTGGTTTTGATATATTGTTCTTTTGTTCTTTTTCGACTCGACGAGGCGCCTTGGTTTCGCCGCGACCCGGACGATTTTTGGCCGATAGCGACGCGCGAACGAGGGCGAGCCGGAACAATCGGCGAGGATTTCCCCCGGATTCGCGGTGGAGCGCGTCGATCTCGTCGCGGCGCCAATCGTATTCGGGAAAGCTGTACGCGAGAAACATCCGAGCCTCGTCGAAATCGACCGCTCCGAGCTTGACGCGATCGACCAGACGTTCGTAAAGCGAAGCGAACGACGCCTGACGGACCCTCCGCGCGAGCGCCGTCTGGCCCAGGATCAGCACCGCTGCGAACCCGTCGTCCTTGCCCGATCGATTGGTGAGAATGCGTATTTCTTCGGCAAGATCCTCACCCACGAGCTGAGCCTCGTCGACGACGAGGCCGACCGATCGCCCCTCGTCGGTCGATTCGCGAAGGCGATCGGCGATTCGCGCGCGTAGATCGCCCCAATCGGTCGAACTCTTTAGTTTAAGTTCGCGAGCGATCGCTTGATAAAAGGTGGAAATCGCCATCCCTGGGGATAAATCGACCTTGGCCCATTCCGAGATCGTCGAGCCGTTTTGGGTCCAACGATCGACGAGCCAAGTTTTGCCCGAGCCCGGCTCGCCCGTCAGCAAAATCGGCCCTCCAAAACCCTCGGCGGCGCGGCGCAGGCGATCGATCGCCTCGGCTCGTGTCGGCAGCAAAAATCCGTTCCGGCTCACGAGGGACCTCCGTTTACTCTCGCTCAAAATACAACCACGACGGGGCGTCCGCGGAGCGATTCCCGCCGGGATCGACGGGCGCGTTCGTTCGCGCGACGGAACAACCCGCTCCATCCATCGGACTCCAATCCACCCGGGCTTCAATCGAACCCGAAGCGTGAACCTGTTCGCGAGCGGGTTCGTTCGATCACGGTGATCGAAACGACCCGAATCCCGATCGTCGTCCAATCGCACCGCGACCAAAAGAGACGAACTTCTTCGGACTCGCGCGCTCGATACGATCGACGATCCCGGTCGAATCGCGTACAATCTTTTGGCTGGAAACGCCCCTTATGTTACCTCACGGATTTATTCCACACATGCCGATACTCGCCATTCGTGTGCGAAACCTGGTTAAAACGTATCCTGGACGTGACGGACCGGTCGAAGCCGTACGCGGAATCGACCTGGAAATTCCCGAGGGGGAATGCTTCGGCCTGCTGGGACCGAACGGAGCGGGCAAAACGACGACCGTCGAGATCATGGAGGGGCTCAATCGACCGACTTCGGGCGAAGTCGAGATCCTCGGCATGAACTGGGGCTCGAACGAGCGTGCGATCCGCCAGAGAATCGGCGTCACCCTCCAGGAAACGCGATTCCCCGATAAAGCGACCGTTTTCGAGACCGTCAGGCTGTTTCGCAGCTTTTATCAGGCGGGGCTGGAACCGAACGACGTTCTCGCCCGCGTGGCGCTCGAAAGCAAAGCGAACTCGTTCGTCGAGCAATTGTCGGGGGGCCAGCAGCGCCGCCTCGCGGTCGCGGTTTCGCTCGTGGGAGATCCCTCGGTCCTCTTCTTCGATGAACCGACGACGGGGCTCGACCCCCAATCGCGCAGACAACTGTGGGATCTGATTCGCGACCTCCGCGATCGCGGTCGTACAAGCATCCTTACAACGCACTATATGGACGAGGCCGAGCGGCTTTGCGACCGTGTCGCGGTGATCGATCAAGGACGAGTCATCGCGCTCGGCTCCCCGGCCGAACTGATCGCGCGGCTCGGCGGCGAACACATCGTCGAATTCGCGCTCGCGACCGACGGCGTCACCACGCCGATCGACCCTGAGCAATTCGCCTCGCTCGACACCGTCCTCGCAACCCGCGCCGAAGGAGACGGCTTCGCGCTCACCGTCGGCGAACCGCACCGCGCCATCCCGGCGCTCCTCGACCGACTCGAAGATTTCGATCGCCCCCTCGTCAGGCTCACAACCAGACAAGTTAGTCTTGAAGACGTGTTTGTATCTTTAACAGGAAGACATCTCCGCGACGACGAACCTTCCGAGGTCGACGCCGCCAAGAACGGTCGGAAATCGCGTCGGGGTCGCAAACGATCGCGCGGCGTTTAATTTCTTGATACCGTTGATTTATGGAAAGCGAACCAATGTCCGATCTTTATCAACTCGCATCGCTCAAAGAATTATATTTCTCGCGATTGCGCGAGTTTTATCGTCAACCCGCGCGGATCTTTTGGGTTTACGTGTTTCCGACGATCCTCGCGGTCGTTCTCGGGGTCGCGTTTCAGAGCCGGACGCAAAATACGGTTCAAGTCGATCTGATCGAGAACGCCTCGACCGATTCGCTCAAACGCTCGCTTGAAGCCTTTCAACCCGAGGCCGATAAGCTCGAACTCCCCAAAATCGAATACAAGATTTTGCCCGCCGAACAGGCGATCAAACGGCTTAAAACGGGCAAAACGCCGCTCGTCGTCGAACCCACGATTTCGCCCCCGCTCATTTATCATTACGACCCGACACGCCCCGAGGCCGCGACGGCGCGCGCCGTCTTCGACGACGAAATCCAACGCGCCGCGGGACGAAAAGACCCGATCTCGGTCCGCGACGAAAAACTCAAAGAGCCCGGAGCGCGCTATATCGATTTCTTAATCCCCGGATTGATCGCGCTCAACACGATGGGGGGGGGGCTCTGGGGCGTCGGGTTTTTGCTCGTCAACTTCCGCATCGCCAAGCTGCTCAAACGCTTCTGCGCCACGCCGATGCCCAGACGCAACTTCTTGCTCGCGGTTCTCGGCGCCAGGCTCACGTTCCTGATCCCCGACGTCGGCGTGCTGCTCGCGATGGGTGTTTTCGCTTTTCATATGCCCATGCGAGGCGATCTTTTCACGTTGATTATCGTCGAACTCTTCGGCGCGCTCGCTTTCGCCGGGATCGGCCTGCTCGTCGCGAGTCGCGCGACGACCACCGAGACCGTCAGCGGCCTGATGAACCTCGTCATGGTGCCGATGTGGCTCTTGTCGGGGGTCTTCTTCTCGTCCGAACGGTTCCCCGCGGCGATGCAGCCGTTCGTTCAGGCGCTCCCCCTCACTCAGCTCGTCGACGCGCTCCGCCGCATCCTGCTCGAGGGGGCGGGGCTCGCAAGCGTCGCGGGCTCGCTCGCGATCCTCGCCGCGTGGGCGATCGGAACGTTCCTCATCGCTCTTAAACTCTTCAAATGGACCTAAATGCTCATGCGAATGAGATTCGTAAACCTTGGGTTCCAAGCGATCCTCACTCGCCGGCGAACGCGATTGCGAGGTTTGGACGACGATCGTCCGTTCTTCGGGCTTCCGCCGCTTGAAGATCGGATTTTGGAAAACTTCGATCGCATCGTGAAGGCCTCCCGCGAGCGGCTCGATCGCCGACACGGGATCGATCTTCGCCTCGTCGATCAATTGTCCCAGGAAAGTCGCCTTGGCCAAGATTTCCACGTCGAGGAAGTTGGAAGACGATTGCAGCGGGATCGCCGATAACGCCGCGAGCCGATGAACGCGGCAAGGGGAGTGAATATCGGCGACGGGAACCGCGAAAACGAAACGATACGGCGCCCCCGCGCAATACCTCACGATCCGCCGACCGACCCCGACGCGTCGACATCCCCAAACATGATCGCATTTATCAATCGCCGCCAGGAGCGAGTCGAGCGTCGCCTCGGTCCAAGGCTCGGTCGCGGTCGAAACGATCACGAGCGGGAGATCGGCGGCTTCGATCCCCTCGGCGAGCGCCGAGCCGAAATCGCACGACCCGATCGAAACGCCCCTCGGTTCGGCGTCGCGCCCCCGCTTACGCATCAGGTCGGCGATCCCGTCGGCGATCGTCGCGGCGCGATCGCGATCAAAGCCGATCGCGACGATCCGCGCTCCCGCTTTTGGAAGCGGATCGCGTCGACAGTGAAGGTCGAACGGATGAAGGTCGGCCGAATCTTCGCTCTTCGTCATGGCTGGGAAAGCGAACCCTTGGGCGTTGCGGCGATCTCCCCAACGACGCGTGTTTTAGATCGATCGATACAAAAACCGCCGGATCGACCCTTCAAGGACGCGCCGGCGGTTGATTGATTGCTCAATGCAATTGTGTGATCAAGAGCGAAATCCATTTAGCTCGTTATGCGCGGTCGGATCCTCCGCGGGCGTCGCCGGGACCTCCCTTTCGCGATGTATTCGTGTACATCGACGAAAGCATTCCCAGCAAAACAGAACGCCTGCCGGCTCGCGACGAGACCCCGCCGCGACGAATCCGCGCGACGGCGCCCGCCCACTCGTTCGCGGGCTGCGTGGAGAGTACTTTTTTCGAATTCGCCATGCTCATAGACCAACCACTCCAAAACGGACCGCGCGACAGTCTCGACCCTAGACTGATACGACGCGATCCTGGTCTTCCGTCGATTCTCGCCCAACCTCCGAATGCTCAACGATCGGCCGACATCATCCCTGACGCCTTGTCAAGCCAGACAGAGCCGCGACGTTCCTCCGCCGCGGTGGACTACGTTAACAATCCGGATCGATCGGAATGTTCCCAATATTCCTCAAACCTCGCATTTGAGGAATTAGAAGGTTCCCTGTGTATCGGGTTTCCACCGATCACGATCCAGGAAATCTCCCCAACGATACGCGGCGAGTCTTGCGGGAGAGGACGTTCGAGCCGCGATCGGAGAACAATTACGACGGTTCACCGTCCATTCAAGATACATCCTCCTTCACCCATTGCCAACCCCCATCCGCCGATTTCTCAAAATTCGGCGAACCCGGCAAAAAACACGCCAAAAGCGAACACCCCACGATCAAGCGAAACCGACTCCCCGCCGCGCCCCCAAAACCAAACCGACGCCCCTCGATCAAAGCCCAGAACGCTCGATGCGGCTTAAAAACCCGACAATTCGGCTTCAATGTCTTATACGTCACGTTCAGCCCGGCTGCGCTTGTAGAAATATCACAAGCATCAGCAAGTTGATCTCATTGAACGTCGCGTGCATCGCGGCGCACGCCGCCCAACTCCGCGTCTTCGAATAAACATAACCGATTCCCAAAGACAACACGAATAACGGAATCGGCGTCGGCCAAACCGTCATGTGCGCCAGGGCGAAACCCGTCGACGCGATCACGTTCGGCGCAAACCGAATCCAATCGAACCTCGCCGAATCGACCGAAAATCCCCCCTCAAAACGAACGCCCGCATCCGCCGCTTTCCCCCATTCGCCTCGAACCTCGGGCGAATTCGATAATACCGACGCCTGATCGCCGTCCCCTTCAACCCGGTCGGGCGTCGCGTCGTCGCTCTCAAGCCCGGCGATACGCTGCTCCTCGTTCAGTCCAGCGTCGACGGAATCTTTTATACTTTCAAACTTTGGTATAGTTGTATCGGCATGATTATGATTATTTCCGAGTCGCGGCGCCCTCAAGCGCGCGACCGCCTTTTCAAGCCAACCCTGAAGGATCACGCGGAAAAAGAGTTCCTCGGCGAGCGGGGCGACGACCACGACCGAAAAAAAACTGAACGCCAGATACGAAAGCGATCGGTCTCCTTTCATCAGCTCGACGACGGGATGCTCCTTCGAGCCGAAAAGTCGCATGACTCCCACATTCAGTAGAAGGATCAGCGGAAACATTAGCACGCCTCCGGCGATTCCCGTGCCGAAGTACTGCGCGATCGCTCCCCGCTCGATTCCAAATGTTCGCGTACGCGCGCCCGTCTTCCAAGCCAAAACCAACGGAACGACTCCCGCGAACAATATGTTCAGAAATGTTTGGATATAAAGAAATAGCCGTATCGGCGGATGTTTGGGATCAATCTGGAGAAGGAACAACCGCGCGGCGACCACCATCGCCACGTTCAAACCCAGATAAAACACGACCGAGGCGCCCACCGCGAACGCGTTCCAGGGAACCTCGCGATCGCCACTCGCGGCCTCTAAATCCGTCCGTCGCTCGGTTTCATTCATCATCGATTCAATACGTCCGTTCCACGAATAAGCATGGCGTCCAAGAGGATCGTCGCTCGGAGTGAATTCAATTCGACCGCGGCGAATCGGTTATCTCGGCTCGGGGGAACCTGGCGATGGTCGCGGCGACGCTTGCCCGCGACGAGCCGCGTCGTGTACGATCGTTTTCCCGCCGCGGGGGATCGATTCGGCGAGCGATCGTCGATCGCTCCGCTTGTACCATCCGCGGCGTACGATCATAACCGATTACGCGTGGGAGATGCGCCGAGTGTCCCGTTCCGCCGCCGAACAGTTGGAAATCTTGCGTCGAGGCGTCGAGGCGATCGTCCCCGAGGACGAATTCCTCAAAAAACTCGAGCGCTCGGTTCAAACGAACACCCCGCTCCGCGTCAAATACGGCATCGACCCCACCGGAATCAAAGTTCATCTCGGACACACCGTCCCGCTTCGTAAACTTAGACAATTCCAAGACCTGGGACACAAGGCGATCATCATCATCGGCGATTACACCGCGCTCGTCGGCGACCCCTCGGGACGCGACGAAACCCGAGCCAAACTCACCCGCGAACAGGTTGAGGAAAACGCCAAAGATTACCTCAAACAGGTCGGCCGAATCATCGACCTCGACCGCGCCGAGGTCTACTCGAACGGCTCGTGGTTCTCCAAATGGAGCTTCCTCGAAGTACTCGACCTCGCTCGCAACCTCACCCTTTCGCAAATTTCAACCCGCGAGGATTTCGCCAAACGAATCGCCGCCGAGAAGCCCGTTTACCTTCATGAATGCTTATATCCTTTAATGCAAGGATGGGATTCGGTCGAGATTCGAGCCGACGTCGAACTCGGCGGGACCGAGCAGCTCTTTAGTTTGATGGTGGCGCGCGATCTGCAGCGCGGCCGCGATCAAAGCCCGCAGGTCGCGATCACGCTGCCGATTTTGGTCGGCACCGACGGCGTGCGTCGAATGGGCAAAAGCCTGGGGAACGATATCGGAGTCGCCGAACCTCCCGCCGATCAATTCGGCAAGATTATGAGCGTCCCTGATGAACCTATGAAGCAATACTTTACTCTTTTAACCGATTTTCCGCAAGCCGAGATCGATCGGCTCCTCGCTCCCGAATTCAACCCGCGCGACGCCAAAGAGATCCTGGCGCGCGACGTCGTCCGCCAATACGCGGGCGAAGCCGAGGCCGAAGCCGCCGCCGAACTCTTCCGCCGCCGCGCCCACGGCGAGGACCCCGTCTTGATCCCCGAGGTCGATCTCGCTCGCAAAGAACTTTCCGACGGATCGATCCCCGCCGCGAGGCTCATCGTCGCGATCGGATTCGAACCGACGACCTCCGCGGCTCGACGGTTGATCGAGGGAGGAGGCTTCAACACCGGCGCCGATCGAACCGTCCTCAAAGACCCCAAGGCGACGATCGCCGTCGAATCGGGCCTGATCGTCCGCGCCGGTAAACGGAAAATCGCGCGTATTCGTTTGGTGGATTGATGACTGTTCATCGTTTTGCATACTTATTTGTGATCGTCGTTTGAAAGATAAGGTATCGACATGGCGAGGCACGGCTTCGGGATCGTCGGCTGCGGAATGATCGCCGAATATCACACCCGAGCGATCAACGAGATCGAAGGCTGTCGCGTCGTCGCGGCTTACGGCAAAAACCCCGCGAACGGCGCCAAGATCGCCGCGCTCGCGGGAGGCGATTGTCGAATTTACGACGACCTCGACGCGATGCTCGCGCATCCCGATCTCGATATCGTTTGCGTCTGCACGCCGAGCGGCGCGCACCTCGAACCCGCGATTCGCGCCGCGGCCGCGGGCAAGCACGTCGTCGTCGAAAAACCGCTCGAAATCACCCTCGAACGATGCGATTCGATTATCGACGCTTGCCGATCGAACGACGTACGCCTCTGCGTGATCTTCCCCTCGCGGTTCTCTCACGCGAACGTCGCGCTTAAGCGAGCGATCGATTCGGGCCGATTCGGCAAACTCACTCTCGGTGATACTTATGTAAAATGGTGGCGAACTCAAGAATATTACGATTCCGGCGGATGGCGCGGCACATGGGAGCTCGACGGCGGCGGGGCGCTCATGAATCAAGCAATCCATAATATTGATCTTCTGCAATGGTTGATGGGAGATGTCGCGTCGGTTCAGGCGATCACCGCGACCTTGGCGCACGAACGGATCGAGGTCGAGGACGTCGCGGTCGCCGCGATCCGGTTTAAGAACGGAGCGTTGGGAGTGATCGAGGCCGCGACATGCGCTTATCCCGGGCTTCTCAAGCGGACCGAGATTCACGGATCGGACGGATCGGCGCGCGTCGAGCAAGACGACATAACCTTGTGGAGCTTTCGAATCGACGTCGAAGGAGACGCGGCGATCCGCTCCGCAATGGCCCAGGCTCAAGGTTTTCAGGCGGGTTCGAGCGACCCGAGGGGGATCAACCACGCGGGGCATCGCGATCAGCTCGCCGATTTCGTCGCCTCGATCGATCACAACCGCTCCCCTCTGGTCGACGGCGGCGAGGGTCGCAAATCGGTCGAAATCATCCGAGCGATTTACCGTTCGGCGCGCTCGGGCCGCGCCGTCGAACTCCCGCTCGATAACGATACGATCTGATTCGTTCGCGTCGTTCGAGCTCCGGGAACGATAGACGAGATTCGGGCGATTTATATTTTTTAACACAAGCAATTTTATTGTTAATGATATGCAAAAATTTTCATAACTATAAATTCTCCGTCGACGAGAATCGCTCCTCTCGAATCAACTAAATCAATGATTAAACTATAATCGATGCAGTTACTTGATGTTTCCGCGCCGTGACGACGCGCCGCGGGATCGATTATGATCTCAACGACCCGTCGACCGACGGCTCGTTCGAGAATCGGTCGGAAGAGGGGAGATCGCATTCGATTCCATGTGTTTTTCAGATCCGGAGGTGCGCCGTGGCGAAAAAGTATGACGTCGTGATGAAAGAGCTGGTCGAACGTGATCCCGCGGCGTGGCTCGCGCTTTTGGGGATCAAGACCAAAGGACCGATCGGGATCGTCAACACCGATCTCTCGGCGTTCTCGTCCGACGCCGACAAGATCCTCCTGATCAAAACGGCTAAAACGCATCTTGTTCATATGGAATTTCAATCAACACGCGACTACACCCTGCCGAAACGTTTGCTGAGATATAACGTGAACATCGGTCACGCACAAAAGAAAATCGTGCGCAGCTATGCGATTCTCTTGCATCCGAGGGCCGATTTCTCCAAACTGACGGGCGTTTATGAGGAATCGGTGGAGGAAGACGATCCCGTGCTCGCGTTTTATTATCGCG
>JAJYWB010000077.1 GCA_021791715.1 Planctomycetota bacterium | reverse complement strand
CCGAAATCACCGATAACACGTCGAATGCGAATAAAATTTCTTATTCTTATACAAGCGGATCGATCACGGTCGAGGGGAAAACGGCGGTTCCCGAGCCGGCGTCGATCGTTCTGGCGTGCCTGGGATGCGCGGGAGGGCTGGGAATCGTCAGGCGAACGAGGCGGCGCAACGCTTTGAAAACCGCGTAAAAGCGAGTTTTATTATTTTCGCGGAGCTTTTCCGATCCGTGTCGAGCCGAGGCGGATCATATGAACAAAAACCGTAGGCGGGCGGGTGATTCCCGCGGGCGCGGTCGCGATCGTGAACGCTCGGTAAACGCCCGCTCCGAGCTTCCCGCTCGTGATCGTCCAATTCCCCGTCGGACCCGCGATCGCCGCGCCGATCCGCCGCGGAACGACGCCGCTTCGTCCTCGAATCGCCAAGAGCGCGATCTTCGCCCCGGGGTTCGCGGTTCCCGAAGCCGTCAACCGTGAATCGCCGACCTCGGTCGTGTCGAGCCGCGCCGTCAGCGGATCTTGCGGCACGACCAACGGCAGATTATGCTCAATTAAAGGCATCACGTTCTTTAAATACCAATACTGCACGCTGAAACCGTCGGTGTGGCCGATGCCGATACCCGTCAGATCGTAATACGCGTTCGCCCCCGGAATCGGCGTCTGTCCCCATAAATTGAGCGTTCGATCATACACGTCTTTCATCAAAAAATACGGCGTATGCTGATAAAAGACGTCGGCGTAAGCGACGTTCTTCGGCACGAAGAGCAACGGATCGTTCGATTGATGCTGATATCCGTTCATCACATAACTCGCGAACGACCCGAGCGCCGTCGGCGCCGCGCTAAAATCGTGCTTCACGCGATTCGTCGCCGCGAACGGATCAAGGAACGTTTCGTAAATATATCCCGCTTGCAACCGCGGCGGAGCGAAGCGGATCAGATCGGAAAGCGCCCCCGTATTGACGACGTTCCCCTCGCTATGGCCGATGATTCTCAGATCGATCGGACCCGTCCCGGGGAGCGAATCCGCGACCCGAACGATATCGGCCGCGAGCCGACCCGATTGCTCGATCGCCGCTCCAGGCGTTGAACTTTTCGACACCCAGTTGAACGGTATCACCGCGTTATAACCCGCGACCTTCATCGCGTGCGCCATCGGCATAACCCAAGGCGGCAAGTGAGTACCATAAAATATGTTCTCAAATCCCCCGTGTGTGATCACGCCGATCGTATACACCTGAAAAGAAGCCGAATCGGTCGCGGAATTCGTCGCCGAGGCGTCGCCGGGCGTTTGCGCCGAAGCGATCACGTAAGGAAGCGCGGGATCGGGAGGCAATCCTCCCGGTATCGACACGTCGACCTGATGCGATCCCACGTCTCCCGCGGGCTTGCCCGAAGCGTCCAAACTCGATGGCGCGATCGTTTCGGTCGCGAGGACGACGCTCTTAGACGACGAACCCGACGCAGGCGGATTCGCCGAGGTCGATCGCTCGATCGTCAGCTCGATCGGAACGTCGATGTTTCCCCCGGTGATCGCGTAATCGACCGTCACGCTTTTGGAATTCGTCGTCGAGAGCGAGGCGACGCTCAATACGGGCTTCAATCCCCTCGACCCCGCCAAAGCGTTCGCGAGCGTTCCTGAAGGGCTAGAAGCGACCGGAATCGTCGCCGACGCGACCGATCGCGCAACGGCCGTCGCAATCGATTTCGACGTCTCGGACGACGTCGCCGAAGCCGATAAGACCGATGCCGATGAAGCGATCCGCGCGGGCGAAGCCGAAGTACTCGAAGCCGACGTATCGGAAACGAGCGACACGTGCGCGACCGCGACCGTTCCCGTTAAAAGCTCGCGATTTTCCAGCCCCTCGACGTTCGGCCGAACCGTCCGCGCTCGCGACCGCGAAGCCGGCTCGAATCCCCTCGCACATCCGGTTCTTTTTGAAAAAATATTATAAAACATACATATTAAAATAAGATGAGCATTGATCGCGATTTGGACCGGAACCGGCTCGTTGAATCGGCGGGGCGATGTATAATTCGCCCGCGGATTTCGGTCAAGATCGATCGGCCCGGAAACGCAATTGTATTCTTTACAATTTACTTTTTATTACGATCGCGTGGACTCGGCGGTATGATCGAGTCGACCGATCGGCGCGAACCGATTCGCCGTCGTTTTCGGCGCCGGCGGACGAATCGGCGGGGGAGCGCCAGGGGTTGTTTTCGGATCGGTCGGCGCGTGATAACGGGATCGTGCGGTTCCTCGGCTGGAACGCGGGGCTCGGTCGGCCGATAAGATTCGTAGAGATCGGCGGGGCGCGACGATCAAACGTCGTCCGGTCGCGACCGATCAATCGATCGCGACCGAACCGTCGCGCGGCGGCTTGCGGCTTGCGGCTTGCGGCTTGCGGATTGCGGATCGAAAAGAGCGGAAGGCCTTTTGCCGAAAGCCGCGACACGAGGTATGGGTGGAACGCATTGGAATCGCGTACCTCGACCTCATGACGCGAAATCGAGGCTCGATCCGCATTCGATCGGTTTTGAAAAGCCTGTTTCGATTTGATGAGATCGTCGTCGAATCCGCCGGGTATCGCTCGGCCGGCGGGGAAAAAGAGCGATACATTTGTTAGTAAGTGCAAACCATCGGTTTCGGCTCGTCGCGGTTTCGGCGTCTCGGCGAGGAAATCGGGGGGCGATTTCTGAAGATTTCGCGGCGGTCGTGTTCGAGTCGTAAGTGGAACGCACGGCGAACGTCACGATTGCGAGAGCGGATCGCGATCGCGAAATCACGGTCGTCTTCGGCAAAAAACGTTTTGACCGGGGCTTGAGAGTCGTTAACTTCATCTCCACAATCCCATGCGGGGGTTTCGACTCCGAAACGGGACCCAGAGGAGCCTTGTCACGATGCTTCAAGCGACTCGTGTGAACCGAGCTCAGGGATGCCTTTTAGGCATGGCGGTCGGAGACGCCCTGGGCGGTCCGCTCGAGGGCCTTAGCGCCCAACAAATACATGCGCATTACGGAACGGTCGACGATTATGTCGACGGCGCCGTCGCGTGGAAGCGCAAGCCGCACCGCTGGCGGCTCGCGGGGCTCTACACCGACGACACGCAACAGGCGCTCGCGGTTTGCGACGTGCTGCTCGAATCGGAGAAGCTCGACGCGGCGCGGCTCGTCGATTTTTACCTCAAGCTCGCCGAACCCGCGAACACGTACATGGGTTCGCATCGCGGAGTGGGAAAAAGTTTTCATAATGTTCTTAAGTGCTTGAATGAGCAAATCGCTCCGTCGCGGACGGGGCAACCCTCGGCGGGGATCGGCGCCGCGGCGCGGATCGCGCCGATTCCGCTCTATTACGCGGGGATGCCCGACGCGATGTTCGAGGCGGTGATGAACGCCTCGCTCATCACCCACCGCGATATTCGAGCGCTCGCGGGGGCGATGGCGATCGCGCACGCGGTTCGCAGACTAGCCGCGGGCGCCGACCGCGAACCGAGCTTCCTCCTCCGCCTCGCGGGAGACGTCGACCGCGAGGAAAAACGGATCGCCGCCGAATTCGGCGATCAAGTTGATAAAATCGATGAACATAAGCATGCGATATCGACGTCGATCGCCAGGGTCGAATCGTTGCTCGATCGTCCCCGCGGCGAGGCGCTCGCCGCGATCGTCGAGGAAGCCAACCGCCGCGGCGCCGAGCCCGTTTGTAAACGTCCCACGATGGGCTTCGCGCCGTCGTGCATACCAACTTGTTTGCTTATTTTTATGACATCCGAATCTTTTCAAGAGGCGCTCGTCGAGGTCGTGAACCTTGGGGGTGACGCCGACAGCGCCGGCGCGATGACGGGGGCGCTCGCTGGAGCGCACCACGGCGCCTCGCAAATTCCCCGCAAATGGCTCGATAAATTGCTCAACAGGGAAGGGATCGAGGCTCGGGGCGAGGCGCTGGCGCGGCGATCGACCGCCGATCTCGAGATCCCCGATTATCTTGAAACCGAACGCCGTCTGACCGACCGCGAAAAAACGCATCGCGATCAACTAATGCGACAGGTTCAAAGCCGCAACGGACCCGATCTCGGCGCCAATAAACGCATTTAATCCGCGGCGACCGCTTCCCCCGGCGTCTCACTCATGCTATGATAAAAGTGGAAGCATGATCGGTCCGCGTACCCCCGACTCGCGGCGATTCCACTCGACGTCTCAACGCCGGTACTGGAGGCGACGACGCCATGACGCGAATCTTCGGCGACCCCGTCGCGCGAAAGCTCGAACAAGCCGAGGGCTACCTCATGCTCGGCTTGCCCCTCCGCGCCCTCGAAATCATCCGCAGCCGCGCCGATTGGGCGACGATGCGCTTCGAAGCCCGACTCCTCGAAGGCGAGGCGCTCCGCGCCCTCGAACGCTACCGCGAGGCGCTCGAACCCCTCGAACAAGCCGCGGCGCTCCGCCCCCACGATATCCCCGTCGCTCTCGCGCTCGGTTGGTGCTACAAACGTACCAATCGCCTCGCCCAGGCCGTCGACGCCCTCGAACGCGCTCGCCGAAGACGACCCGACGACCCGCTCCTCATCTACAACCTCGCTTGCTACTGGAGCCTCGCCGGCGACGCCGATCGCGCCCTCGAAATGCTCGCCCGCGCCGTCGAACTCGACCCGGCCTTCGGCCGTATCGCCCAAACCGAATCCGATTTCGACCCCGTTCGCTCCCGACCCGAATTCGAACAAATTATCGAAACCAAAAAACCTCTAAACTCTTAAATTATTTTTACGTGTTCCATACAAAGCGAATTCACAACCGCTTTTTCATCCTTTATAAACATACAAATAACTCGTTCACTTTTTTTCCTCTTTAACGGGTTTCGACGCGAGCCGCGGAACAAACTCTTTCCCCAACAGCGCACGCCAGTGCTCGCGCTGATCGGGCGCCAACGTTTCGAGCGCGACGACCGCGAGCCTCCGCTCGTCCTCAAGCCTCGGTCCGTGCTCTTTTCGAGCCTTCTCGCGCTCTAAAACCGCCTTGGCGATCCGCTCGCGCTGCTCCGCGGTCAACTTGAGCGTATCGGCGACGAGCGGACGAGAAACGAGCGACGAAGGCCCCTCCCACTGCAAATCAATCTGCACCAGCCTCGTCTTCTGCTCGTCGGTCAGGTTCGCCTCGATCCAACGCACCTGCGCCGTGATCAACGCCTTACGCAACGCCAAAACTTCTTCGTTCGGCTTCCCCGCCAATCTCGATGCTTGTACATATAGGTCTGTAATCGCATGCTCGGCGGCCTCGGTTTGAGCGGGAGTCATCGAAAGTTCGCCGCGGACGTCGGGCCGGCTCAACAACAACAACGGCGCCGTCCGAATCCCCAGACGTTCGTCAGGCAGAGGAGCGACTCCCGCCGGCTCACCCTTCTTGTTCCCTCCCGATTCCGCCTCGCCGCGCCCTCGCTTCGATTCCGCCTGACGATCGTCGCCGCCGCGAGCCTTGGAATCGTCGGGAGCCGATTTCGGCGCCGAAGCCTCGGGTGATGAACTCTCGGGCCGATTCGAAGGCGACGAAGCCTCGGGAGATGATGTCTCGGGTCGGTTCGAAGGCGACGACGCGTCGGGAGGTAACGGCGCAGGCATATCTGGATCTTGAGACGCGGCCGCGAACGCGATCGGTATCATCAATATCAAGGCCGAAACGATAAGCGAAACAGATGTGGCGTCGAGCGTGGAACGCGCGTCCAATCCGGCCGCGATCTTCCCTACCTTACACAACCGACCCCATGATACGCGCATCGTTCCTCCTTGAACCGATTCGCCGATTCAACCCTCCGGGCAAGAAAGCTCCCCGGGCGATCGATCGCGTGTTGTACGTCGATCGATCGAATCCGACAAGCCGAAACGCAGCCGAGCTACACCGGCGATCAAAATCGTCGCGCGATCGATTCGCACACTTCGTGCACAATCGCGCGACACGCCGAATCTCTCGGAGCGTTTCGCCTTTTTTTTTAAAACGTAAAGTTCAAAGCGTCGGCGTCGCCTCCCCGCCGAAAACCACGATATCCTTCATGGAATCGACGATCGCGATCGATTTTGGTATTGGAATTGCCGTCGCTGTTTTGACGGAACTCGAATCGTCATCCATGCTTCCTTCGGGTTCATTGGAACCGTTTCGATCGTCGCGAGGGGTCAAAAAACAATCGTAAATTTTTCGACGAATCTGACCTCACGCAAAAGAACGCGTTGTGCTAGGATTCGCGATTTTCATGTCCCTTCAGAAATCAACCAAGCATGATTCGGGGCGCGGCGCCCCGAACCGCTAGGCGCCACGACTTAAGGAAAGGTCAGGCCTTTGTCGACCTCGATCGCCGATTCATCAGCGCACTCTCGTATCAAAACGTTCGCAACCGAGGTCGACGCTCCCGCTTTCGTCGTCGACGAACGCGCCGTCGCCGCGAAACTCGACCTGTCCGATCGACTCCGCGGAGCATGCGGGTGCTCGGTCCTCTACACGCTCAAACCCCTCGTCTTCGAGTTCCTCCTCGAAATCATGAAGCCCAGGCTCGAAGGCTTCGCCGCGAGTTCGCTTTTCGAGGCCAAATCGGCGCGCGGCGTCCTCGGCGATTCGGGTTCGGTCCACATCACCACCCCCGGATTTCGGGCCGACGAAATAGCCGAGATCGATCAATTATGTGATTATATCGCTTTTAATTCACTTTCTCAGCTCGATCGGTTCGGCGGTTCGCTTTCGTCGCGATCGAAGACGGGTTTGCGGATCAACCCGCAACTCGCGTTGATCGCCGACGACCGTTACAACCCGTGCCGCAAGCACTCGAAGCTCGGCGCCCCGCTCGACGAACTCGAGCGCGAGCTGAAGACCGACCCCGGACTGCTCAACGCGATTCGCGGCGTTCATTTCCACACGAACTGGGATTCTCAAACGTATCAGCCTCTTTTGAAGACGGTGCGACGGATCGACCGTCGCCTGCCTGGACTGATCGACCGATTGGAATGGTTCAATTTGGGAGGGGGATATCGGCTCGAATCTCCCGAGGGGTACGGCGCTCTCGCCGAGGCGGTGAGTCTGTTGCGTGATCGAGGTATCGACGACGTTTTCATCGAGCCCGGGACGGCGTTCGCGCGTGAGCTCGGGTTTTACGTCGCCGAGGTGATCGACCTGTTCGCGTCGGGGGGGAAGACGGTCGCGGTGCTTGATACGACGATCAATCATTTTCCCGAATGTTTTGAGTATCAATACAAGCCTGTGGTGTTGGGAGACGACGACCGCGAGTCGAACGAGTACGTTTTGGCGGGAAGTTCGTGTCTCGCGGGCGACGTTTTTGGGCGGTATCGTTTCGCCGAGCCGTTGGGCGTCGGTTCGCGGCTGGTCTTTCCGAACGCGGGATCGTATTCGATCGTGAAGTCGCACATGTTCAACGGGATCAACCTGCCGACGATTTATTCGATCGCCGACGACGACCGGTTGATCGAGCGCCGGCGGTTTACGTATCACGATTTCGCGTCGCGCTTCGGCGCCGCCGAGCCGGCGCAGGTTTAAGCGATTGCGGTATCAGCGGCGATCGATAATGGACGCCGGGCAAAATAGTGGAATCCGGGACGTCGCGTGCCGTACACCACGCGATCGCCCCGAATTAGAACGATCTACGTTGATTCAGCTTTTCGCTGGATGTTTTGAACCATCATCCTGTCGTGGCGCGGCTAATAAACTCGTTCGATGTGGTGATATCGACAACCACCTGATTGAGTGCGGCGCCGCGACTCTGATGAAGCATATTGATGTACCCCTGGGCTCCAGGATCGGCTTGGCGTCCAAGGAACGCGAGGTAGAGATTGTCGACGGTCACCATCGAAGCCTCGGTGCTGTCGAGAATCGTCGTGGCGACGGTTGTCCGTGAGACTCCGGAATTCAACTCGTCGAGATAAACACTTGAACCTGGATCAGGAAAACGCTGCAACGCGGCGAGGTAGACGTTGGTAAGATACGTTTTGTTCGAGTTACCCGATTGTTGTTGGAAGAACTCGTTGGAACCGAGCAGGTTCGCTTCGAGTTGGTTCATCGAACGACCCCTGGCGAGCATCGAGATCCCAAAATTCAATCCTTGGGGATCGGGGTTTCTGCCGAGGGTGAAATCGTAAAGCGAAGTCACTTCGTTATCGTCCAGGGCGGGGCAGCACAGCGAGTAAACTTGAGTGTTGAATCCGAACCAGCGTGCTTGTCTAAAGTCGACCAATCGAGCTCGTGATTCAAATACGCTAATCCGTATCGATCTTCGCCGCCGATCGCCAAGCTCGATTGGCAGGATTGAATCTCTCAGAAGCTTATCTAAAAACTCATGATTCGATCTCCGATGACGACCGCATGATCGAGCGCCGGCGGTTTACTTATCACGATTGCGTGGCGTTCTTAGGCACCGCCGAGCCGGCGAATATCTAATTGATAGTAGCCGGCTCTTAGGTATTATATAAGAATACTTTACTTCCTTTTTGTTCGTATATTATTTGATTTTATATATGAAAGTCATAGTATATATCTCCTGATGGTAGAAAGAAAGGAAAAGGATGTTCCCCGATAGAAGGTTTTGAATTTTTTTTATCAATCTCGATTCGTTTAGCATTAGTTTTATCCCTCAATACAGGAAAAGCCTCGATCCACTCAATAAATCCATCTGATCTTATATTATCAATCTCGTCTTTACTGACATAATTCTGATCAGGGCTTAGAATATATTTAAATGACTCAGTAAAAATCGGACTAATAGTCGTCTCTCCGGGACTACAGCCATTAATATCAACTAAACCTCTATGCATCAAAAACAAATCACGCGATGGATGCAAACCTGAGGGTTTTACTGCAACTGGAGCCTGTGCGGTGGGGAACGCACGAAATATCAATTCAGTCGCACAACTTGATGTAATGATTACACCTAAACCAGGATGTTTATTGATCACCAAATTCCTTAGCTCTTGGTGCCAGATATTCCTTGAATACCTTGGAGCACGATCCTTAACCTTGTCGAATATAGATATGCTTATATAATGGTTTTGATTGTCGATCGCTCCATGCCCAGAATAGAAAAAAACCAAACAGTCCGAAGGGCGAACTTCTATATTATTGAAAGCATCGACAAGTTTCTCATATGTTGCATTATCATCTTCTAGAACAATCGGATTCAGAACTTGGGCGTGGGTATCGGGATCATCTAGGACAATATTTTTTAAGTACCCCTTCATCATTTCTCGAACCTGGTCGCAAACCTCTTTTCTAAAATAAGTAGGTTCGCCATTGTCGGTATAGAATCGATCCTTGCTTGTCAGTAAGAAAACGGACTGGATTCGTTTCAGTGGTACATTGCAACGCCCGCCATAAAGATATGGGACGAAATCTCCGGAAGTGGGAGGAATGATCTGAGGTTGACAATTGTTCGGCCTGCATTTTTTGCAGAAGAAACAAGCCCTTGATTCATGAGCGATGAATCCGAAAAAGAGGCCGAGAATGACGAGACTAACTTGCGTTCTTTTCATCTCCGAGCTCCTCATGAATAGAGACAGTGATAAAACAATCAGCTTGCGTAGAGGCATCTTTTTAGTTTAGAGAATTACATGTTTTGTGTATATATTCTCTAAATGACCAAAAGAGACCATGAACGGAATACGACCCGTTCTGCTTTAGCTCAATTGAATCATCGATCTGTCTATTTAATAAAGACGCTCGCCGAAAGATTTCTCCCCAAGTTTTTTCCAATTTTCGAAGAAGTTTTATGGATCTGCTATTCTCGTCGTTCACTCGATTCTCGCAAACCAGAGATTCCCCGGAGGTTTCGAACCAGTCTCTCACTCGTCTTGAACCTCAGCGCGGGCCTTTTTCTTTCTCGCTCCGCCACAACAAGATCTCGCCGCCGCCGGCGGGGGTCGAGCCCCCAGACGCGAGCACGCCGCCGTCGCGCGAAAACTCGAGCGCCAAAACAGAACCCGCGTGCCCGTCGAACGTCGCCAACTCGAGCTCGTGATTCAAATCCCAGATCCGGATCGATCGATCGTCGCCGCCGCTCGCCAATCCCGAACCGTCGGGCGTGAAACAGAGTGAGTGCACCACCCCCGAATGACCCAACAGCCGAGACCGCTCGGTCGCTCGCGACCAACCCCCCGATTCCTTCTTGCCAGACCAGATCACAATCGACCCGCCGCGACCGCCGATCGCCAACAAACTTGCGTCGCGCGAAAACCGCAAACTCGTAACAGGACTTGTCGAATCCGCCAACGTCGCCACCCAACGCCTCTCGGCGATCGACCACAACCGCACCTGCGTCTCGTTATCAACGACCGCGAGATAATCGCCGTCGGGCGAGTATGCGACCCTCCCGTAAACCCCGGGCCCCTTCGGCAATCGCTCGATCGCCTTCGCCTCGCGCGATCGAACGTCCCACAACGTCACAACATGGTCGCGCCCGCTCAATGTCGCCAGCGTTTCGCCGTTCGGGCTCAAAGCGACCGATACCGCGCGATCCACCCGCGAATAATCGCGCTTAATCGGAAAATGCTCAATCCCAATATTGATAATATTTCGATAAACTTTATCGACGTTCCGCAAGAAACATTCGGACCGAATCGATCGCGAGGCTATGTCGTAAACGATCACCTGACCGTCCTCGTTCGAGATCGCCAAAACCCTCTCGTCGGCGGAACGAGCCGAGGCGATCGCATACCCGGTCGAATTCATCAACGATCGCGAAATCCGCCGGGTTCGACCGACCGCTCCTTGATCATATTCCATTAAAAGCGGAGTCGATACGCGTCGATCAATCGCGATCCCCTCCCTGGGACCGATCGGGACATGAAAGCGTGAAACATTATAAGAATCCGAGACGACGCCGAGGAGCGATTCTCCCGCGGGGTCGAACGCCAATCCGACGATCGGTCCGCTCGGCTTGCCCATCACGGCGCGGATATCCCACGTTTTGGCGTCCCACACCTTGAGCATCTCGCCCCGACCCACGCAATAAATCGCGCCGTCGCGGGGAGAAAACGCGAGGCCGATCCCTTGCTCGCCGTTGTTCCACAACTCGCGAAACAATTCGCCCGTGCGCCAATTCCACAAGCGAACGATAAAATCCCCCTCCTCGGTCGCGAGCAACGAACCGTCGGGTGAGAAAACAATCGTATGAACGCCTGAACGCAATCGACCGATCTTTCTATCAATCGATCCTTCGCCGTTTAGAATCAAAACGTCTCCCGAGGGGTCGATCGCCGCCAATCTCTCTCCGTCGGGTGCGAACGCGAGCGCTTTAACTTCAAGATCGCGCGCGATCGTTCGGCCTTTCAGGCGGTCATGATCGTCATACTTCCAAATTTTGATTTCATGATCGACGCCCGAGGTCGCGGCGCGTCTCGTTTTGGGGTCGGTCGCAAGCGACGTGATCGCTCCACGATGAGCCTGCGCCGAATCGATCTCGCGCCCCGACTCGACCTCCCAAAACCTCAGCACGCCGTCGTCGCACACCGTCGCGATCGTTCCTCGTTCGTCGATATAATCCATCGCGAGAATTTTACTACGACTCCATATTTTATCTTCACGATATTTGTATTTTCTTGGTTGAACATAACGACTTGTAACTATTCCGGAGGTCGAGAGAGTCGAGATCATTTCGCCTTTCGGCGAGAACTTGATCGATATAATTTCGCTGATATCTCCATATTGATGTTTGTATTCGCCGAGATCGGCGGAGTCGAGGAGGCGGAGCGAATGATCGCGGGCGGCGACCGCGATCAGGCCGCCGTCGGGAGAGACCGCGATCGGTCCCGCGGGAGCCGTCGAACCGACGAGGCTCTCGCTTTCCAGCCGCTCGCGCGCGTCGCGCACGCATAAAAGTCCGTCGTCGTCCACCGTCGCGACGCGCAATCCGTCGGGAGAGAACGTCGCGTGAACGATCGGTCGTTCGTGACCTCTCAAAATGTTCACGGATTCTTGATTCTGGATATTCCAGACGCGGGCGACTCCGTCGTCTCCCGCCGAAACGACGACGAGGCCGTCGGGGGCGAACGCGAGCGAACGCGCCGCGCCGACGTGACCCGCGAGCTGATTTTGTTTTTTGGACCCGCGATCGAGGACGAAAATCGATCCCGCGGAGTCGGCGACCGCGACGGTCGAGCCGCTCCGATCGAGCGCGAGCGACGCGGGGGCGAAACCGATTTTCCATTCCGAGCGGGTTTCCCAGCGCGATCCGTCGAAGAATTCGATTCGACCGTCGCGCGAGCCGACCGCCAACGTTCCGCCGTCGGCCGAGATCCCCCAGGGATCGATTCCGCCGCGCGATACGCGAACCTCGGCGGTCGCGTTCTCGTCGCCGATATTTTGATAAAACGAATACCGAGTTTCCAATCGGTTCGATCCCGCGATCCCGCCCTTTCGATCGACGAACACGAGCGATTCGCCGACAAATGCGACTTCGTCTCCCGTCCGTTTTTTCGACCCGCGCGCGAGGTCGAGCCGAACGAGCCGATACGGCTCGACCTCCCAAACCGTCGCGTCTCCCGTCGAGTCGTAACCGATCAACGTTTTACCGCCGTCGACGAACGCGAGCGCTTCGATATCTTCTGAGATTAATTCTGTATATATTCTTGAATAATATTGTGTATCGAGCAGCGTGATTGATCGGTCGGGTTCGACGCAAACGAGCGAACGACCGTCGGGCGAGAACGCGGGGCGAACATCTTTGCGGATTTTGATTCCGCGCGCCGGACGCGCGATTCGATCGAGCCGTCCCCACGCGAATTGGAAAACTCCCGTCGGAGCGACGGGTCCCGATCGGTAATCGTCAAAAAATTGACGCGCGTTACGAACGTCGCCGTGGCGCCAGTGTTGATACGCGAGCCTGAGCCCCGAGATTTGCGCCAGTTCGCGCGCCTTGCGTTCGTTCAGCTCGGCGGCTTTCCGCGCCGATTCGGCGGAGATTCGTTCTTTTTCTTTGAGGTTGCGTTCTTTCAGCGTTTCACGAAGCGCCAGCGAAACAACGACGATCGCGACGATCAGCGTGACGAAGAGCCCTCCCGCGAGCGACGACAGCACGGGTTCTCGGCGCGCCCACATCGACACGCGAGTCGGCCACGATACGGAGCGGGCTCGGATCGGCCTTCCCTCGATGAATCGCCGAAGATCGTCGGCGAGTTCGCCCGCCGACGCGTAGCGGCGTCTGGGATCGCGTTCCATCGCCTTGTAACGGATCACCTCAAGGTCGCGGGGAATCATCGGATTGAACTTCGTCGGCGGAGTCGGTTCGCGGTCGGCGACAAGGCGGATCGTGCTCGAAGGCTTGCCTCCGTCGAACGGCGGTTTGCCCGCCAGGAGCGCGTATAAAATCGCTCCTATCCCGTAAATATCGGTAAGTTCTGAAATCGCGTCTTTCTCGCCGAGCGCCTGTTCGGGCGACATATAAGAAGGCGTTCCCAAAATCGCCCCCGTCGCCGTCAAATCGCTTTCCTCGCCGAGTCGCTTCGCCAAACCGAAATCACAAACATAGACTTTATTAAACTTATCCAACATCACGTTCGACGGTTTTAAATCGCGATGGAGGACGTTTCGTTGGTGCGCGTGGCGGATCGCCTCGGCGATCTGAAGGACGATCCGCGCGGCGAGCACGGGATCGCGCTGGAACTCGCGAAGACGACGATTGAGGTCGTCCCCCTCGACGTACCTCATCGTGTAATACAGATTTCCTTCTATTTTTTGATAATCATAAATTTCGATAATATTCGGGTGATCGAGACCGGCGATGACCCGGAATTCGTTCTCGAGCCGCGCCAGGGTTTCGTCGTCGACTCGGCCGAGTTGAAGCGTCTTGAGCGCGACGACGCGTTTCGTTTCGTCGTGTCTCGCCTTGTACACTTCACCCGATCCTCCCGAGCCGATCAGATCGATCAACGTATACCCGGCGATTTTTCGAAGCACGGCGCCCTCCTCACGGCGGCCGTTCGAGACCGCGAGCATTCGGCCGAAATCCTCATTCTCGAAATGATCGCGCAACATATCGGCGTGTTCGGGATGCCGACGCAGCGCCTCCTGGCGAATCGCCTCCAGGTCCGCGGAGTTCGTTCGCTCGATCTCCATACAATAGTGGTAGATGATTGTTGAAAGATTACCGTGATCGGGCTCGCCGTTTTCCATCGCGTCAATCCTCGCTCTTCAAGAGTTCGCGAAGCCGCGCGAGACCTCTGTAAACAAGCGCCGACGCGGCCTTCTCGGTGCACCCCATCTCGGCGCCGACCTCGGAGAATTTGAGGCCGTTCCAAAATCGGAGGATGATCGCCATGCTTTCGCGTTCGTCGAGCGTCGCGAGACACGCGACGAGCCTCGATTTATCCTCCTCGACAATCGCCTTGCGTCCGGGAGTCGACGAATCCTCGGTCAGAACGCGATCGATCAACGACACCGATTCGTCAAGGCTCTTCGCCGTGAATCCGTTGCGATTCGCACGCCGAATTCGCCGAACCTTGTCGTTGAAAACGTTCAACAAAATCCTCCGCAACCACGCCGCCAAAGACTCTTTATCGTCGCCCTGGAACTGATGAAAGTTTTTGATCGCGAGCACCATCGTCGCCTGTACAAGATCCTCGGGGTCGATTTGATCGCGAATCCGCTGCTTGAACAACAAAACACGCGCCAGAAGAATCAGTTCGCCTCGATGATCCTCGATGCGTTCGTGATTCGTCATCTCGTCCCTCCCCGCATCATTGTGGTTGAAGACGTCGTCGTCGGATTCGTCGGCATTGAAAGTTCGATGAGAGATTCGAACCGAATCTTCAAAAAAACGCGCACCGATTCGAACGCGGGGCGCGGAAAACGATCGCATCGATCAATGACGGGGGGGGAATTGTTTCCGTCGATCGTTCAACAGAACCGAGATCGTATCAAAAGGCTACGGAAAGGGATCCTCAGCGTTCCGTTTCTACTGATCCATCCTCTCACCGTATATGCTAAAGTACAAGACGTACGGGGCGTGTCAAGAACCCGCCGGGAAACGAACGTTCCAAGTCGGTTCTCGTAAACACCAAAGATTTTATGATATGATTGCTTTAATGATTATAAAAACAAGATCGTTCACTGCGAGATGATTAGGAGAAAGCGCGCCTTCTTCGCCCGAAGCGCCGATCACGGAGGCGCCCTCGAAACGTAAGGACGCGCGAGACGTCGGGGCGACCAAAACGGTCGTCCCACGACCGAGCGCGACCGCGGCGCGACACGTCGCCGCGATCCCGATCGATTCCCCCCGCGTCCGCTTCGATCAATCCCGTTCCTGTGAACGTTCGTCGAGTGGAGGGCGCGATGCCGCGCTCGATCGTCGTTCACAACCCCCGCGGATTCCTCGACGAGCGACTCTTGATCATAATCATAATCGAATTGAGATTCTTGCGAAACCTCATCCGTTTTGAAGTCGATCAAGGTCGTTTCGTCGCGATCCTCCGCGGTCTTCCGTTCGTCGTCTCTTGATGGAACCGGCTCGGGTTCTTGGTTGGAATGCGCGTTCTCTGTCGATTCGGCGACCGAAAAGTCGCGAGCGACTTCGATCGTCTCCTCGACGATTCGCGATTCTTCGCCTTCCGCTTTGTCGATGAACGCCGTATCGATCCCAAATTCCTCGACCTCCGAAGCGTCGATCTCGTCGCCGAGATCGCTCGAATCGTCGACCGCTTGAAATTCGGAATCGTCGGGATCGTACATATCGACTTCGCGGGAGGATTCGATTGAACCCGAACTCGCGATCTCGGTTTCGTCCGTAAGCGATTCGGTTTCGTCGTTCGTGTTCCGACGGTCGTCGGCCGTCGGTCGACCTTGATCGGCGACCGGCCGTCGAACGGCATCCATCGAACTATCGTTTACCGTGAAATCTACATCGGAAACCGATATCTTATTATCATCATTCAAGAGAGCGTCAAACGGTGTTTCGTTGGAGGGAATCGACGGTTCGCCCGCTCGATCGATCGGCGCCGCGATCTCGCGTTCGATCGGATCGACGACCTCCGAATCCTCCCTCAATTCGATCGCCGCGATCTCTCGCTCGGCGATCGAAGCTTCGATATGTTCCGCCGCGTCGTGGAACTCGAGCTCCGCATCGGATAAAGACCGATCGACGGGGATCGAGACGTCGTGGAACTCGAGCTCCGCATCGGATAAAGACCGATCGACGGGGGTCGAGACGTCTTCAAACTCGATCTCAGCCTCGGATAAAGACGAATCGACGGGGATCGATACGTCGTGGAACTCGAGCTCGGATTCGCTCGATAACGGATCGACAGACGCCGAACCGTCGTTAAACTCGATGGCCTCCTCGGTTGAAGTCGCCTCGTCGCGTTCGCCGACCGCCTCGGAGACGTCTTCAAAAGCCGCGACGCGGGCTTCCAAATCGATCGTTTCCGATTCCGACCCGATTACCCCGGAATCCTTTTGATGATCATAGACTAATAATTGTTCATCAACTTGATATTTAAGTTCGCTCTCGGAACGCCCTGCGTCGATCGTTTGAGAAGCTAAACAATCAACTGAACTTTCATACTTTTCTTCATGGATTCGATCGTCGGCTTGAACCTCGAGCGATTCGCGGTTTGAATCCGCGACGCCGTCTTGCGAAGGATTCGCACCGGCGGTTTCGAGCGAGATTCTCTCATCGACGCCTTTGACCGAGGGTTCTCCTTCATCCGCGGTTTCCGGTTCGTCCGATCGTTTGAGAGCGGTGATATCAATCGATTCGTTTGATTCGCTCGTTTCGACGGACGTGGGAGCGAGAAACGGCGCGGCCTCGGAACCCGCCTCCTCGATCCGTACGAACTTGCCGGGTTTCACCTGAACCCACGCCGATGTGTCGATTCGATCGAGATCGATTTCGACGGGGGGCCGTTTCGTTCGCGGTCGGCCTCGTCCGCGACCTCGCTTCGGCTTCGCGGGAGTTTCGTCGCTCGAACCCGCAGATTCGACCTCGACGATCGCGGTCGCGGCGCCGTCGCCGGCGGATGAACTGTTTTCACCTACATATTGATATTCTGGTTGATTGACGAGATGTTCGCCGGCTTTCGCCGCGGTCGCGCGTTCGAACCGCGGCGATCCCGCGTGCGCGTGCGATCGATCGATCAACGCGAGCGCGCCCTGGTTCGCGAGCGAAGCTCGTCGCGCCTTGGCCTTCGCCTCGGCGCGCCACTCGGGCCAGTATAATAATAAACACATCAGCGCCAGATACGGCGGCACGAGCCAGATCGAAATCGACGAAAGCGCGATCCCCGTGGGAAGGATCCACGCGAGAGCCCCGTAACGATTCGGACGCGATTGCGGATCGGTATACGAAGCATGCGATACGCTCCGCGATCGATCGCGTGATCCTTGGTTCGCGCCCGCGGTTCGATGTGGATCGTCAAGACGCACGTGAACTCGCTCCTCAAGACGCCGTTACGCCGATCGCCGAGACGACGCGTTTTCCTATCATCCTTTATCGGATTGAAAACGCCTTGGGCGAGCGTCGATTTGGGAGCGATTTGAGCGGACGGATCGAATATGACGCCTCGCGCGAGCGTTATCCCGATCGAACACGACGATTCGGGCGATTTCGCGAAGTCGATCAAACGCGATCGAAACGACCGCCGTAACTCGTGGAACGATCAGCGCCTACGGCTCGGCTCAGACGTCGCGCCACGCCTTCACGATCGATTCGGCGCCCCGTTCGCGGAGCGATTGAGCGACCCTCAGTCCCAACGCGTCGGGATCGGCTGTCGGCCCTTCCGCGCTCGCGGCGATCCGCTCGCGACCGTCGCGCGAATAAAGCGCCGCGTCGAGCGCCAAAACGCCTTCGCCGGCGCGCCTCCCCCACGCCGCGAGCGGGATCAAACAACCCCCCTCGAGCTCGGCGAGAAGTCGACGCTCGGCGATCACCGAATCAAAACTTGATCGATCAATTAATTGACTAAGAATAGCTTTCGTCGCTTCGTCGTCGGCGCGGCATTCGATTCCAAGAGCCCCCTGGCCGACCGCGGGAAGGAATTCGGGGGGTTCGAGCTTCTCGTCGACGAATCGAGCGAGCCCAAGACGCGAGAGCCCCGCGTACGCGAGCACGACCGCGTCGAGTTTACCGTCGAGCGCGAGCTTGAGCCTCGTTTCGACATTCCCACGAATCGGTTCAATGCGCAAATCGGGTCTTTTATGTTGAAGAATCGCCGATCTTCGCAGCGAGCTCGTGCCGATTCGAGCGCCTTGCGGAAGCGCCTTGAACGATCGATGGCGCGGGGCGACGAGCGCGTCGGCAACGTCTTCGCGCACCGGAACCGCGGCGAGCGTAAGCTCTGGAACGACGAACGTGGGAAGATCCTTCAAACTGTGCACCGCGACGTCCGCGGTCCGATCGAGCAACGCGCGCTCGATCTCCTTGGTGAAAGCCCCCGTCCCGCCGATCGCCGCGAGCGGACTCGTTCGATCGATATCTCCCGATGTGCGGATTTGTACGATCTCCACATCGATCTCGGGGGCGCCGGCGCGCAAAAGCGAAGCGACATGCTCGGCCTGCCACAGCGCCAGCTTGCTCCCCCTCGTGCCGATTCGCAGAATCCGTTTCACAACTTGTTCAACCATGCGTATGATAATTTCTTAAAAAAAAACGATCGCTTGTTTAAATATCGGTCCGACCGATCACGACGACGACGACGCGGGTCGCTCCGGCTTGTTTCAGCGTCCGCGCCGCCGAGTCGCAAGTCGCGCCCGAGGTCATCACGTCGTCGACGAGCGCGATCACGCGTCCGCGCACGTGTTTATCATAACCGGGCCGCACGCCGAACGCCTCGCGCATCACTTCGGCTCGCTCGGTCCTGCTCAATCCCGCGAGCTTGGGAGTCGCGACGACGCGCCGCAGCGCGTTCTCGTAGCGGATCCCCAAAACCGCGGCGAGCCTTCGCGCATAAGCCTCGGCCTGGTTGTATCCGCGGGTCCAATTGCGCAGCCGGTGGAGCGGAACGGGGACGACCAGGGGAGCGAAACCCCCGAGGTAGTGGGGTCGAACGCCGATCGCACGCTCGATCGCGTCGCGTCGAGCTTTCATCAACAAATCGATAAGACGTCGCGCCAGCCATCCGTCGGTCGGATGTTTCACGCGTAAACAAAGCGTTCGCAACGGCTCGGAATAAGGACCGAGCGCGAACGCCGCGTCGAAACCGAGCCGACGCCCGCGACACCACCGACACAAGCCGTCGTCGCTCCGCGACCAGGGACCGAGCCGCGAGGCGCAACGCTCGCAAGCGTCCCCCGCGCCGGCGAGCAGCTTTTCCTCGCACTCGCCGCAAAAAACCGCCGAACCCGATTCAATCCCGCACGCGGCGCATTCGGTCGGAAACAACAACGCGTCGAAATCCGCGGCGAACTCCCCCAGCCAGGCCCGCAACGACCGCATCCGATCTTCTTTCAATAACGAGATCATGTTTTTTTATTTATTATTTTTGTTATTCACAAGTTTATGATGTTTGATAATTATTCGTTTCCCCGTCGATCTTTCCTCGCGTTCGATCGGCGAAGCGAGTTCAATCGTCGTCGATCGAGGGATCGATCGGCTTGTGTCGACGCGGCGGCGGAGGCGCCTCGATCGTCTTCGCCCCCGTTTTGAAATAAGGCTCGAGCGATTCCCGCAAATTCGTCCGCGCGCGCGAAAGGAGCGATTTCACCGCCGATTCCGATTTCCCCATGATCTCGGCGATCTCCGCATATTTCATTTGCTCAAATTTGTTCAATAAAACCGCGAGTTTTTGATCCTCTCCCAAATTATCGAGCGCCCGCCGCACGACCTCGGCGAGCTCGGCGCGACGCATCTGCGCCGAGGGGGTCCCTCCCGAAGCCTGAACCCGCTCACCCGCGGGAACTCCCTGCGATCCCGAAGCCCCCGCGTCGAGCGACACCTGCCGATTTCGTCCCTTCGACCTGAGATAATTCGACACCAAATTGTTCGCCACCGTGAACAACCAGGTCGAAAACTTCGCCCTCGGCTTATACCCCTTCCGTGCCTTGTAAATCCGCAGAAACACCTCTTGCGTCAGATCCTCGGCCTCGGTCGAATCTCCCACCAGATGAACGATGATTCCCAACAAACGATCCTGATACCGCTGCACAAGCACCTCGAACGCCCCGTGCACGTCGTCCTTAACCTGCAACATCAGCCGGACGTCGGGATCGGTGCTTTCCAATTGCTCGGACAACGTCGGACCGTCTTGCGACACGGATTTCCCCTTCTAATCAACGATTGTATGATTATCTGTATTTAAGATTGCTCACTCATTTCGGTCCGCGTCTTGTTCGGACGTCTCTTATAAAGAAACGCGATCGATCGCGTTTCGCTCCCCGCCGGGGTCGTCGATTCGCCGGTTCCTTCGCTTCTCTTTAGAGAAGCGTCGATTCGACCGCGGCGGTTCCGCGGCGAAGTTGGCCGCACGCCGCGTCGATCACCCGACCCTTCGTTTTACGAACCGTCACGCTCACCGATCTTCCCCTCAGAATCGCCGTGAACCGATTCACCGCGTCTTCGCTCGGACGCTCGAACTCCAAGCCCGCGACGGGATTATAAGGGATCAGATTGACGTGCGCCGATCGCCTCGACATCAAATCGGCGAGCGCTCGCGCGTCGTCGGCGCGATCGTTTACCCCCCCCAAAAGCACGTACTCGAACGTCACCTGGCGACCCGTCCGTTCAAAATAACGATCCGAGGCTTCGATCACCGCCCCCAATCCGACCTTGTGACTGATCGGAACCAACCGGTCGCGGAGCGATTCGGTCGCCGCGTGCAACGAGACCGCCAGATGATATCGGCGATCGAGCTCGGCGAGCTTCCTCATCTTATCGGGCAAACCGACCGTCGAAATCGTCACCCGCCGTTGACTCAAACCCAAACCGAGCGGAGCGGGCGCACAGACGACCTCGAGCGCCGCGAGCAGCTCGTCGAGATTCGCCAGGCTTTCCCCCATGCCCATCACCACGAGGTGCGAAACCCGCTCCCCCTCGGGCAATTGATTCCGCTCGCGAACGATCTGTTCGAGAATCTCCCCCCGCGTGAGGTTCCGCACGACCCCCTTCAAACCGCTCGCGCAGAACACGCATCCCATCCCGCAACCCACCTGCGTGCTCACGCAAACCGTCCGCCGATGCTCCTCGGCCATCAACACGGTTTCAATCGTTTCGCCGTCGCGACACGCCAAAAGAAGCTTCGTCGTCCCGTCGTCGTCGACCGACCGCGCGACGATCTCGGTGCTGAATATCTCGAACGATTCGTTCAGTTCCTCGCGGAGCGCGCGGGGCAGGTCGGTCATACTTTCAAACCGCTCGGCGCGGCGATCGATCACCCAACTCCAAACCTGCCGCGCACGATACCCAGGCGCGCCGCGCTCGGCCAAGGCGCGCTCCAGTTCAATCGGCGATAAATCGAGTAAACGGCGTTTCATTTTCCAATTTCGGCGGGTATCACGAGGCGAATGTTCAAAACCTAGTTTAAACCAAAACCCGTCGCATCGCCAGATTTTTCCGGCGTGTAATCGTCGGTTTGAACGCGTCGATCAGCGTCGTCTCGCATCCAAGGAGACCGTTCGGAAACGCTCTCGAACCCCTATCGCGGCTGAGCCGCAATCGTACCACCCCGACGCGCGATCGAGGGGCTTCTGATTATATCGTGAAAATTTTCGATTGATCATTTGATCGGACCATCGCTTGCGTCGGTTTGGTATAATCGCCACTTCCATTCGCTCAAAAGATGCGCGCACGGCGCGCGGAAGATACGGACGAAGACTCCTTTCGACAAGGATTTTCAAAAGAAGCACAGCGGCGGGTTCGCCGTTCCAAACGCAATGATTTTCATGTATTTTTCGATATGTATCGATTCGGCGGACAATAACCGCCGAAAAACCCGGATACTCGATCCGCGATCGATAAGACGCGGTTTCCGGATCGACTCTGAGCCTGAAGGTTCCGGATCGACGGTAAAAAATTACGGTCGATCCCCAAGCCTTCGTCCTCACGACGACGGTTCTGATGTTAACGAATTCATCACGAAGGCGAATCGATTATTGCCGTCCGCAACCGCCGTCGGTAAGGTGATCGAAAGCGACGTCGAGAAGCTTCGACCCGTTACAAAAAGCGATCGCACTCGCCGACGATTCAACACGCGTTACGCCAAGGCGAAACCAATGAATATTCATCAACTTTTTATTACAACAAAACAGATCCGATTCCGACACGAAAAGTCCGCGTCGGTCGTTCGGAAGCTTCGAAACGCGTTCCTCGTCGGTTTCGTTTTAAACTTCGTCGGCATCGGCGCCGCTTTCGGACAAGGACGAGTCGCGCCCGCGAATCGACCCAACATCGTCTTCATCCTCGCCGACGATCTCGGTTACGGCGACGTCGGTTCGTTCAATCCCGAATCCAAAATCAAGACCCCTCGAATCGATCGGCTCGCGTCACAGGGGATGAAGTTCACCGACGCTCACTCGGCGTCGGCGGTTTGCACTCCGTCGCGCTACGCGATCCTAACGGGTCGATACGCGTGGCGAACGCGGCTCAAACAGGGCGTACTGGGAGGATTCTCGCCCCCGTTGATCCACGCCGATCGACTCACCGTCGCCGAACTCCTCAAAAAGCACGGCTACCACACCGCGTGTTTCGGCAAATGGCATCTCGGGCTCGATTGGCCCGTCAAATCCCCCGTCGGCTTCGGCGACGAGATCGTTCCCAAAGGCGATTATCGCGCGGTCGATTACACGCGTCCGATCACGAACGGACCGAACGATCGAGGTTTCAAAACTTATTTCGGCATAAGCGCTTCATTGGATATGTATCCATTTATATTTATTTGCGACGATCGAACCGTCGGCGTTCCGACGGTCGAGAAAACCTTCGTGAGGAAGGGCCCAGCCGCGGCCGATTTCGAAGCCGTCGACGTCGCCCGGACGATCACTAACAAAGCGATTGAATATATCCACGAGCGATCGAACGATCCCGACCGGCCGCCTTTTTTCCTCTATTTCGCGCTCTCGGCGCCGCACGCTCCGATCGTCCCTGAACACGCTTATATCAACAGAAGCGGAATCGGCCCTTACGGCGATTTCGTCGAGCAGGTCGACGACGAGATCGGCGAAGTGCTCGACGCGCTCGACCGCGGCGGGCTCGCCGAAAACACGCTCGTGATCGTCACCAGCGACAACGGCTGTTCGCCCGTCGCGAACCTCGATTCGCTCGCGAAACTCGGACATCATCCCGGTTATCATTTTCGAGGCGCCAAGGCCGATATCTTCGAAGGCGGGCACAGAATCCCGTTCGTCGCAAGGTGGCCCGGCAAAATTCAAGCGAAATCGGTCTGCGATCAAACGATCTGCCAGGTCGATTTCATCGCGACGTGCGCCGAAATCCTCGGAGTGAAACTTGACGATCACGCCGGCGAAGACAGCTTCAGTATCTTACCGTACTTGATCGGAGCGACGGAAAAACCGATCCGCGAGGCGACGATTCATCATTCAATCAACGGTTCATTCGCGATTCGCCAGGGTTCCTGGAAACTCGCGCTCTGCCCCGATTCAGGCGGCTGGAGCAAGCCTCGTCCAGGCCGAGACGACGCGACGAATCTCCCGCCGATCCAGCTATACGATCTGAGCCGCGACGTCGGCGAACAAAACAACCTCCACGCCGATCGCCCCGAAGTCGTCGATCGATTGATCAAACTTCTCGAGCGATACGTAGCCGACGGACGAAGCGCTCCAGGAAAACCTCAACCCAACGACGTCCCGATTCAACTTCCCCAAATCGTCCGCCAATCCCGGAATTAATCGGCGAGTCGAATGAGCCGAACGACCCAATTCTCGGCGGTTACGCCCGATCGATTCGCCGACGCGATTACGACGCGATCTTAAAGCGACCCCTTGTTCCTATCATATTTTTATCGATTGATACAATTCCATCTCATGATTTCGCCCGCTCATATTCAGATCAAATAGGTATATATCTTCGTATGATCGATCGACAAAAAGTTCGACGCCGCGAGGCGCGGTTCATCATTCCGGAAATACGGCGGGAGATCCCGCGGGATCTTAATCCCGCACAAGTCTCATCCCCCCTGGGGTACGAACCGTTCGAGATCCTCGCCTTTGGGAACGACCGTCACGCCGTCTTCGGTGACGGTCAATCCCCGCGCCAGATCGACCTCGCGGTTCCAGCCGAGCTCGAAACCCGCCGGCACCCTCACGTCCTTATCGATGATCGCACGCCGAACCCGCGCATGCCGACCCACCTCCACCCCCTCGAATAAAATCGAATCCTCCACGAGCGCGAAACTGTTGATTCGAACGTTCGGCGAAAGAATGCTCCGGTAAACCTGACCCCCCGATACGATCGACCCCTGACAAATCACCGAATTCAACGCCACCCCGCGACGCTCGGGCTCGATGTGAACGAACTTCGGCGGCGGCGAAGGAATCTGATACGTATGAATCGGCCAATCGCGATCATATAAATTGAGAATCGGATCAATCTGAATCAAATCCATGTTCGTCTGATAATACGCGTCGAGAGTCCCCACGTCGCGCCAATAAGCCGCCTTCTTCCGATTCTCGTCCTGAAACGGATACGCGAACACCCGGTGCGTACCCAACATCCCCGGTATAATGTCCCTGCCGAAATCGTGATGGCTCCCCTCCTTCTTCGCCGCGTCCTGAAACAACAACTCATACATCAAATTTGTGTTAAAGATATAAATACCCATAGACGCGAGCGCCGTCTCAGGATCCCCCGGCATCCCCTCGGGATCGCGCGGCTTCTCGCGAAAACCCGTCACCGCGCCCGCCTCGTCGATCTTCATCACCCCGAACTCGGTCGCCTCCTTCCGCGGAACCGGCAAACACGCGATCGTCAAATCGGCGTTCATATCTCGATGAAAATCGATCATCTTTGAATAATTCATTTTATAAATATGATCGCCCGCCAAAATCAGAGTGTCCCGCGGAGCGGCCTTCTCTATCGTGTAAACGTTCTGATAAATCGCGTCGGCGGTCCCCTGATACCAATGCTCGGTGATCCGCTGCTGCGGCGGAATCACCTCGATGTATTCGTCGAGCTCGCGGCACAAAAAACTCCAACCCTGGTCGATGTGCCGGCTTAGGCTGATCGCCTTGTACTGCGTCAGCACCAGGATCTTCCTCAGATCGGAATTGATGCAATTCGAAAGCGTGAAATCGATGATCCGATAAATCCCGCCGAACGGGACCGCGGGCTTGGCGCGATCCCTCGTCAGCGGTTCCAGCCGCGACCCGCGGCCCCCCGCCAAGATGATCGCCAATACGTCTCGTAACAACGTGATGCCTCCGCTCGACGACGCGACCGACACGCCGCGGAATTCGCTCGACCGCTCGATACCCCTCGACCCGGCTCGACTCGCGAATCGCCCCGCGACGTCACAAATCCATTGTGCGCCCTAATCGAGCCGGAACCAACAACTTGACCCTCCACACCCCCATAAAACGCCGATACGCGCAAAAACCAAACCCGACCAAACTCACGCTTCAAAGCCTCTCTCAACCGATTTCTCACGCTTCACGCCACTTTCATCGCAATCCCACGTCGTTTTCATCCCCCCGGGCGATTAATATCGTTCCAGAACCGGAACGATCGACCCTGAACCACAAACCGCCGCTTGACGATCGACCCCCCACCGACGCATCGGCTTATACCTGGATCTTCATTCGATTCTCAACGCCAGGAGCGACTCCGTGATCCCGCCCAGAAAAACCAAAAGCCGAATCCCACTCGCTCTCGTCGTCGCCGCCGCGGCCTCGTCCGCTTTGATATCCGTCAAACCGACGCGCGGCCAAGACGTCCTCAAGGATCTCCAGGCCAAGGCGATCGCCACGCAAGATCAAAAAACGCCCCGCGCCTACCACTTCGGCTCGCAAGGCGCGAACGACGTCTTCTCCAATCACCGCGGCCACACCAACCGCTTGATCCCCGTCTACGCCTTCGGTTCCAAAATCCGACTCGACAAGGTCGTCGGAGCGAACAGCCGATACCGCGACCCCGAAAGCGTCCAAAAACTCTTCGGAACAATCCCGGCGCACACCGTCGCCCCCGACGCCGAATACGCCGATCAATCCGACTTATATTTCGTTCAAAAAGACGCCGTTGCGCACGGAGTTAAACACCTCTTTATCGTCTGGTTCGACGGTATGGATTGGGAAACGACCCGCGCCGCCGCGATCGTCCGCTCCAAAACGATCTACCACGAGGGAAAAGGCTCGGGGCTCGTCTTTCAAGACGATCTCCCCGGCGCCAAATTGCAATACGGCTACTACGTCACCACCCCGTCGCACGAAAAAAACATCGCCGATGTGAATCATCAAACCGTCGTCATTCCCCCCGACAGCTTGCAGGGAGGGTACGACCCGCGCATCGCGGGCTTAAACCCCTGGACCAAAGGACGACTCGAAGCCCCCGGCTACATCAAAGGCCAGGCGATGAACGCGCTCGATAAAGCGATCCTCGCCAAAATCGGCGGAACCCCCCACGCCGTCACCGACTCCGCCCCAAGCGCCGCCGAATTCGCCACCGGAGTCAAAATGTACGACGACGGGATCAACGTCGACGATCAAGGTCGATTCCAAACCACCTTATTTCAACAATTGCAACAGTCCGGATGGAAAGTCGGTACCGTCACCTCGGTTCCGTTCTGCCACGCGTCCCCCGCGGCGATGTACGCGCACAACGTCAGCCGAGACGATTACCAGGACCTCGCACGCGATATGCTCGGACTCGAAAGCGTCGCCCAAACGACCGGACACGAACCGATCCACCCCGGACTCGACGTCGTCATGGGAACCGGCTTCGGCAAAATCGGCGCCCGCGCCGTCCTCACGATCCAACAAGGTAAAAATGTCGTTTTGGGTAACACATACTTAACCGCCGACGATCGCGCCGAAATCGACGCCAAAAACGGCGGTCGATACGTCGTCGTCGAGCCCGCTCGCGGCGTCAAAGCCGCCGAAGCCCTCCAGGCCGCCGCCCAAACCGCCGCGGCCCAAAACAAACGCCTCTTCGGCTTCTTCGGTTCCGATCGCTTCGACCACCTCCCCTACCGAACCGCCGACGGAAATTACGACCCCGTCGACGGCATCCGCTCCAAAGCCGAAAAATACTCGCGTGAAGATCTGATCGAACAACCAACCCTCGTCGATCTGACAAAAGCCGCGATCACCCTCCTCTCGGCCGATCCCTCCCGACCCTTCGCTCTCTTCATCGAAGCCGGCGACGTCGATTTCGCTCTCCACGACAACAACCTCGATAACGCCGTCGGCGCCGTCCTCTCGGGCGAAGACGCCGTCAAAACCGTGATCGAATGGGTCCAAAACCACAGCGATTGGAACGAATCCGCCCTCGTCGTCACCGCCGATCACGGCCACTACCTCGTCGTCGACGACCCCGCCGCGCTCCTTGGATCAAAATCAAAATAAATCTTTGGTTCTACAACAGTCTATGATCGTCGAACGATAACCGCGGCGGTCGCCGGCGCAGCATAGCTCGCGAACGACCCCGCGGTTCCTTTTTTTGAACACATTCGCCCGAAAGCATCGCTCCACGTCGTATTTCGCACCCGCCGAGCACGCCGCGACGATCGACGTACTCCAATTCCACCGGAAGCGCGAATTCGCCCGCGCGATCGAACCCGCTCGATTGAAACTCATGTTCATCATGGCGATCGAGCGATCGTTCCCACGCCGCGATTCGACGCCGATCGTTCGCGGTATGTCTATGAGATTCACCGATATGAACGACAGCCGTCATTCTCGCTCGCATCGATCTCGCTCGCTTCGCCGCCGCTCGGCTCGACCCGCGGTCGAACCCCTCGAAACCCGCGAACTCCTCTCGGTCGTCGATCAAGGCGGACCCGTTCTCGCGAACGCGCAGGTTGAAACCGTCTTCCTCGGATCGCAATGGAATTCCGATCCCGCCCAGGCGGGCGTCATGAATCAACTCAATACTTATGTCTCAACGCTTGTCAGCGGCTCGTATTTCAATTTGATGACCCCCTACGGAATCGGCGCCGGAACGCTTACGGGAAGCCTGGTCGCGAACACGAACCTCCCCGCGGGCTCGCAAATCTCCGACTCTCAAATCCAATCGGCGATCCTCAACGAACTCAATTCGGGGGCGGTTTCCAATAACTCCGAACGACTCTTCGTCGTCTACACCCCGCAAAACGTAGAGGTCTCCGCGAGCGGCGCCACCTCGGGAACCGAACCCGGCCTCGGCCACTTCGCCGGATATCATAATAACTTCATCGATCCCGCGACCAATCAATCGATCTCCTACGCGGTGATACCGTTTCCAGGTGGAATCAACGGAGTCGTCGCGCCTCTAAACGTTTGGCAACTGACGACCGTCGCGACCTCGCACGAGATCGCCGAGGGTGTCACCGACCCCGATCCGTCGACCAACCCCGCGTGGCTCGACCCCAATTCCACGTCCAACCTCGGCTCCGAAATCGGCGACCTCGCGTGGGGAAATTTCGGCTTCTGGAACGGCTACGTCGTCCAGGCGCTCGCCGCGCCCAACGATCAGCCGACCCTCCCCGTCGGATCAACGCCTTTTCTTATGTCCGCGGCCGGCCCCTTCATCGCCCCCGAGGGAACGTCGTTCACCACGATCGTCGCGTCGTTCACCGACCTCGACACAAGCTACTCCCAGGGTCCCCGAACCGCCGGAGATTTCACCGCGACCGTCGCGTGGGGGAACGGACAAACGTCTCCCGGAACCGTCGTGCAAACGGGTCCCGGACAATTCGAGATCGTCGCCTCCTACGCCTACCCGAACGCGGGAGGATACACCGTCTCAATCGGCGTTACCGATATGATTAACGGTCAATCGATGGTCGTCGCCGGAACCGCGAACGTCTCCGATCAACCGATCGTCGCGACCTCGGCGCCCTCGGGCCTCGCCGCGGCCCGATCATATAATCAACACATCCTCGCTCACTTTATCGATTTAAACCCCTACGCGAACGCGACCGACTTCTCGGCTTCGATCGATTGGGGAAACGGACAAACGTCGGCCGGCTACGTCGTCGCGACCGCGTCGGGATTCGAGGTGATCGGTGCGAACGCGTATCAAACCCCCGGTTTTTATCCCGTCACGGTGACGATCGTCGATTCCGAGGGAAGCCGAGCGACCGCGTCTGGCGTGCTCGACGTCGTTCGCCCCGGCGCCGCGGGATCGATCG
Organism: Planctomycetota bacterium; assembly: GCA_021791715.1. Lineage (GTDB taxonomy): Bacteria > Planctomycetota > Planctomycetia > Isosphaerales > Isosphaeraceae > JAKBCQ01. The sequence goes on along the minus strand of JAJYWB010000077.1, from coordinate 3,491 downwards.
CCTTCGGACCCGCCCCCGCGTACCATCGCGCGTTCCACCCGCCAAAAATATTCCCCTCCTTTTATCAAAGTTTCAACGGTTCGCGTGAAGGCGAGTCTCGCCTCCAACGCCTCGAATTCGCCTATCGACGCAACCTCTTCTTTCACCCCATGGAAACGCGCCGGCGAGGATGATCGAACAATCCTATGTATTGGATCGATTGATCCTGGTGGTTTAATCCATTGATCACGATCGACTTCGGTCGTTCTTTCAGACGGACCGAATTCTGAACGGATCGATTCGGTTTGGAACGATCGCGATCGCGCGCGATCGCCGCGTCTCGATCCGACCTCGAATCAAAAGCGCCCGATTCGGCTCTCGATCGCCGCCGACGATCGTGATAGAATTGTTTCTATTTGGCGTGACCCGCATCGCCGACCCGGATTCGTCGTCATGATATCGAAACGTCCGTTGTTCTTGATTGTCTCGCCGACGATCCTCGTATTGATCGCGGTCGCGACCTTCCTCGCGGTCCATTCGCGTCGTTTCGCCGACGGTCAAATCGTCGTCGAGCCCGATCTTGAAACCAGGCTCTCGGTCGATTCTCCCGGCAAGATCGCCGAGGGGGTTTATCAGCTCCAAAATCACGGCGAGAAACCGGTCGATTTCAAGGTACAGGCGTGGGGCCAACCCGCTTCGATCTCCCCCTCCGAGGGGACGCTCGCACCCGGAGAAATTCGCGCGATCCGCTACGGCATACGTCTGAAGTCGATCAAAGATCAAGCGTTCGTCACCCTCGCGTTCACGTCAAATGAACCAGGCAATCCCACGATCACGCGGGTCGTCCGAGGAGAAATCCCCTCGCCGTTCGAGTTCGAACCCTCATCGCTCCAGTTCGGTCGCTTGAAACCGGGCGTCAAAAACTCCAAAACGCTCGCCGTCAAGGTGAAACGCGGCGGGACCGAAAAAGTTGATGTGATCGTTGATCATCCGTCGATCCATATCGAACGGGTCGACTCCGCGGGATCGACGATTCGTTACCGAGTCGATCTAACCCTCGTTGAAAACGACTCCACGACGGGACGAATCGTCTTTCGATCGTCCGAGGGGGTCGAAGACTCGGTTCCCGTGACGGGCGAAATCCATCGCGATGTGATCGTCGCTCCGCCGATCGTCTACCTTCACGTTAAAGAGGGAGACTCTTCGACGCTCGTCGGCAACGTGATCGTCTCGCTCACCGACGACGACGATCTCGGCGAACTGCGAGTTCAAGCCGACGACGTCGTCCGAATCGTCGAATCCAATCGTACCGATCGCCGCCGGCGTTTATTGACCGTCGAGATCCGGGGCGACGCGATCAAGCCGGGTGAACGCTTGAAAAGGATTTTCCGCTATTCGGGGCTCTCGCGTGAACTTTCGATCGAACTCGTTCGCAACCGTTAAGTTCGCCGGCTTCGACGATCGTACGGACGATCGATCCGTTTGATACTCAGGAACGAATCTCGCGGAGCGATCATACGAAATCCGTAAAAGTCTTCGTCCGTTTCATCGGTGCGCCGTCGGCGCATCATCATGGGAGTGAACGGAAGATGAGATTATACCAACCCGACGCGCTAGCGAGGGTCCGATCAATTGATCAATCAGAATTTTCACGATACAATCAGAAGACCATCGCTCGCGCGTCGAGTCGGTAGAATTGCGGCTTCGCCGCGCTAGGATCTTGTGGAACAAACGTCATGAATTCCACCGCTTGTCAGGTTCAAACCCAAGATCCGTGTTTCATAACTTCAGGTTTCACCTATATGAATCCGACGTCTTGCGATCTATCGACGGGTCCGGGAAATCCTTGAAGTCGACGAGCCCATTGTTTCAGAACAAACAAACACTCAAGGGAAATAGATCATGAACGGCCTGATTTCGTTCGCTGCGATCTTGTCGACAATCGTCCTCGGGGAAGTAACCGAGCCCGAGCGAATCGATCTCGACAAGATCGCCTCGGTTGTGGAGTCTTATGAGAAGATGTTCGATCATTCTGAAATTATCTACGAGGAACAGAGTCGGGTTTTGGATGATTCGTATCTTTCGCCAAGAACATTCAAGAAACGCGACGCCGTGCATACGTTTATTAAACAAGGGTCTTTTCGATATGTTAAAGATTACTCTCACGGCGTTTCAATAGATAAAAGCGAGCATGCTCTCACATACGAAAGTCAGTTTGACGGCGATCGGTTCGTCGGATTGAATTCCGACAAAGAATCCGGCTCCGAGACGGCGCGTTTATCGAATAAGTTTTTATTAAATCAAACGTCCGATTATCTCACTCCTTATCGTCTGCCGTTCGCATGTCAGAAGTTCACACCGAGAATGGCCGATTATCTAAGAGGAGCTAAAGGGGTCGCGGACAAGATGTGGTATCAAGATTTCGAACATGAAATCGCTTCGAAGTCATTCGATGAGATTGAGGGATTGAAATGCGTCAAGATCGTCTCCAGGATTCGTAGAATCGCCGGACCAGACTTTAAACCGAAGCAGACGTTGTGGATTTCGATCGAACGGAATTATTTGCCCATTCGATTCGAGGATTACAATATGATGGGAGACGAAACGGTCCCAAGGGCCGTCGTGATCTCGTCGGATATTCGCGAATTCGAACCGGGCGTCTGGATTCCCCACGTCGTTACGCATACCGAGTATAACCATATAAAATATAAAACCGAGAAGAAACTTGTAAAAGAATCTATCGATACGTACACGTTGAAAAAGTTGAATCTCAATCCCGATTATCCAAAATCATTCTTTCAAAAGATCAAAGTTCCCGCAGGCGCGTCGGTGACCGTGCAAAAAGGGGGCGAAATCGTCCGACAGGATCGTCAGGGACTCGCTCAACCCTCTCAAGAGCGGAATCGCTCCGCGTTTCCACGGTTCTGGGTTACGTTGGTTTCCGCCGCGTTCGTGATCGTCATCATCACGGTCGCGTTTTTCAAGCGAAAGCGAAGAACGGGATCATGATCGATCTGCATAGGTATGTGTGTATCGCCGAATCCTCCGTGATCCGAACGAGATCGAGCGAAGGCGCCTCGCAATTGGACGATCCGATCCATGACGTCCGCTCGATTCACGAATCGACGACACCCTTCCCGGCAAGAGCGACTTCGGATACTCGCTTCGTCTCGAAACGAAGCCGCTCGAGCCCGCCGTCTCGGCTTTCGTCGAAGATCGTCGGCGGATTATCGATTCGTCGCTTCTTCTTACTTGATCGTAAAGTCGTAGCCGATTACAGTGATTATTCCGAACCTGAAGCGAGTCGTTCTGTTTGAGATCATAATCCATCACAGATTCGATTCGAGCCGACTTTCCGTCGAATCGAAAAGCCTGGGAACGTAAGATCGCTAGGGCGTGTTGACAGTCACGCCGATGATTACAAGTGTCGAAACAAGATGAACAAATCCCAGATAGTTCCGCTCCTTTTTATCAAATCGAGTCGCAATTCGTCTGTAATGCTTGATTTTGTT
>JAJYWB010000076.1 GCA_021791715.1 Planctomycetota bacterium | reverse complement strand
CCTCAGGAATAAAAACATGCCGGCTCACCAGGAGGTTCGCCCTCCCAGACGGGTTCGACATCCCAAACGGGTTCGACCTCAAAAATAAAAACATGCCGGCTCACCGCGAGGTTCGACCTCCCAAACGGGTTCGACCTCAGAAATAAAAACATGCCGGCTCACCGCGAGGTTCGACCTCACATGCGCACATATAAAATGCGGCTCACCAGGAGGTTCGCCCTCCCAAACGGGTTCGACCTCAAAAATAAAAACATGCCGGCTCACCAGGAGGTTCGCCCTCCCAAACGGGTTCGACCTCAGAAATAAAAATATGCCGGCTCACCAGGAGATTCGACCTCCCAAACGGGTTCGACCTCAAAAATAAAAACATGCCGGCTCACCGGGAGGTTCGACCTCCCAAACGGGTTCGACATCAAAAATAAAAACATGCCGGCTCACCGGGAGGTTCGCCCTCCCAAACGGGTTCGACCTCAAAAATAAAAACATGCCGGCTCACCGGGAGGTTCGCCCTCCCAAACGGGTTCGCCCTCAAAAATAAAAACATGCCGGCTCACCAGGAGGTTCGACCTACCAAACGGGTTCGACCTCAGAAATAAAAACATGCCGGCTCACCGCGAGATTCGCCATCCCAATTTGAGCAATTATGTTTATGTTCTGATATTATATCCTAGGGCGACGATCGTTACGAAAAAAATATCCGGGTGATCGCTCGCTTTTTAGCGATCATTGAGAACGCACGTTCACTCCGTAATAATTCTCGATCGCTCGTTTTGATTTTCACCTCGGCTTGTTCAAGCGGATCGGTCCGGCGCCAGGGAGCTTTTTGGCGGAGGGATCGGTCGGAGGCTTGTCGAGACAAAGGAACGCGAACAAGTCGACGATCTCTTGCGCGGAGAGTTGTTTATCAAGATCCTCGGGCATCAGCGAAAGCGCGCTCGTTTTGCGTTCGTCGATATCGCCGCGGGGGATCGAAACGCGATCTCCGCCTTGTATTTTGAGCACGATGCGATCGGCGCCCTCCTCGACGACGAGCCCTGAAAGCACTCGGCCGGCTTTGGTCGCGATCGTCACGGCCTGATACGAAGCTCCGATCACGAGGCTCGGGTCGAACACGTTCGAAAGCAACTGCTCGAACGAGCCCCGACCGTTCCCGGTCAAATCGGGGCCGACATCCTTCCCCTCGCCGTAAATCGCGTGGCACTGCGCACACACCTTTTTAAACGCGAGCGCGCCCGAGTGCGGGTCGCCCGAAGATGTGCGAATCAACGTGCGCATGCGATTGACGACATCTTCACGTTTTGGATCGCGAGTCTCGCGCACGACGCCCCATTTTTCTTGAACCAACTTGATCAGCTCGCGATCGCGGCCGGCGACGAGCTTGCGAACCTGATTCGCGTTGAGAACCTCGGCAGGGATCTTCTTATCGCCGATCGCCGTCAGAAGCTCCTTGCTCCAAGTTCCGCGCTGCGTGAGAAGTTCGATCGCCCGCGGTTTGAGTTCGGGCTCGAGCGAAGGATACGCCGCCAAAACGAAGCGAGCGACCGACGGGTCGTCGAACCCGCCGAGCGTCTCGATCACCCGGCCTCGAAATTCAGCCGAACCCGCGGTCGGATCCGCCGTAACCCGAGCGATCGATTCGATCGCGTCGCGATCCCCCGCCGAAACGATCGCCCGCAACGCCTCCAATCGTCGATCATGACTTTCATTTTTGGATAAGAAATAGCCGCGAATTTGTTCCAATCCTTTCGCGTCATGCTCGCTTGCGCGTAAAAGCGAACACGCGAAACGAATCGACGCCGAATCGAGCGCCTCGAGCTCGGCCGAAAGCGGGGCGATCGCGGCTTTCCAGCGGCTTAACGTTTCGGGGTCGAGCCGATGCGTTTGGAGATGACGCGCGAGGATCGTCGCGCACCGGGCCGCGGTTTCTTCGCGCGGGTTCTCTCCTTTGATCAAGGCTCGCGCCGGACGGACGACGAGCTTGGGATCCATATCGGCTGATGCGAGCATTCGTTCGATCAGCGACGGAACGAGTTCGGCGACCTCGACGTTTTTCTCGAGGTTCATCGCCTCGATCCGCGTCACGATTTCCGAGGCGTGTCGATCGACGAGCGGGTGAAGATTATTCCAAACGATGTTGGGGATGAGCGGATCTTCGTCGGAATGCGCCGCAACTTCGAGCAATACGGGGATCGGATCGAGCTTTTTGATCTTCCGCGAAGCGATCGCGACTTGCAACCGAACGTCGGGCGAGGCGTCGGCCGCGAGTTCGCCGACCCGCGCCGACACGCGCTCGTCGACCGTCCCCGCGTTCCCCGAGGCGCGCACGCCCCACGCCCGAAAGGAAGCGTCGGAATCGCCGAGAAGACGGAGAGCGACCGCGGTATCGAGAGCGCCGATTCCGATTCGAGCCCAAAGCGCGTTCATCCGTTGTTTCTTGGATCGAGTGGAATCGAAAATCACGGTCTCGAGTTTATCTCGCACGCTTTTATCATCACGTTGCGATAACAGCCGCCGCGCCTGGTCGCGGAAGTAGCCGTTGGGAGAATCGAGGCGATCGATCAGCCGATCGACCGGTTCGGCGGCGAGGTTGAACCCGACCACCCTGGGCGCGTTTTGGTAGCGAACGCGATAAAGCCTTCCCTTAAGCCGATCGATCCCGAGGGGATCTCTGCCGGCGTCTTGATAACAGTGATATCGATCGTACCAGTCCAAAATATACAAGCATCCGTCGGGCCCGGTCTTTTGCGAAACGGGCATGAACCACGCGTCGTTCGCGGTGAGGAAATCGGCGGCGGGTTCGCCGCGATACGTCGATCCGTTCCGCCTGATCGAATCGACGTTCACGCATCCTCCATGAATGTTACCCATGTAAAGCTTATCGCGATATTGCTCGGGGTAGGCGTCGCCCTGAAAGTAATGGATTCCACAATACGCGGCTTTTTGATGTTTGTGGCTCACGATCGAGCCGATCGGCTCGCAAAACGGGGGATAAGCCCCCGCCTGACGCACGTAATAGCCGGTCTCGGCGAGATGCCAAAGGTGATCGATCACGCAGGCGCTCGCGAACGCGCTCCCCTCGCCGTCCCAATCGACCCCCCACGAATTGCTCACCCCCTCGCAAAACAGATCGAAATCGCGCGTTTTGGGATCGATGCGAAAGAGTGCGCACGTAAAATCATACGTTTTACCTCGGTATTCGATATGCGCGGGATTGAACACTCCGTTCCAGCCGTAAAGCTTGCCGTCGGGGCCCCACGAGAGCGAATTGGGGAGCTCGTGGGTGTCGAACCGGCCGAAACCCGTGACGACGACCTCGCGACGATCGGCCTTGCCGTCGCCGTCGGTATCGCTCAAAAAAAGGATGTCGGGAGAATTCGCCGCCCAAACTCCGCCGTTCCCGATCGCGATCCCCGACGGAATATTAAGCCCCTCGGCGAAAATCGTGAACCGATCGGCCTTGCCGTCGCCGTCGGTATCTTCAAGGATTTTGATCCGATCGCGTCCCGGTCCAGGAGACTGTCGCGGATATTCGACGCTCTCGGTCACCCAGATTCTCCCGCGCTCGTCGAACGCCATCGCCACGGGATTGACGAGATCGGGCTCGCTCGCCACCAGCTCGACGCGAAATCCCTCGGGTACCTTCATCCGCGCGATCGCCTCGGCGGGAGTGAGCGGAGGATTCGGCGGAGCGTCCTGTCCGTGCGGAATCGGCTCGGCCGCGACCAATATGTTCGATTGAATGAGCGTAATAAAGATGAATGCAATCGCATGCTGAATCAATCGCATGAAGATTCTCCGCGGCGGGTCGGCGTAAGTTCCAGGGCGTGAGAGAGCGCGAACGACCGGAACCGATCTTACTCGACGGTGACGCTCTTCGCCAGATTGCGCGGTTTGTCGATATCGCGGCCCAAAAGGAGCGCGACATGATACGCGAGCAACTGGAGCGGAACCACCGCGAGCAACGGCTGGATGATCTCGGGAACGTCTGGAATCGGCAAGAAAACGTCGGCGCGACGTTCGAGTTCGCGATCCCCCTCGGTCCCCACCGCGACGATCACCCCACGCCGAGCCTTCAGCTCCTCGATGTTCGACATCGTTTTGGCGTGGAGCGGCCCCCTCGGCGCCACCACGACGCACGGTGTTTCGGGATCGACCAGAGCGATCGGCCCGTGCTTCATCTCCGACGCGGGATAACCCTCGGCATGAACATAACTAATCTCTTTAAGTTTAAGAGCCCCTTCAAGAGCGACGGGGTGGTGGACGTCGCGACCGAGGAAGAGGACGCTTTTGCAGTTCGCGATCCGTTCGGCGGCGGCGACGACGAGGGGTTCGATCGCCAGGACTTTTTCGAGCCGGTCGGGCGCCGACTCGATCGCGTCGATCGCCTCCAAGCCCGCCGTGAACGACATATGCCTAAGCCTTCCCAGATAGATCGCCAGCAGCGAAAGGACGACGACCTGCGCCGAGAACGATTTCGTCCCCGCGACGCCGATCTCGGTTCCCGCGTGGAGGTAAATTCCGCCGTCGGCCTCGCGGGCGATCGTGCTGCCGACGGTGTTGACGATCGCGAGCGTGGGATGGCCGCGACGGCGCGCCTCGCGGAGCGCTCCGAGCGTATCCGCGGTTTCCCCCGATTGACTCAACACAAAAACAAGCGTCCGATCGTCGAGCGGAGCGTTCGAATAACGAAATTCCCCGGCGTATTCGACCTCGACGGGAATCCTCGCGAACCGCTCGATCAAATATTCGCCGATCTTGGCGGCGTGAAGGCTCGTCCCGCACGCCGCGAAAACGATCCTCCGCACCCGACGCAACTTCGCGGCGGTCAGGTTGAGCCCGCCGAACTGCGCCGTCGCCTCGCCGCGACGAAGCCGCCCGCGACACGCGTCTCGAACCGTGCTTGGTTGCTCATAAATCTCTTTGAGCATATAATGAGGAACGCCGCCGAGTTCGCGGTCGTCGGGCCTCCAGTCGATCCGGTCGACTCGAGGGACGATTGAACCTCTCTCTAAATGCTCAAGATTGAACTCATCGGCGGTGAGCCTGACGACCTCGCCGTCTTGAAGGTACGCGACCGACTGCGTGTGGGGGGCGATCGCGGTCGAATCGCTCGCGAGAAAATGCTCGCCGTCTCCCAATCCGACGACGAGAGGGCTTCCCATCCGCGCGCCGATCAAAACCCCGGGCTCGCCGGGCGCGACGACCGCGAGCCCGTAAGTTCCCTCGAGCCGGGGCAAGATCGCGCGAACCGCCGCGAATAAATCCAAACCTTTTTTGAGCTCTTGCGCGATTAAATGCGCGATCACCTCGGTATCGGTTTGGCTTTGAAACGCGAACCCGAGCCGCGTCAGTTCGTCGCGCAATTGCGCGTGATTTTCAATCACGCCGTTGTGCGCCACCGCGACCGCCCCCGCGCCGCCGATATGCGGGTGCGCGTTCAGGTCGTTCGCGGGCCCGTGCGTCGCCCACCGCGTGTGGCTGATCCCGCATTCCCCCGCCGCGGGGGAACGAGTCAACAGTTCCTCTAGCGCCGACACGCGTCCGGCGCGCTTCCGCACCACAAGCCTCGCCTCGGAATCGATCGTCGCCACGCCGGCGCTGTCGTAACCGCGATATTCCAGCCGCCTCAGACCCGCGAGCAATATCGGCTCGGCGGCGCGCCGACCCGTGAACCCGACAATTCCACACACACTCACGCTCCTTGATGATGATCGATCAATCCGTTAGCGATCGAGCTCCCCCGTCGCGATTATAATTATAGTTCGAGATCGCGCGTCTTTGGTTTGCCGGGCCTGCGCGAGATCAGCACGCCGACGACGACCATCGTCATCCCCACCAAAAACACGTCAAAAAGGATCGTATCGACGGGATAACCCATGATGAACTTGGGCTTGTTTTTCACCCCCGCCAGGATCGCCAGCGCGGTCAGTTGAAGAACGGGCCCCGTCAACCGCAGCCAGGTTCCCGTCGTCCGCATATTCATGCCGAATCTTTCTCGAAAAAAAGCGTTCCAGATCGATCGTTCGATCCCCCTCGGCGCGATCGTCGGTCGCTGCCGACGCCTAGTTTACCCGATCTCGCGCGGCGACGCCCGGGGAATCATGTCGGATCCCGTCGACGACCGCGGCCGCCGATTGACCGGCGCGAACCGACGAGCTAGCTTAAAGATACGGCTTCGATCGCGTCGAGTGCGGCGATCCCAAACGCCGTGTCACGTTCTTATCGCAGCATAAGTAAATAACGAGGGAGGTCGGCGATGAAGTTCGGGAGCGTCGCTTGGGCTTTGGCGCCGTTGTTGTTGGCGTCGGTCGCGGTTTCGGCGTTCGGTCAGGCGCAGGTATCGACTCGGATCGTCACCGCGGAGTTGTTCCCGACGAGCGCCGAGCGGTACAAGCTGCCGTTTCCGCTCGAGCCGACGCGGCGGGTGAACTTGCTCGCGACCTCGGACGGGCTGTTGCGCAGCCTCGCCGTTCCGCTGGGAGCGAACGTGCGCGAAGGGCAAGAGATCGCTCAGCTCGATCGCGCCGAGGCGCAGGCTCGGCTCAAAATCGCCGACGCCGAGCTGAAGGAGCGTCAGGCCGAGCTCGACGAAGCCAAGAAGGGGAACGGCAAGGTCGCGATCGCCGAGGCTCGCGTCGACGCGGCGCGGGGCCGAGCCGATCTCGCGCGCCTGGCGCTCGAAGCGTGCACCGTGCGCGCTCCGTTCAGCGGTAAAATCATGGCGATCCCCGCAAGCCCAGGCCAGGTTCTTCTCAAAGGAGCGCTCATCGCCGAACTCGCCGATACCACCAGCCTGCGCGTTTTGGTTCCGGTCGATCGCCGCGCCGTCTCGCTTGGATCGGCGATCAAAGTGACCGTCGAGGGGCAATCGGTCAACGGTAAGATCGACGCGATTTTACCGTTGCCCGAGAATTACTCGGTGCTCCGCGAGCTCGCGACGCAATTCGCCGCGGCGTGGGTTTCGATCCCCAACTCCAAGTTCGATCACGAGCCCGGCGAGCGCGTTTCGAGCCCATATTTGCCCGATCAACCCCTCGTCAACGTCCCCACGCGGTCGGTTCTCGACAGCGAGGAGGACGAAGCGACGAAAGTCGTACAAGTCGTGCGCGGCGAATATGTCGTCAACGTACCCGTGAAGGTTTTGGGGGTCGTCGCCGAGGAATGGACGCAGGTATCGGGAGCTTTTAAGGTACGAGATGTGTTAATAGTTTCATCGAGCGCTCCGCTCGCCGGGGGGAGTTTTATCCGCCTTGGCGGCGACAACGCGGCGAACGCCGAGCCCGCCGATCCGAACCAGCCCGGCGCGGTCGCGAGCGTGACGGCGCCCGCGGGAGCGGGGAGTCGCGTCGCGCCGATCGGCGCCGCGGGTCGAGCGAAATCGGCGACGAAATCGAGTTCCGCCAAGAAGACGACGAAACCCGCCGCCGGTGGCGCTCCCAAATCGGCGGTGCCGTTTTGAGCGGGGGCGTTCGTGTCGGCGACCCCCCTTCGATTCCCCCCGCATGCGGGGGGAAGGGTAATTATGCGAGCATATTGGTACGTTTCCCTCCCCGTTTGCGGCATATGATTCGTAATTGTTGATATTTCTCCCTCCCCGCGTACGGGGAGGGCAGGGACGGGGCTGTTGATCAGGGTTTGTAAATCGACCCCCCTTCGATTCCCCCCGCAAGTTTGGGGAAGGGTAATTATGCGATGATATTGGAATGTCTCCCTCCCCGCGTGCGGGGAGGGCCGGGACTGGGTTCTTGATCGGCATAGAGAAACCATTGGATTATTCAGACACACATTTGCTTGCGCTCGTTCCGGCCTTTCCCTTTAACAATCGTCCGAAAGACTCGCTCACGGCTCGGCGAGGTTGCATAACAAGACTCAAAATCGCTCCGTTGCGGAATCCGAACGGATGTCGGCGGATGATCGTATTCAAATTGAGCGCGGGGGACTGGTGAACCGACTGTAAAGCCGGCAAAATAAAAGGATCGAGAAAAAGGGGTCGCTCGCGTTTATCGCTTGCGACGACCAATTTCGTGTACGTGACCGAATCGATCGCTTCCATCCCACGCGTTCTCCATTGGCTTGGGACATTTTCCGGCGATTCGATCGGCGATTACGATCATTACCCGACGCGACGCGGGCGTTCTCTCCCTCCGTTTGATTCGTCGCGTTTTCCCGCTTTCGTCACGTGTAGGAGATCGCTCGCATGAGCAGTCCGTTATTCGCCAAGAAGCCGCTCGCACAGATTTTGGGAGAGATGGAGGGGGAGGGTCGGCTCAAACGCGTGCTGGGACCGTGGGGGCTGACGGCGCTCGGAGTCGGGGCGATCATCGGCACGGGGATCTTCGTCCTGATCGGCAAGGCGGCGCACGATCAGGCCGGTCCGGCGCTCATGCTTTCATTCGTCGTCGCGGGGATCGCGTGCATCTTCGCGGCGCTCTGCTACGCCGAGTTCGCGGCGATGGTTCCCGTCGCGGGATCGGCCTACACCTACGCGTACGCGACGCTCGGAGAACTCTTCGCGTGGATCATCGGCTGGGATCTCGTCCTCGAATACGCGGTCGGCGCCGCGACCGTCGCGCACGGCTGGTCCAAATACTTTCAAGCACTTTTGGCTATCTTTCATTTACATGTTCCTACAATTATTAGTACGGCGCCGTTTAAATACGAGGTACAGGAGAAGGTTTCTCGGATCGTGGGGACGGGTTCGCTGTTCGATTTTCCCGCGGTCGCGATCACCGCGGTGATCACGACGATCCTGGTGTTGGGGATCAAGGAGAGCGCCCGGTTCAACGCGACGATGGTGATCGTCAAGCTTTCGGTGGTGTTTTTGGTGATCGCGCTCGGCGCGTTTTACATCGATCCGGCGAACTGGAGTCCGTTCGCTCCCAAGGGGTTCGCGGGGATCAGCTTTTTCGGCGTCAAGGAATGGACGATCGGCGGACTCGAAGACGGCAAACCCGTCGGCATGCTCGCGGGATCGGCGATGATCTTCTTCGCGTACATCGGCTTCGACGCGGTCTCGACACAATCCGAAGAGGCCAAAAACCCCAAACGCGACGTCCCGTTCGGAATCATCGTATCGTTAATTGTGTGTACCATACTATATGTTTTGGTCGCCGGCGTGTTGACGGGAATGATTCGTTACGATTTGATCGACAAGGACGCTCCGGTATCGAACGCGTTCATGCAAAAGGGTTTAACATGGGCGAACACGGTGATCACGATCGGCGCGCTCACGGGGATCACGTCGGTTTTGTTGGTGATGATGCTGAGCCAGCCGAGGATTTGTCTGGCGATGGCTCGCGACGGTCTTTTGCCCAGAAGCTTTTTCGCGTCGATTCATCCCAAATTCCACACCCCCTGGAAATCGACGATTTTGACCGGGATTTTCGTGGGAACATTGGGGGCGTTGTTGCCGATCGATATCCTCGCCGAATTGGTGAACATCGGCACGCTGCTCGCGTTCGCGATCGTCTGCGGCGCGGTGCTGATCATGCGTCGCACCAACCCCGACGCGGTTCGGCCGTTCCGCGTCCCGCTGATGCCCTGGACCGCGATCCTCGGCATCGCCACTTGTTTCATGTTAATGTGTTCACTCCCTGTTGAAAATTGGCTGCGGTTGTTCGGCTGGTTGGCGGTCGGGTTTGTGATTTATTTCGGCTATAGCCGCAAGAACAGCGCGCTCAATTTGCGTAACATCGACGCCGCGGATCGTGCGACCGCGGCCGCGGCGGCGTTGGAAACGGGACCGACCTCGGCCGCGGCAGCCGCGGGCGAGGCTTGATCGATCGCGAGAAAATCGAGATTCGATCAAGTCATCAACCCTTGATTTCGTTCGAAATCCGCCGGCGCCGATCGAGGCGATCTTAAATCGCCCGGTCGTCGGGATCGATCCAGACGCGATCGATCCATTTTCCATCGAGATGATCGAAATCACGATCGGAAGTGAGAAGGACCGTCTCCGAAGCGTGCGCCGTCGCGGCGATCCATACGTCGTTCTTTCCCATCCTAACTCCCGATCGCAAACTATAGTGATCGATCGACGCGTAAGCGTTGAGAATCTCGTCGTTATTGATATCTAAAATAATAAGTCGTCTTAGTATTGATTTCAGAGCTTCGGATTTCTCCTTTCCCCAACCCAGGCTTCGAGCGAGAGCGAGCGTTTCGCCGATCGTCACGACGGATATATGGAGGGTATCGATCGATCGTAATAATTTGAATTTTTCATCGATATATTTTCCGCGCCGATTTCCCCGAATCAGTTCAACGACGACGTTTGTATCGAGGAGATAGAGATCTTGAGCGATCATTTAGCCGATTTCCTCGAGAGCTCGATCGATCTCTTGATCGGACTCGTCGCCCGGCCAACTTCCAATAAGCGTCGCGGCGCCGTCGCGCGATCGGCGTTCCGCCGCTCTCCTTCTCAATTCGGATCGCGACGCCTCGGGCGCCGGGATTTTTGTCCAGACCGACGAGGTCGAATCGGTGATCGCGATCGAATCGGCGTCGATTCGCAGGATGCGACCCGACGCACGATAAATCGCGCGGCCGACGATCATGACGCGTCGGTTTAAAACCTCGGCGACGTCGACGATCGATCCCTTAAGAAGCACCCCGGGCACGCTCTCGCCGTCGTCGAGCCTCAGTTCAAATCCCTGTGTGCTCACGCGTAACATATCAAGCGTTCCAACGATACGAACCCGGCGCGGCGGAGGCGTCGCCGAGCGGATCTCGCGAGCGATCTCGATCCAATGCGAATCGATCGTCGCGATCGACTCCGAAGCGTCGATCGTGTCAAAGCGAATCTCACGAAACGATCTCTTTAAAGCAAACCGAAATTTCATTAGATATTTGAGCATATTCCTATCAAATTGGTCGCTGTCGACGTTATTAGCCGCCACTTCTCCGACGACTTTGGCCAATAATTCGAAACCTGTTTGATCGGGATCGGGGAGGGAACGACGATTTTTGTGAGGATCGTAAAGCTCGTTCAGAGCTTCGCCGAGCGTGGGGATTTCGAAAACAAGCGTCGATTCGTCGGCGCCGCGATGTTCCATGAAGCGAATATCGGCCGCGGCTTCGATTCGGGAGGGACGCGGACCGTCGACGGAGCTGCGACCTCGAAACGCCATCGACACCGATCGAACGACCGAATCCGAGATCGTTTCAAGAACGATACCCAATGCCGTCGACGGAATGCGGCGACCAAAATGGCGCTCACTTGTCAATGTAATTGTTCGAGTTACATAATTCAATATTAATCTCCCGAATCGACTTTGAATTCGACCTCGATTCGGCGATCGTTTTAGGCGTCGATCGAGCCCGGACGAATCGCCATGAATCGGCGTTTTGAACACGATTGATTCTATGAAGTCTTCGATTTCGTGTCGACGTTGTATTGGAAACCGCACCCCTAATCTCGGCTCACAAAGTCGGTTCAAAGCGATCGATCGATATGCGATCGATCCCCGACGATTTCAAATACCTCCCGGCCGATCGGCCGAACCAATTCTCCTTCATCAAAAAAGAGCCCCTTGCCAAATCCAAACGAAGATCGTAACATACCGTTAGCCGTTAAATAATTAACGTCGACGGTCGCTCGCCGCGGGGTTCGATCCGCGGGAACCCGATCGATTCGCTCGATCTCGAGGCGAGGTCGGCGAGTTCGATTTCGGATATGAGCGATCGCGAACGCGAATCGACGGCGCGACGACGAAGGAACCGAGAAGCGTGATCGGCGGACTTATCGCGTTCGATACGGCTCGATCGGGCCGATCGCTCGAACGCGAATTCATCGGGAGGTCTTGATCATGGCGAAGGCGAATGCGAATGCGAGAGCGACACGACTGGCGCGGCGGCTCGAACGGATCGAGGGGTCGAAAGGGTGCGCGACATGCTCGCCGCATTCCGCGATTCGCTGGTGCGCCGTCGCGGCGACAATCGTCGGGGTGGGATGGATCGGAGCGCTTCGCGGCGAACCGACCCGCGGCGACGATCGACCCCGCGAGGCCGCGAAACCCGGCGGGAGCCCCGCCGGAAACAAGGCGATCGCGGCCTCGAAACCGAAAATTATCGATGATAATAATCCTGTTCATGTCACGGATTTCGAGGTGAAACCCGTTGATTTTTATGTTGAGATGTCTCAACCCGTTTCGATCCGATCGGGACGCGTCGCGCGGGTTTATTCGCGACTTTCGGGATTCGTCGTTTCGGAAAAAACCGCCGAGGCGGGGGATCGCGTGAAAAAGGGACAAGTTCTCGCTCAAATCGTCGATTATTCGAGCGATCGACCCGCCGACGCTCGGATCCAGATCGAGAAGGCGAGACTCAAAATTCAAAACGCCGAGATCATGTTCAAGCAATCGAAGGCCGCGATCGAATCGAAAAAACAGGAGTTGGCGGCGGCCCAGGCGGAATTGGCGGGCGCCGAAAGCCGAGTCAAATTCCGCAAACTTCAGTTCGATCGCATCAATTCGCTTTGGAAATCGGGGTCGGTCGATCGTCGTTATGTCGACGAGGAAGACGCGCACCTCAACGAGGCGAAGGCGAGCCTCGACACCGCGCAGGCGAAAATCTCGGGCGCCGAAGCCGCGGTCCAGATCGCCAAGATCGAAAGTGAAAAAGCCGAGGCGAACCTCGACGAGGCGAAACTCGATCGCGACATCGCCGAACGCTATCTCAATCGAACAAGCGAACGTATCTCCGCGGGTGAAATCCGAGCTCCGTTCGAGGGAATCGTCGAGAAGGCGAACGTGAGGGAGGGGGATCGCGTCGACGCCGAAAAAGGAGAGCCGTTGTTCGTCGTCGTCGACCCGACGCGACTGACGGGAGCGATCCAGGTTCCAATCAGGTTCGTCAAATACCTGAAAACCGGAATCGAAGTTTCGGTTCAACTTGAGAATCTTGCAAGTAATAATATGATTCGCACCAAGATTTCTAAAATGGATTATTCGGTGGATCCCGCGACGCACACCTTGAAGGTGGAATTCGAGATTCCAGACGCGTCGGGGACGATCCGACCCGGGATGTATGGACAGGGCGTCATTCGTTTTCGCGAGGCGAAGGGGGCGATCGCGGTTCCGACTCAATGCATCCGGCTCGAGGAATCGGGGACCACGGCGTACTGTTACCGCGAGGTCGACGGAGTCGCGGTGAAGACTCGAGTCGAGGTCGGCGATCGCGATCTGGTTCTTCAGAAAAGCTTCAAGGGAATGGAATTCCAAGAAATCGTCTCGGGATTGAAACCCGGTGATCGAATCGTCGAGGCGCGGAACGACGATATCGACGGGAAAAAAATCATCGTCAATCAGACGATTCCATAAGCGATTCAAGGAAGGATTATCAATCAATCCCACCCGGGGCGGAGCGTTCGACGTTCCGCCCCGGGCGATTACCGCGCACTTTGAATTACACATACGCATCCTCTTAAATTTAAATTTATTGATTTATGATTCCAAGTTCTTCGGCGGGGTTTCGTCGCGCGAGTCGGCGATTTTCAGCTCGTCGATTCGGCGATAAAGCCGGGGACGAGAAACGCCGAGGTATTCCGCGGCCTTCGACTTGTTCCTCCCGCCTCGCTCGAGCGCGTATTCGATCAGCCGACGCTCGATAAGCCCGAGAAATTCGTCGAGCGGAGGGTCGAGCTTCTCCGCCGACGAGGGAGGTACATAATGCGCCGAACGATCCCCCCGCACGATCGGCGGAAAATCGTCGCGATCGATTCGATCCCCTTTTGCTTTATCATGAGAATATTCGATCACTCGTTTAAGCTCTCCCAGATTGCCCGGCCAATCGTACGACGAGAGAGCCTCGAGCGCACGCTCGGTGAAACCAGAGAGATGCTTGCGCCCTCGCTCGTTGATCTTTTCGAGAAAATACCGCGCCAAAAGCGCAATCTCGTCGAATCGTTCGCGAAGCGGAACGAGCGCGATCGTTTGCACGGTGATCGCGTAATAAAAATCGTCGCGAAGTTTCTCCTCGCGTCTCAAAGCGAACGGATCGGCCGAGGTCGTCGCGATCACGCGGACGAGATCGGGCTCGGCGAGCAACGGTAACACCCCCGCCTGCGCGTCGCGGTCGAGCGCCTCGACCGATGTGAATACAAGCGTCGATTGATCGGCGAAATTCCAACGCGTTCGACCCGATCGAGGATCGGTTCGAAACAATTCGGCGATCAGCCGATCTCCCGGAGTCGTCGCGGAATCGAACGTTAGCAAAGCGTCGGAGCGGGTCGAACCAAGCCTGTGCACCGCGCGAGCGACCGAACGCTTGCCCGTCCCGGGCTCGCCGACGATCAAAAGCGGCGAACGCGATTCGGCCGCGGCTCGAATTTGAGCGAGCAATCGCGCGTGCGCCGGACCCCGACCGATCAACTCGTCAAGTTTGGGATCGCGCGCGATCCGCGCGCGAATCGCGTCGAGCTCTATTCGAACGCGATCGGCCCGGGTCTCTCCCGCCAGAAAAACCGACTCGGGATCTCGCATCAAACAAACTAAGTATAATAATTTACTTGTTTCTTGTTCATGAAACGGTAAGAATTCGATGATTTTCGCGGCGGGTTCGGCGGACGCGTTGGGGACGAGCGTCGACTTCGAGGCGGGTCGACCCGCGAGCGTCTCGGGTGGCGGCGCCAAGCGACGCGCCAGAAGGTCCACTGGGCTCGTCGACGAGTCGATCGGGCCCGGCGAGCATTTCAGCCCCACGACCTGTTCGGATGCGAATCCCGTCGCCGTACGCCACGCCTGGTTCACATAAACAATCTTCATGTTCGCGCTTAAGACGAACACGGGTTCGGCGGCTCGTCCCCAAATTTTTTCAAGCTTGACGCTCGACGGTCGCGGGGCGTTCATGGAGAATTCGCTTCTTAAGGATAACGGCGCGGCTTTTCTTGGAGAAAACGGGGCGCGCGTTTGGTAAGAACAAGCGTTTGCGTGTCGGCGCAGCGGATGATCGGCTAACGAGCCGAGCTTTTCAAGCGCGATCGGCGCGACAAAGCGAATCGAGGGAGGCGGCGAATCGTGTGGTTTCCCGACAAATTCTTGGCGATCGCGATCGACGGCGGTACGACGAACACGAGAGCGCGGTTGGTTCGAGGCGATCGGATCTTGGCGACGGCTCGACGTTCGGTCGGGGCTCGAACGACGGTTCTCGAGGCGAGCCGATCGCCGCTCGCCGCGGGAATTCGCGACGCGGTTCTCGAAGCGGCGGCCGCCGCGCGAGGAGAACGGATCGAACTCGTGACTGCGGCGGGGATGCTGGGGTCGGAGGCCGGCTTGATCGCGGTCCCTCATGTCGACGCTCCCGCGGGAATCGCCGAACTCGCTCGCGGAATCGTCGTTTATCGCGAACCGATCGGACTCGATCAACCCGTCGTCGTCGTCCCGGGCGTTAAAACGCCCCCCGCGCAAGGGCCCAAAGGCTGGATCGAAGCCGACGTGATGAGAGGCGAGGAATGCGAAACGCTCGGCGCGCGGCTCCTCCTCGATCGCGATCGGCCCGACCGCGAAAAAGCCGCGGAAACCTACGTGTGGCCCGGATCTCATACAAAGATTGTTCATGTTAATTTATCAGGTAAAATTACATCAAGTTTCACCACGTTGGCCGGCGAGTTCACGTCGGCTATCGCCAAACACACACTAATTTCTTCAAGTTTACCGATCGACTGGCCCGAAACGCTCGATCACGACTCGGTTCGACTGGGGATGGAGGCGTGTCGACACGACGGTTTGGGTCGGGCGGCGTTTTTGGTTCGGATCGCGGCGTTACAAGGGAATCTCGATGCGAATCAAAGGTTCGCTTTTTGGTTGGGGGGGGTGGTCGAGTCCGACGTCGCGAGCGTCGCGGCGAGGATCGATCGGACGCCTTCCAAACGCATCTGGATCGGCGGCCGAGAGCCTCTCCGCTCGCTTTACGCCGAGCGACTGACCGAGGCGCTGGGATCTTCGGTTTCGATCCTTTCGGACGACGTCGCCGACCGCGCCGCGGCGATCGGCGCGGCCGCGGTCGCATGGACCGCGAACCGACCCGATCAACCGATCGCCCCGAATTAATAAGACGACGCGCATCGACTCGCTATTCAATGGAACAAGGTATTGGACTTTGATATTACAACTACATATCGATTCCGTTATACCTGATCGATCCGATCGTTTCAGGACGAGAGGAATCGACTCCACGACCAAACCGACCCGGCCGACGATCCGATCGTTTCAGGACGAGAGGAATCGGCTCCACGACCAAACGACCTGGCCGACGATCGGTCGATCGGGCCCCGGCGCCGCTTCGTCGTTGTAAGGGATCGGAATGATCGCGTGGTCGGCGCCGACGCGGTTTGGCCGCAGCAAGATATGTCGACCGCTAATTTCAAGCCGACGGACGACGGGTTTACCTTCTGCGAGCGCGACGACGATCCGTCCGTGAAGCAATCGGGGATCGGTCATCGCGCGATCGACCGCGACGATCGATCCCTCGGGAAGAATCGGCGCCATCGAATCGTCGATAAGCCGCGCCGCATACGTTTCGGAAGGATTGAGCAGCCACTGGCGATACGCCATGATCCGACCCTCGATCATGCTCGGCGTGATCACGGGCTTGGTGAGATTATCAAGTGAAACGATATTCACTGGAATAAAATCGGCGAGCGCCTCGGCGGGGATTTCTCCCGAGCGCGGGTCGAAGGTCGCGGCGCCGGTCGTTTGCGACTCCTCCAATTTTTGCAGGCCGCGGCGAATCAGCTCGACGGGGCTGAGATCGGCGAGAACCATATCCTCGACCCCCTGGCGGTATCGCGGACCTTTGCCCGAAAGGAGCCAGATCGGATTGACGCCGGTCTGTTCGATGAACGACAGGAGGACTTCGGCGGGGACGGTCACACCTGTTTCATAATTGTACCACGTACGAGCCGGCAGTCCCAGCCGGCGTGCGAGCTCGGGCCCCCCGTGCTCGCCGAACATTTCCTGGCGGACGTCGCGTAATCGGCTCGATACCATCGCCTTGACATTGGCGCGCGTCCTCGGCGTTTTCTTTCTTGCCACGTCGCAATCATCCCGACTCGCGGGAGCCCCCTCTGTGCACGGCTCTTCCGAGGTTTCAATCGTCGAATCTCAGATTCGCGAGACATTCTCGTTCGTAAATCAACCCGAAATACACGTCAAGCAAAAAGATGTCGATGGTGGTTTTTCTTGGCGGATCGAATCCCCCCCATCGATCCAATCCTCGCTCTCATCAGTTTAACCATTCTCACTATCAATCGTGACGGCGATTGCAAGCAATTACGGAAATGATGCCGAGAAGCGACAAACCGGCTTAAAGCCGGAATCATATGGCCTAAACAAAGCTCAAATGCGCGAATCGGCGGTCAAATCGATGAAAACAACTGTCACGACGGGGAGGTCGCGACGAAGAGAGTGGAACCGACGCTTTGTCAAAATATGCCGAGTTCATCCCGCGCCGCGTCGGTCATTCGCGCCGGGGACCAGGGAGGAGACATCACCATCTTGACGTTCGCTTTTGAAACGCCTTCGATCTTTTCAATCGCCGCCACCGCTTTCGATAAAATCTCAGGGCCGGCCGGACACGCGGGACTCGTCAACGTCATATCCACGTCGACTTCTCCCTCGCGCGTTTGAATCGCATACACCAAGCCCAGATCAACCACATTGACGTTGAGCTCGGGATCCTTCACCAACTTCAAAGCCTCGACGACCGCCGCTTGATCAACCATGAGAATATCCCCTTGATAACATCGCCACGGACGCCTTTTCTCATCAAAACGACACCGATCTTAACGTGATCGCCCGATTCAATCCACCGCGATGTGAACGCCGTCCTCATCAACACGAACGTCACGTGTCGCCACCGACTCGAACGCCGGCATGCATAAAGCCTTCCCCGTCCGTACGTCGAACCTCGCCCCATGACGCGGGCACATCACCTCGCAACCCAAAAGCTCCCCCTCCGCCAGCGGACCGCCGTCGTGCGTACATACGTCGTCGATCGCGTAAAACGCCCCGTCGACGTTGAACAGCGCCACCGCTCGACCCGCCACGTCGAGCAGCTTCTTCCCGCCGACCCCCACCTCGCCCGGAACCGCCGCAAGCATATAACCAGGTATCATCTACATGCAGCTCCTTTCATATAAACTCACTGTCTTGAAAGCTCTTTGAACCATTAAACCTTTGATACTCGATCGTTGCAAAGCCCGACGACTTTGCGACGGAATTCGTCGATCCGATTCAACCGATCGCCGATTTCCCCGAACCCTCGGACCGGCCGATCTCGGCCTTGGTCGCCTCACGCTTCACCCGCCGCAAAACTCCCGTCAATCCGCGAACTCGAAGCATTCCGAGGATCTCGACCAACCCGGCGCGATCGACCAGATCGTCGGGAACGCTTAATATCTCTTCGATCGTCCCCCCCGAAAGACCCTCGACAAGCAACGATACAAATCCGCGAACCGTCGGCGCCTCGATCGGAGCGTCGGCATGAATCTCGAGAACCCCGTCGGCGGGTTCGACAAACAAAAACACCGGCGATTGACACTCCTCCACACGATGCGTCGAATCTTTCAACGCCTCGAGCCGCGCGGGAAGCGGACGAAGCGACTTGGCCAAATCGATCAACAATTCGATGCGCTCTTGACGATCGGCTTCGCGCAATTCCTCGATCAATTCGTTTAATTTCAAAGGCATAAGCAACACTTTTAATATTAAGAGTTCTCGGATTCTTTTGAAAAATCACGTCGATGCGTTCGATATTCGAAGAAAAACCCGCGGGTAACCCTCCGTGAACGCCGCGCTCTTCGCGGCCGCGACGCTCCTCGAAAGCTCGTCGCGACCGCGCAGCATTCATCGCTCCGTTTCGCCTCGCGTCACGCGCCTTTGGCGATCGGAACGCGAACCAAATTGCCCCATTCGCACCACGAACCGTCGTAATTGCGCACATTGGGATAACCGAGCAGATACGTGAGCACGAACCAGGTGAGGCTCGAACGCTCGCCGATCCGGCAATAAGCGATCACGTCGTCGGTCGATTTAAGACCGATCTCTTTCTCGTAAATCGCCTTCAGCTCGGACGCGCTTTTGAACGTACCGTCGTCGTTGACGGCTCGGCTCCAGGGTACGCTCTTCGCCCCCGGAATGTGCCCGCCCCGCAGCGATCCCTCCTGAGGATAATCCTCCATGTGCAACATCTCGCCCGTGAACTCCTTCGGACTCCGCACGTCGAGCAACGGCTTCTTCGCCTTCAAATGCTCGAATACGTCGTCGCGAAACGCGCGAATCCGCTTCTCTCCGCTCTCTCCCACCTTGTAATCGGTCGCGGGATAATGCGGAACCTCCTTCGTAAGCGGAAGGTTGCGATCGACCCAAAGCTTGCGACCGCCGTTAATGATCCGACAATCGGCGTGGCCGAACAACTTGAACGCCCAGAACGCGTAGCACGCCCACCAATTCGATTTGTCGCCGTAAAAGACGACCGTCGTATCGGGAGCGATTCCACAACGTGAACAAATCTGCGCGAACTTATCGGCGCCGATATAATCACGAATCAGTTGATCCTGGAGATCCCCCTGCCAATCGATCTTGACCGCGCCGGGGACGTGCCCCATCTCGTACAGCAAAACGTCCTCGTCGCTCTCGACGATCCGCACCTTGGGGTCGGATTTGTGGTCGAGAACCCACGCGGATGTAACCAACACCTCGGGATGAGCATACGTTTCGGGCATCTTAAGTGAAACCTCTTTTCCTGGTGGATTCATCAACGGGATCTTTCGAGCGCGGGAGCGCCCGCCGCCGCGCCTTCCCGCGAACGATCGAGCATCAATTTGGCGGCGACCGCGCCGCGCAGCGTTTCCTGAACGGGTTCCAGCGAAATCCGATCGTAAACGTTCGCGAAGAACCCCTCGACGATCAGCCGAATCGCCTCGTTCTTGGCGATTCCGCGCGACCGTGCGTAAAAAATCATCTCGTCGTCGACGCGCCCCGCGGTCGCCCCGTGCGTGCAGCGAACGTCGTCGGCCTCGATTTCAAGGCCCGGAATCGAATCCGACCGCGCCTCGTCCGACAACACCAAATTGTCGTTCTTCTGATACGCGTCGGTCTTCTGAGCCCCCTTCTCAACCCGAATCATCCCCTTCCAGACGATCCGTGATCGATCCATCAAACCCGCTTTGTATAATAGATCGCTCGACGTATCGGGCGCCGCGTGATCTTGACGCGTGAAATACGCGAGATGCTGCTTACCCGTCGTGAACATCACCCCGTTCACCTGCGCTCGCGCCCCGCTCCCCTCGAGCGCAACCTCCTGATTCACCTTCGAAAGCCGCGACCCCAATCCCCCCACCGTCCATTGCAACGCGCCCCCGGTCGCCACGACCGCTCGCTCGCGACTAAAATGCCACGTCGCATCATTCCAATTTTGAATGTTCACGAATCGAAGCTTAGCCCCCGCCCCCACGATCAACTCGACGGCCCCCGCGTGCAACGCCTCGCCGCGAGCAGGATCGACGCTCGTCGTCTCTTGAACCAACGTCGCCTCAGCCCCCTCCTCCAAAACCACAAGCGTATGACTCGCGTCAAAACGACGAGCCGAAGACATACCGATTAAATGATAAAGCGGCGCCTCGACCCTCGTCCCTTTCGGAACATAAAGAAACGCCCCGCCGTTCCAAAAAGCCGCGTGAAGCGCGGCGAATTTGTCGACACGCGGATCGACCGCCGTCGTCAGCAAATAACGCCGCACCAGTTCGGGTACCGTCCGAATCGCCTCGTCGAGCCCGAGCAACAAAACTCCCGGCGGAAGCCCGGCGGCAGAAGAAGATCCCCCGACGACTCGACCGTCGAGCCTCACAAGCCCCGTCGCATACCGCTCCGAGAGCAGCGCGCCCGCCGCCGAAACCGCTTGAACCTCGTCCACGGAAGCCGAATCCGTAACACTCGCGGGAGCGAACCGTTCGAGTTTAAACGCCCGAATGTCCGTCCGCCGCCATTCCTCCTCACGCGATGAAGGCATGCCTAAAGCCTGAAACGCCGCGAACGCCTCGCGACGCCGATCGATCGCCCACGAAGGCTCGACAAGCCCCTCGATAAACGCCTGGAAAGACCGATCGGAAAACGTCTCGGTCTTACTGTTCCTATCAAGTTCCGATATCGTCATGGAAGAAATCTCATCAAAGGTCGAGCCGGGTTCACAGAGCGCTTTCAACCGATCGCAATTGATCATCCGAAAGCCCGCCGAGTTTTCGAATCAATTTCGATTGATTTGTCGTGATCGGATTCTGCGCGTCAGACACCCCCGATCGATGGAACGTTGTTGAAACCGCAACATCGAAACGTGATCCCCGAGGGCTTGTCGTATGAGGGATAACCGTGATCAAAGCCCGATCCTCATCCAGGGGTGGAATACTCATGATTAAGCAGGGTCTGATCTTGGCCGCGTAGCCGAGATCGATCAGCCAAACCTCGCCTCGCTCATAGGTAAGCATCGGCCGGCTCGCGTTGATCGTATTCTTGGAACGATTCGTCCGCGATCCGATCGAGCGCCTCGTCGTCAAGCGGCGGATAATCGCGATCGAGCGTACGACGAAGGATCTCGACCGAGAACGCGTGTCGCTCGTCGACCGACAATCGATCGAATGAACCTAAAAGCGATTGAACCGGCTCGGTCAAGCGCGCGGTCGAACGAGAATCCTCTTTGTGATGATCGCCCCCTCGGTGAACTTCGTCGCCGATCACCGTTTGATCTCGCAGGAAAACGAGAGCGTCGCTCGCCCCGCCGGCTTCTCGGTTCACATCGGATTCTTGATCTTTCATCGTAAAGATCCTTGAAATCTGAACACTCTTATCGAGATCACGCGTAAACCGAGGAACGTGCAAGCAATCGATTATCCGACCGATCCTTCCATCTGCAGTTGGATCAGCTTGTTCATCTCGACCGCGTATTCCATCGGCAACTCCTTGACGAGCGGCTCGATGAACCCGCTGACGATCAAAGTGGAAGCCTCGGCCTCGGAAAGACCGCGGCTCATCAGGTAAAAAAGCTGCTCCTCGCCGATCTTCGAAACGCTCGCCTCGTGGCCGATCTTAACGTCGTCCTCGTCGATCTCGATATAAGGATACGTGTCGGATCGGCTCGCCGAATCGAGAATGAGCGCGTCGCATACGACGTTCGATTTCGACCCGTGCGCCCCGTCGGCCACCTTCAGAAGCCCCCGGTAACTCGCGCGTCCGCCGTTCTTGCTGATGCTCTTCGAGATGATCCGCGAACTCGTGTTCGGCGCCGCGTGAACCACCTTGCCGCCCGCGTCTTGATGCTGCCCCTTCCCCGCGAACGCGATCGATAAAATCTCGCCCCGAGCCCCCTCCCCCACAAGATAAACCGCGGGATACTTCATCGTCAGACGACTGCCGAGATTGCCGTCGACCCACTCCATCAACGCATCTTCATGAGCCACGGCCCGCTTGGTGACAAGATTGTAAATATTGTTCGCCCAGTTCTGGATCGTCGTGTACCGACACCGCCCCCCCTTCTTCACGACGATCTCGACGACCGCCGAATGAAGGCTCTCGCTCGTGTAGATCGGCGCCGTGCACCCCTCCACATAATGAACCTGAGCCCCCTCCTCGACGATGATCAACGTGCGCTCAAATTGCCCCATGTTCTCGGTGTTGATGCGGAAATACGCCTGCAACGGAATGTCGACCTTCACCCCCGCGGGAATGTACACGAACGATCCGCCGCTCCAAACCGCCGAGTTGAGCGCCGCGAACTTGTTGTCGTGGATCGGAATGATCGTCGCGAAATATTCGCGAACAAGATCGGGATACTCGCGCACCGCCGTGTCGGTGTCGACGAAAATCACCCCCTTTTTCTGCAAATCCTCCCGCAAACTATGATAGACGACTTCCGATTCGTACTGCGCCCCCACCCCCGCCAGGAACTTCCGCTCGGCCTCGGGAATCCCGAGCTTGTCGAACGTCCGCTTGATGTCGGCGGGAACGTCGTCCCAGGTCTTCCCCTGCCGATCCGCGGCCTTCATGTAATAATGAATATCATCATAATTGAGCGCGCTCAGATCGCCCCCCCAGGTCGGCGTCGGCTTTTGCTGGAAAACCTCGAGCGCCTTGAGTCGAAATTGACGCATCCAATCGGGCTCCCCCTTCATCTCCGAGATCTGCTCGACGAGACGACGGCTCAGCCCCTTGCCGCTTTTGAAGCTGTAATCGGCGTCGCTATCGCGAAAGCCGTACTTGTATTCGTCTTTAATTCCCTCAACCTGAGCCGAAAGATCGACGGACATGTTCGCTCGCCTTTCCGGGTTGCGCCGGATTCTTTCGAACCGGCCGGTCGTTTGTGAATTCAGTTGATTTCTTAAAAGCCTGTATTCATCGAAATCGAGCGGGCGGCTCGAAAAGCCGAATCGCATTCGGCTTCGGCTCGGCCCGTCGAAACGTCGAGTCGTCTTAAAACGCGAACTTCGACTCGGCGAGAGCGCGCCGCTCGAGCTCGTCCTCGTCGACCGCGGCGTCGGGATACTTCTCGCGGACCCAGTCGTACCCCTCGCGTTCAAGCTTGTCGACAAGTTCGTTCCCGCCGTTCTCGACGATCCGTCCTCCAAACAAAATATGCACGAACTGAGGCTTGATGTAATTGAGAATGCGCTGATAATGCGTGATGACGAGAACACCCGTCCCGGCCCGCGCCGCGACCTTGTTCACCCCTTCGCTCACCAGCCGAACCGCGTCGATATCCAGACCGCTGTCGGTTTCGTCAAGGATCGCGAAAGCGGGACGAAGCATCGCGAGCTGTAAAACCTCGGCGCGTTTCTTCTCGCCGCCGGAAAATCCCTCGTTGAGGTAGCGGCGAGCGAACTCGCCGTCGACGCCGAGCTCTTCCATCGTCTCCCGCAATTCCTTGCGGAATTCACGCATCGGCATCAGATCCTCACCCTCCTTGCGATCGGGAGTGCGCACGTTCGTCACCGCGTGGCGAAGAAAATTCGCGACCGTAACCCCGGGGATCGCCGTCGGGTACTGAAACGCCAAAAACAAGCCCTTCTTGGCTCGCTCGTCGGCCTCGAGCTCAAGAATGTTCTCGCCGTCGAGTTCGGCGGTCCCCGCCAAGACCTCGTACGACGGATGACCCATCAAGGCGTAACTCAACGTGCTTTTGCCCGATCCGTTCGGGCCCATCAGCGCGTGAATCTCCCCCTGCCGGAGCGTCAAATCGACCCCCTTGAGGATCTCTTTACCTCCGATCGCGACATGAAGGTCTTTGATTTCGAGTGTTTTCGTCATGGAGCTAAGCTTTCAATCCTTCAATCGGTTTCCGTCCGGGTTAACTCTTCAACCGCGGACGACGACGCCGCGGCGGTCGTAAGCGATCGCGCCGAACGCGACCGCGCGATCGCGGGAGGATCGATCGTGATCAATCGCGGCTCGATCGCGGGCTTCGCCTCAAAATCGCACGACCGATGACCGTCGAGCCTGCATTGGCTGATCCGCAAACCTTGACCAAGCAACTTCTCAAACATCTTCCGTTCCATCGCGCAAACCGCGCGATCGACTTCGGCTAATGCGTGATACGGGCACGAATGCTGACGCAAAATCGGCAAGAGAGCCCCCTCGCCCCCCGTCACCTCGGCCTCGACTCCCCGATCATGGAGGATCGACCCAAGCTGAACCATCCGACCCTGCCACGACTCGGCCCTCATCTCCGACCGATAATGTTCGGCGAGACGATCGATAATCCGCGCGAACAACGCCCGCCTCAATTTGCGGTCGTCGATCGTACGCATCATCTCTTCCCAAAGAACAACCGCCAAATCGGCGTAATTTTGACCCAACCGACGATGCGTCTCGGCGCTCGCCTGATACGTGTGCCGCGGCCGACCCCGACCGTGATGCTCGACCTTACGCTCGACCATCCCCGATCCCACTAGCCTCGACAACCGATTGCGAATCGCAGTCGGCGTCACTTCAATCCGCCGAGCCATCTCGGCGACCGTCAGCGGCCCCTCGCGGCGGATCAAATCCAAGAGCGGTCGATCCGGAAAATCGTGCACGACATCGCCGGATATCGACGAATCCGTCGCGTGACTTCGAGCGTTCATGGCTTACACCCCCGTGAAAATCGATTGTAATCGACCTCCTCGCCGACGTCCATGACCTAATCCCGATTTTTCACCATTTTCGCAAAGAATATTGTCAAAAACATCCGAGCCTCGCGATTGGAACCGATTTGAGCCCGACGAAAGCCCCTCGTACACGTACTTTCCAATCCGATCCAAGACGCGACCGAACGACCCCGAAGCGTCGGGAATCTTCGACCAACATCAACGTCAACGAAACTCAGAGCGTCGAACCCGTGCTTCGTTCGATCAACCAATTCAACCGCTCTACGTGCACGTAGGCTGGGGAATCTTGGTGATGACGACCCCCGAAGAATTCGCATCGTGAACGACAATCCCCTTTGGTGTCGACTCGCTGATGCGATATCCATTGAGAACGGATTTCGCATGAGGAACGATCGTTGAAATCGCTCGATCCAATTGCTCGGATTCTTTGATAACGAAATGAGATCGATCGAGCGGATCGAACGGGGTAAGTGAACCAATCGGGGTAAGCGACTCGATCGAGGCATGCGGATCAATCGGGGTAAACGACTCGATAGGCTTCGACGAACTTTTGTCGGCGGGCGATTCATCCTCGCGAACCGACTCGGAATTTTTATCTTTGTCTGTTTTTTGGCATGAAGAATCGGAATCACATCCCGTTTCAGCTTGACGACCCTCGTTTTGACAAGCACCCGATCGATCGTCGCTTGCCCCTTCCGAGAGTTCTGAAGGCTCTGGAGCCGAGTCTTTCTCTTTGAAATCGGCAAAATCGCCCGTCGCTCCATCGTTTACATGACGTTCAGTGAACGACTGAGTGGCAAACGACTGAGCGTCATCAACCGCACGCAATCCCTGCCGCCGTTCTTTTTGCAACCGCCTCAGTTCGGCCATTGTCCGAGTGAGGCAGCGATCGAGATGCGCCTCGTATTTGATGATCGTCTGGATCGTCGGTTGATCGGGCAAAAGGCGACGCTGACGAACGCGTTTGGCTTCCTTGCGAACTCGTTCCAAACCTTCTTGGTGTTCGGGAAGTTTTGCCGCTTGCGCTCCCATGCTTTGAAAATCGTTGAGATAATCACGGAGCGGTTTGCGAATTTTTTCGATGGTGACCGCCTCGGATCGGTCGCGAGGAAACTCGGGATGATCGAGCGAGACGATGAACTCCGCCATCACTTCTGCGTGATCGAATTGTGTCGCGGTGGTTTCATAGCGCGTCACGCGTTTGAGCCGCCATAAATAAAGCGCTGCGCGTTCCGCGTGGATGGATTCGAGCGCCCCGACGGGATTCAATCCTTGAACGACGATTTCGCGATGTGAAATCCAATCTTCGCGCGTTTCGAAACCTTCGATAACGGGATCGGCCGAGAAGATCGCATGTTCGACCTCCTTTCGCTCGGCACACCGAGCTGAATTCAGCGTTTTGGAACGGTCGAGGGGTTTGGATTTGGGCGCATCGGCGCTCGATCGAGCTTGTGTGTTGTTCATGTTGCGGTCGCCTTCCTTTAAATCGTGTTCGTTTTGTTCTGTATTTTGAAAAATGGCTTGGTTTTGGTGCGAAAAAACAATGTTTGTGAACATTCCGGTTAGGATCGACCGCTCAAAGCGCCGAGCGTGCGATAATGAACCGGTTTGAAGCATTCCACACGAGAATCTTACGATATTGAGGAATTCGTGTCAACCCTTTGAAAATAAATTTGCGATTACGGCCGAACGTCGAGTGATCCTTGCGTTTTCAAGACGAATCGAACTAGCGCGGCGCTCTTCTGGGTACATGTGTTTTAAGCCGAGTGATCGAGTGAACCGGACCCGCAGGCAAGCTTCGAGATCGAAAGGAGCGTTTCGACCGACGACCGTCCGGTTCCGATCAACGAGTGAAATGCGAGAACCTACCCGATGCGAACGACGCGTTTCGACCGACGATCGTCCGATTTGGAAAGTCGCGTTCCGACCGATAACCGACTGTTTTGAAAAGTCGCCTTTCGAACAATGATCGTCCGATTTGGAAAGTCGCGTTTCGATCGATGTTCGTCCGATTTAGAACGTCCGATTTGGAAAGGCTCGTTTCGGCCGATGATCGCCCGTTTTGGAAAGTCGCGTTTCGATCGATGTTCGTCCGATTTAGAACGTCCGATTTGGAAAGGCTCGTTTCGGCCGATGATAACCCTCCCGATTTGAACGACACGACTCGACCGAAGACTGTCCGGAACTGAGCGACTCGTTTCAACCCGAGGATTTTTTTTGAATTCGGCGCATCTCGTTTGCCTTCTTTCATGCGTTTTCATCGTCTTGATTGATCCGCTTTCAACGAATTAAGGAGCACGATGCACGATCAAAGGCTTTGTCAAAGCCGAGATTGATCAAAAGATTAAAAGCCGAAGGGTCATCATGTTTCCGTGTGATACCCGCTAAAATCCATATGGGAGCGGCCAAGCGTCCTTGCGTCCCGCCGACGTCCGCGCCGCCGCGCCGGTCAATTTCTGAGTGTCTGAGATCGGGCGTTCTCGAGCCATTGGCGTATATTAAAGATGTTTTGATAACGCTGAGTCAGGCGCGGGAACGCATCGAGGATCTGTTGCCGGACCGATGGGGTAAGAGTCATCCTGAGCACGTGCTCACACACCGATTGGAAGAATCGCGCGAGAAGGCACGACGTCGCGACGCGAAGCGAGCCGGTCGACGCGAATAAAAGGGATCGGATCGAACGGAATCGTAAACGCCGGCGGAAGAGAAATTGGATCATCGTCGCGATCGAGCGTTTGAGCGCTCGAGTGAGCGAGAGTGCGCGCGGATTCGCGAGACGGTTCGTAGTTTGATCGATCACGTTCGACCCGTGACGTCGCGGCTTCGCGGCTTCGCGGTTCGCGGTTCGCGCGAGTGCTGCGCCTGGGTTCCCGACGTCCAGCGACCGGGGGCTGGTAATCCCGAGCGCTTACGAGCGATGATCATCCCCGGAGTCAGAACGTTGCTCGGATTGTGATTGCTCGAACCCGTCCCGCCGTAAAGCGGCGACGAAGTCGAGGTCTTCGCTCACCCAGAACCCAAAGTCGACGACGAAGCCACGCTCGACGATCCGGGCGTCGCCGATGGAGACGCCGTCGTCGCGCTCGAAGGCGCTCCGTCAATAAACAAAATATTGCTTGATGTCGATGCCGTCGTCGTCGAGCCGTTCGTCGGGCTCGAGGTCGTCGTTGATGTCGAACCGGTCGATGCGGTCGAATTCGTCCCGATCGCGTTGAATCCTCCGACGCCGCCGCCTCCGCTCGACGTCGCGCCGTCGACGAACCGACGATAGCCGAAGCTCGTCGGATGCGGTCTGAACGACCCCCGCCAAGCCGACGGATCGTACGGATCGTAAATCGAGTAATCATCGACGTTTAAGCACACGCCGAACGCGGACGCCGGAGGAGTCCGAATGAGTCGAACATAAATGGAATCCGAGATTTAATTCATTGCTATCTATATGTTTATACAAATTGATACAAAAAATCTTTACATGATCATTTCATAGATATCTGTGTTGATATGATGCTTGTGTTCGTCGATTTCCAGATTAGAGAGCGTGTATGAATTTACCTTATCTAAATAGTCTGCTTGTTTTTGTATTATGCCTATTCGCGAGATCTCTGATTGATTTCAGTTTTCCTATATCTTACAGAATCCTACCTCTTGCAACGCATTTTTTGCCTTCGTACAACTCGAATTCGCGTCCCTGAATGAGATTGCATTGTGGCGCTTCTTCAACAAGATAGCGGACATCGGCAATCCATTCATATAGAGTTGCACAACTGTTTACTTTCTCGATCACAAGAGACCATCCGTCGTGAGGGGGCCGGGGATCTGATGAGTCTGCGAAACGAACAATGGTCGAATAAGGAGGTGAACCAATTCCTGAAGGAGGTGACATCCTCCCCCCAAGATGCCAGGGAATCCATTCTATATATGCTAGCATAGTCTAGTACCGATTTAGTTTATTGGACGGTGAACAATCCCCTTCAAGTCGTCCATACGAAGGAAACGTGCTGGACCTCGACCATCAAGGTTAGGAAGTCGAAATAGGCTGGGAGCATTGTCTGGATCGTCTGCTTCGATAGATCCTGAATCTTCCAGAGGGGTGTAAGGCCTTACCTTGAGCCTTCGCACCATCGAGAGAATCAGAAAACCATTTTCCTTCGAGTGAGTTTGAGCCTTGACGAAATATTCCATACTTGAGCATACCTTGATACTCTCCTTCACTAACAGCTCTATAGACGCGAGAATAACCTTTCCGAACAGGGAGATTTTTTGGAGATTGAATTCGAACATTGATCGATTTGATTTTATACTTCGCTTTTGAGAACAAATTCCCCAAAATTGAGAATACACCAAGCGCCGCGTATTGTCCACCCTGTTGAATCGCATAATCGCGAACTTTGTTTTTTGCTTGGAATTGAATCGTTGCGCTCAGATAATTCACATAATTAACATTTTCGTCGTTCTCTTTCTTCGACGATTCCAGGATCGCCTCGTCAAATATCTAGGGATGGTTCAGGATGTATGCCGGCTGAACTTTCGTCAGATCCAACGACCCCAGAGGTTTGGAAATGAAGGGGTTCGGAGTGAACCGCTCCTGCAATGCGACCGTCAATCGATCCGCTTGACCTTCAGCGGATCGTGGACAATATCCATACCAAGTCGAAACGGTGATGGTTCTAAATGCATCATCAATTTCATAAGAATCGAGCCCCCATAAGCCGTTTGCTTCGATTTGATAGCCATAAAGTTGTGCGGTTTGAAGCAGCCGCATCCCCTCTTCTCCATATTTCATTATGAACGCTTGAATCATCGCGCTGTTCGCATTATTTCCAGCCGCGATATCCGGAGGTAATGCCGTCGCGTTCCTTCCAACTCCCGCCGCCTCGAGTTTCTTTTGAAGAACATCTCGCAAGATTCTCAAGTTTTTTTGTTGTTTCGGCGTCAATTCGACGCTTGGAGGCGCAACGGCGCCATTCGGATCTGGTCCAGGAACGGGCTGAACTCTCTGAACCGATGTTCCCTGTCTCCCAGGATTACTCCCCATCGCGTTCATATCATTGCCGATGCGAACGAACGCCGAGTTCGGAGCGCCGATCATCCCCGGCGTCGGCACGTTGCTCGGGTTGTGAACGCCCCCCGACGTCCCACCGGAAAGCGTCGACGAAGTCGCGGTCTTCGCTCCCCCAGAACCCAAAGTCGACGACGAAGCCACGCTCGACGATCCGGGCGTCGCCGATGGAGACGCCGTCGTCGCGCTCGAAGGCGCTCCGTCAATAAACAAAATATTGCTTGATGTCGATGCCGTCGTCGTCGAGCCGTTCGTCGGGCTCGAGGTCGTCGTTGATGTCGAGCCGGTTGAAGACGTACCTGTTGATGTCGACGTTGATCCCGTTGATGCGGTCGAATTCGCTCCGATCGCGTTGAATCCTCCGACTCCGCCGCCTCCGCTCGAGTTCGCGCCGTCGACGAACCGTCGATATCCGAAGCTCGTCGGATGCGGGCTGAACGACCCCCGCCAAGCCGACGGATCGTATGGATCGTAAAACGAGTAATCATCGACGATTACGAACACGCCGCACGAAGACGACTGATACAGCAGAATCATGCGGGCCGGAGTGTGACCTAAGATCTAATCCTTTATTTAACAAGTGGTTAGATGAATTAATAGAACGGTTCAGAAATCGGTCAATTTTTGGTTGTCTTGCAAATGGGTTTATCATAATAGAAACAGATTTCTTTATCAGTTTCGTTTGTCATCCGGTGAATATGTTGAGTATAAATTTTCTCCCGGCTTCTGCTGAATATGCAATCTTCCGCAATTCTCGCATCGCAGCATTGAGACCACAAAATCATTGATTTTCTGGCTCAATGCATCTTCAAATGCATCAGAATCTGATGCATTCATCGGATAATCTACTCCAAAGTGCTCTCTTAGCCATTTTACTCGACTATCATCGGAATCCACATTTTTTAACTCTGCAAACAATGATCCAGCATTTCGGATGAATCGATCAAGTGAAGTCTCGCTGAAAACGTAGCTTTGAACCAAAGACGGGTATACTAGATCAGAAATGACTTTTCCACAAACACATACTAATTTACTCATAATTATTCTACCGCCTTATTCAGAAAGTAACCGTCTCCAATGAGCGTGATGTTCTCAACCTTTCCTCGAGAAATTCCCGAAGCACTCTCCAGTCCTCTGAGAGCTTCTGCTTCCGAGAGCCCAATTCCTCTGGCGTCAATGATAATATTCCGCGCTTGTCCTCCATGCTTGATGGAGTTGTTGACTACATTACGAATGGTGCTGCTGTCGGTACCCGGATCAAGCGTACCAGAATCCAGATACCAGAATCCAGACACCCAGAATTTGACCGTCTCCAACGACTTTTCAGACACCCGGAATTTGACCGCCCCCCGAATTCCGCGATCAAATCATCTAACCCCATGATTGATTACCAGAATCCAGACACCCAAGATTTGACCACCCCCAAAACTCCTCCATTCCCGTCTTTTCCGCATTTTCCAGACACCCAAGATTTGACCACCCCCAAAACTCCTCCATTCCCGTCTTTTCCGCATTTTCCAGACACCCAAGATTTGACCACCCCCGAAACTCCTCCATTCCCGTCTTTTCAGACACCCAGAATTTGACCGCCCCCCGAATTCCGCGATCACGCATTTTCCAGACACCCAAGATTTGACCACCCCCGAAACTCCTCCATTAAATCAAGTAACCTAATGTCTGATCGAAGTTTAGATCTTAGACCGCCCATCGGGACGGCCCTTTTGGCCCTGCCCGACTTTTCATACACCCCGTCTTTTCAGACACCCAGAATTCGCCCGCCTCCCGAAGTATGCGATCTAAGCATCTAACCTCATGATCGATAAGGAGTTAGATCTAATATCGTCCTTCGGGCCGGCGATATTCTTACGTCGCTGTGCTCGGTTAACCCGACAAAATTGGAATCGACCCGCACGACATCATTGACTCCCCGTATCAATTTGATACTGTTGTTCAGAAGAAACCGTCCGTTCAAAAGCCGAGATCGTCGAACCCTCGTTCTTCAACCTCGGATTCGATCGATAAACACACAATCGAGGAGATCAACATGCCTTCGCACCCTCGCAAAGAACTCGTCGACCCGTCCCAGATCGGCGTCTACCACTGCACATCCCGTTGCGTCCGCCGAGCTTTCCTTTGCGGATTAGACGAGGTGACGAAAAACAAATTCGATCACCGGAAAGAGTGGATCGTCGGTCGGTTGCAATTGCTCGCATCGATCACCGCGACCGAAATCTGTGATTATGCTATCATGAGCAATCATTATCATGTTATCCTCCGTACTCGGCCCGACCTCGTTCAGAATTGGTCCGACGAAGACGTCGCGAAACGTTGGATTCTCATGAGTCGAGCCGGCAGAAACGTCCATTTCGTTTACACCGATGCGATCGAAGTCGACGAGGCCGAAATCAAAATGATCACAGCCGACCCCGCAAAGGTCGCCGAATACCGGCGTCGACTGACGTCGATTTCGTGGTTCATGGCGCAGGTCAACGAACCCGTCGCGCGGGCCGCGAATCGCGAAGACAAACTCAAGGGGCGTTTCTGGGAAAGTCGATTTCATTCACAACAATTGCTTGACGACGCCGCGTTTCTGGCTTGCAGCATCTACGTCGATCTCAATCCGATCCGTGCGAACGTCGCGCAGACGCCCGAAGAGGCGGAACATACATCGGCATATGATCGAATTCAGGCGATTCACGCCGCCGCCGAGAGCGAG
>JAJYWB010000009.1 GCA_021791715.1 Planctomycetota bacterium | reverse complement strand
TTTTCGGTCAATAATCGCAAATATCATAATTCGGCTCACCAGGAGGTTCGCCCTCCCACAAGAGATTGTCCTCCCGATTTTGGGTTCGCCCTCAAATCCCCCGATTTTTTCTGTTTGGGATGGCGAACCTCCCGGTGAGCTTCTTTTCGTAACCGCCGTGACGAGGGCGTTTTTTCGGTCAATAATCGCAAATATCATAATTCGGCTCACCAGGAGGTTCGCCCTCCCACAAGAGATTGTCCTCCCGATTTTGGGTTCGCCCTCAAATCCCCCGATTTTTTCTGTTTGGGATGGCGAATCTCCCGGTGAGACTCTTTTCGTAACCGCCGTGACGAGGGCGTTTTTTCGGTCAATAATCGCAAATATCATAATTCGGCTCACCAGGAGGTTCGCCCTCCCAGATATCGTTCGTCCTTGCGGATATCGTTCGCACTCGAAGATATCGTTCGTCCTCGGTTCCCGCCGAATATGCGGTTTTCTTTCCGGATAGCATAGAGCTCAATGATCGTTGAAAAACCCTTCGTCGCGCCCGTCGCTTCTCATTCTCGCTTCGCACGAATACGCGACCGTTGCACGAATCGTGCGAAGCTTGCTTCAGCCCGCTTATCGTCTTGAATCGCCGCACAATTTCGAACGACGCACACCGACGCGCCGCGATCGAGAGACGAATTCGGACGCAAATATAAGTTTACGTAATAGCGTTTACTTATAATGAGGCGTCTTTTGGGTCGCGAATACCGTTCTCAGCACGAGCGTCGGACGACGAAATGCGCGAGCGAGCGGAGGGTGTCTTTGGCTTGTGATTCGGCGAGAACGTCGAGCGCGCCGAGCGAGCGAGCGGCGACCTGGAGGGCGCGTTCCCACGTGTATTCGAGCGATCCGTGTTCTTCGAGGAGCGGTCGGAGGATTCGCCTGCTCGTCGAAGTGGGATGATCGAGAAGCCCTCGAGCTTGATCGGCGACCGCGGCGGGAGCGGTTGCGAGAAGGTGGATGAGCGGGAGCGTGAGCTTTTGTTTTTCTAGGTCGGTCCCCAAGCTTTTGCCCGCGGTTCGTTCCTCGCCGAGGATATCGAGAACGTCGTCGGCGATCTGAAACGCGACCCCGAGCTCGCGACCGTACGTTTCCATCGAGTCGACGACCTTGGGAGCGGCGCCGGCGTAATGCGCCCCAAGTCGGCATGAAACCGCGGTTAATTCCGCGGTTTTGCCGCGAATGATCGAAAAATAAGTTTCCTCGTCGAGTTCGATGTTGCCTCGGTTGTGAACCTGCTGCATCTCTCCCTCGCAAACGCGATTGGTCGCGCGACCGATCCAACGACAAGCAAGTGTCGAATCGAGCGACGCGGCGAGGTGGAACGCGTGCGTGAAGAGAAAATCGCCCATCAAAACAGCGGGTTCGTTCCCCCATTCGGCGTTCACCGTCGCGGCGTGACGACGCACCATCGATTCGTCAAGGATGTCGTCATGCACAAGTGTTGCCGTGTGGATCATTTCGACGACCGCGGCGAGCACGGGGTGATTTTTGTTGAGGCCGTCGCACGCGAGCCCGGTTAAAAGCACGAGCGCCGGGCGTAGGCGTTTGCCGCGGTATTGGCGACAGTGCTCGACCAAGCGACCGACGAACGGCAGGTCGCTTTCAAGTTCGAGGTCGAAGATTCGCTCGGCCTCGGCGA
Organism: Planctomycetota bacterium; assembly: GCA_021791715.1. Taxonomy (GTDB): domain Bacteria; phylum Planctomycetota; class Planctomycetia; order Isosphaerales; family Isosphaeraceae; genus JAKBCQ01. The sequence continues at coordinate 109,897 of JAJYWB010000009.1, read as the reverse complement.
GTCCCGCGGCGATCGGGGCGAACAGCGTCGAGATCCTAGAGTCGGGCTTGCGAGCAACCTGCGGAGTCATCACGCGATTCCAATCGAGCCCGTTCGCGTTCACGCCGTTCATTTTTGAGCCGTTCGTGTTCAATCGACACCTCGCTCCTCGATTACGCCCGATCGGTATCGGGATCGGCGGTCTCACGCCGCAAGTAAACGCCCGTCCGTCCCCCTCGTTTTTCCTCAAGGCGAACGCGATCAATCGTCATGCTTCTATCAACCGATTTACACATATCATAGATCGTTAGGGCGGCGATCGAAACCGCGGTCAGCGCCTCCATTTCGACGCCCGTACGACCGATGACCCGCACCGACGCTTCGATTTCGAGCGTCGAATCTCCCCGGGGGGCGATCTTCAATTCGACCGCGTCGATTCCCAGCGGATGGCAAAGCGGGATGAGTTCGCCCGTTCGTTTGGCGGCCATGATTCCAGCGAGCCGAGCGACCTCGATCACATCTCCTTTAGAGAGCCCGCGGTCGAGGATGAGCTTAAGCGTCGTGGGCGCCATCACGACGCGACCCGAAGCCCGCGCGAATCGCTCTGAAACGGGCTTCGACGAGACGTCGACCATGCGTGTCGCGCCTTGTTCGTCGAAGTGAGTCAGCTCCCCCATCGCCGTCACTCCGCCGGGTTTCAATTTGTTCTGAAAGTATTATACGACAGGTCGCCAAGCCGGCTAGGGGGAAGCGCGATTTTTGATCGTCGCGGGGCTTGGGGCTTGTTTTTCGGCGTTTCGACCGGGTCCGCGCCAGATTCCCGCGAGCCAAACTCCGCGGCGAGAGCGGAGGAATTCGGCGGGACGACGCTTGATATATTGAGCGAACGGCGCCGGCCAGTAAGCCGAGCGTCGATACGCGACGATCCAATCGCTCTCGAGCGCGTGTACTTGATCGACGAGCGTGATCTTGGCTTCGAGCAGGCGATCGGTCGTCGCGGCGATCGCCTGGATGTGATGCAACGTCGGCACGAGCGAGACCGTTTCACCCGGGCGGGCTCGATTCGCGAGTTCATCCAGCAAAACGCGATCGACCGTGTCGCCCCAGTACGTCGGCTCCAAACCGAGCCGTTCCGCTCCTTTAAGCCCGCCCGATATCATGTTATAATAACTTAGTTGAAAAGGATGATAAGCGATCGTTCCATAAAATTGTATTAACATAAAAGCGATTAATCCGACGCGAATTTTCACGAAGCGACCCGCGAGCGCGCGCCAAACCGCGGAAAAACCGTCGCCGATCAACACCGCGTACGCCGGGAAGACGATGAGAAACAGGCGTTCGCCGTCGTAAACGGGAACTCGCGTGCTGAAGACGATCAGGAAGATCGCGATCGTGATTACGAACGGACGAGCGAACGATCTCGACGCGCGCGACCCGGCGAATCGTATAGCGCCGATCGTTCCCAGGAGATGCGAGCCGATCGGAATTGTCAGAACAAAATAAATCCATGGGTAATGCCAGGGAACTTCGCGATCCCAATAATACGTTCCAAAGTATTCGACGCGAAGCGGGATTCGTTCGATCCCCGTACCAAAATATGCTCGAATCCTTTCAAAAGAATGCGTCCAAAGCCACGGCCAACCGCCGATGAAGGTCGCGATTCCCGCGAAAATCCAGCACGCGAATCCGATCAAACCGCGTCGAAAACCGAGCCTGGCGAGCGACTCGAGGAAAACGACGGGGACGAGGAGCCACGCGGGAATTTTGGTCAAGATCGCAAGGCCCCAAACGAAGCCCGCGAGCGTGAGCGCGACCAACGCTTTCGGCCTTGATAAAGCGCGGTCGACCGCGATGAGCGCGGCGATTGAGAAAAGACATAAAAAGGTATCAAGAGCCGCGAGATGCGCGTGCGCGAAGAGTCTGGGCGCGGCGACGATCGCGCATCCCGCGGCGATCGCGGCGACTCGGCCGATGTTGCGCGCAGTCGCGGCGACGATCAACCCCGTCATCACGCCGAAGGCGATCGCGGGGGCGATCCTTCCCGCGTGGACGTCGAACGGATCGCGACCTCCCAAAAGGCCAAGATTTTCAAGCGGTTCGCCCAGATAAGACGCGATCCCGAGCAGCCAACGACCGAGAGGAGGATGCTCGGCGTTATCGCGAAAGACGCGATCGACCGTCGCGGGCTTCCAGAACCCCGCTCCCTCGCGTAAAAGCGTTAAAACATAAGTACGTCCAGGACGAACGTCGAGCGGTTCGTCGCAGGTGATTCCGGGATCGCCGAGAGTCGCCAGCACGAGCGAGGTCGCGATCAATCCCGCCACGCCGCCGAGTCGCGCCGGGCTCGTCGTGATCAAGCGAATCCATTCATGTAGATATTTCATTTTAAATAAGTCGTCGCCATTTCGGTTTTAGGGGCTCGTCCGAGATCTTCGGCGATCGTGAGGCGTTAAGCTACTTTACCGGAAGGGAAGCGTGAGGGAACGATTTAGGCTCTCGCCGAGATTCGAACGCGCGGGTAGGATTGATGAATGAATCAAGGCGTTCGTTTTTGGGACGAGTCGACTTAAGCGGCGATCGACGGAGATCACATGGCCGATTCGAGCAAGGTGTTACCGGTACTTCGTCGCGCCTCGTCGTTATTTCGCGGGACTCCTGGAAGAAAAGGGGGAGTCGTTAGGCTTGCCGATGGTTGTGTTCATGATGTTATGGTGGTGGGGGATCTGCACGGCAACCTGGCCGCGTTCCGCCAGGTGCTCGAACTGGCGTCGCTTGATCGTAATCCCGGTCGTCATCTCGTTTTGCAAGAATTGATTCACGGTCGTTGGGCTTATCCCGAAGACGGCGGGGATCAATCGCATCGGTTGGCCGAGCTCGTTTCCGCTCTCAAGTGTCGATATCCCGATCGCGTGCATTGGATTCTCGGCAATCACGAGCTTTCGGAGCTGACGGGGCGACCGATCATGAAGGACGGCGAGCCGCTCAACGCTTCGTTCCGGCGCGGCCTTGAAACGGCGTACGCGAACGATTCGGCGGCGGTGATCGCGGCGTTGCACGAGGTGTTTCGGTCGTTGCCGCTGGCGGTTCGAACTCCGAATCGCGTGTTTATATCGCACACGATACCCGACGGGTTTGATCTCGATCGCTTTGATACAAGTTTATTGGAAGAGAACGTTTGGTCTAAGGAGCACGCGGCACGCGGCGGGACGATTTACGCGCTCACGTGGGGTCGCGACACGTCGGCCGAGACGGTCGATCGATTCGCGGCGATGGTCGACGCCGACTGGTTTGTAACGGGCCATCAAGCGTGCGACGAGGGGTTTTACCAGCCGAATCACCGGCAATTGATCGTCGACGGTACCGAACCTCATCCCGCGTATTGTTTATTCCCCGCGACAGGTGAAATCCATATAGAAAAGATCGTTGAAGGCGCGCGGGTGATTTCGCGTTCGCTTTAGAATCGATGGAACGCGTATTTTTTCGCCGATTCCTGCTCCGATAAAAATGAAAGAAATCGGTTTCGAAAACCATTCAAGCCGACCGGGCTTCCCCGCGAGGACGGCTACCTCTCCCATAGCCGCCACACGAGGATGTCCCAGCCGGCTTGAACGGCGCCGACGACCCGGGTCCGGGGGTCGTCGGAAGTATGAGAAGGGGCGAGCGGTGGGTCGTGCGAGGCATTCCGCTCGCCCCTTGGCGGTTAGTTCGTTTGAAATCGATCAAACGACCGTCGCCATGGGGATGGATCTATTGTATTATCATGACTTCGTTTGCTAAGACGTTCGATCGTCGTCTCTCGCGATCGACTCTTGCTTAACGAAAAGGCTATAGTGCGAACGCGATGCCAAACGTACTCGGAATTGTTCCGAACCGGCCGAATCGACCCGAAGAAGTTCTGATGAAATTCTTAACTTCTTGATTTGTAAAGAGTTAGATCGTCGAGCAAAAACCGATTCGGCCGCGATTCTTTCTCTTTGAGGTGAGGATTTCGCGGCTCAACCTCGTAATCGCTCGTTTTGTCGGCGGTGTCGCTGAAGATCTAAGCAATTCTTGGAGCTTTTTGATGCACGATTTCGACGACGATATTGGCGTTTTGCAAGATGCGATTTTGAATTGGGCGGATACTGAGAATGGAAAACCGATTGTTGAACTTCTTCCGAGGTTACTCGATCGATCCGGAGTCCCTTTACGGCTGAAACGCTCTTACTGGAACGTCTTACTCGAGACGCTTCGAGAGGTTGAAAAGTCGTCGCCGAATGAATCGGTTCGAGCGATCCGAAAGACGATCGATTCGTTCGAGCGTGTCGTCCGCGCTTTTGAACGTCCCGACGGAACGGCGATTTGGAGCGAGGTCGATCAATCGGCGGCGATTCGATCGAAACGACGCCGCGTTACAGTCGCCGACGAGGTCGACGGTCGAATCGACCCCGACGCTTCCTCAACCCTTGAATCGAAAACCGCCGACGCGGTTCCTCTCGGCGTCTTTCGATCGGCGAGCGATCAAGCCTGGTTGGCTGTCGACGATCGAAACCCGGTCGATTCGTTCCGGATCGAATTCGGTCTGAAACGGCGTGTCTTTCTCGGGCCCGGCGAGTTCCACGGGCCGTTGAATCAATCGGATTGGAATCCGAACCCGAGAATCCTCGTTCCGACGATCCATTGGGTTCAAGGACCGAACGCGCATCTGTTTGAATGGACGTGGCGTTCCAAAGGAAACAACGTCACGCGAACCGCGGCTTTGCTCGGGAACGAAGGGGTCGCGATCCTCGCCGAGGAGGTCGATAATCGAGGCCAAGGCGCGGTCCTGCGCGTCGAGATTCCGGAGGGGATCGAAGCGGTATCGATACCCGAAAGTTCGTCGATTCGACTGATCGCGAAGCGAGGAGCGAGCGTCGTCGTCGTTCCGCTCGCGTTATCCCCGTTTCCCGGTACGAGCGATCAAGGAAGTCTTGGCGTCGAGGAATATTCTGGAAAAAGATATCTGGTCCTCAATCAGCCGTCGATTCCAGGCGCACGTCGATTGTGGCTTCCTCTCGCGATCGTCTGGCGTCCGATACCTTCTCGGACGATCTTACGTCGGAAGAAGCTGACGGTCTCCGAGAAATCGTCGGTGTGTCGTCCCGGGATCGCTTTCGCGGCGCGGTTGCCGTGGGGAGTCGGCGATTCGCTTTTGATTTATCGATCGCTCGCCAAGAAATCGCTCCGCGCGGTTCTCGGCCATTATGTCGGGTCGTCGTTCCTTTTGGCCAAGTTCAACGCCGACGGCGACCTGGCTCCGATTGTGGCGATCGACTAAAGGGCATATGATGACCTAATATTATTCAAATACATGAAATCGCATACGCCGCGTTATCCGTGTTTCAATCGGCGCGTAACGCCGTCCGCGAATCAATTTACATGAGATTGCAATGATAATTATGCGTATATCGAGTTCGGTCGATCGCGTGGGGCCGATTCCGCTTATGTGGGAGCGGGAATGATCGGCGTGATCGGCGGTTGCGGCTTCGCTTGCGGTTCGGCGCGACGGAGATCGGGATTTTGGGTCGATCCCGTTTCGATCGAAAGGCCGAACTCCGAGCCCCACGCCGTCAGTCGAGCGAGCCCGGCGCGGCGATCCTCGACGGGTAGGTGCCGCGTTTGACCGATCGACCCGAGCGCGAACTCCGGCCCTTCCTGATAAGCTTCAAGCAGTTTCTCGCCGCCGCGGAGCGTATCGAGCGCTTCGGTCAGCGAAGTAACCATTGAATTATGCAAGAATAAATAATGCGCGACGACACGCCGCGCCCCGAGCCGCGCCAGGGCGCCGAAGAGAGGCCGAAGGTTTTCGCGGGTGTCGGTGAGTCCCGCGATCATCGGTTCGAGACGGATTTCAACCGGGATTTCGGCGGCGATCAGTCGTTTGATTCCCTGGCACCGTTTCCACGGAGGCGCGGCCCACGGTTCAAGAGTTCTGCTCAGTTTGCGGTCGAGAGTCGTCACGCCGATCGCGGTTTGAACGAGATCGCGCCGCTTGGCGAGCACTTCGATCAGATCGTTGTCGATGCGTCCGCGAGTCATGATCGAGATCGGGATGCCGCGGCTCAGCAGTAATTCGACGACTTGAAGCGTCGCTCGGCGAATCTCACGAATCGGCGGCAAGGGATCGCAACTGGGACAAAGGACGACCTGCCGAGGCGCCTCGTCGAGCGAATCCAGATTCTTTCTCAACCGTTCGACGACGTCGGGGTCGAACAGGAGCTTGTCTTCTCCGGGATAAACCGCGGAGCCTCGGATGTAACAGTATCCGCACCGGTGTGCACATCCCGCGGTGATGTCGAGACCGTACACTTCAACCGCGGACCGCGAAGGTTTTAACAACGGTCCACGCCGCCGAACCTTCGTCCAGCCAGGACGGATCGTCGAATGTTTGCGAGGTTCGTTCGTGTTTGGTAGTTGCGTCGCGATATCCACCATCGTCCCAGGCCCCCCAGGCTCGGAACCGTCGGCGACTTATTCACCTCCTTGCTAGTCTACTGTTCACTATCAGTAACGTCGACACGCTGATCGAAAAATCGTTCGTCCGACGAACGGATCGTTCGACACCCTGATATTATTCCGCCCGCTTGATCGATGTGAAGTGAGGGCGTAAAAATTCCAGGATTTCTCATCAAAAAGACATGAGTCGGTCGAATTCGGCCGGCTGAACGCGACGATTATCCCGATAAAACGCTCAAAACAGGTCAGTCGGACCAATCTTGCCGGCTTATCGTACCACCCGGTCGAATTCCGCCGACTTATGCGTCCCCGCGATTCAACCGCGCTATCATATTGGCCAGATCTTGATTTGAAACCGACTGATTCAATTAAAATCAATGAAAATACTGACTATACAAACGTCTTCCCAACCGTCTCGCTTTCCTCAACGTCCGAGACTTGACCGAACACGCTCGAGCGCCGATGATTCTTCGTCGGCGTGAGGAGAGACGCTCCCGAGCGATCCGGCCGATGTTCGGGGTTCGATCCATATTAATCGAAGGTCGATTCCTCGCGTTTTTTAAGGGTTATCGGCGCGACGAACTCGACCCGCCTCGAACGATCGCCGCGCGGGTGTTTGCTTTAAGATCACCGATGAAAGACCTGGAAGGATCGGGAACGTGAACGAAGCTTGGATCGCGGCGCGGATGCGTCGAATCGACGCCTCGGGAATCCGCAAGGCGTTCGACATGGCCAAGACGATGGTTGATCCGATCAATCTTTCGATCGGTCTTCCCGATTTCGACGTTCCCAACCCGGTTAAGGCGGCCGCGATCGCCGCGATCGAGGCGGGTCACAACGCGTACACCGTGACCCAGGGCATTCCCGAGCTTCGCGAACTCCTCCAGAAAGAGGTTGATTCGGCTTACGGTCATCAGGATCGGCAAGTTCTGATCACGTCGGGGAGTTCGGGGGGGCTTTTGCTTGGGGTTTGCTCGATCCTCGATCCGGGCGACGAGATGATCGTCTTCGACCCTTGCTTCTCGATGTATCGTCACCTGGCGACTCTCGCGGGGGGCGTATCGGTAACGGTCGATACATATCCTCATTTTCGCATCGACATTGAACGAGTGAACGCCGCGATCGGTCCCAAAACGAAGTGCGTCGTCGTGAATTCGCCCGCGAATCCGACCGGCGTCGTCGCATCGCCCGACGAGATGCGCTCTCTCGCCGAGTTGTGTCGGAAACGCGACGTTCTCTTGATCAGCGACGAAGTTTATCGATCGTTCTCCTACGACTTTCCTTCCGAATCGCCGGCTCGGTGGAATCCCGATACGCTCGTGATCGACGGTTTTAGCAAGTCTCACGGGATGACGGGATGGCGTCTCGGCTACGCGCACGGGCCGGCTCGGTTGATTCAAGAAATGGCCAAGCTTCAGCAATTTAGTTATGTTTGCGCTCCGAGCGTTTCACAATACGGCGGTGTCGCCGCGGTCGGGTTCGATATGGGGGAGATCCGCGCGAAATATCAGGCCAAACGCGATTTGCTCGTCGACGCGCTCGCCGAGCTTTATGATCTGGCGCGTCCTCAAGGCGCGTTTTACGCGTTTCCGCGAGCGCCGGGGAACGCCGCGACGCCGTTCACGGCGCGGGCGATCGAACGCAATTTGCTCGTCATTCCGGGGTCGGTTTTCAGCGATCGCGATACGCATTTTCGAATCTCGTACGCCGTCGCCGACGACGTTTTGGCTCGCGGCCTCGACGTCCTCCGCGAATTGGCGCGGGAGACGACGTGAATAAATCATGATCGCGCGTTGGATTATTAATTTCAATAATCTAGTTCGATCGCGCGCCTGAGCGGATCGGCGACGTTCGCGATTTCTCGCCGATCCTTTTCCGCGCGTTCGTTCAACACGTTGCGGCGTGAGCCTCGTTCGCGATACAATCGAGATTCATCAAGGCTCGTTCGCCGTGATCGCGGGGAGTCGCGTCGGCCGATCAAACACATGGCTTCTTCAATCATTTCATTGGTCGGGACGGGGGGAGTTTTTCTCCTTCTCTATTTCGTGCTTCGCGCCGCGTCGTTCTTCGTGAGCCGGTTGTCCGAGCGTCGTTACCGAGCGTATCGGCGTTTGGCGAAGCGGTATCGGGGACGATACGAACCGAGGGGGTTTGGTGAGCCGCCGACCGTCGGCTTTTTGTACAACGGCGCTCTCGTTCGCGTTGGACTGGCGCCCGTGGTACCGCGTCGAGGGCCCTCGTATCCTCGGTCGCGTGTCGTCGCGCGGATCGGCCGATTGAATAAATCGTTTCGTATGGAGTTGACCCCGGTTTCGCCCGATGCGATTCATCGATCGCCTCGAGGCGCTCGTCAAGTGCCGATCGGCGACGTCGATTTCGATCGATCCTTTCAGCTTTTCTCCAACGATCCCGAGCTTGCGACGAGCGTGTTTGAGCTTTCGGGTCGGCGCGCCGTCGAGAATCTTGGCAGGCTGGCGTTTCCCGCGAGTTTTCTCGTCTCGATCGATCCCGATCGGATGATGATCCAGATCGATCGCGATATGGGGACCGACGACGAGCTCCTGGGACGGATGGTTTACGAGTCGCTCGTTTTGCTCGACGCGCTCGGGAAAAGCATTCAGGCGAGGATGTCGAAGGGGATTACGATCAAGGAAGTGGGAGCGGCGAATTTCGCCGAGACCGGGCCGCCGATTTGCAAGGTCTGCGGCGATCCGATCCTTCCCAAAACGCGTCGAGTCGTCTGCGCGGCGTGCCGAACTCCTTATCATCACGATTGTTGGGAATACATCGGCGGGTGTTCAATTTTCGGCTGTCAGGGGAAGATGAGCGTCGCTGTTTAACGGGGCTTTCGCATGGCGTCGATAAGCGAATCACGCCGATCGGATCGATTTCCTGGTACGATCGATCGCGGGGCGCACGCTTTTTGACGAGATCGCGCGGACCGACGGCGATTTGACGCAATATTCAAGCGGAATGAGCGAATAGCGAAAGAGGAGGCATTGGAAAATGTCGCAAGGCGGGTCGGCGGATCCCAACGGAGTTCAGGTAACCTTCCTGGACCAAACGGGTTCGAAATCGGTTCGAGCGGTCATCGCTTTCAGCGTGCCCGTGAGCCGTATTTTGCCCAACATTATCACCAAAATGAGCTTACCGACGCTGAGCCCCGACGGTCAGCCGATGAGCTACGCGCTCGATCATAAAGAAGGCGGTCGTCGACTGCTCGAAAGCCATACGCTCGTCGAGGCGGGGGTTCAAAGCGGCGATCACCTGATCGTCTACCCCGAGGTCGTCGCGGGCGCGGACGCCGGGCGTCGACGATTTGCTCGTCGAATCGGTTGAAACGTTTCGGATCGTACGAATTGCGAATGATTCGTCGTCCGGTCGAAACGTCGCCGAGAGGCGGCTTCGTTTCGTCCTGAAGCACATTTGAGAACCAAAGAACATGGCGGCTTATGAATCGCCTCATATAAGACGATTACGATCCGATCACGCAGCCCTCGTTCGGCTGAGCGAAGAGAGCACGATCTTTCGATTTCAGGCGAACGGCTCACCTCCTCGTATGTACATGCTGGAGTTTCACGGGAAATCCCTGGCGCGCGAGGGAGATCGCGTGATTGTGCGGAGTTCGCATCAGGTCGAGGTCGAACTCGCCGCGGCTTACCCGCGCACTCCTCCGGCTCTCCGTTGGCTCACGCCGATTTATCATCCCAATATATCCGAAACGGGGATGGTGTGTCTGGGAGCGTACGCGGCGCACTGGGCGCCGGGAGTTTCGCTCGCGGATTTATGCGTGATGATCTGGGATATGGCGCGTTATCATAATTATGATATTCGGAGCCCTTACAATCGCGACGCGGCGCTTTGGACGGCGCATCAACGGAACTTCACGTTTCCGGTCGATCATCGACCGCTCGCGGATATCCGCGCGTCGCTCGGCCGGGTCGAACCCGATCTCGAACGCGACCCGAACCGATCGTCTCGTTCGCTCGCGCCCCTCGGCGATATCGCCGTCGTTCCCGATCTCGAGATCAGGCTCGAACTCGACGACGACGAGCCTTCCCCCCGCGGCCGTCGCCCGATCGGCGCCGATCGATCCGAGGTGACGTTTCTCGATTGATCGACGCGCGCGAAAAACGCCTCGACGATTGAAAAATCAACGAGGCGTTCTTGTCATAATATTCAAAGATAATCGGTTTTAAAGCGCTTTGCCGAGTAAATCTTTGACGGCGTCGCGTTCCGAGACGAGTTCGGCCGCCGAGGCGTCGAGTCGGGTTCGATCGTTGGCGTCGAGTTCGATTCCCTCGACGATCTTCCACGATTTTCCGTCGTCGGTGCGGAGCGGGTAGCTGTAAACGACCCCTTTGGGAACGCCGTACGCGCCCTCGGAAACGACCCCCGCGCTGAACCAATCGTTTTCGGGCGTGGGATTGACGATCGAGCGGACGCTGTCGATGATCGCGTTCGCCGCCGAAGCCGCCGACGACGCTCCGCGAGCTTTGATCACCGCTGCGCCGCGCTTGGCGACAGTCGGCACGAACGTTTCGTTGAGCCAGGTCGCGTCTTTAATGACGTCCGTCGTCGGTTTTCCGCCGATTTTGGCGTGACGAAAATCGGGATACTGTGTGTCGCTGTGGTTGCCCCAGATCGTCACGTTCGTAACGTCTCGAATCGCTGCGCCCGCCTTTTTGGCGAGTTGAGCCGTCGCTCGATTCTGGTCGAGTCGAGTCATCGCGAACCAATTTTCAGCGGGAACTTTGGGGGCGTGCGATCGCGCGATCAGGCAGTTGGTGTTGCACGGGTTGGCGACCGTGAGAATCCGCACCCCCGAAGCCGCCGCGTCGTTGATCGCCTTCCCTTGCGTGGTGAAGATCGGCCCGTTCGCGCGAATGAGATCGCCGCGGGTCATCCCCTCTTTACGCGGCAAGCCGCCGACCAGAATCACCCAATCCGCGCCGGCGAACGCCTGCTCGGCGCGGTCGGTCGCGATCACGTCTCCCAGCAACGGGAACGCGCAATCCTCGAGCTCCATCAGCGTGCCGTTGAGCGCGGGAAGCGCCGGTGTGATCTCAAGCAAGCTAAGCGCGACGGGTTGATTCGGTCCGAACATCCCCCCCGACGCGATCCGGAAAATCAAGGCGTAGCCGATCTGGCCCCCCGCTCCCGTCACGGCGACGCGAATCGGATGAGTCATAATATTAATACTCCATATAAACAATAAAATATCGCGGATAGCCGGCGCGATCAAACCGGATTATCGCGCCCGCGAACTCGAACGGCAACCGATCACTCGCTTGTAAGAACCCGGTTTCGACGAATTAAATCTCCCAGATGCGCCGACCGCCGAGATACATCGTGAGAAAGCCGTCCTCGCTCACCTTGAGCACGGGTCCGTAGAACGAGGCGACGAGCGAAGCCGTCGTGCGGGCGCCCTCGACGGCGCGGGCCGGCAGCATCGTTTCGGGTGGAATTCGCAGAATCGCACCGAACGACAAGAGCCTGCCGCGACGATCGGTCACCACCGCGCCGTCGACCCCCGCCAGCGCCTCCAACACCGCGGGATCCATGTCGTCGATGTTCTGATCTCTCACAAGTTGATGCAACAAGTGCTTCCCCGCGATCTGTTGCGAGGAAAAACCGTGGAACCCCCCCTCTTGCTCCGCGTCGTCGTCGCCGGCTCGCGCCGCGCCGTCGTGAATCCGATCCCCGGGAGCGACGAGTCGCGTGAACGAATGTTCGGGATCGCGCAACACCACGATCAACGCGCCGATATGATCCTCGCTTAAATTCAGCGCCGCGTGGAAAATCCGATCCGCCAGATCCGAAGGCGTCGTCTCCCCCGCGGCTTGCTTCCAAACCGCGAACTTCGCGGGTATATCGAGCAAACGCCACCGCGCGTCGCTGAACGCGAACGCCAACTGCCCCCCCGCGAACACCTTGATCTCTTGCCAAGGTGTTAATACCATCCCGATATGCTGACCTGATAATGTCGCTCGTGAATGATGCGCGTAAATACGTGGACAACACGCGATGTTCGGCTCGTCGAACTCGACCCGCCGCGACCACCGCTCGACGTCGACCACCGAACCCAACATCCCGTCGCGATTCACCAAAAACAGCGTTCTCAGGCCGTCGCACAGACGATGAAAGCTCTTGAGCGAAGATAAACGTATATCGAAAGGCGTCGCCGATTCCGGAACGCCGTGCCGCGGGAACGAAGGATCGTGCGTCGTCCCCAACAACATCACCCCCGTCGATACCCGCCGCGCCTCGTACGTTGATAAAGCCGCCACGCGCAACGTCTCGAGCGCGATCGGCACCCTTAATAAATTCGGCGGACTGAGAAACTCGCCGACGACGAAATCCTCGACCGCGTAATGAAACAGCTCGGGACGCGTCGCCGTCCCCAAATCAAACATCGTCCGAAACCGAGCGTCGAGCACGTGCGCCGCGACCTGAATCAGCCGACGCTCCGAAGCCGAAAAAGGCGTCGGACTCGTCGGCCGAAAAAAATAACGCGAGCGAAACCACTCGATCGATACCCCCAATCCGTCGGGATCCTCGCCGATCACGAAATTCGCCCGCCTACCCCCCCAATCGAACTCGATCGAACTCCGATCCTCCGCGGGATCCAATCGACCTTCTGGAAAAAAATGCTCAAGAACTCGCTTGAGCATGATCTGGTATAAACCGATCACTTTGGACGCGCGCCCCTTGGTCGCGTCTCCGGCCGAGATCGCGGCGTTGTCGATTGATCCGTCGTGTCGGTCGCGTACGATCATGAAGCCCTCGAGTCCGAGCGCCCTCCGCTCGGCCCGTATTCTAGCAACTTCCACGCCGGAAGACCGCAAACCTTTCGACATGAAAATCGAATCGCACGCCCCGCGTCGAAAAACCTCGCGTCGATCCCCCGAAACCGCGTCTCGAGATCGACGATCGGCTCAAACCGCGTTACTTCCGAACCCGCTCGTTCGCGTCGCTCGTCGAATGCAACGCACCTCTCCCGGCGATCACCCGCCGACGAATCTCCCGCGCCGATACGTTCGCATACGGAAACGGAACGCGTTGACGGACGCATCGAAATGCGTTCAACGTTCGAACCCGCTTCCCCGATCGCTCGAGCGTCACCTGCGCGATCGGGTCGATCCGATCAAACCAGGGCCTCATCAGCTCGGGATCGGTCGTCGTATCGTCGACCGTCACCAAAATCGCATCGCGACCCACCCATTCCTCGGGCCTGTTCCAATAAGCGAACCCGCGCGCGTCGAACGCGCTGTAACACGCGATATCCCCGCCGCGACGCGTCGCATACGCGAGCTGGCCGCTCTGATACCACCGCGTCGTCACCAGGAATACCGCGGGATCGTTTAACACCCCCCGATCCCTGAGAACCCTGCTCAACTCGCTCCAACCCTCCTGGTCCAACAACGGATCGGCGCTCGCCGCGATCTCGCCCAGACGTGCCGGCTTAACCCTTTCCAATAATCGACTTGAAGTTATCGTCATAAATGCTAATATAAATAGAACTGGTAATAAGCACGCGACGATAAGTTTGGTTTTGAGTCTTTTGGGTTCGGTCGCGAGCCGATCGGCGAGCGCCGCGCCGAGCAAGGGAAAGATCGAAACGAACCCGATCAGCGACCAATGCGGCAGCACCCTCCCTCGGCAAGCGACCCACGCGAAAAGCAACAGCGGAACGATCGCCTGGCTCGTCAGAAATCGCTCGTTCGACCCGTCGCGCCGCGTCGCCGACCGAACCCCATGAACCAGCGCGACGACGAGCGGCCACCAGATCCACGGCAATAAATAAAGAGCCTGTTCGCCGATCGCCCGCGCCAGGAGATCGGGCCGAAACAGCGCCGATCCCGCCGCGCGACCCCCCTGAAACAAAAACGAAGCCCATCCGTGTTCATAATTCCAGTAAATCGCCGGCGAAAACGCGAGGATACCGATCACGATCGCCAGATACGGTCCCGGTTTAAGAAACAAGCGTCGCGCCGAAGGTTCTATAAGAAGATAAATGAACATACCGACGGGAAGAAAAACCGCGTGGTATTTGCTTAAGAGCGCGCCGCCCCAAGCGAGGCCGACGCCGACCCAGCGCGTGATCGATTCGGGTTTCCGCCGCGCCCTGTCGAGTTGATCGAGCGTGAGGAGCCAAAAGAAGAGGAGCGGGCCGTCGGGGAGAGCGAACGTCGCCGCGGCCGCTCCGTAATAAGCGGTGACGTTGAGCGCCAAAGCCGCCAGGAAACCCGCGTATGGTCGATCGCCGCCGAATAATCGATTCGTGAGCCTCGCTAAAAGCCAGGTCGATCCCGCGAAGAGCGCGATGAACCCCAGCCGCAGCGCGATCGCCGAAACGCGTCCCCCAGCGACCGCGAGGCCCAAATCTTCAACCCACGCCGTCATCGGCGGATGATCGAAATAGCTCCAATCGCGATGAACTGTAAATAAATAGTGATATGCTTCGTCGTTGCCGAGAGGGGCGACGATTGCGAGGATTAATCGAACCGTCGCCGAAACGACGACGAGCGCCGCGAGCGCCGCGGCCGGATTCGATCGAATGAGTCGCGTGATCGCCGATCTGGAATCATGATCGATCGTCTCGTCGCGTATCCCTGCGAGCATCGCCTTGTCTTCCTTGACCGAACTTTCACGCGGGTTCTCGATAATTCGATTATATGGGAAATCGCGGGATCGATCGACCCCAATTCGTTGGATCGACTCAAGGAATGGATGTGTGCGGCCATGTTGGGTTCGGATCGAGACGCAGGTTAAGAGATATTACAAAAGCCGAACAATCGCGGATTCGTAATAGGATCAAAGATTAATTGTTCTTATGAGGTATATCGCGACGGCGAAAGATGGAAAAAAACCGGCGCCTCCTGGTGGATTTATGAAAAGATCCATCAAAACGATCTGGGCGAGATGAACCGTGGATCAATTCCCGTCAATCAGAACTAGAAACTATTAATATAAAATATCTAGTTATTCTTGTTGCTCGGGGCGCGACTTCGCGACGACTCTCAATTGGATAATTCCATGAGGGAACGAAGATAAATCACGACTTGAAAATCGACGGATCCATTTGGAAGAACACGATTTGCGGACTCGATTGAAGATTCTCGCACAAATTCCGCAAAAATCTCGGCGTTTCTTCTGGAACGCCTTCGAGACGATGGTGATCGATCCGTCGAGACGACGAGAATCAAACACGAGGATCGATCGAGACGACCGTAATTCAATCGCGGGGAAACTACTCGACGTTGTTTCGTGGGAGACGGGAACGTTTTAATCGGTATCGATACGCGATTAGTAAAAATACGGAGACGACGAGGAGACAGGCTGCGACGATGATCCGCCTCCATGATCGATATTCATACCGCATCAAATCGGCTGAAAGATTGTGTAAAAGCTCCTTGGGAATGTTCTGGATTCGCTCGCCGTTCCAGTATACCGATTGCGTCTTGTAATCGTGATCGAAGACAAGCCTCGAACCGGGTTTGGGTGAGAGAGATTTCCAAGAGAACACCGACGAATCGAGACGCTCATTGAGTTGAATCACATCAATATCTATTTTTTCATCTGTTTGGACCGTCGACCCCTTGTACTCGACGAGGTGAATCGATTTCGGAAAATGTAGTGTGTTTTTGTAAACTTGCGTCGTGATATCCAACTTGTAATGTTCCTCCGACCCTCCTTCTCCACGTAAGTATTCCGCCGCGGCGGGTTGGCCGTTATCATCAAAATCATATATGAGTTTACGTTCTTTATCCGCGATATAAATCTCTCTCTTGCCGCCGTTCGATCGGGTTGATTCGACTAATGTAGATTCATCAATAAGTTTAAGAAGGCCATCGAGATGGAACGGCGCCATCCATAAGATCGGACCGAAGTGTAGACCTAGTATTCTCGGGTCGAAGACGCTCGGAGCCGGATTCGGAATGTAGGAATATTGGCGAAGCGGTTTATGGGAATTCATATCGTCGACGATTTTAAATATCGTGCCGTCATAACAGAATCGCTCGGAATGAAAGCTTTTGTCGTAATCGCGATCATTCTCAACTTCAATATCAAATCGATACATCTTTGGATAAGATTGGAACCAAATGTGGAATTTCCGCGAAGAGCCTTGCGCCTGGGGGATGTCTTTGAGCACGAGGAATTTTGCTTTGATGATCAGTTCTCCCGAATCGACGGTCATTCGCTCTCTCACGCATCGCGACAACGTCGAGTCGGTATGACCGGGCTTCTCGCCCGATACCGCGGCGAAGATCGTCGCAATAATCATAATAAGGTTCATAATATATCTCGTTTCTGACAAATGGGAGTTTCGTCGATGTACATCGGGTCGTCGATCGGGGGTCTTGATCGATCGTCTCGTCGCGTATCCCTGCGAGCATCGCCTTGTCTTCCTTGACCGAACTTTCACGCGGGTTCTCGATACCGTACGATCATAAGGGAAATCGCGGGTTTGATCGACCCCAATTCGTTGGAATGCATTCAAGGCTGGGAGTAACCATTTCGGTGTTGTGGAGAGTCTCGAGGGATGAGTTGATAAGACATTCGAATCGATCAAGCTACGGATCTTGTTGATCTTGGTAGCTTTTTTTCCGATCAACCCGGTTCCCTGTTTTACCGGCATCCAGTCCGCGGGGGTGGGAGATCTCGGGCCGGGATGAATCCCTGGGTCAATTCGTTAACGATCAATCATCCTTGAATATCCGTTCGGCGACATATCGATCCAACCTTTTCTTTCAAATACGGTTCAAACCCGAAGAGTGACGATCAAACCCCGGTCCAATACTATGTTATGAGCTTCCGGGTATTATCCGTATGCGGATGACTGTTACGCTTTTGTATCGAATGGATCGATCGGAACGATCGGCACTCGACGCGAGATTCGTTTCCAGGCGACGAATGCGATCGAAAAAGAGACGATCGCGCCGATTACCAGCCAAATGCTCGCCGATGATCGCGCATTGTCATTGGGATGAATCTTACGCGGTAATCCCTGAACATACTTGGCGACCGTCTCTTTCTTTTTGATCTCATACACCATGGTC
Source organism: Planctomycetota bacterium (assembly GCA_021791715.1). Taxonomy (GTDB): domain Bacteria; phylum Planctomycetota; class Planctomycetia; order Isosphaerales; family Isosphaeraceae; genus JAKBCQ01. The sequence goes on along the minus strand of JAJYWB010000009.1, from coordinate 92,381 downwards.
CCGTCGGGAATGGGGATATTTTGAAAAAACGATCGCGGATAATCGGGATCGAGTTCGGCTTTGACGATCGTGGTCAATAGATTGTTTCCTTTCACAATCTTATTGTCCTCAGTCATATACTCGTTATCGTATGTATTAATCTCATATCGATGCGGAAACCAGACTCCGGGGGCGATCTCGCGAAAATCCGACGAATAACCGATCAAGGTCGGATGAATCTTTCTCACTTTTGGAAAGTACATCGTGTATTTGACAGGAATCAGATTACGTTCACGCGCCAGCCAAATATATGTAACCTGTCCGTCGTCGATAGTCGTTCCGATAAACCATAAATAGATTCCAAGTTTTATACAATCGAGTCCGTCGATCGTCTCGTCTAGCTCGTGAACGATCTTAATATTTGTATGCTCATATCCATGGTATTGTTTGATGCTTTCTCCGCTTGATAAAAATGCTGATAAACTTATGTTAAGATGTCTTACATAATCCCACTTCATTAGCATACGAAACGGATCGGCTTCTCGAACCGAGTTACCATCGAATACCTCGTCGGTGATGTTCGCCGCTGCGCCGAGATCGACGATTCGACTCGTCGCGCCGTCGAATCCGCACTCAACCTGAAAATCCTTGCTTTGTTTGTCGATCCTATAACTACTCTCGTTATACTTGCTGTAAAGATAATCGCCTTGTTTCACAACTCGTACAAATTCGGTGGAATTCTTTAAAGTCTTGTCTTTGATCATGTACTTCACGTCTCCCAGGCGATATTGAAAAACCCATTGCAGTTCGATGTTCTTATATAAAGCTTCGCTCGAACGAATATTGGACACGATCGCGTCGACGTCGTCGATATCGCCGAACGACCGTGACGGGTCGACGACGATCGACGCGAGAAAGACACAGATCGAGGAAAGAGCAACGATCGATCGATTTGATTGCTTCATGATTTAATCCTGTATAGATCATTCAGCGGAGCGATTGACTCAAGAGAATGATGAATGGATTCGCCGATACGAGAGCTTTCCAGGTGTATCGGCGATCGAACGATGGTGTGCAACTCGAACGCTCAGGAACACTGAGGGATTGAATTCCAAGTTCCAAGTACAGTGATCCCGGCGCAACCGCCTCCAGGAATGAAACAATTCCCTAAAGAATTGAATCCCGCGATAGGGCATGTACCTGTCCCGGTTGCGCAGGAGCATAGAGAAAATGCGCAATTGCTGCATGACGCCATATTGTTCGTCGTCTTCGGCGTGCACCCAGGCGGTTTTTGAGCGCCGTTATAGACGCAGATTGACACAGAACTCAATGACGCCGCTTGGCAAACAGTGATAAAACATCCTTTAAAGATGTTGTTATTCGTGCACATTTGGTTTTGTGTCGCTTCAAGAGTGACCATGCAGTCGGAGCAGTTGTTCCCCGAAGTCTTGCAGTTCGCCGGGCCGATGGGAGGAGATCCCGCGGCGAAAATCGCCAAACTCGCCGATGCGATGAATCCGACGATAACGATCATCCGAATTGGCGCCGAAGATGAAACCGACATGGATTGCTCTCCTTGTTGAAACGTGTCCAACGTCAACGATCACGGCAAGGCTGGAATCGAACGACCACGGGCCGTTTCATTCCCATAAAATAGAAGCGGACGATCGACGGTTCCGATAAATCTTGCGGATGATCTCCGCGAAATTCGACTCGTATGCGTCGACGTTTGATCGATTCTTCCCGATCTATCTCATGAAATAAGATATGATCAGGTTTATCGATCCTGTCGATTCTTCCAAACGGTTCGCCATCCCTCCGAGACGCGATCAAAATCACATCGCGATATCCTTTCCCTCTCTGTTTCTTCATCAAGGCCACATATGATGGAGAAATGATCATCTCATCGACAATTTCTCCAACGATTGGGATCGTCATCGGAACCGAATAGCCTTCGATATCGATCCGGATCTGATCGGTTACAAATCCTATCTTTGATCCGGCATGTATTCTTAGATCCCATTCGTCAACGAGTCCCTTCGAGCTTATCCGGTGCATCCCGATTCGCTCGTGATTGGAAGTCGTCATCGCGTAAGATTGAGCCGACTTATAAGCGACTGTCAATCGAATGTTTTTCTCGACAGCCGGTGGTATCCTCCCCAAATTGATCACACTCGGAGTCGTTTCAAGAGGCGACGGACAGAATGCTGTAACACGATAATCAGTCTCAACCAACGATAGATCGTTTGTTTTGAGGTGAATGAGAACACTTTTTTCCTGACCGTATCCCAGTGTTTTCATTCCGACGCGAATAGGCTGGAATTCTGAGGATGCTATCCGTCCATCGAGCGGGGTGAGGATGACGCAACCACACGATGGAAAGAGCTGATATTCCAACGGCGCCTTACCGACATTTCGTATATTAAATGTACCTTCAACCAGTTCTCCGGGAACTCGATGTGATAACATGAGAGGTTCGTCCGGTAACACCATTTTAGGCGTTCGGTCTCCATGAATGGTGGACGATCTGCTCAATAATCGTGGTGCGAAGCAATGGATAATCGACAAAATCACAACAAATGCGAGTACACTCGAAAAAGCAATCATGTAGGATGGTTGATCGATTATAAAACCGGAATCCGAATCATGATGCGTTATCATTTCATCCAGCCTCAATCAAAGCGCTATTCGAATGGAAGTACGCGAAATTGAACGTTTTGGTGCGCTGAGGATTATTGAACGAGGCCAATCCTATTTTCGCAAGGAATCATCGCTATGATCGAATGATCCTTAACGATCGACCCAAACCCGAAGACGACGCGGGGGCGATGAAAATCCCGCCCGAGAGAGGATCGATCGGTTGGTGAATCATGGAGATCCGAATCACGTCGATCGGTCTAAATTCCATAACGTTACGGCGGCGCCATTGGATTGCAATACCCGTTTTCCGATTTTCTCATTTTTTTGCACGCGGGTTCGGGATGCATAAAAACGCTTGTTTTTCAGAGTTTAGCCGGCGATTATCTAGGGAAAATGTCTTATATCATGAATAGATTGTCGCGATGGTGTTGATTTTTGGAAACATCGCTCGCGGCGAAGATCAAGTCGCCGGCAATCGAAGCCATACAAAATCCGGAGTGATCGAACGCATGCATCCAAGCGAGGGCGTTGTTCATCGATGATGCGAGTGATCGCAATCGAGCTGATCGCCCGCTTGATTCAATCAAGCCTTCGGTTGCTTTCGATCCGCGATTCGAAATCGCAGCCTTTGGAAAATTGCCGTGACGATCGCCGCCGAATCGACGCTTTCTCTTACGAGGAAGGTCGTCGATTTGAGTTCGGGGGTCGGTCTTGAAGCCATTTCCCGCGCCGTTCGGCTCGGACCCGATCTCGCCGCATCGATCGCGTGCGGGTCGATTTCCAATCGGATTCATCGAATCATGATATTTCACTAAAATTTCTTGAACATGAGCTAATAAACTGTGATCTCGAGCGAATCACCTTGGAATCGCGGTTTTTTCGGAGTTTTTCGACGAGTCGTCAATGTCGAGCGGCGTCGTGTCGCGCGTTCCGGCGTCTCGCGTGTTTCCGAATCGAGGAGATCTCTTCCATGAACTCGCATTTGTCAATCCGTCGCCGGCGCGCCTTTTTGGGGACGATGGCCGCGAGCGCCGCGTTTTTCACGACCCGCGGGCTCTTCGCCGAACAGCTCGCGGCGACCCCTCCGCGCGAGGAGGGGCCGTTTTATCCTGATAAATTGCCGCTCGATACCGATAACGATCTGATCGTCGTCAACGATTCGCTCACTCCAGCGGTCGGCGAGATCACGCATCTGACGGGCAGAATCCTCGGCCCGAACGGCGATCCGATCCGAAACGCGACCGTCGAGATCTGGCAGTGCGACGCCAAACAGGTTTACCACCACTCGGGAGACTCCGATCAAAACAAAGACCGCTGGGACCCCAATTTTCAGGGCTTCGGCAGGTTCACCACGGGTTCGAAAGGCGAATACTACTTCCGTACGATCAAGCCCGTCCCTTATCCCGGCAGGCCCGCGCCTCACATTCACTTCAAGATTAAAAAAGGAGGACGCGAGATCCTCACCACCCAGATGAACATCGCGGGACATCCCGGCAACGACGTCGACGGAATCGCGAGCGGAGGAATCGGCGTTTTCGATCGCGAGCTGCTTCGCGTCGAGTTCAAGCCGATTAAAGATTCGAAGGTCGGCGAGCTCTCGGCTCATTTCGAGATCGTCCTGGGCAAAACCCCCGACGAACGCGATCTGCAATCGAATCGAACGACGAACAAGTGATCGAAAATTCTATCTGATTCATAACTTATCATAATACTGGTATGATGAAAGGGAAGCGATGCGAATGATTCTCTCCGTGTCGGCGATCGCGGGATTGGCGATCGCGGCGACGATTGCGACGGCTCAACGACCCGACGGGGGTCGCGGAACGATCGCGAATTCGTCGTCGGTCGGCGACGATCTGGCTTCTCGGATGATGGCGTTTGACGCGAACAAGGACGGCAAATTGACCGAGGGCGAGATCACCGACGCGCGATTGATTCGGCTTTTTCACCGCGCCGACGCCGACAAGGACGGCGTGGTGACGAACGACGAATTGAACGCATTGGCGTCGAAGGAACGAGCGAACGACCGATTCGGTCGCGGCGGACCTGGAGGTTTCGGTCCGGGAGGGCCCGGGGGCGGCCCGGGGGGATTCATGGGGCCTCCGCCGCGTCCCGGCGAGATCCTGCCGATGATGGTTCAAAATCGGCTGAAATTAACGCCTGATCAAAAGAAAGAGATCGAAGCGCTTCAAAAAGAAGTCGATTCCAAACTGGAAAAGATTCTTAACGACAAGCAGCGGAAGACGCTCGAGGAGATGCGTCGGCGCGGTCCGGGGGGCGGATTCGGCGGCCCGCGCGGCGGTCGCCCCGGCGGTCCCGGCGGCGGTCCTCCTCCCGATCGAAACGAATGATCAAGCGAGTGGATTTTATGATGCGGGTGAGGCGCGATCGCGGTTCGCCCGCGAATTGTCCGATTATTTTTAATCGGCGTATTTCGCGATATGATTTACATAGGAGTACGTTTACAGCGGGGGCGACGCGCCGAATATCGCGGTAAGTTACAACATGGAGGGTGTTTGTCGGGAGGGCGAGGCGCCGACCGAGCCGGCATTTTAAAATAATCATTCATATCGAGGTAAATAGCAAAGGGGTGAGCCCTCCCAAAAATCGTTCATTTTCTCATGTTTGTTGGGCGGAGCGAATTATCAATCGTAATATATAGACGGATCACCGGGAGGTTCGCCCTCACAAATTCGGTTCGCCATCTGATGGTCGGATCATTTTCTCATGCATGGTCGGCCGGGCGAATTTTCAATCTATATATGAGAATGGCTCACCAAGAGGTTCGCCCTCCCAAAAACGGTTCGCCCACCCGAGATCGGTTCATTTAATTATTCATGATCGGTCGAGAGATTTATCTATTATAATATAAATTTGGCTCACCAGGAGGTTCGCCCTCCCAAATTCGGTTCGCCCCCCATAATTGGTTCGCCCACCCAAAAATGGATCGCCATCTGAGGATCGGATCATTTTCTCATGCATGGTCGGCCGAGTAAATCGTCAATCGAAATATGAAGCCTGCTCACCAAGAGGTTCGCCCTCCCAAAAACGGTTCGCCCACCCGAGATCGGTTCATTTAATTATTCATGATCGGTCGAGAGATTTATCTATTATAATATAAATATGGCTCACCAGGAGGTTCGCCCTCCCAAATTCGGTTCGTCATCCAAAAATAATTCGTCGTTGATCATTCCAAATGCGACGATTATTCGATGTATTTCGTTCGGAATCCCTTCAGCCACTCGAAGAGCGGCTTGGAGGAGAAATCGTGTCGCATCAAACCCGAATTAGGATAAACATGCGGTTGCGCGTCTCCCGCGTGCGAGATCGTCACCGATTTGACGAACGGCTTCGCCACCGCGAGCGAAATCCACCGCGCCGCCCACTGACGCTGCGATTCCTCGGTCGGATCGCCCCCCCATTGACGCGTGTCGACCTTGATCGATTGATCCGCCTGCGAATCGGGCTTGCTCGAAGACGGAAAAAAGAGACTCACATGAAGCGGTAAGTTAATAAGAGCATATAAATCTAGCATGCGAGAAAAATCGAGGATCTCGTGGAGATGGCTGCCGGGAGGGTCGAACCCGGGGGCGATCTCGAGGCCGATTCCCGCGAGGTTGAGATCGGCCTGCGCCAGCGAATTGGCGACGTGGAGCGGACCGAGCTGGAAGTTCCTCGAGCCCATCCATTCGGCCCAGGGGCGGTCGAAGTCGATCACGAACTGCGTGTTGGGGGCGATCTCGCGCGCCGTTTGCAAAGCGTATGCGGTGATTTGTATTTGTTGTTCTTCGGAGAGCCCCAGCACGTCGTTGGTCGCGGGGCGGCCGACGAGCCGCCAGATCGGAAGTTTGCCGCGGTAACGGTGCACCGCTTGCTTCACGAGTTCGCCGATCATCCCCACGATCGCTTCAAAATCCCCCTCCCAAAGCCAGAGCCAATCGGGTAGCGCCGCGTTGCGGAATTCGAGGATCGGCCGGGCGATCGGCGTCAAACGGCGTCTGCGGCACCACGCGAGTTGCAGGTCGAAATCGTCCCAGCGGTATTTCCCCTCGACGGGGGCGAGATCGCGCCAATGCTGACCGATCACCGCGGCGTTCGTCGCCCGTGTGATCGAATGCGAATACGGCGTGGAACGCGGATCGCCGGCGACTTCCGTCGCCACCAGCGTGCTCAACTTCGCCGCGTGTCCTAAACGCTTGTGCAAAACTTGATTCGTATACGTTTCGACGAGGAGCATGCTGGCGCGGTGCGCCGCGGTCAGGCATTCCTGCGACGCCGCGAGCGACGCCGCGGGATCGTCTTGAGAGGTCGCAGCCTTGGCGAAGGTCGACTGCGCCAGGTGAATCAAGGCGTCGAGGTCGGCGGTCGATTTGAGCCCCATCAAACGCCAATCGGCCAATTGATTCCGCACGTCGTTCAGCTTGCCCCGAGCGAGTTCGACCGCCAAATCATAGGGTTGATCGCGTTCGACCAAAGTCGCGGTACCCACCATCGGCATGCCGAAACCGTCGACCGGCCAGGGAAGAAAAATGCGGCCGCTTTCACATGCTTCTTTTTTGCATATTAATAGGTGAGGTTTTAGCTCGACCTGCGTCCGTCCTGGAGCTCGATCGAGCCCCGTGACGTAAGCTTTTTTTAGCTCGGGGTACCGCGTCCCCATATTCGATTGATTAAGGCGAAACTTGAGGACGCTCATCCTAATTTCTGTCCGGAGTCTGGAGTGTCGGTCGGAGTCTCAGGCGACGCGGGGCGATCGGCGTGCAAGACGTTCGCTTCGCTCCGCGGTCGTTTCAATGCGGATTGGTTACGCAGCGCCCGACGATCCGTGACCGATCGCGAATTCACGAATGAAGTCGGCCGAAGGCGCCCCGTCCGCGCATGCGTTCGAGACTGTTAAAGGTATCCGTTTTCTTGAAGATTTCAAGTCGCTCGCCCTCGTTCCGAACACCTATGGAATTCATTGATGAACCGCGGTGATTCGAGAAATCGAGCCGAAATCCGTGCGAATTGGGCGATTTTCGCCGACCGGGGCCGCGGTCGAACGCGATCCGAAACCGCCGCGAAACTCTTAGCGAATTCCGTTCCAATCCGCACTCGGCGGCCCGGAAAATCGAATCAGAGCAACTTGCGAAATTCTTCAACAGTCATCCCAGACTGGCGGATGATCTTTCGAATCAGTCCCAGAGTCGCCACGCCTTCGGTCGGAGTCGTCAGCCGACGATGTGGCGGATCGGGATGGCGGAGGACGACGTAATCCTGTTGACGATCGTCAATCTCATACCCCGCCTTCGTGAGCGCCTTGACGACGTTCTCGGCCTTCGCGTGAGGCACGAATTTCATACGATCACCTCCACGATCTCTTCGGTGATCGGCGGCGGAATCGGCTCGCCGCGCGCATCGAGGCTTGAAAGATACGCCGTGATCGCCTCTTTGATCGTTTCAATCGCCTCGGCTCGCGTCTTCCCCTGAGAAACGCAACCCGGCAACGCCGGTACCTCCGCGGTGAACGCGCCGTCTTCATCCGTCTCGATCAAGACTCGGTATTTCATGACAACGCCCTCGACCGATCGACGATTCGACGTGATCGCAAGCCGATGTGGACCGTTCCGCGTCCGGCCGATCACGACCGTTCGTCGATACTTCGTCTTAATGTACATGAAACCGAAGCGTCGAGCGATAAGGTGAAAATCGAAACGATCAGGGCGAGATCCGACCTCCAATCCGCCTCGATCGCGCGGAAAAACGTCGTACGATCGCCGTTGAACCCCCGATCGGTTCGCGCGTCATTTCGAAGCATCCTGTCGTTTTAATTCGATTTGGGAATCGAGCTTCCGATCGATTTTCGCGAGCGTCTCCCCGACGAACGCCATTCACATTTCGAAAGAATCGATTCGTTTCTCGATCGCGTCGATTCGATAAGTTAATCGATCAATATTTGTCGATATCTTATAGACCTTTGAGACCCAAAAGGCGCCCAAACCCGGGAGAAACGGCGCGGTCGCTCCGGCGATCCAATCGCATATTTTCAAAGTCGTCTTGATCATCACAACATCCAAGCCGACGCTTTCGACGAATTCGGAGTTCACGACGTTGTTGGATTCATTTATTTATGGATTATATCATAATGATGAAAAAATGTAAAAGGATGTAGCGAATCAATGAACGTTAATCGATCTTCGCGTACACCTCGGGATTGACGGTGTTGGAAGGTCTCGAACCGTTGAGGAACGCGACGACGTTCTCGGCGGCGATCCGCGCCATCGCCGACCTCGTTTCGGCGGTCGCGCTGCCGAGATGGGGGAGAAGCGTCGCGTTGCGACAGCCGGCGAGCCCCTCGGCCATGCGCGGTTCGTCTTCGTAAACGTCGAGCCCCGCCCCCGCGATCGTCCCGTTTTTGAGGGCCTCGACGAGAGCCTTCTCGTCGACGACGGGACCGCGCGCCGTGTTGATCAGGTAAGCCGTCGGCTTCATCAGCTCGAGCGCGCGGCGATCGATCAGCCCGCGCGTGTCGGCGTTGAGCGGGGTATGCAAACTTACAAAATCGCTTTCGCGTAAAAGTTCGTCAAGCTCGACATGTCTGGCTCCCAGTTCTTCGAGCTCGGGAGAGGTTTTCCTGCCTCGGTAGAGGAGGTTCATTCGAAACCCGACGGCTCGGCGCGCCACGGCTTGCGCGATCCGACCTGGGCCGACGAGGCCGAGCGTCTTGCCGAAAACGTCGATTCCGAGCATGTAAAACGGACCCCAGCCGTGGAATCGACCTGTTCGCATTTCTTCATCCCCTTCGACGACTCGGCGCGCCGAGGCGAGGATGAGAGCCCAGGTCAGGTCGGCGGTCGCCTCGGTGAGAACTCCGGGGGTGTTCGTCACGATGATTCCGCGGCGGGTCGCGGCGGCGACGTCGATGTTGTTGTACCCGACCGCCATGTTCGCGACGAGCTTGCATCTGGGCGCCGCTTCGAGGATCTCGGCGTCGATCGTCTCGGTTAATAGACATAAAATAATATCGGCGTCGGAGATCGCGGCGATCAATTCGGCGCGAGTCGGCGATCGATCGTCGCGGACGCACATCGAGACATCGGCGACGCGTTCGATCAGCGACGCTCCCGGTTCTGGAATCGGTCGAGTGATCAGTACGCGCGCGGGCACGCTCGGCTCCTGAAAAACGGAAGATTGGGGAGATTGTCGCCGCGATCGACCCTCGAACGTCGAGGCGAGCGATCCACGTCGCTCTTTGAGGATAGCCGGCGCGTCGGTTGCGATCAACATTCCCCTACCGACCGACGCGTCCCGATTGACCCGAGCGGTAAGCCGGCGTTAAATAAAGTTCGGTTTCTCGCGACGGGAAACCGAGCGGCGACGACCGCCATATCTTCCAGCTCCATCGCTCGGGGCCTTGCGCATGCGGTCCGACGATCGGACGATCAATCGATCGCGCCTCGATAGGCGCGACTTTCGCGAGAAGCGACCCTCGAAGTCGTTCCTGATTCATCGTATTGAAAACATGACATGATAAATATATATCGATAAAGGGGATCGGGATGGAGCGACGACTGACGACGGTCGACGGCAATGAGGCCGCGGCTCGACCGGCGCATCGCGTCAACGAGGTGATCGCGATTTATCCGATCACTCCCGCGTCGCCGATGGGAGAACTCGCCGACGCGTTATCGGCCGCCGGGGTCGAGAACATCTTCGGGGTGGTTCCCGAGGTGATCGAGATGCAAAGCGAGGGGGGCGCCGCGGGGGCGGTGCACGGGGCTTTGCAGGCGGGGGCGCTCGCGACGACGTTCACCGCGTCGCAGGGGCTCCTCTTAATGATTCCGAATATGTTCAAGATCGCGGGAGAGCTCACATCCACGGTTTTTCACATCGCGGCGCGGACGGTGGCGACTCACGCGCTTTCGATTTTCGGCGATCATTCCGACGTGATGGCGGCGCGTTCGACGGGTTGGGGGATGTTGTTCGCCGCGACGGTTCAGGAGGCTCACGATTTTTCGCTGATCGCGCAGGCGATCGCGCTCGAATCGCGCGTTCCGTTTTTACATGTGATGGACGGTTTTCGGACTTCTCACGAGATCAACAAAATTGAGCAACTTTCAGACGACGATCTCCGTTATATGATTGACGATAAACTTGTGCGCGCTCATCGCGACCGCGCCCTTTCGCCCGATCGTCCAATTTTGCGAGGCTCGGCGCAAAACCCCGACGTTTTCTTTCAGGCTCGGGAGGCGATCAATCCGATTTATCAAGCGGTTCCGGGTGTCGTGTTGAAGACGATGGATCGTTTCGCCGAGCGTGTCGGCAGGCGTTACGGGCTTTTTGATTACATCGGCGCGGCCGACGCCGAGCGCGTGATCGTGTTGATGGGATCGGGAGCGGGCGCCGTCGAGGAGGCGGTCGAGACGCTCGTAGGTCGCGGCGAAAAGGTCGGCCTTATCAAAGTACGGTTATATCGTCCTTTCGACGCGCGAGCGTTCGTCGCCGCTTTACCCCCCTCGGTTCGAGCGATCGCCGCGCTCGACAGAACGAAGGAGCCGGGTTCGGTCGGCGAGCCGCTTTATCTCGACGTCGTCGCCTCGATCGCCGATCATTGGGAGGAACGAATCGGAGAATCCCACTCGAAACCGCTTCCAAGGGTGATCGGCGGACGATACGGGCTTTCGTCGAAAGAGTTCACCCCGGCGATGGCGCACGCGATTTTCGACGAACTCGGCCGCGATCGACCCAAACGAAGGTTCACAATTGGAATCATTGACGACGTGAGCGGGACGAGCCTCAAATGGGATCCCGCGTTCCACGACGAGCCCGCCGACGTCCTTCGCGCGGTGTTCTACGGCCTGGGAAGCGACGGCACGGTCGGCGCGAATAAAAATTCGGTCAAGATCGTCGGCGAGAACACTCCGCTTTACGCGCAAGGCTACTTCGTTTACGACTCGAAGAAATCGGGCTCGACGACGATCTCGCACCTTCGTTTCGGTCCCAGGCCGATCAAATCGACTTATCTGATTCAAAAAGCGAATTTTATCGCATGTCATCAGTTCACATTTATAGATAGGATCGACGTTCTCGAGCTCGCCGAGCCGGGGGCGATTTTTTTGCTCAACTGCAGGCGCGGACCCGAAGAGGTTTGGGACGAACTGCCGCGCGAGATGCAGGAACGGATTATAGAGAAGCGATTGCGTTTTTATGTGGTCGACGGATATAAGGTCGCCGAGGACGCGGGGCTCGGTTCTCGAATCAACACGGTGATGCAAACGTGTTTCTTCGCGCTTTCGGGGGTGATTCCGCTCGATCACGCGATCGATTCGATCAAGAAATCGATTGAAAAAACATACGGCAAGCGCGGTGAATCGATTATCCGAAAGAACTTCGCCGCGGTCGATTCGGCGCTCGCTTCGCTTCACGAGGTGAAGGTTCCAGACCGGGCGACTTCGACCCGGCGGCGACGCTCGGCGGTCGTCGGAGCGACGACCGATTTCGTCGAACGCGTCACCTCGATGATGCTCGCGGGGAAAGGGGATCTCCTCCCCGTGAGCGCGCTGCCGGTCGACGGCGCTTTCGAGACAGGAACATCGAAATATGAGAAAAGATCGATCGCGGCCGAGATCCCCGTGTGGGATCCGGATATCTGCATCGCGTGCGGCCTGTGCGCGCTCGTGTGCCCGCACACCGCGATCCGCGCCAAGGCGTACGCTCCCGCTGCGCTCGCCGGAGCTCCCGCGGGATTCCGCTCGATCGCCTGGGACGATAAAGCGTTTCATGATTATCGGTTGACGATTCAGGTCGCCCCCGACGATTGCACGGGGTGCGGAGTTTGCGTCGACGTTTGTCCCGCGAGAAGCAAGGAGATCGCTAAACATAAGGCGATCAATATGCAAGCCGTAACCGATGAACTCGTCGAGCTCGAGCGGCCGAGCTTCGCGTTCTTTCTTGACATTCCCGAGATCGATCGGACCGAGGTGAAGACCGACACGGTGAAGGGGTCGCAGTTGCTCGAGCCTTTGTTCGAGTATTCGGGAGCGTGCGCGGGGTGCGGCGAAACGCCGTATCTTTCGTTGTTGAGCCGGCTTTTCGGCGATCGGACGGTGATCGCCAACGCGACGGGTTGTTCGTCGATTTACGGCGGCAATTTGCCGACGACGCCGTGGGCGAAGAACGCCGAAGGTCGCGGTCCCGCCTGGTCGAATTCGTTGTTCGAGGATAACGCCGAATTCGGCCTGGGAATGAGGCTCGCGCTCGATCATCAACAGGCTTATGCGCGTCGACTCACGGCCGAGGTCGCGGGGATCGCGGGGGGGGATCTCGTCGCGTCGATTCTTGAAGCCGAACAAGAAACCGAGGCCGATATCGCCGAGCAGCGAAGGCGCGTTTCCGCGCTCAAAGAAAAGCTCGCGGGATGCGAAGAAGCCGCGGCGAAGGCTTTGCTCAACGTCGCCGACGCGCTCGTGCGCAAGAGCGTTTGGATCGTCGGGGGGGACGGCTGGGCGTACGACATCGGTTTCGGCGGGCTCGATCACGTTCTCGCTTCGGGTCGAGATGTTAACATTCTTGTTCTCGATACCGAGGTTTATTCGAACACGGGTGGACAGGCTTCGAAGGCGACTCCGCGGGGAGCGGTCGCCAAGTTCGCCGCGGAGGGGAAGGCGATCGGCAAGAAAGATTTGGGAATGATCGCGGTCGATTACGGAAGCGTTTATACGGCGCAGGTCGCGATCGGCGCGAATCCGCTCCAGACGATCCGCGCGTTCCACGAGGCCGAGTCGTACCGCGGCGTTTCGTTGATCATCGCGTACAGTCATTGCATTGCGCACGGGATCGACATGTCGACCTCGATGACGCATCAAAAAGAAGCGACACAAAGCGGTTATTGGCCGTTGTTCCGCTACGATCCGCGGCTTGCGGGGGAGGGGAAACATCCGTTTCATCTCGATAGTCGCGAGCCGACGATCCCGTTCCAGGCTTTCGCGGCCAAAGAGGCGCGGTTCGCGATGCTGATGCGGTCCGACCCCGAGCGCGCGGCGCGGCTGCTCGAACTCGCGCAAAAAGATATTAATGAACGAATGCATTTTTATACTCAGATGGCCGGGATCGAGCGATCGGCGCCCGAGCGCATGGCGCCGAGCGGTCGTCACGTGTTGGAGATTGAATCATGAGCGTTAATATGAAAACCAAATACCTGGGGATGGAACTGGCGAATCCCGTCGTCGTATCGGCGTGTCCGCTCGTGGCGCACGCCGACACGTTGCGACGGATCGAGCAGGCGGGGGCGGCCGCGGCGGTGATGCCTTCGCTTTTTGAGGAGCAGATCGATCGCGACGAATCGGCGCTCGCCGATCTGTTTGAATCGACGACCGATCGCTTTCCGGAGGCGAACGATTTTTTCCCCGAGATGAGGCGATACAACGACGGTTTGGAATCGTATCTCAAATATATCGAGGAATCCAGGCGCAAGGTTTCGATTCCGCTGATCGGGAGTTTGAACGGGTGCACTCCGGGGGGTTGGGTTCGGCATGCGCGGAGGATCGAGGAGGCGGGCGCCGCGGCGCTCGAACTCAACATTTATTTTGTTCCCACCGATCCCGACGAGACCGGAGAGGATGTCGAGCGTCGATATGTCGATCTTGTCGCGGCGGTGCGCGACGTCGTTTCGATTCCGCTCGCGGTGAAGATCGGCCCGTATTTCAGCTCGACTCCCAACATGGCTCGCAAGCTTGTTCAAGCCGGTGCGAACGGGCTCGTGCTGTTTAATCGTTACCTCCAGCCCGATCTTGATATCGAGACGCTCGCGATCACTCCCAGGCTTAATCCCAGCACTCGCGACGAGTTGCGTACGCCGTTGCGGTGGATCGCGATTCTCCGTCCGCATTTCGACGTTTCGCTCGCGGCGACTTCGGGGGTTCACGCCGCCGAAGACGTCGTCAAGCTGATTCTCGCGGGCGCCGATATCGTGACGACGGCTTCGGCGCTTTATCAACACGGTGTGGATCATATACGAAAACTTATTGAAGGAACTCGCGGCTGGCTTGAAGAAAAAGGGTATTGTTCGGTCGCTCAGGCGAAAGGAAGCATGAGCCGCGTTCACGCTCCCGATCCCGCGGGTTTCGAACGCGCGAATTACATCAAGGCGATCGTGGAATTCACATAAGGACGATACGTTCGATCGCGGATCAAAAGCCGGCCGGCGCATCGATTCCTGCCCGCTAGATCATCGCGTCGATTCGTCCATCCCCTTCGTGATATTTGAACGAGGCGGCGACGATCCTCGCGCTCGTTAGCGCCAAAAATACTTGCTCTCAAACGAAACAAAAAATATATAAGATAATAAAATAACACAAATAGATTTGCATGCAAATGGGTATAGTTATTCATCCAAGTCGAGCGTTCCGAATAATGGAGTTTACAAATAAAGATATCATGCTAGACCCGGCGCTCTCGTCCCCTGAGGACCGGGTCGATTTTTTTTCGTCGATATCGCGCGGTCGATTCGATGTCGAGCGTCGCGATCGACCCGATTTAGAAGAACGTTCCGCCCAGGTTCACCGATCCCTGGCCCCCCTGGAAGAGGTTCTGTTGGACGCGGATTCGTCGTCCCGAGAAGTTATTGTTGAAACGATCTTCGTAGAGGTTTCCGATAATATAAACAGGGCCGTAAAACCGATCGTGCGAGAAGCGATAGCTGTAACGATCGCTCGGTCCTGAGATTTGACCCGCTCCGGGTCCTTGCGGGCCTTGTCCGGGGCCGCCCGGCCTTGGTCCCGGTCCATGTCCTGGACCCGGAGGCGGTCCTGGAGGAAGTCCCATTCTTGGTCCCGGTCCTCCTGGTCCCGGTCCTCCTGGTCCCGGTCCTCCCGGTCCCGGCCCCGGAGGTCCGGGAGGTCGAGGTCCCGGTCCATGTCCCGGCCCCGGCGGCGGTCCGGGGGGATTGCCCGGATTTTGATCGGCGCGACCGAAGTCGGTCCCTCCCAAAGAAACCGATCCTTGACCCCCCTGGAAGACGTTCTGTTGGAATCGGATATTCCGACCCGAGAACTTGTTATTAAATCGATATTCGTAAAGATTGCCGATCACGTGAACCGGACCGTGGAACCGGTCGTGCGCGAAGCGGAACGAAAAAAACTCGGCCGGTCCCGCGATCGGCGCAGCCGATAAAAGGTCGCGATCCTCCAGTCTCGATACCTCGAGCGTCGTTCTTCTCGATCGTCGCCTCGATTTCAATTGGAACATGGTGAATAATCCTTTCATGTGTTGCATCTCATTCATAGAGACGTCATGACGGGCTTATCGTGCGGGACGAGCGAATTGACGAGACGACCCGACCGCGACGATAGAGCTTGATGCCTGGATAAAAAGGCTACGAGCACGGGCGAACGTTTGTGACTGAGGACCGACGCTCCGACGATTTTTTTTTTACTCGTTATAAAATAGCGTATTACGGCGATTCGGCTCGCTTTTTTTAACTCCACGAATCACTTCGAAATCGCCGCTATCATTACAATTATGGTTACGATAGTAATCAAGAAAGGATGCATTCATTGATTGACGGCCTGCGGGCTTCGGCGCTGAAATCGTTCGATTTTAATAATATTACAAATTAATGAAATATGTTTGTTCGTTTAATAACTTGAGGCGGGAGGAGTCTAAAACATAATATATAGAATATGCGATAGAATAGTATATAAATATCATAATATTTTATTCCGATCTCGACGCTCGACCCGGTCGTTGAAATTCGCGACAATCGAATCGAAAATCGTTAAGAAGACGGCTCGATTCGCCTTCGAGCTTGATCGCTAAAAACCGATTGATCGTCGTTTATCCGCGGGTCCGGGATGTGACGGAGATGGATAGAACCCCGTCGGGTTTGCTCGTGAGCGTTCGGTCGGCCTCGGAGGGGGTCGTCGCGGTTCTCGGCGGCGCTTCGGTCGTCGACCTTAAGGAGCCGCTTCGCGGGCCGCTCGGGCGCGCAGACGCCGCGGTTTGGCGCGAAACGAGACGCGCCGTCCCCGCGGCGATACCGATGAGCGTTGCGCTCGGCGAAATCGCCGATTGGAACGACCGAATCGATCTCGCAGAAATCAAACGATCTCTTTATAATATCAATTATATAAAAATAGGATTTGCAAGAACCGGTTCCGATTGGCGAACGCGGTGGCGCGAGGTTCGCAAAGCGGTTTCGGCGGGTCGACGCTGGGTCGCGGCGATTTATGTCGATCACGAGCGAGCGGAATCTCCCCACCCCGACGAGATCGTCGCCGAGGCGATCGCGCTCGACGAATGCGTGGGGGTTTTGTTCGATACGTGGGCGAAGGGCGTTCGCGACGGAACGGCGATCGACATTTCTTGGAAACCTACGATCGACGCGATACGATCGAGCGGGCGCTTCATCGCTCTCGCGGGAGGGCTCGACGATCGAGCGATCGGCGGGCTCGCCTCGCTTCGCCCCGATCTTTTCGCGGTGCGAGGCGCGGCGTGCCGAGGCGGCGATCGCATTCGCGAGATCGAACTCGACCGCGTCGTCAAGCTCGCGCGGGCGAGTCGAATCGCGCTCGATAACGACGACGAACGAACACGATTTAAAAGAGTCGTGTTGTAAATTCATGAGACCCATAAAGTCGACTTTTGCTTAAGGGTAAATCTTATGTTAAATCCAAAATGCGATGACGATTCCGAATCTAGTAAACGATCGCCGATTACTTTATTGGAACGGCGTAAGATCGAGGCCGAGATCACGGCGCCGCTCGTTCGCGCGTTCGCCGCCGAAATCGGCGAGGAGCGCGCGGTCGCGATCGTCCGGGGGGTGATCGATTCGCTGGCGCGACGAGCGGGAGGCGAACTCGCTCGTTCGGTCGCCGAGGCGAGTCTTCAAGCGTTCGCGTCTTGCCTCGATCGCTGGACCGAGGGAAACGCTCTCGAAATCGAGACGCTCGAATCGACCGAGAACCGACTCGCGTTCAACGTCATCCGCTGCCGCTACGCCGAGATGTATCATGCGCTCGGCCTCGGCGATCTGGGATCGACTCTCTCTTGCCGACGCGATTTTTCGCTTGTCGAAGGATTCAATTCCAACATCAAGCTGGCACGCACGCAAACCATAATGGAGGGTGCTTCGCACTGTGATTTTCGGTTCGAGGCCTCCGGGGGTGATTCGAGCGAATCGGCGTCGTTAAACGAGGGAGGGGGATCGTCCGCGATCGGCGGCGGCGATCGATCGAATAATTGATCCCGGGAAGCGAAAGACACTCTCAAGGATGAACCGGACGCGAGTTTGTTCTTGAGTCGGGCTTCGTCCACCGCATATCGGGGGTTCCGATGGGAACGCCGCTCGTGAGTTTCAACTCGGCGACGCCGCTTTTTGCCGCGGTGACGTTCGAGGGGCTCGTTTACTTTTTGTTTTATTTGGCTCTCTTGATGATCGCCGCGGCGATCGTATCGGGAATGCGATATATCCCGAACAATCGCGTGGGGATCGTCGAGAAGCTTTGGTCGTCGAAGGGTTCGGTACCCGAGGGAAGGATTCTGGCGCTCGCCGGAGAGGCGGGTTTTCAGGTCGACGTCCTCCGCGGAGGCGTCCATTTCAACTATTGGGTCTGGCAATATCGGATCCATAAAGTGTCACTTGTTACGATTGCACAGGGGAAGATCGGTTACGTTTATGCACGCGACGGCGAGCCGTTGGAGCCGAGTCAGACGCTCGGCGGACGGGTCGATTGCAACAACTTTCAAGACGCGCGTACATTTTTGATCGGTCGAGCCGGAGCGGGCGAAAGCGAGCCGGCGCTCGGCCGGCGCGGACGTCAACGGATGATTTTGCGTGAAGGCGTTTATGCGATTAATCCGGCGCTCTTCGTGGTGATTTCTGAAGATTCGGTTTATCGGCTCAATTTTCAGGGGCAAAAAGAGCTTGAGACGATTGTCGCGTGGCAGAAAAAACTGCGTGAGATCGACGGATTTTCGCCCGTCGTGATCGGCGCGCCCGTTTCGGCGCCCGATCAGCTCAATCCGGGCAAAGAGCTGAGCGTCGATTCGATCGGGATCGTGACGGTGCACGACGGTCCCTCGCTCGGCCCGGGTGAAATCATCGCTCCCGCGGTGGGGATCGATCGCGCCGACAAGAATTATCACAACAATTTCCAGGATCCCGAGGCGTTTCTGCGAGCCGGCGGCCGTCGCGGTCGGCAATACGTACCGCTCACCGACGGCACGTATTTCATCAACAGATGGTTCGCGACGATCGAGATCATTCCCAAAACGGTCGTGCCGATCGGTTATGTGGGAGTCGTGATCAGTTATTACGGGCAAACGGGTCATGATCTTTCGGGCGACGCCTTCCGCCACGGCGAACGCGTGGCCGAGGGGGAGCGGGGCGTGTGGGAACGTCCTCTCGGTCCCGGCAAGTATCCGTTTAATACATATGCGGGTAATATTATCTTGGTGCCGACCACGAACTTCGTTTTGCACTGGGTGACGGGACGATCCGAATCGCATCGATACGACGAGAGTTTGAAATCGATCGATCTTGTTACGTTCGACGCATATGAGCCGTCGTTGCCGCTTTCGGTCGTCGTTCACATCGATTACCAGAAGGCGCCGAGCGTGATTCAGCGGTTCGGCGATGTGAAGAAGCTGATCACGCAGACGCTCGACCCGATGTTGAGCGCGTATTTCCGCGACGTCGCGCATAAGAAGACGATGCTTCAGTTGCTTCATGAACGCGACAGCATCCAGCACGAATCGCGCGACGAGCTTTGCCGCAAGTTCCACGATTTCGACATCGAATGCGTCGACGTTTTGATCGGCAAGCCCGATACCGCGGGGGCGGGCGATAAGATCGAGACGCTGCTCGAGCAACTTCGGCTGCGGCAACTTTCGATTGAACAAATCGAAACGTATGAACGTCAGCGAGCCGCTTCCGAAAAGCTCAAGTCGTTGAACGACGCGCAGGCTCTCGCCGCGATGCAAACCCAGCTTACGAACTCGCATGTTCAAATTCAGATTGCGGAGAACAAAGGAGACGCCTCGCTCGCGTTCGCCCGCAAGGAGGCCGAGAAGACGATCGTCACGGCGGAGGCCGAGAGTCGGCAACGGATGCTCGCGGGCAAGGGTGAAGGGTCGCGAATTCTCCAGGTGGGGATGTCCGAGGCTTCGGTGATGCTGCGGAAGATCCAATCGATGGGGGATCCTCGGCTGTTCGCTTTGGCGCAAACGGCCGAACATTTGTCGAAGAGCGCCCAGCCGCTCGTTCCGCGCCAGGTGTTTTTGGCGGGAGGGTCGGGAGGCGCGAACGGCGACGGCGATCACCAGGCGTCGGCGGTTTCGGGCATGCTGGGAACGCTTGTAAGCCTGCTCGTCGCCGAAAAATCGGGGTTCCATCTCGCCGAGAATCAGGCGGCCGCGGCGAGCCTTAAAGAGTTCGCCGATCGGATGATTCGTCAGGGGTCGGAGAAGAACGGAAGCGCCGATTTCACGATCGAACCCGCGGACCTCGACCCCTCGACGCGTGAGATCGCGGTCGCTCCCGCGACGATCGCACCGCCGACGGTCGTCGCGCAGGCGGTCGTCGAGCCCCCCTCGGCAGCTTCCGAGCCCGCTCCCGGCTTTTCCGGTTATCGGACGGTCGAGCCCGCGGATAACGCCGACGCCGAGACGCTCTTCGACGCGTATCGCGGTCCGTAAACGAATCGGCGATGAATCAAAGCGGTTAAATACTCGAAGCGTTCGCGTCTCCTCGCGGCGACGCGGCGCTTTTGTTTTTAAATACAAACATAATGTGTAAAGCATAAATTGTCGTTCAGCCGACGAATCGCGGCGGATCGTCGTTCTCCGATAAGGGAATACGTTTCGTTCTTCCGCGCATTTGAATCAATATAAATAAGATTGTAAATACGATTGCGATCGCCGTGAAGGCGCGATCGAGGCGTTTTTTATCGAGGCGGGTCGATCGAAGGTTTCGCGAGGCGTCGTTTCCGACTGTCGTCGGGGGCTCGGCGCCGACGATCAAAGGCGCGATCCGATCTGCGTCGCGGGCTTTGTATTCGAGGAGTTTGAGGAAAACCCCGCGGAATCGAACCCTCGTTCCGCGCTCGAATCGACGACTCTCGTTCGCGCGCGGATAAACGAGACAGAACGGATCGCCGACGCGCGAGAATCCCCAGATCTCGATCAAAACAGGAAAGGCGCCGACCGCTTTTTGTTCAAATATTTGTTCGATACTCGCCTCGATTTCGACGCGCTTACCTTGATAATCGTCGGGTCGATTCCAGAGATCGCGGAACGAAACGCGTTCCGCCGGTTCGGTATTGGTATCGCCTCGCAACGCTCCGAGGTACGCGTCGAGATCGGCGATCGTCAGCTGAGACCCGCGGCGGTCGTCTTTTTCGGTCGAAGAATCGGCTCGCGGTTCGATCGCGATCGGTCGATCGTTTCGATTGGAAACCGATTTCGAATCAAAAGCAATTAAAAAAATAATTAAATTGATGAGTGAAAGATTCACCGATCGTTTCCTTGTGCTTGAGCGTCGGCGAGGCGGATCGTTTCGACGCGAGCCCTCGAACACGCCCCCATGATTTGCGCGGCGGCTTGGTAGCGGAGCGAATCGTCGGCGTAAAGCACGATTCTGAGGGGTTTATCGCGTACGACCTCGCGGTATCGACTCAATCGTGTGCTTAACACATCAACATTATCAAGAGTCACATCGCCGAGCATGAGGGTTTTGAGATCCCCCAGATCGTCGGCGCGGGCGTGGACGACGAGTTCGGTTTCGAGATCGATTTCGAGGTCGTTCGTTCCTCGCTCGGTATCGGCCGCGGTCGCTTTCGCCGAGTCGCTTTGAAGGACGGCCTGAGGTTCGGCGGGGAGGTATAAATCGATTCTCGACTCGCGCGTCGGCGCCTGAAACGAAAGGATGAAGAAAGCCAACAATTGAAAAGCCATATCAAGCATGGGGGTGACGGGGAAGAGAACCTTGGATTGCTCGGTTTTCGATCGTCTCGATCGTGTTCGTATGCGTGAATTCATTTATTTTCGACTCCGTAGAACGACGAGGGTGAATTTGGCGAATCCGGCTCGTCTCGCCTCGGCCAATCGTCTGCGCACCTCGCCGTAGGGAGCGTCGCGATCGGCGCGGACGATGACGCGGGTGGGGAGATCGCGGCTCGCTGCTCCGATCAGCTCGGCGCCGCGGCGGCGTTTTTCGGCCCGCTCGTTCCACCAGGCCTCGGAGGCGCGATCGGAGAGCGATTGATCGCCCGAGACGATTCCGCCGCGAGCGTCGATCACGACGACGAGCCGATCGAGTCCGAGATCGCTTTTCGGCGTCCCCGCCGCGGCGATCGGCAGCCGCGCGGTTTTCGTCGCGCCTTCGAGTTTCGTCCCGAAATGGACGAGCATCATAAAAAAAGTAATCAATTGTAAAACAACGTCGAGCAGCGGAGTCAAATTCAGTTCGAGCGTCTGATCGCTTTTTAAACGATATCTTGAATAACGAGGCATAACGATAAACCTTTAGTAATCGCCATTTTATTTGAAAAGTCTTTCGCGTTCGGAGTTTTTGCCGTTCGAGCTCAACGTTCTGCGGAATTCTCGGCGGATTCGGACGCCGAATCGCCCGGATTCGCGGGGCCGTTTTCGATCGTCGTATCGACACGATTTGCCGGATCACGGGGAACGTTTCGGCCTTCGTCGTCGTTTGGATCGTCGCGGCGATCGTCTCCGTTTTCGATGCGAAGATCGTCGATCGCGGCGGACATGTCGATTCTTGGGCCGTCGATCGCCGGGGGATCGGAATCGCCCGAGTCGTCTTCATTCGACGATTGGACATGGACCGAGAGCGTGGGGGGCGGGGGAATCGGCGGCCTCGAGTTTCGCGTCGTGCTCTGAAACGCATGGGAGATGAGCGCCGCGGCGCGTCCCGGACGGCTTCCGACCGCGAACTGATCGAGCATCGCCTCGGCGACGATCGCGACCTCGAGCGAAAGCCGAGCGATCCGATTACGGAAAAACGCATGAAAATAAATTGCAGGTATTGATATCGCGATCCCTTCAAGCGTGGCGAAGAGCGCCGTCGAGATTCCCTCGGCGAGCCTGCTCGCCTGGGGCGAAACCCCCTCGACCGCCATCTCGCGAAAGCTCATAATCATACCGTAAACCGTTCCCACAAGTCCGATCATCGGGCCGAGCGTTCCGACGGTGGCCAGATATGTGGATCGGTGTTCCATTTCCATGGTGACGTCGTCGACGACGAGTTCGATCGCTCGGATCGCCTCGTCGCGGCCGCGATCGAGCTTGCGGGCGCCCGCGGCGACGGCTCGAGATAAAAACGATCGATCCCCCGCGAGTCGCTGGAAAGCGTCGTTGAATCGCTTTTGCGCCAGCAATTCGGCGAGTTCGCGCGTCAGCAAGTCGGGAATCGCCACCGCGCGGCGGTATTCCAAAAACATCCAGCCGACGAGCGCAATCAAATAAAAAGATAGTAATAAAATAACGATTCCAATCGGTCCCGAAGCCTTGGCCATCCATTCGAGGAACGATTTAGGGGCGCCCGCGGCGGGTTCTTGGGAGGAGTCGTCGGCTTCGCGCTCGGCCGAGATCTTGGCGCCTTGTTTCGTTTCGGCGGGTTGAGCGTAAGCCGGTCGGGCGACGACGAGCCCGCAAAAGACGAAGGCGAAAGCGATCAACGCCGGCGCCGCGGTGAATGATGTTCGACGCATCGGATCGCTCAAGATTCGCCCTTCCCCAGACGCGAAAAGAGACAACTTCGCCAAAAAGCCGAGCTTACACGTCGGCGCCGAAGCCTTCAACACGCGCGACCGAGCTCGAACGACCTCGAGAGGCGGATTCATCATGCTGATTTATCATTAATGATTATTTAATAGTTATTTAGATATCCACGATGATTTCGGCGGTCCAGCCGTCGGCGGTTCGTTCGACGACGAGTTGATGACGCGTCGCCGCCTTGACCTCGTGATCCATTTGATGCCGCGAGCGGTCGATCGGCTCGCCCGCGATTCGGCCCTCGAGCGTCGATTCGTCGGGCGAAGTCTTTACCTCGACCTGAAACGACGCGTAGACGTGTCGCCGCGTTTCGACGCGAAAGATCAGCTCGTTCAACCAGCTCGCCATCAGCCCTTCGAGCGACTGATCGGCGAGCTTCACACTCTCTTCAAGGCGAGGCTCGATCGTCGTGGGATCGGCGACGATCACCGCGATCAATCCCCGCGCCGCCGATTCAAAGAGATCCGCCAAATCGCGGCCGACGATCCTCAGCCCAAGGTCGGCGGTGTGCTCGAAGACGACGGCTTCTCCCATCAAAAAACCCTTGGATGAAAGCTTGTTTGGGAGTGATGAATTCTTACGCCGGTCGATTTTAGCCGACGTGGAGAAGCTCGTCGTCGTTCGCGGGAGCGGCGAGATCGAACTCGTCGCGTCGATCGGCGAGATGCCGTTCGAGCTTGCGCAACGCCTTGTATTTTTCGTCGCTCACGCGGGCGACCGAAAGATCGAGCTCGCCGCCGATTTCGGCGACGTTCCAACCGCGGGTCCAAAGTTCGACGATCCGATCCTGGCGGGGAGTCAAAACGGCTCGGCGGGCCGCCTCGAGGATTTCGCCCAATTCTTGCCGGTATCGAGCCTTCGACTCGCGATCGTCGCCGGGGGCGAGCCTTTCGTCAAAAGGTTGATATTTCTTGGAACGTTGAACACGCTTGCGCACCGTGTCGATCGCCCGCACAAGCTCGCGGCGTTCGGAGCTGTCCTCGGCGAGCACGAGGTTCAGATCGAGCGCTCCCGATCGCGCCTTGGTGAGCAATCGACAGCAAACCTCTTGCGTGCAATCGTCCCAAAGACCGGGATCGAGCCGCGCGTTTCGCCAACAGACCGCGCAGTAACGTTGGATATCGCGAACCAGATCGGTTTCGCTCGCCGACGCGGTGAGAGCGGCCAATCCCATGACGATCGCGATCGCCGTCGGGCTGACGCTCGGTTTGCGCTGTGATGGATTGTCCTGAATCTCGTCTTGCATGACTCATCATCCCTCGTACGTGCGAAGAATGCTTTCCTGTTAAGTCCGCTTGCGTTTCTCTTGGATATCGGACGTCGTTTCGACTATAACTCGCCCGTCGGTTCCACGCTTTAACACACACGTTTTCAGTTCGGCGGGCGCCGGTTATTCTCATCGTACCGACCTAAGTCTAGGTCGACGCGGACGGATAATCAACCAGCCTCGTTTTTTGGCGAGCCTTCTGAGCTTGCGATGCGGATGAACGACGATCGCGCGACCCACGCGTTCCAAAAGCGATCGATCACTCCAATTATCCGCGTAAGCGACGGTTTCGTCCATCGAAATCCCTCGCTCCTCCGCCCAACGCTCGGCCCAATAGAGCTTTCCCTCGCCGTAACACGGCGGCCCCTGCCCTGTTCCGATCAATCGGCCCCGTTGAATCACCACCGGAGTCGTTAAAACATCGGCGCACCCCAAATAGATCGCGAGCGGCTCGATCACGATCCGAGGCGACGACGAAACGAGAACGACCGCAGTCCCCGCCTCGCGCATCGCGTTCATATGCTCGACCGCGCCGAGGTAAAGCCGAGGCTTAACGTTCTCAACAAAGCTTTCGTAAGCGATCCGTTCGAGCTCGACGACGGGGATCCGCGCGATGCTTCTGAGACCGAAAGCGACCAGCCGGCCGTAATCAAGCCGGCCGAAGCGATGCTGTAATCCGTGGTACATCGCCCGAAGGATAAACGAACGTCGAATCAACCCCCGCCGTCGCATGATTCGCGCGAAGAGATACGTCGTCGTTTCCGCCAAAAGCGTGCCGTCGACGTCGACGAAGGCGATCGCGGGAGGTTTCTCGAAGACGGGCCATTCTCTCATATCGACCCTCCGTTCGAGGTCAACGCCGCGCCGACCTTCCGAGCCAGTTCGGCCGCGGTTTCTCGGTCGCGCGCCTCGGCGATCACCCGCGCGATCGGCTCGGTATTGCTCGCCCGCGCCTGCACCCAGCGGTCGTCCCAATCGAGCCGAATCCCGTCGCGGCGGTCGATCCGCGCGTCCGGAAACAGCTCCGCGAGTCGATCAAACCGCGCCGCGGAACTCACGCCCGAACGCTCAAAAGTTGTCAAGTTATGTTTTTCTTTAATCATATAGTAATGTGGTAATGAGTCGACGATTTTCGAGATCGGTTCGCGCCGCGCCGCCATCAGGTCGAGGACGAGCGCCATGGCGACGAAACCGTCGCGCACGTGGCCGACGCGGGGGTCGATCACGCCGCCGTTGCCTTCCCCTCCCAACAGCGCGCGTTCGGCGATCATGCGCTCGACGACGTGGATTTCGCCGACGGGAGTTCGATGCGTGACGAGCCCCCTGCTCTTCGCCAGATCTTCGACGACGCGCGACGTTGATAAATTGACGACGATCGGTCCCAGATCTTGATCGAGCCTGCGCAGAGCGGCGAGCGCGAGCGTCAGTTCCTCGCCGATATACCGTCCCGTTTCGTCGACGATCGCGAGCCGATCGGCGTCCGGATCTTGAGCGAAACCGATCGCCGCGCCGTGAGCGACGACCTGTTCGGCGAAGCCTCGCAAATTCTCTTCGGTCGGCTCGGGGGGATGATCGTAGCGACCGTCGGGGTTCGCTCCCACGATCTCGAATTCGCAGCCGAGGGCTCTTAAAAGAGACGCCGCGGGGCGACCCCCGGCGCCGTGGCACGCGTCGACCAATACCCGGAAGCGCCTTGATTGAATCGCCGAGGCGTCGACAACCGCGAGAATCGCGTTCAGATGATCGCGGTCGGGGTCGTCGATCGGTTGAATCGACCCAAGTTCGTCCCATTTCGACCAGCGCGGCGGATGTTGATGAAACGCGTCGATCACCGCCTTGCCCATCGCGGGGCTTAGCACCATCCCCTTGGGTTGAAAGAACTTGAGTCCATTGTAGCGGGGCGGATTGTGCGACGCCGAGATCTGAATTCCGCCGCTCGCGGCGAGATCGCGGACGAGCACTCCGAGCGTCGGCGTGGCGACCGCCCCCGCCCAAAGCGCGTCTCGCCCCGAGGCGACGACCGCGGAAAGCACGGCTTTCGAAAAGAGATCGGCCGATACGCGGCCGTCGTGGCCGACGACGATCGGACCCGGCGCCAACGTCGACGCGTACGCCGCGGTAAACCCCGCCGCGACGATCGGGTCGAAACCGTCGCCCACAATCCCTCGAATCCCCGATACGCTTTCAATCCTCATTCCGCTCACTGGTATTGATATCCATATGAAGTTATTGGGAGGTCGACCTCCAAGCCGCGCGTCTTCGGCGACCCGATCGAACCGATTTTAACACAACCGGGTTGAATCGTCCCGCGGTCGGCACGTTTACCAACTTCGACGATCGACGCGAGAACGATCTCGCCCGAACCGTGTGAGATTCGTCCCGCGGTCGGGGCCATTCATTCAATCGTGAACGAATCGAGAAAGAAATCGTTCTTCTCGAACGCGTCGGCGGAATCGGGCGCCGAAACCATCACTCGGTAATCACGTCTTTTTGTTAAATAAATGCGTTGTTTTGTTTTGAGAGTCGTTTCCGCGCCTGGAATCTTCACGTCGAGGCGAAACTCGCGACCGGGGATCTCGCCGCTCCGGACGGGCGCCTCGCCGACGAGTTCGACCAGATTCGAGTTCGTCGACGCTTTTTTCGCCTGATCAAAATATTCGTCGGGTTGATCAATATTAAGATCGTAAGAATATTCATTCACATAAACTCGATATTCGACCGAACCGACCGAGGCTTTAAACACCCTGGTGGTTTTGGTCGCGGGTTTGGCGCCTTCGCCCGCCGCGATCGGTTCTTCCTTCACGGTCGTTTTGGGCTCTCCTGGAAAGAGGATGTGGAACGGCGGATCTTGCGAGGTGAAGAGCCGGAATCCCGCGGGTATCGGCTTATCGTTCGCTTTTTCACCCGCGGGTATCGGCTTATCGTTCGGTTTTTCTCCCGAGGGGATCGTCGTCGTCGCTTTCCGGGAGTCGGGCGGATTCGCCTGATCGGCGGTTTTGGTTCCGTTCGCGGGCTTCATCTCAGTGGGATTCGCCTGATCGGCGGTTTTGGATTCGTTCGCGGCGATCGCCTCAGTCTGATCCGCCTTATCGGAGGTTTTGATCGCGTTTGACGCCTGTGCGGCCGCCGGTGATCGTCCAGGTCGATCGCTATCGGCTTGTTTCGCCGATTCCGCGGGAGGGTCGGGCCGCATCGCCTTCGCCTTCGCCCCGGTTCGGCTTGATGCCGCGGAGGGAGCGGGTCGAATCGGTTCGGCGGGCGAATCGGCGGTTTTTCGTTTGGAATCGCTCGATCGAGCCGCGAGTTTCGGCGAACGTTCGATCAGTTCAAAAGAATCGAGATAAGCTCGCGCGAGATCCTCACGAAAGCCGTCGGCGGGGGTTGAAACGCCGATCGCGAAGAGATCGGTCGATGTAACCGCGACCAGCATCCGCGACCGAGCGATCGCCTCGCCCGTTTCGAGATCTTTCGTTTCATAAACGACCTCGCGCGAACCCGCGACGACTCGATCGGTCGCGTTCTCGTCGACGACCTGCTTCGCGGGAGGCTTGATAAATTCATCAATAAATTTATCGATAATTTCTTTTTTAGATAATTTCGCCGCTTCGCCCGTAAGATCGGCGTGAACGACGAAGCACGTGGGCGCCGCGAGCGATTCGACCGAGTATTTGGCGAAGATCGTCGGTTTGCCTGCGAACGGGAATTTTTTCTCGGATCGTTCGGGGGATTCGGGAAAGTAGACGCGAAAACCGATTTCGGCCGAGCGGAACGCCTTCCAGCCCTTGAGCGGCCCCTCGGTCGCGAGCTTTTTGAACGCGGCGTCTTTGGGCGTCGCGGCGGTTCGGGTCGATTTGGGCGCGCGCGGACGATCGAGCTCGATCGCTTTGGTATTGGCGGCGAGATCGCGCGGGACCGATCGCCGCGGGATCGTCGGGCTTCGAGGCGGAGGCGTGATCACCGCGACGCTCGGCCGATTCAAGCTCGGTCGCTTGGGCGCGGGAGAAACCGCGAGCCCTCCCGACCCCTCGTCGTCGTCGATCGTCGTATCCGAAGGCTTGGGCGCGACAATCTCGGGAGGCGGAGGCGGATTGATCAGCTTGAACGACGTGAAATACACGACGTCGGTACCGTCCTCGCCTTTCCATCTCGATTTATATGCGGAAGTTTGTACTTGATAAACCCGTCGATCGACGACGAGGATTCTCCCGTGGACGACGATCAAAACGCCCGGTAACGTCGTCGGCGCCTCGATCGTATATTCGCGTGCGGGATGTCCCGATATGACGACGTCGGTTTGCTTGACGATCTTCCCCTGAAGATCGTCGAGCATCCGCTTGTAAACCGAATCAAGAACCGATCCCGGCGCGCGTCTAGGGGCGGTCGAGGGACGATCGTAATACCGGACGAAATAGCGTTTCCAGCCCAGCGTGCACGAATAGACGAACTCGTCGACCTCGCCGTCGATCGAATCGATCGTGCGGATCGATTCATCGGGAAAATCGGGGAGAACGACGCGGAAGTTGCCGAGCGATGATTTGAACGGTCGCCAGTCGATCCTCGACGTCTCGGGCAATTGCGCCGAGGCCGTCGTCGCCGCGACGATCATCGTGAACAGCACCGACATGCCCGGAGCCTCCAGAAACCGGCCGCGCCGAAGGGGTCGAGAGCGATCCGCGCGGACATCGCCGATTTGCTTGCGTGAATCCATTAAATCGACATCACGTTCGGTTTCGCAAGATCGATTCCAAAGTCGTCCCGGGCTTGTCGCGTAATTCATAACGATTCGCTCGTAGGAATCTCGCGTGTCTCCACTCAATGATTCCCACGAAAACATTTCCCTCGAACGCGTTTTTCTCGAACGAAACCCTCGCCGAATCGCCGATGAACTCGCGCGAGAAATCGCCGAACGGTCGTCGGGCGATTCGTTTGGGCGAACCCCGCGCCGAATCGCAAGGAACCTGTTTGTTCGATCGCCGCGGCCGTTCTTGTCGCGGGCGTGTGGACCGGTAGGCGCGAGGAACTCGACTCTCCGTAATATCATTTGAATAAGCATGTTCTTTAGGTGATTTTGGTGTGTGTATTTTAAGGTGATTCGGTCGGTCGGTCGGCTTTCGGTCAGGATGCGTTAACTTACGGGCGGCTCTCTTTCGTGAACCTTCTCGGATCGCTTGACGTCCGAATCACGGCGGTTTTATAATCGCCCGAACGTTACGGTGGGTGTGGCCTAGCGGTTAAGGCGCCAGATTGTGGATCTGGATATCGCGGGTTCAAATCCCGTCACCCACCCTTCTGTTGTTGCTTTGAATGACATGCCGCGCGAGAAGTTCATTCGCGAGCGGAAACTTCAATCATGATCCTTCGGGCTTAAGCCCGAATCGACTTCCGGTTCTAAAGAGCGGCGCGATAACCGCGTTTTGAACGATCGTTTTCGCGCGCCGCCCGCGTTCTAATAGACCTTAAATCAAGTTACAAAAGGTTTTAGAGCGTGAAGTGGAACGTTTTGGCGACGACCCGCCAGAGCCACCAGCCAAGGCGATGCGTGCCGCCGTCGATCTTGGCGAAGCCGCGCTGGCCGGGATGAAGGATCTGTTCGGGGTTGTCGATCGGGATGATCACCTCGTAAACCGCCGAGAGGGGTTTCGCCTGGCCCGTCTTGGGGTCGCTTTTGGTGGCGATCTCGCCTCCGGCGTTGCTCGTCAGTTCGGGAGGGATGTCGTCGCGGTTTCGCTTGGCGATCTCTCCGACCTTCGATTTCCACGTCGTTTCCGAATCTCCGTAGATCTTGACGCGAGCGACATTGCCGACCCGGATCAGGTCGATATCTCCCTGATCAAGAATCAAATGCGCCTCGATTTTGGTCGGGTCGCCGACCTCGCACACGGGCTTATCGGGCTTGATCCACTGGCCGAGGGTGTCGGAATCGGGAAGGCCGATCACCCGCCCCTCGCGCGGAGCGATCAAATTTAAGCTATTCACTTGCTTGTTAATTTCTTCAACCGAAGGTTCGAGTTTGTTGGCGAGTTCCAGGAATTGCATCGCGACCTTGCGTGAAGCGAGATCGCTGCCGCGGACGAACCAGCGGTATTTGGCCATGTTGGCGTCGAAAAGCTCTTGTTGGGCGCGCTGTTCGATTTGCTTTTCCGGGTTCGATAGATTGGCGATCACCGCGTCTTTCTTCACCCAATCGCCGTCGCGCACGTTGAGAGTGACGAGCCGGCCGGGGATCTCGGTGTAAATCCGAGCCGGCTTGGCGACCGTGAGAACCAGCGTTCCCTGGACGCGAAGCGGAGTCGGGATCAGCATGATCGCGGCGAGCAACGCCGCGCAGGCCGATACGAACGCGAACGTTCGTCCTTTTTTCATCTTGCGCAGCCTCCCGGGAGTTCTCGCAAACTTGATCATTTGATAAAAAGGCATGCCGACGAGGGGGACGAGCGCGCCGAGCGCGAGCAACATGCTCAGCGACCCGAGCCCGTGCGGCTTGAGGAATCGGTACAGGAAAAAAATGATGCTGAACGAGACGAACCAGCGATACAGGTAGCTCGCGACCGCGTAAAACACGAACAAGAACCGCCGCGATCGCGGCATATAACTTTGCACCGGAATCTCGAGCCCGAGAACTTTCTCTTGAAACAAATAACTGAAAAACTGCGTGCTCTTGATCCTTAAATTGGGAATCTCAAGCCAGTCGGCCATCACGTAATATCCGTCGTATCGCAACAATGGATTCGCGTTGAACATGATCGTGTTAACAGAGCATATGAACATCGTTGCTAACGATAAGCTGTTCAGCAGCCCCTGCTCGGTGTTCCACCAAATAAAGGTGGCGATGCTCGCCAGAAAACATTCGACGAAAATCCCCGCGGCCGAGATCCAGATGCGATGCCATTTATTGGGGAGAAGCCAACTGTCGGTCACGTCGCAATAAAGCGCGGGGGTGAGCACGAGCAACAGCGCGCCCATCTCGTGAACCTCGCCGCCGTAATGCTTGGCCGTCAGCCCGTGGCCGAATTCGTGAATCACCTTCACGACCGCCAAGCTCGTCCAAAAATAAAAAATCGTGCGCCAATTAAAAAAGCTTTCAAAATTGGGGAGCCGCGATGCGAACGTCGACCACTGGCTGAAAACCAGCGTTAAAGCCGCGAACATCAGCCCGAAACTCGCGACCACGAAATAAGGCGTAAAAATCCAGCGGAAAAACGGGTACATCCAGGTCAGCAGTCGTTCGGGGTCGCAGACGGGAATCTTGATATATAAGATGTTGGCGAAAAATTGACCGATCTGCTTCCAGAATCGCTTGCGGCGACGGTCGATCAACACCTTCGCCTGCTCGGGGGTATCGAGCTGAACGATCCCCGCCTCGTGCAATTGCGAAACGAACCGAACGAGATCCTCGACCGAGATCGTCTGCGGGCGATATTTCTTCTCAAACGCTCGCTTCACGTCTTGCAACGACTTCTTGCCGTCAAACTGCTCGAGCAAAAAATATTCTTCGATTTTGAAGCGAAAATATTTCAGCGCGATCGGATCTTTCACCACGTAGTGCGTCATCCCCTCGTAAAACTGGGGTCTGACGACGAGGTCTGGACGGAGCTTGACGACAAGCTCCTCCGCGGCCTGGCCGACGGGCATGACGGGTGCTAGCGAAGGCGCCGAACTCATAAAACGACGCTCCTTGATCGAGGATCGAGCGAAAGCGATCGGCCGCGAATGCGCGAAATCGCGTGGAAACGGTCGCCTCGGGTCGGATGCGCGAAAGTCATCGTTTCACGCTCCGAGCCGGTTGGGTTTCGTTCGACGGGAGCGGTTCCTTCGCCCCGGTACCGGTCTCGGCGACTCGTTTGATCATATCGGACGGAGGCGGAGGCGCCGATTCGGGATCGATGTAAATCTTCAAATCGGCTTCCATTCCCGGCTGAAGTTCGCGTTCCTCGTTGTTTTCCACGTCGACGAAGACGCGTCGTTTCTTTTCGCCCGCGACCTGAACCTCGGGATCCACAAACGTGATCTTGCCGCGGAAAAGCTTGCGTTCGATCGGCAAGGCGATGTCGGGGATCGAGGGTTTCACGTCGACGAGCATCCCCACGCGAACCCGGAAGGCGTATTCGAGCGGAACGTAACAGTGAACGCGCAATCGATCGAGATTCGCCAGCCTGACGACGGGCTCGTTGGCTCGAACGCTCTCGCCCGGATACTTATGCTGCTCAATAATCACACCCGAAAACGGCGCCTTGATCGTGTGTTCCTCGAGCGATTCCTGCGCGATGCTCAGTTCGATCTGCGCCTCGGTCTGTTTTTCTCGCGCCTCGTGAATCGCCGCTTCCGAAACCATCACCTCGGCCTCGGCTTTTTCGATCTCTTCTTTCGACGCGGTGTTGGGGATTTTGCCGTTCAAACGTTCCATCCGCGCCAGCGATTTGAGCGCGCGTTGAC
This sequence comes from Planctomycetota bacterium, assembly GCA_021791715.1. GTDB lineage: Bacteria > Planctomycetota > Planctomycetia > Isosphaerales > Isosphaeraceae > JAKBCQ01. The sequence continues at coordinate 59,293 of JAJYWB010000009.1, read as the reverse complement.
GTTCGGCGTCGGCCTTTTCAACAGGAGCGGTTTCTTTGGCGACGATCATCGCCTTCCGCACCGCGAGCTTCGCCATCCGATCGTTCAGAACGCCGACGACTCCGTCTTTTTCCACCGTGCTGCCGACATGAAGCTCCATTTTTTCCAGCACGCCTTCACGGAGCGCAGCGACGTCCGATTTCGACAGCCAGCTCACTTCTCCGTCGTGCACGATGAACGATTTTTGGCCGTCGGCGGAACGATCGCCGATCTCTTGAGCCGTCGCCGCGATCGACACGACGCCGATCGTCATGGCCGCCGCGATCGCGAATTTCAGGGACGTCGACATCTCTTGGATCTCCGGTATCGGATGGAACGGATTGCAGGCCGGCCGGGTCGTTCATCACGACGACCTCGACAATCAAATCAGGGTCGTAACAACAAAAAGAGGTTTCAGCCGTGTGAATCAGTTCATAAACGGCCATCGGAACAAGACGGTTTCATAGAACACGTGGATGACGTCGCGGAAGATGACATACGCGAGCCGCGCTTGACCGCAATCGATCCGGGCGCGAACCTCGGCGCCGGGCCGAAGCGGGCCGTTCTTGGCCTCGTATTCGCGTCGAACCTTATCGCTAAAGCCGATCGTCACCTTCACCACGTGTTTGGTGTCGACAAGTTCGGCTTTCGACGAGATCTTCCGAACGTAGCCGGGATATCTGTGTTCGGGATCGGTCGCCGAGACGAAATACGCCGAAAGCGTCGATCCCGGCTTCTTCCGTCCCGCTTCGATATCTTTCATAAGCTGAGCGTAAGCTCGACGCACGGGGCTCATGTCGTCGTCGGGTACATCAACATCCATCACCCATTCGCCGTCGACATCAAGAACCGAAAGGAGCTCGGTTCCCACGTCGACGGGACGATTCATGAAGTTTTTCTTCGGTTCCCAGGTGGTGATGATCCCCGCGTGCGGCGCCTTGATCTCCAGCGACGCGAGCTGATCCTGAAGGATTTCAAGCTGATCTTTGGCGCTTTCGAGCTTGATCTCCTCCTCGGCGAGCTGCGCCTGCAACTGCACGCGATCGTCGGCCTTCGCCTTGGTGATCTGATTCGCCAAATTCTTCGATTTGACGATCGATTCCTCGCGCTGAGCGATGATTTCAAAGTATTTCTTCGAGATCTCTTTGCTCTCGAGCTTGACGAGCGGATCCCCCTCTTTCACCTTCTGCCCGTGATCCGCGAACACCTGAACAACCTTGCCGGGCAAAGGCGCGTAAGTGTTGTGCTTGTTATCGGGCCAAAGCGCTCCGCGCCCCTCGATCGTCAGTTTCCAGGGAACGAACGCGAGAATCAGGATGATCGCCGCGACCGCGACCAGCCCCGCGACGATTTTGGCGAGCGTTCTACCCCGGAAAAACTTGGTGGGCGAACCGATCATCTTGAGCAGCGGACGAAGGAAGATCTTGTCGTGCTCGCGTGCGTTCCAAAGCGCCGTCGACCCGTGCCGCGCCACAACTTCCGTCCGCGCATGCATATCGGTCGGCGCCACTTCGTCGCCGATTTGTTCCGCGATCAACGCGCCGAACGCGATCTTATCTTTGGTGGGATCGGTTTCCGGTTTGAACAACAGCGTGATGACGACGGCTTTCGCCCCCGATTCGTCGACATAAGCCTCGAGCGCATCACGAATTTCGGGAGCGAACGTTTCGGTCGAGCCCGTGTAGACGAGGTCGTCGCCCGAAAGCACGGCGACTTTGCAAAGCTTGGTCAATTCGCGAATCAAATTGGCGCGCTGCTCGACGACCTCTTGACCGCTCACCGCCTCGATGACGATCCGACCGCCGATCTTGAGCGCCACGCTCAAACGATCGCACCCGACAAGCCTTTTACCGTCGTTGACGACCGCGTAAGCCGATTCTTTAAGGTCGAGCGATCCGTGAATCGCGTGCGTGAACCCCTCGAGCTGATTCCACAATTGCTGCTGCGAAACAATCTGCCGCATCTGGCGATTTTTGAGATAACCCTCGGCGAGATCGCACAGATCGTTAATGAACCGAAGCGTGCTTTTTTGGGTCGCGGCCTGGCGGTTGGGGTCCATCAACACTTCGACCAGACCGACGACCTGTTTGTCGACGATCAAAGGCGCGATGATGAGCGCGAAACCCGTCGGATTGCCGGCGCCCGGAGCCCCCTCGACTCCCGCCCCCGGCGGGATGATCACGGGTTGAGTCGCCTTGAGCATGCAGCCCAAAAGGCCGTCGTGCGGTTGCGATCGAACGCGACCGTCGAGCAAACCCGTGAGGCGAAATTCCACCTGATGGTTGAGCCTAAGGTTGTTGCGACCGTCGAGCAGCCAGATCGCGCCGCCAGAAGCCGCGACCGCGGCGACCACGCGATTGAGGAACTCGGTGTGGAAGACCGGAGGTTGCACGTCGGATTCGGCGAGCTCGGCGATTTCGGCGACGAGCTTGCGAATTTGAGTTTTGGTTTGCTCGAGTAGACCGGCGTCGATCGTTTCTTCAGCCATGGGAATTCCGGATGGTTTGGGGGCCTCTTCGTCGCCTGATCACGCCGCGAGCGAACTCGCGCACAAAAATCGACGCGTCGTCGCCGCCGCGCCCTGGGACGTCAAACCGCATCGCGACGTTCCCAATTTCGACCAAATCGCGCGCGAAACGCCACGCGAATCAATAGGACACGCAAAATTGGAATCTTCCCGAAGCCGGATCCTCGGTTTTGACGAAGCCGCGTCCGCGTTCCCGATCGCAACCCAAAAGCAAACAAAACGCATCCTTTCCGCTAAAATCCGCAGGCGCCCGATACAATCCAACGAGGCCGGGTTACCGCTCAAGGTGATCGCGCGATCGAAGCGAAGGTCGAACCGATGAAGTCGAAAAAGCAAGCGATCGTCTCGAAGATCGATCGTCATCGACCCGTTCGAGCGGGTTTCGCTTGGTTTTTCCGCAACATCGCTGACACGACGTTTCGCCGCGTAACGTAATGCATGCATGGTGGTCGAGTTTGTGGTCTTTGACGATTCGGAAAGAGATCAAGCATGACGTTCGATCTTGGCGATTCGGATCTTTCGCGTCGCGTGCTGTTGATTGAGCACGACGCCGCGGATCGTCGCTTCCTCCGCAACTGGCTCACCTCCGACGGCTGCGAGGTTTTTGAAGCGCTCGATATGATCTCGGGTTTGGGCGCCTGCACGACGTATCGTCCCGACCTGATCCTGCTCGAATTGCGGCTGCCGGGAATGAGCGGCTTCGAGGTGATCAAGCGGATCAAAGAAGTTCCGCGATCGCGGTCGATCCCGGTGATCTTCCTTTCCGCCGCGGCTTCAACCGCCGAGAAGGTTCGCGGGCTCGATTCGGGATCGGTCGATTTCATCTCCAAACCGTTCGATCCGACCGAACTCCAGGCTCGCGTTCGCGCCGCGCTCCGGACGAAATACCTCCAAGACCTGCTCGAACGCCTGGCGCACATCGACGGCCTGACGGGGCTGGCGAATCGCCACGCGCTCGAGGAACAGGCTCGGAGAATCTGGGACACGTGCAAACGGACGAACGATCCATTCTCAGCTTTATTTATTGATCTTGATCATTTTAAGCAAATCAACGATCGTTATGGTCACGCCGCGGGGGACGAGGTTTTGCGGCAATCGGCTCGGATGTTGCGGAGGACGGCGCGGAGCGCCGATTTTGTCGCTCGGTACGGCGGCGAGGAGCTTGTGGTTCTCGCGCCCCGGTGCGGTCTCGAGGGGGCGATCGACCTCGCCGAGCGATTCCGCGAGTCGTTCGAGCGAACGATCGTCCCGTGTCACGAATCGATGATCACCGTGACGGCGAGCCTCGGCGTCGCGTGCGCGACCGATTTTTCGGCCGATTCGCCGTGCGATCTGCTCCGCCGCGCCGATCGCTCGGTTTACGCGGCCAAGAACGCCGGCCGCAACCAGGTGTGGGCGTGGGATTGGACGATCGACGCTCCCGTGCGCCCCGCGGCGTCGCCCCCGAAGAGCGACAAAACTCCGGCGTGCGCTTCAATCTAAATGTGATAAAATGCAGATATGAAATATCATTAATAATAAAAGTAATTAATATATGAATATAATTTTTATGATATCGATACCCAGTGCATGAAACGGCTCATTTTTCAAAACGAGATCGACGCGGGATTGCTCTCACCGCGCGATCGACTCAAAATGCTCGTGATATCGTTTTGCGATTATGATCGGATCCCATCTCAGCGATTCGTTCCACGCTTTTTCATGAGCCTTGGCCTCGAACGCCGGATCGTCCCAAAGGCGTTCGATCTTATCGATCCAGGGATAGATTTCCTCGGCGGTCGGCGCTTCGAGCGTAATCGGCGTGTATCGCGAAGGGATCGGAAATGTGAATCCCGCCGATCCGAGCGTTTCAGGTAAGGCGCCCCGATCCGACGCGAGCACGGGGATCGAATTGACGAGCTCCTCGCGCGCCGTCAGGCCGAACGATTCGAGAAAAAGCGAAGGGATTAAGATCGCGCGCGACTCGCGATAAAAGTGTCTGGGATCGTGCGTATTCGCCATGCGATGCAAATTGGGGTGATCCGAGAGATCGATATCAAGGTGAACGAGATCGAACGCCTTGCCACGGCTTTCAACGACAAGGAGCGGGATATCGGGCCTGCGACGACTGAGTTCATAAGCGATCCGAGCCCATAACGTGAACCCCTTCGAAGGATCGGGATTGACGAATGTGAGATAACGAGGTTTACGCTCGGTTTCGGCAACGAACGTGCGATCGAGACGAAACGGAGGGTCGATCGCCTTGGCGTCGAGTCCCAGCGTTCTTTGATAATAATCGCGACTGAATTGTGAAGGAACAAGGATATGTGACGCGAATGCGAACGCCTGGCGATCTTTATACGCGAAGTTATGGATCTGGAAAACGACGGCGATGTTCCGTTTGCGAGCGCGTTTCATCAGCTCGATACCGACGGGATGCCCGCCGTAGGTTAAAACGAGGTCGGGTTGGAAGCGATCGAGGATGACTTCGTAGAGATCGAGAAATGCGATCGATTCGGCGTGTGTCGGCGATCGATCGGCGCGGCTCGATTGCGTGGGAACGATCGTCGTTCTCACGCCGTTTAACGCGAGGTCGAAGATCGATACCTCGGCGCCTGAAGCGGCTTCGGCGAGCGCCATATGAATCTCGGCTTCGAGCGACGATAAAAAGTCTTCGGGTCGTGTTTCGTGGTGGTAATCGAAGATTCCCATGCAGAACGCGCGGCAATCGTCTCCTAGCGCGACGAGCGATTCGAGGAGTTCGCGGGTTGCTATCGCCGCGCCGCTTGATGGATCGATCACGCAGTGGGCTGAAGCGAAGAGGATTTTCATCATGAAAACGGCGATAGTCGAATAATATCGGTCTTAATGAAACAAAACATTCTAATCAATATGTGATAAGAATAGAAAATAATATTGTGTTATAATTTTACTTTTTTGTGTTCATGTATGATTTATAGAGTTTTGAGCAATATTGTGCGACGGCGTCGTCGACGCTTTTCCTTCCTTCAATTTTTCTCAATTCATTCATAGCGATATCAAAATAGAGCGATCGAGGATTTCCTTGTTTGAGGAGCCAATGAAAATGCTCAGACGCCTTGTCTTTTCTACCGCGAGCGACCGCGATCAAACCGATAACGGCTTGAGCGTCGCTTTTTTGATCGGGGGTACGAGCCGATTTATTGAGTAGATTCTCATCGAATTCTCCGCGAAGATACTTGAGGAGCGGATAGGGCCACACGTTCTTTTTGGAGTGTTTGATCGCCTCGTCTATCAGAGACGTCGACGTCGTTTTGTCCCCTGCCTTAATCGCCCCGAGCGAACCGATTATCGTGGCGATCGTCGAATCCGGATCCTTCCAGGAACGTAATTTGACGAAGTTTTTGGCGAGTTCCGGAGCGTCCTTGGGATTGATCGTTATCTCCGCCGCCGATTTTAATAGGTAATTTTTCGATTTGGAGGGGCAAATTTCCATGGATTTATTCAGATCATTGATAGATGCTTCAAGATTTCCACAATGCAAATAGAGATATGCGCGTTCGGTCAACGCGAATGAGTTGTTTTCCACGATCCGCAAGGCTCTATTTAGTCGATTCAACGCCTTATCCATATCTCCTATGCGATGATACGCCGCACCCAAAACAACAAGTTGATTCGACTGATTGATCCGATCGGTTTTAAACACGACCGCACCTATATTAGTTTTTGTATTATATGATTTTAGTAGTTCCATATCATTTTTTAATATAATCGCGTTGTATGCTATCGATTCGGAATGATCGCCTTGAATATCAGACAAAGAGCCGAGTAGAAGATAGACTTTAGGATCTCCGATCATTTTCATCGAGTTTTTCAAGTCGTTTTCCGCTGAATCAAAACGACCGGATTGAAGTTCAATTAATCCTTTATAAAAGTAGAATAATCCTTTATAGGAACTTTGCTTGTTTTGTATTAGAGTTAAGCCTTTAATTATGTACTTCATTGCATCATCATCTTTATTTAAATTTAAAGAGCAGATTCCAGAATACAAATAAGACACATCAAAAACCGGATATAAATCGATGCTTTGTAGAAAATGATTAAGAGCGCTATCATATTTTTCCAATTGCATCATATAATAAGTTCCCAGGTAAAAATGAGGAAGAAAATCTTTTTGATCAAGCTTGATCGCTTTTTCGAAACAATCGATAGTTTTTGTAGATACTTGCTTATCAATAAGACAGAAACCGAGGTGACTATATGCTCTTGAAATTGAAGGATCCAATGCGATAGAACGATTGAGCGATTCGATCGCCTCGTCGATCTTGTCTTCGGCTATCAAGGCGACCGCTTTTTGTAATAAATCGTTCGCAGTCTGCCCGAATCCGTTCGATGCAATCGTGAAGATGAAGAAAAAGAGTGTCATAAATGAACGAGGATGAGTCATAATCGAATCTCCAAGAAAATAATATCGAGGTTATTGGTGAATAATGCGAATCCTTCTCATCGCGAATCATTCGAGACGCGATCGAACGGTCTCTCGACACGCGGAGCGTAATCGTTGTCGTGCACGAGAGCGGCCGAATGACCGACGAAAAAGTCGTGATTCTCCGCGACCACGAGATTGAAAACGGGTTGAACCGGACGATGTTCGATCTTTTTGACCTCGAGAACGCCGTTCAAAGCGCGAATTCGATCGCCTGGATGCAAGTCTCGAGCGGGCGCCCAGCCTTTGCCGGAGATCCAGAAACGATGGATATCTGTCGATGTGATCTTATCTCTTCCGAAATCGATATCGATCGCGGGTTGGGGCGGATTGCTTATTGCCCGTAAAACGGGCTTGAAACTCAATTCGCCGTTCGTCACGTCTTGGGACAAAATTAAATCGCCTGGTTTCAAAGATTGAATCGATTTATATCCTTGAACGCAAACGACCGGAGTGTCTTTAGCGAAACAAAACGTCGATCGTGTTCTCAGGTAATTCGGCGTGTAGTAATTCGGCACAAGCTGATCAAATATAGGCTTAATTAAGAGTCTTGTGTTCGTCGATGCGGTTGAATACGCGGAGTATTTAATAAACCATTCCATCCAATCTTTCGAGTTCGCGCCGAAATTTTTGCCCGAAATTTCGACCAGATAATGTATAATCCTTTGATTTGTGACGAGGCTCGCTCCGTTGAATATCTTAATGAATTCTATGTCTGTCAGGATGTTATTTAAAGTTATCATATTGGACCTTTGATACTCGTCGATATTGTTGTAAAACGACTTGCCGAATAGGATTCCGGTCGACGCTTTACCGGTCACGGCGAATTTCGGATTGAAAAACCCGTAGTCGTCTTTCATAAAATCAAAATCGTTCACGAAATTTTCGAGCGCTGTGACGTGATGCGATTCAAGATAATTTCGAACCGAAGGATCGAACGGATCGATGTTGAGGCGTTTCATCTTATTGAGCATAAAAATCGTATCTTGAGGCAAACTTTTTTTGTATTCATATTTTCGTTTAACGAAAAAATCTCCGAAATCGACGACCATTTCGTCGGGCATTCCCGTTAATGAGGAATAATGGATCTCGTACTTCAGTTCATGCGTTAATCTTGAAATTAAGAAAGGTAGATAATCATCGATAGGTTTCTTTTTGAGTTCATCGGAGGTCCGATCGACCACCTCCCGATTACGACCGTGGATCAATAAAGTCGACAAAGCGACCGACGCCTCGATCGTGTCGATTTTTTTCAAAATCTTGATCGCCTCGATCTGACAATCCGCGTCGCCCGCTATCAAGATCCGCCGAATCGAGGGAACCGCCGTCGGATCGTCGACCGTCGAAAGGTATAAATGCGCTCGATCGCGTTGTGAAGGAATCGCCAGCATCTTTTTCCAATTCGAAAGACGCTTCGTCCAATATTCGTCGGCTTTACGTCTCGTTTGTTCTTCGGCGATCATCTCCTTTCGATCCGATTCGGACATCCACTCGCCATGATATTTTTTAAATCCCAGTTTATTCCAAGCCGCGGTTCTGGTGGGATCGAGGTAGCCGACGACGTGAAAATGAGCCCGAGCCTCTTCGGATAATCCATGTTCCTCACACCAAATCGCGGTTTTCCACTGATCGTCGGCGTTGTTTTTTGTTTTGGATTTGATTGTTTCATATTCTTTATAAAGCGCGCTATCCACGGCGGATCGCGCCATATCGACTCCGATACGATCGGGCTTGATCCACTTCGAATCGAATCGAACGAAACCGAGCAAGCCGCGAGCCTTTATGTTATCCGGATCGATCAAAATCGATTTGATCAATTCTCGCGAACGAAGCGCCGAATCACCTTGGGATTCGGCCGATAACGCTCGATTGATGCGCTCTTGTAATACCGAATTCTTGGTTTCCGGCGCATTCATCAAGTTCGAGCTTGAATCATTCCGATCGACGTCGGAAGATTGAGTAATGATGAACAAGGATATAAATAAAATCGACATCGGAGTCTCCTTTTATGGGATAAAGGAAATATATCAGAATCAAGGATCAAACCAAGGTCCGTTCGGGCCGAACGGACCGAGTGGTCCAGGGATTGGAATCAATGGACCTTGAATGGCGATAGGAAATCCAGGTGGATTAAATCCGATCGGTGTATTGCCGACATTGAATGGGAAAAAAGGCGTCCCCCATCGAGGATTGTAATAGATTCCACCACCAAAATTAGGATTGAAAGGATTACCGTAAGGAGGAGCCCAACTTCCTCCTAACGAGCCGGTGATTTGTGTGACTCCAGGATTTGGATCATTTGGAGTGGTCGTAACAGCTCCATCGCTTCCTGGATCAATTCCGATGTGAACCGTACCTCCACCTCCTGTAAGACCAATTGTTACAGTAGATGGTGGTGTATGCGATGGATGTCCAGGGTTATTTCCCACTCGGGGTGATCCGATATGACCACCTCCTGGAAGTCCTCCATGTCCAGCTCCCGGCAATCCTCCATGTCCACCTCCTGGGAAGCCTCCATGGCCACCGCCGATCCCTACATGTCCACCACCTCCGGCTCCTTGCCCACCTCCCAATCCGCCGTGTCCTCCGCCGATACCGCCATGCCCACCGCCGAATCCTCCATGATGACCCAGAATGTTATTTTGTGAGGCAAATCCATATTCCATTTCGAGGATGGAATCGATGATATCTCCTGTTGGATCGAGATTGTTGATTGGACCGTTCTCCACGAAGAGATAGAGATTGGTCTCCTTCGATTGAAAAGACATCGGATCGAATGATTCGAACCTACCATTTGTGGACGAATACCCCCGATGCCAATCGTTGTACAACCCTGTGATCGAATCGTTCTGCATGCCGTCGAACTTGAATTGGCTCCTCGAGCTCGGATTGGTCTCGGCGCGGATCGAACCGAACGCTCCGAAAGAGATGTGATCGATCACCGTCCCCGACGTATTGACGATGTCGCGCACCGAGCCGAGTTTGCCCGTCAAGTACCAGTCGGTCAGGCCCGAGGCGTTCGTGCGCGCAATCATCCCCGTCACTCCCGGAAAGTAAGACGGTCCCTCGAGATAACGCTCCAAAAGCGTGCCCGAGCCGTTGAACTGCGCGTAAGGCGTGTTTGAATTCCCGTTGTACACGATCCACGTCTGCGTCGTCGTTCCGCCCGATGTCTCGTCGACGCCGATGCGACGATCGAGCGAATCATACGTATACGTTCCCGAAGAGATCACCGTCCCCGACGAATTCTTCTCGCTGAATCCCGTCATCTCGTTGCGATAATTCCACGTGTACGTACAAGCATCGTCCATTCTGGTTAAAACTTTCGCGCAATGATGTTGATCGGAAAGCATTCCCTTAGAGTCGAACGTACTCGAATTCGCAATTTCATGTGAGTTCATCTATTGCATCCTTAGTTCATGCGACGCGAACTCATTGTAAGAGCGAACGGTCATGTGTGCCGTTTCTTATTCCTGAATTGAAAAATGTCGGCTCGGTCGACGCCTGGCCCTCCCGGAGATACATTCTCTTGACCCAAACCTGAGGACGACGCGGGGGGCGGCGAAGGCCCGCCCGAGAGAGGATCGATCGATAGGTGAATCGAGAAATTCCGAATCACATCGATGGATCTAAAATCCTTACGCTAACGACCGCGCGATCGGATTGCAAGACCCGTTTTTGGTTTTTCTCGATTTTTTTGGAGTGGGGTTACTGATGAATGAAAAGGCTTGTTTTTCTGCGGATTTTGAGAGATTGTACGCTATAATATCCGTATATTATGAAATCATCGTGGCGATCGTGTTGATTTTTTGCATCATCGCTCGAGGCGAGTCGATCGAAACCGATTTTCCAACGCGGCGGATATCGAATCGTCTCGGTATCTCCTTCGAGCTGGCTCGATTCGACCTCCTGTTCCTCCGGATCTCACGCACACGGCGGCGCCGCGGGCGTGTATTTCCAATTTCAAACGAACTGAAGCGACGATTTCATCCATCACGTCGATTTTGCGCACTACGACGGCTTCGACGACGCGACCTCGCGAATCAATCGATCCATTGTATTGTTATACATTATCTAAAATAAAAAATATATATTATTTATCCTGTCCGTGCGGTCCGTGTCGTCCGTGGTGAAATTCTTCAATTCGCGGTTCGCGGTTCGCGTCGCCCGGCGATCGCCGTTTGACATTCGACATTATAACGTATATATTCTATCTATTCTTATCCGTGGAATCCGTGTCATCCGTGGTGAAAATCTTCGATTCGCGGTTCGCGGCGCCCGGCGATCGCCGTTTGACATTCGACATTATACCGTATATATTTTATCTATTCTTATCCGTGGAATCCGTGTCATCCGTGGTGAAAATCTTCGATTCGCGGTTCGCGGCGCACGATGATCGCCTTTTGACATTCGACATTATAACGTATATATTCTCTCTATTCTTATCCGTGGAATCCGTGTCATCCGTGGTGAAAATCTTCGATTCGCGGTTCGCGGCGCGCGGTGATCGCCGTTTGACATCTAACATTATACCGTATATATTTTATCTATTCTTATCCGTGGAGTCCGTGTCATCCGTGGTGAAAAACTTCGATTCGCGGTTCGCGGCGCCCGGCGATCGCCGTTTGACATTCGACATTATAACGTATGTATTCTATCTATTCTTATCCGTGGAATCCGTGTCATCCGTGGTGAAAAACTTCGATTCGCGGTTCGCGGTTCGCGGCGCGCGGTGATCGCCGTTTGACATCTAACATTATACCGTATATATTTTATCTATTCTTATCCGTGGAATCCGTGTCATCCGTGGTGAAAATCTTCGATTCGCGGTTCGCGGCGATCGAGAACTGGATAAACAGCTAACCCTTCACAACTATTATTGCAACTAATAAGCATTGTTACTCTTACGGCTAAATCCGTGGTTCACGGTGAGACGGGGAGCGACGCGAGCGCGGCGAGCGCCGCGACGAGAGCGATATAAGTCGCGAGCGCCGCGTCGTCGGACTCGTGCGGAGCTTCTCCCGCGACCGATCGGAAGATCGCGCCCGCGCCGATCAAAACGAGCATCCCCTCGGCCTTCGATCCGGGGTCGACCGTCGAGATCAGAAGCCACAAGACGCCGATCGCCACGACCGCGAGCCGACGCCTACGGCGCGGGAGCGTACGAAACGCTCGGCCGCCGTCGAGGCTCCAGATCGGAATCAGATTGAATAAATTGATCCAGGCGCCGAGCTGAGCGATCGCTCCCCAAATCGGCCTCGCCGTCGCGTAATAGACGATCGCGGCGACGATCGCCGCTCCCAAACCCCAAACCGGACCCGCCAGGCCGATCCGAGCGTCCTGGCGCGGGTCGGGGATATCGCGCCGCAGCCGAATCAAAGCCCCCAAACCCGGTATAAACAGCGGCGCCGAGGCGGGATGACCGTAACGCGCCAAAGTCGCCACATGACCCATTTCGTGAATATAAATCGAGATAACGAGGCCGATCGCGAGCGGGGCGCCGAACGCCGTCCAATAAACGCCGATCGATAAAAACATCGAAAAGAACGTACTCGCCTTCGTCAGTCCCAGCAGTAAGAATTTAAGCTTGGTGGCCACGAGGATCGCGACGAACTTGAATTTCCAGAGGATCAGCGAGATTCCACCGAGCCCCGCGGCGCCCTTCCAGCCTTTGGCCGAGCCGCCTCCCGCGGGTTCCGAACCTTTCGAGACCGGCTTCGAGGTCGCTCGCTTCGGATCGGATTCGAGTCGCTTCTCCAATTCGACAATCTTTTGAGAAATGATCTGATGTTGACGCGTTACGGGGGGTAAAAGTTCGAGCGCCTCGCGCCATGCGGCGAGCTCCGTGCTTATATCTCCTTGGCCCGCGGCGGCTTCGGCGGTCGAGGCGAGGCGATTCAACCGATCGGCGTGAATCAAGCCTCGGCAACTCGGGCAAGCGAGCAGCCGAGGCGAAACGGGTGAACCGCAACCGGGGCACGAGATGGATTCAAACGATTCAATAAGTTCAACCATGGCGAGGGATCTCATTCGCCGCGGCGGCTCTCGCTTCATCGATTCGAAACGGCCCGCGCATCTCCAACCTGGGCCGAACGTTAAGCTTCCACGCCTCCCAAAGCGCGAACGCGATGATAAAGAGGCCGATCGGCTGCTGGAACCCGACCAAAATCGGCAGAACATACACCGACATCATCAATAACCCCGCCAAAACCGCCAGGGCGCGAATGGGAGACATTTGAACATCCGCCGCAGCGTTGATTTTAGGATTTTGAAGGCCGGCGGCGGCTAGGGCTTTGGGGGCGGGCGTCGGTTCGGGATCGGGATCGTCCGCGGGATCGGCTTTGGGGTCGTTTTTGACGACGGTTTTGGGGTTTTCGGCGTCGACGGTTTTGGGGTCGTTTTCGGCGACTTTTGGGGGATCGTCGGGACGGTTTTTGGTGAGATCGTTCGCGGGTTGATTTTTGGGCGCCGCGGCGATCGGGGGATTTTGTCGGTTTTGTCGTTCTTTGAGCATGTCGGGGATGATCGCGGCCGAGTAGCTCGCGCCGATCGCTGTGTAAGAAAGGAAGACCGCGAGCAACTGATAAACGGCGCCCCCTTTGTTTCTCGATCCGGTACGAACCGCCGAACCCACCATGAAGCCTACAAGAATGGATATCAAGCCGATTTCCATGTGGGCGAATTTCATGACCGCGTAGTAGATCGCGAAACCCGCGATTCCCGCGACGACTCCGAGGATCGAGGCTCGAAGGAACCGCGCCGGCGCGGACCCCGCCGCGACGGCCGAACGGATCGAATCGCGGCACGGCTCGCACACGATCTGTCCGTTCGCCTCGAAATAGATCGAATCGATCGGCCGGCCGCACGCGACGCACGTCGTCGTTGCGGCCTCGGACGCGTACTCGGCCTTATGAAATTGCAGGTCTTCGTTCGGCGCGCGATCCTCATGTGAAGGATCGTTAGTATTCATATCGGTCATCGAGCCCCTCGATTCCGCGATGTTGGGAGGATCGAAACGAGAACGAATTGAAGCGTACCGAGAAAACATAGTATTAACGGTCGGCGAGCGAATCGCAATCGACGATCATGCGAGGGTTCGCGGGTTTCGTCAAAGTCGCTTTGCCGCGGGGATTGTAAAGGTTAAGATAAGGCGCTCCGCGGATCGATGAAGATTGAGCGGAGATCGCTTGCGACGTTCCATTTGGGTCAATCGCCCGGCAAGAAGATATTGATCGTGTTGAAACATGTTTTGAATCTTGTGACGGGAGCGACGGGGCTGCTGGGGGGCCATATCGCCGAAAAGCTCGTCGAACGGGGCGAGCGGGTTCGCGTTTTGGTGCGTCCGGAAAGCGATACGTCGTTCCTCGATACGCTCGGTTGCGAGAAGGTCGTGGGGGATTTAACCGATCGCGACGCTTGCCTCCGCGCGACCGAGGGAGTGGGAATCGTTTATCATTGCGCCGCGAAGGTCGGCGATTGGGGAACGTGGAGCGAGTTTCAGGCGGGTTGCGTCGACGCGACGCGAAACATCGCCGCGGCTTCGGCGCGTTCCAGTGTTGAAAGATTTGTTCACATCAGTTCCACTTCGGCTTACGGTCATCCCGCGGATCGGGGCGGTGCGATTGAGGAGACCGAGCCTCTCGGTCAAAACCTTTGGTTTTGGGATCCTTACACGCGTAGCAAGGTGGAGTCCGAGCGTGTCGTTTGGGGATTGGAGCGAGAAGCGGGTTTGCGTTTGACGGTGATTCGTCCGAGCTGGCTTTACGGCGAGCGCGATCGAACGACGCTGGCTCGGCTGGTCGAGCGGCTCGAGAAGGGGATCGTGCCGTTGTTCGGCAAGGGGGATAACCCGATCAGCGCCGTTTATGCTGGGAACGTCGCCGACGCCGCGATTTTGGCGGCTTGTCATCCGTCGGCGATCGGCGAGGCGTTTAACATCACCGATCAGGGGCCGATCACTCAGCGCGAGTTTATCAATCTGTTCGCCCGCGCCGCGAACGCTCCGAGCGTGTCGAAAATCCGGCCTTATGCGGCGATCTTCGCTGGGGCGACGGTTCTGGAAACGATCGCGCGATTGACGAAAAGCACTCGGCCGCCGCTCGTCACGCGTTATGCGGCGTGGTTGATGGGTCGATCGATCAGCTACAGCACGGCGAAGGCGCGAAACACGCTGGGCTGGTTCCCCGCTCTGGGTTATCAAGAAAGCATCGAGCGATCGGTTCGTTGGTATCTCGAACGACGCGACCGCGAACGGCCGATCGTCGCGGCTCTCGCCGAGCCGGCGCGGGCGTGACCGGTTAACTCCTCAATAACAATCGATTAAGCCTCGAAGCCCGTCTTTCGCTTCGTCGTTTCTACCGGATTTAATAATGTCTTCAAATATTGATTAAGTGCGACTTTTCGGCGATCGATCGGGGTTCGGGTATTCGACATGAATCGAACGCGCCGATCTTTCCCTCTGGCGAACCGCCTCGCGTTCGGGTAAGCTTGATAATTGTTAAACAATCGCCGCACGCGGAGGGATTTGATCATGGCGAACGGGAAAGCGAACGCGCACCGCGGGTCGAAGCCGATTTCGCGGCGGAGGATGATTCAAATCGGCGGGAGCGCGATCCTCGGTCTCGACGCGGCGCGGCTTCTCCACGCAGCCGAATCGCGCGAGCGGAACGGGATCGTCCCGTCGGCTGATTGTTGTATCATTATCTTTTTGAATGGCGGTCCCAGTCATCTGGATATGTGGGATATGAAGCCGAACGCGCCCGACGGGATCCGCGGCGAATTCAAGCCGATCGCGTCGACCCTTCCCGGAATTCAGGTTTGCGAGCATTTACCTCGATTTTCGCGGTTGATACACAAGGGTACGTTGATTCGATCGGCGCATCATTCGGTGAACAACTCGCACGCGGCGGCGGTGTATTGCGGGCTCACCGGGCACGATCGGGGCGAGTTCGGCGGCGGAGCGAAGGGAACCGACAACCCCGCGATCGGCTCGGTCGTCGGGCTCAGGCGTCCTCCCGTAACGCCGATCGTTCCCTACGTGTCGCTTCCTTATATCACCGCCGAAGGCGCTGGAGGTCCGCCGCAACCGGGCTTTTTCGGCGGCTGGCTGGGACGATCGTACGACCCGCTTTTCGTGCTGAAAGATCCCAACGCGGCGGATTTCGGCATGCCCGAATTATCGCATCCCGCGGGGATCGATCGCGATCGGTTCAGGAAGCGCAGGTCGCTTAAAGAAACGCTTGCGGGTTTTCCCGACGGGCTCGCCGACGATCGTCGGCTCCGCGATCTCGATCGCTTTCAAGCGCGAGCTTTCGAGATGCTCGCGTCTCCGGCGACGCAGGCCGCGTTTCGGATCGATCGCGAGGATCCGCGCGTTCGCGACCGCTACGGCCGCAATATTTACGGACAAAGCGTGCTCCTGGCGAGGCGGTTGATCGAAGCCGGCACGAGGGTCGTCACGATCTCGTGGGCGCCCGACGCCAACGCGACGTGGGACACGCACGGGAATAACTTCAACACGCTCAAATCGACCCTCCTTCCCCAGCTCGACGCCGCGCTTTCAAGCCTGCTCGACGATCTCATCGTTCGCGACATGCTTAAGCGAACGCTTGTTGTCGTGATGGGTGAGTTCGGTAGGAGCCCGAAGATCAACGCCGCGGCGGGGCGCGATCACTGGAATTTCGGCTACGGCCTGTTTCTCGCGGGGGGCGGGATCAAAGAAGGCTATGTGCATGGATCAACCGATAAAATCGGCGCGCATCCGTCGTCGGATCCGACGACTCCCGCCGAGATCATCGCGACGATTTACGGCCGGCTGGGGATTCCCGCGAATCTCGAGCTCAAGGATCAGCTCGATCGACCCCTCGCGGTCGTCCCCCACGGCGAACCGATTGAACAAATCATCGCATAATTGACTTATATAGGTATTAGAATCACCGGCGCGACGATTTTTTCCGATCGATCGCGCCGGGGGGCCGAATCGGCCGTCATTTCTCCAAAAACTTGACGCACACGGGCATGGGAACCGCTACGGCGCTTCCCGTCGCTTCGAGCCGGCCGGTCTCCTGATCGATCTTGAACACGACGATCGTATCGGAATCTTGATTCTCGGCGAGAAGGAATCGACCCGACGGATCGATTCCGAAATTCCTCGGCGTTTTCCCCCTCGTCGGCTCGTTGCCGAGCGAGGTCGTCTTTCCCGTCGCGGGATCGATTCGAAACATCGCGATACTATCATGTCCTCGATTCGACCCGTAGAGGAATTTGCCCGAGGGATGAACCTGAACGTCGGCGGTCGAAGTGTCGCCGTGGAAATCGGCGGGAATCGTCGCGATCGTTTGAATCTCGCTCAAAGATCCATTGGTCGCGTGATATCGAAACGCCGTAATCGTTGAAGCCATCTCGTTGATCACGTAGGCGTGTTCGCCGTCGGGATGAAAGGCGAAATGCCGAGGTCCCGAACCCGGTTTGATCGCGACGAACGGAGGATCGCCGGCCGCGAACGTCCCCTTATCCGGATCGAATCGGTACGTAAAGACTTTATCAAGTCCAAGATCGGCGACGATCGCGAACCGGTTCGCGGCGTCGACGTTGATCGAATGAGCGTGCGGCGCCTCCTGCCGCCTTGGATCGACGCTTGTACCTTTGTGTTGAACGAACCCCGACGCGTCGCCCAGTTTTCCCGATTCGTCAATCGGTAAACATGTAATGCTTCCTCCATAATAATTCGCCGCGAGCACGTTTTTGCCGGTTCGATCGACGACGAGGTGACACGGGGCGGCGCCTTTGGTCGGCTTTTGATTGATCGGCTTAAGCGCTCCCGTCGAGCGATCGATCGCGAACCCGCTGACCGCGCCTCCCGGCGCCCCCTCGAATTTCGCCAGCTCGTTCACCGCGTATAAAAAGTTTTTGGAGGGATGAATCGCCAAAAACGAAGGATCGGCCGATTCGGCGACGAGCCCCTTCGACGTCAAGTTCCCGGTCGCGGCGTCGAGTTCGAGCAGGTAAATCCCCTTGCTTCGACCCGAATTGGTATATGTGCCCACGTACACTCGGTACGCGTCGGGCGTTTTTTCGTCGGCGGCGCCCGTCGAAACCGTCGCCAACCCCAGAAGCAACGTCGCGTGAACAATCATCGTCGATCCTTGTCATAAAAAAGATACGTTACTTACATGCTTTGAGAAACGCGATCAGATCGGCGAGTTGGCGGGATGTAAGCTGTTCATCGAGCCCCGCGGGCATCACCGAGACCGTGCCGGGCTTGATCTCGTCGATCTCGCCGCGCGGGATCGTTTCGAACTTGTTCGGCCCCGTCGCGACTTCGATCGATTCCGCCGATTCGCGTGTGATCAAACCGCCGACGATCTTACCCTCCCTCGTAGCGATCACAATCGGTTCATAACTGCGAACAAAACTAGCGCTTGGATAAACGATCGATTCGAGAAGGTCGCGTTCCGAGCGGATTCCGCCGATTCGCGTGAGATCGGGGCCGATCTTTCCTCCCACATAGCCGATCGCGTGGCATGAGACGCAAGACGCCTTGCTCGAATTGAAAACCTCCTGGCCGCGGCGAACGTCGCCTTCCTGGATCGTCGTTAGCAATCGTTCGAGCCTCGCCCCCCGCGTCGCGGTTTCCTGGTCGATCGCCGCGTAAAGCTCGACCGCTCGGCGTTCGGTCTCGCTTCCATACCGCGCCAAAATCGGCCGAAGGGTCTCGGCTTTCAGCGACGATTTTACATGTGATTTCATCAATGCATTAACGATCGCCGCGCCGATCCTGGGATCGTTCCCCTTCTCGAACGCCGGCAAAAGCCTGGAAAGTTCGATCGGCCCCGCCGAGGCGAGAAAGCCGGCGAGGTCGACGAGTTGATCGGCGCTTAAGCGCGCTTTCGAGAGAACATCGGCCGCGGCGAGGCGATCGTTCATCGGCGTTTCAGAATCAAGACGTGAAAATAATAACGTTTCAATCGGCGCCGGGACGTTCGCGAGCCCTCCCGGAATCGCCGCGAGCGCGTCGATCCTGCTCGCCTCGACGAGATCGTTCCGCAGGGCGATCTTCTCGAGAGCCTGGGAAACCGCGTCGCGTCGATCGGCGGGAATCGTTATCGACCGGATCGCCGCGATCGAATGCGTTACGATCTTTACATCTTTATCATTCAATAATTTTAAGATCGCGTCGATCCATGTCGCGGGGGCGTTCTTAAAGTCCGATCGCGCGATCGCATCGAGCGCCGAGAGTTTGGTCGTATTCGATCGGTCGACCGCGAGCGATTCGGCGAGCACGTTTTGGATCGTGTCGGCCGAGGCGAACGCCGCGAGCCTCGTCGCCAGATCGTCGCGGTCGGATTGATCGAGCGTATCAATTACTTTCATGCGTTCACGAAAGTAGCCCGCGAGTTTTTCTCCCCACTCGGGCCTGCGCTCGGCGATCCACCACGCGGCTTCACGGAGCGCGGCGTCGGTCGAGGAGAGTTCGGGAATCGTTCGTTCGGCGGTCAATTTCTCATGTGCGATCTGATCGAGCGCGATCAACGCGGCTTTCCGGGTCGCGGGAGATTTCGCCTCGAGCCCCTTCTCGGTTTCTCGCGCCGAGCCGATTTCAATCAATGCGTAAATCAACGAATGTTCTAATACGCGATCGTTCGGATCTCCCGCGGCTTTGAATAAAGGCTCGACCGCGGATTCGTCTTCGATTCGGCCGATCGCCTCGGCCGCGGCTCGACGGTTGTGCGGCGACTGAGATTCGAGCGATCGGATCAAGTTCGGCAGGGCTTGTCGATCGCGTCTCACTCCGATCGCGTGGAGCGCCGCCTGCCGCACCGATTCGTCTGAGTCGGCGGTCGCCGCACGGATCGCTTCGCCCGCTCGATCGCCCTGGATGCGGCAAAGCGTCCAAACCGCGTTCCGTCGCGCGAGCGTCGATCGACTCTTGTGAACGACTTCGGCGAGCGCGTCGATCGCCGCGGATTCGCGCGAAGCGAGCGTTTCGATCGACCGCTTTCGCACCGCGGTGCGAGCGTCGTCGAGCCGCTTCGCGAGCTCGGAAACGTCGGCTTGATCCCAGGCGAGTTTAAGCCCCAAAGGGTCTTCGACCCGCGCGGTTTCGCTTCGCCGCACGCGATAAACGCCTCCTAATATATCCGGCTTAACGAGCTGAGAAGTCGGGCAGCAGATTTTATACCAGCCTCCCGTATCGACGACGATCAGGCCTCCCGAGGGATCCTCCAAAACGTCGGTCGGATGAAAGTCGAGGTCGGGAGAAACGATAAAATCATGAACGTTCGCTTTGAACGTTGATCCGTCGGGTTCGAGTTGAACGCGGACGACTTTTCGCATGTTGAAGAGGGTCGCGAAGAGGTCGTCATGAAAATCGGCGCCGAGCGTATCGGAATCGATTCGCGTGAGTCCGCACGGAGCGGCGGGACCGAGATGCGCGAGCACGGGCATGAGATCGCGACCGGTGCGGGGATGACCCGTTATGACGTTGTGATCTTTACCGTAAACGCCGCCGTAAATCGCGTGAATCAAGCCGTCGCGGTTTCCACCGCCGGGATGGACGAGGAAGGTCGTCGTGAAGATCCGCTCGCCTCCCGGCGTGAACGCGACGTCGACGGGATTGTCCATCCCCCCCGTCATCACCGCCTCGATCGGCCCTCCCTCGGGCTTGCGGCGAAAAATGTGAGCGGCGCGGGTTATCAATGGAGATTTACCGGGTCGATCATATGTTTGGCTTGCAAACGCTCCTTTGCACCAATAGATCCAGCCGTCGGGTCCGAGATAAGGGCCGTGAAGGTCGTTGGCGCATCCCGTGAGCGTTCCTCCCTTGAACCATTCGACGCGGCTTTCGGCGATTCCGTCGCCGTCGGCGTCGGTCAATTTCCAGATCGAAGGGGGCGCGGAGACATAAAGCGAGCCCGCGTACCAGAGGGTTCCCTCGGGGAACATCATTCGGTCGGCGAAGATCGTGCGGCGGTCGAATTTGCCGTCGCGATCGGTATCCTCGAGCCGAACGATCCGGTGGGGACGCTCTTTTTCCTGTTTCGCGACCGGGTCGTTCGAACCCGACGAATCGGCGACATAAAGACGCCCTAACTCGTCGAAATCGGCGACGATCGGCCGGTCGACGAGCGGCGGCTGCGCGACAAGTTCGATCTCGAAACCTTCGGGAACCTGAAAAACGCGGCTCCCCGCGCGACGCTCGCCGGCGAACGCGGTCGCGACGAGCGCTGTGAATTCAAGAATCGCGAACATAACGAACGGGGCGAATTTTCGCATGACGATCGGTCCTCAAACGGAGGGCGACACGCTCTCGAAACGTCCGTTGTACGCGATCCGAGACGCGTTCGCCACGATCGAGCGAATCGAAAATGTGAAACAAATCTGGAGATTAAATAATTGCTTCGCTATATTTCTTGATAATTGAGGTTTTGATTTTAGATTTCAAAAAACTTGACGATTTGGTCGCGAAAGCCCGGAAGGAACGGTTCGGCGGTGATTTCTTGTTCGGCGTTGAACATCGTCGGCTGAGCGTCGGGTCGATGAACGACGACGGTGCGGAATTCGGGGTCGACGATCCAAACGAGCTTGACGCCCGATTCCAGATAAAGGCGGATCTTTTCATGGATGGATTCGACGTCGTTCGACGGCGAAAGGATTTCAACCGCGAGGACGGGGGGTTCGTCGATCATTTTGGATTCGTCGCCCAGGCGCGACACGGTTTCGGCCGAGATATAAGCGACGTCTATGCCGACAATCGTCGCGGGATCGCTCTGAAGGCGAAATCCGCTCTCGCCGGCGAGGACGGCTCCTCGCGGTTGATTTTGTTTTTCGAGCCAGGATTCGAGCAGATGTCCGACCCGCGCCTCGGTTCGAGCGTGCGATCGATTGCGATAAGTCATTCCGTTCTCCCGGATCTCGCCTCGAATCAGCTCGCGATCGACCCCGTCGTCGGGGAGCGCGAGAAATTCCTCGAGCGAGATCGTCGATTTTGGAGTCGTCGCGATCACGGCGATTTCGTCTCCCGTTTCAAGCTTGATTCGGCGATCGATGACGTTTGTATTGTAAGCGCGATCGCAAGCGGGATCGATCGCGATTTCACGCGATTTCTCCCGCGAGCGGCTTCGCGCCTTCGCCCGCGGATTCGACGGCTTCGATCGACTCGGCGGCCGCGGCCGAAAGCTCGCGTACGCGTTGAATATTAATCAAGTAAATAAGCAAACTAACCAATCCCGCGGCGTACATGATCACGCGAAATCCCATCATCGCCACCGCGCCGCTGGGATGACCGACGAAATCGAAGAGCTTGTCGCTCACCTGTTCGCTCAGCCCGAGCGCGCCGAACGGCAGCGGAACCGCGGTCGAAAACAGGGCCAAAGGGACGATCACGAAATGGCTCGCGAGCGAGGGAATCGTTCCAAACAAACTCATTCCAACAAGATAAAAAACGATCACATTGAGCGAATGATTACCCATCGCCATCGCGATCGTCGCCGCGACGACCTTTAATTTCGAACGATAAACCGAAGCCACGTTTACGAGCCGCTCGAGGATTGATTTGAGCTTTTCGCGTTTTCCCGCGAGCCGAATCAAAGGCCGATAAAGCCCGGGGGTGAACGCGATCGCGAGCAAGGTCGACACTCCCAGCACCGCGAGCCACGCCAGGCCGATCATCACGCGAACCTCGAAGCCCGCCTTGGGCCAAGCGGTCAGGCCGACGATTCCTCCCAGCAAAAACAGCCCCAGCAAACCGATCAAACGATCGAGAATCACCGAAGCGACCGCCTCGGTCCGCGCGCCGGGTTGCTCGCGACAGAGGAAAACGACCTTGATCAGATCCCCCCCGACCGCGCCCGGTATCACCAGATTGAAAACGTTGCCGATGAAACCCAACCGGAACGCGTCGCGGATCTTGAACGGAAAATCGACCGCTCTCGCCAACAAATACCAACGATAAAACGTTGATAAAAGCGCGGCCATATAAACAAAGAACGCGAACGTGAACAATCGGTAATCGGGGGTTCGCGCGAAAACATCTTGAATCTTGCCCCGATTTTTGTAGACCGCCAGGGCCAAAAGCGCAAGCGCGATCGCGGTGAGGATCGCCTGCGTTTTCCACGATCGCTTTTTGGTTTCGTTCACGTTCGGTTCGCCTCGATTTTCCGGAGGATCGCGTCGATCGTCGCGTCGGCGACGCGTTCAAAGATATCGTTAAGCTTGCAAGCGTCGGAACAACCGCGGCCGCGCCAGCCATTCGAGCTGGAAGCCCCCGACGGGGTGCGCGCGGAACGCGACGACGCCTCCTTTACGGAGGCTGAAGATCGGCCTGCTGTGATCTCCCGTCACGAGCAGCCCCGTCAGGTGCGAGACCGCGGGGTCGTGGCCGACGATCATCAATCGCTCTTCCGATCGCGTGTGGATCCAATCGCGAATCGTCGCCGCGTCCGACGACGGTCGTAACACGTCGTCGAATTCGACGTTCTCCTCGAGCCCGAGTTCGCGGGCGAGTATTTCGGCGGTTTCGCGCGTTCGGGGAAGCGGGCTCGCGACGATCTTATCGAGATCGAGTTCGAGTTTCGAAAGCCCGCGAGCGATCGTTCTCAGCCGCTTTTTCCCTTTGGGAATCAAAACCCGATCGTCGTCTTCGAGTCCTGGAGTTTCGCGGGGTTGCGCGATCGCATGCCGCATGATAATCAGGCGTTCCATGGCGTTCCTTCTGCGATTAGCTCTCTGGAGGGGAATGTAGGTCGATTTTCCTCGGATCGCTTGGACGAGGCGGAAGCCGACGGATCGGCTCTCGCTTCCAACTCGCGGCGTCTTCGCCGTCGATCCGAAACGTCAGGCATTTGGCGCTTCCCCCCGCCTTGATGAACTCGGAAAGCGGGGTCGCACGAACCGCGTAGCCGTTCGCCTCGAGGTCGCGTTTCAACCGCGGCGATACGTCGTTGAGGATCACCGTCCGTCCCACGACGACCGCGTTGCAACTGAACGAGACAGCCTCGTCGGCGTGCACCTCGATCAGTCGATCAACCCGCGCCGCGAGCACCGAACGTCCGTAATCGTCGAACGCTCCAGGATAATAAATCGCCTGATCGCTCGACAGGGGGCAGAAGCACGTATCGAGGTGATAATAACGGGGATCGACGAGTTCGAGCGGGAGCGTTTCGACACCGAGCCGCTCGCCGATCCACTGCTGGCTCAAGGCGTCGCTCCGAAACCGATACCCCGCGAAAAGCGTTTCGCCGCAAAACAAGGCGTCGCCTGCGCCCTCGAAGAACATCCCCTCGGGAAGCGTTTCCACCAAAAACCCCAATTCGACGAACCGACGATCAAAACAGGGCGTTTCGCCTTGTCGAACCTCAAAACGAAAGCGCGAGCTTAAGAATAAGTTATGATAAACAATCCCCGCGTTCGCGGTGAACACCAGATCGGGGAGCCGCGGAACGGGTTCAAGCCGCTCGATCGTCGCCCCCAGATCCTCGAGGATCCTTACGAGCGCGCGCCATTGGGTGAGCGAACGAGCTGGATCGGCGTTAACCCTCGTGTTCATCCACGGGTTGATCTCGTACTCGATCCCGTAATAATCGGGCGAACACATCAATATTCGAGGGTTGTTCGTCACGGCGTCGAGCCTCGTCGGCGATGAAACGTAAAAAAA
Source organism: Planctomycetota bacterium (assembly GCA_021791715.1). GTDB lineage: Bacteria > Planctomycetota > Planctomycetia > Isosphaerales > Isosphaeraceae > JAKBCQ01. The sequence goes on along the minus strand of JAJYWB010000009.1, from coordinate 34,651 downwards.
TTAATGAATCAGAACGTTATCACGCGGTTATGCTTTTGATTCGCCGACGAGTTCGGCGGCGAGTCCGCGGAGGAACGGCTCGGCGTCGGTGACGAGCCCCACCGTCTGGAACGAGCCCCGATCGAGCAGTTTGGTGACGGTCGCGGGGTTGATGTCGACGCAAACCACTTTCACCTTGGCCGGCAGCAGGTTTCCCGTGGCGATCGAATGGAGCGCCGTCGCGACCATGATCGCCAGCCCGACGTCTTTAATCGCGGCTCTCATCAGCGATTGCGCGCGGAGCGTGTCGACGATCACCTCGGGGAGCGGGCCGTCGTCGCGGATCGAACCCGCCAAAACGAATTCGACGTCGGCTTTGATACATTCATACATAATTCCCGACGTAAGAACTCCTTTATCGACCGCGGCGCGAATCCCCCCCAGCCTGCGGATCGTGTTGATCGCGCGGAGGTGATGCTGATGGCCGTGCTCGATCGGCTCTCCTTTACTAATCGACACCCCCAGGCTCGTTCCCATCAAGGCTTGTTCGATATCGTGTGTCGCGAGCGCGTTGCCGGCGAACAATTTTTGGATGAAACCCGCGCGGACGAGCGCCGCGACGTGTCCCGCGGATCCCGTGTGGATGATCGCGGGGCCTCCCACCAGAAGAACTTTTTTCCCCGCGGAGCGGGTCGAGCGGATCGATTCGGCGACGGCGCGGACGCTGACCGCTTTGGGTTTTTCGCTCGAAACCGCCGAACCCATAAAACCGAAGACGTCGCCGTCGCGCGACCGTTCGGTCGGGATCACGCGAACCCCCGCGTGGCCGACGACGATCGGTAAACCAAGCGGGACGTCGGCCATCGCGACACACCAAGCCCTTCGTTTTTTCGGATCGATCGCGATCCCGCAATCCATCTCCTGATCGTCGACGTCGATCCAGCGCCCCGCGATACGGACCTGTGTTTGCTGATTCGTCGTGCTGTAGAAGTTATCGGGAAAAGCTCCGGCGATATCCGCGGCGACGGTCTTGGCGTCTTCGGAGTCGACCCGCGTCGCTCCGTGCTCGACAAGGTCGCCGAGGATCGCGTCGAGGAGCTCGGAGTCGCGCGCCCGCACCGCGATCCGCGCGTGGCTGGGATCGACCCGACGCGCGCCGATCTCGCACTTACGGATCTCGAACGAACCCCCCATCTGGAGGATCCGATCGAGTATCTTGGGCAGAATCAGCGAATCGACGATGTGCCCGTGGACTTCGATCTCCTCGACGAGCCCCTTGGAATCGGCTCGATCGTCGGTTTCGGCGAGATCCTCTTGCGCAGTCATCGACGCTCCTCCATCGAAACCAGCCGGTCTTATCCACGCGAATTCATTCTACCCGAAAACCCCGAGTCGCGTCTCGATCGACGGTCGTTATTTAATGATCATGAATATAATTACATTGGTATTCGGAGATATGATCTAGTTCTTGGATCGACCTCGTCGAACCCGTTCGGCGACCGATCGACCGAGTTTCGTTTTCGTTTTTCGACTTGCGGGAATCGTCTCGGCTTTGTTGGAATATGTGGATCTTGAACGACTCTCTCGGTACGATTTTCCTCGGAGACAAGATCGCTCCGCGGGAAGCCGATTCGCCTTGATCGAACGAACGCCTGGGACGAACTCGAGGACACCCCCCATGTCGGTCACGACGTTGATGATCGCGCTCGCGTCGATACTCCAATCGCCCACGATGCCGTCGGCGCAGTGGAAGCCGTTCAAGCCGCCTCGCGGGAATTTTCGGATCATCATGCCGGGCGAGCCCGTCGAATCGCTCAAGACGATCGACACCGACGACGGCCAGGTGGAACAGCGCGTATTCACGACGATTCAGGGGGGAACGCGGTACACGATCAGCTATTACGACCGTCCCGTGACCGCTCCCGCCAAGGCGCCCGCCGACGTTTTAGAATCGGTTGAAAAACGCGTCGTCGGCAACCTTCAGGGCAAGCTGATCACCCGAAACGAAGTCGACGTTTCGGGCCATCCCGGCAAGGATCTCGTCGTCGAGGCGCCGACCGCGAACCGTCGCGCCGTCGTGATCGTGAAAACGCGCGTTTACGTCGTCGATCGTAGAGTTTTTCAGGTAATGACATCCGCATATAAAACTCCCACAAACAAAAACGCTTCTAACGATCCGATCTATTTCAAATCGTTTAAATTGACCGAACCGGGAGACGCTCCCGCGGCCGAGGCTAAGCCCGCGAAAACCGACGTTTCGACCGATAAAGAGGAGAAGAAGCCCGCTTCAAGTTCGACATCGGGTTCGACTTCGAGTTCGAGCTCCAAGGGGACGACCGCGAAGGCGAAAACGGCTTCGAGGAAGGGGAGCCGGGGAGGCGATAAAGCCGCGTCGACCGCGAAAAGCAAAGGGAAAACCGCGGCGACGAAGGGGGATAAGAAATCGAGCGGAGTGATGAGCGGGCTGTTCGCGGTCATGCGCGGCGATTCAACGGGTGAATCGAAAAAGCCCGAGACTCCCAAAGCGAATCCCCTGGGGGGGCTCGCCGCGCTGTTTTCGGCGGGCAAATCCGCGACGGCGGGCGCTCCTCGTAAGGTCGATCCCGCCGATCCCGTCGCGCCCGCGGGTTTCAAGCCGTTTCACGAAGACGAGCGGGGTTTCACGGTGTTGATGCCGGGCGAACCGACGCGGCAATCGGTCGATGTTCCGCTTCCGCCGGCGGTGGGGCGAGTCGATTCGAAGCCGCGTTCGCTGAAGACGACGATCGTCAGCGGAACCGCGAATAATATCGAATATATCGTAACGTGTATCAACAATCCGTCGCGTGTGCCCGAAGCCGCCGCCGATCCGTTTTTTATCGGCCTTGAGAACACGTTTTTCCTCAAGACGCCGGGCAAATTCGTGAAAAAAGAGGCGATTATTTTTCGAGGGCGATCGGCGCGGAATTATACGGCCGAATGGACCGACGCCTCGGGAGCGGTCGTTAAGCAAGGTAGGTTGCGGGTGATTCTCGACGGCGATCGCAGTTTCATCGTCTCCGCGGTAAGCCGCGATCTTAAAAGATCCCTCGACGATCAGATGTTCTTCCTCGATTCGTTCAAGCTCGACGCCGCGGGGGCGAAATGAACGGCGCGAACGCCCGCGAAACGAGCGATCACTCATGAAGATCGTTCATGTTATCACGCGTTTGATTCTTGGCGGAGCTCAAGAGAACACGCTTTTGACGGTCGAGGGTTTGCACCGCGGCGGCCGCGACTCGACGACGCTCGTGACGGGACCCGCCGAGGGACCCGAGGGGGATCTGTTCGATCGCGCGAATCGCGGCGGACTCGACGTGAGGATCGTTCCCGAACTCGTGCGCGCGATCCGTCCCGCGATCGATCTGCGCGCATACCTGAAACTTCGTCGTTTATTTCGCGAACTCAAGCCCGACGTGGTGCACACGCACAGCTCGAAGGCGGGCGTTCTGGGACGCGCCGCGGCGTGGGCCGAGCGCGTTCCGCTTATCGTCCACACGATCCACGGGCTCCCGTTCGGACCGTCCGAATCCCCCGCGCGCAACGTCCTTTATATCGCGATCGAACGCTGGTCGGCGCGGCGGTGCCACGCGATCGTCTCGGTTTGTCACGCGATGACCGAACAGGCTCTCGCCGCGAACGTCGGTTCGCCCGAGCAATATCAAACAATATACAGCGGCATGGATGTTGATTCGTTTCTGAATCCGCCTCGTCGGCGCGAAGAGGTGAGGAACGAGCTCGGTTTAACCGAGAACGCGATCGCCTTCGGCACGGTCGCTCGGCTCTTCGAGCGCAAGGGGCACGACGATATCCTCGCCGCGGCGCCGATCGTTCTTAAACACAATCCGAATGTTCGGTTCGTCTTCATCGGCGACGGAATTCTTCGCGATCGACTAAAGGCCGAGGCCGAACGGCTGGGGGTCGGTTACGCGGTGATTTTTGTCGGGCTTGTCCCTCCCGACCGCATTCCCGAGCTTTTGCACGCGGTCGACGCGGTCGTTCATCCGAGCCTTCGCGAAGGGCTCGCTCGCGTTCTACCCCAGGCGCTGATCTGCGAGCGTCCCGTGATCAGTTACGACGTCGACGGGGCGCGCGAGGTCGTCCTCCCCGAAACCGGCGTCCTCCTGCCGCGCAGGTCGGTCGAGGACCTCGCCGCGGCGATCCTTAAGCTCGCCGACGATCGCAAGCTCCGCGACGCCCTCGGCCGCGAGGGACGTCGCCGCTTCGCCGAACAATTCCGTCATGAAACAATGACGGCTCAAATACGCGAGTTATATGAAAGAAAATTAGCCGAAAATCCATCGCGTTCAAAACCTAAATATGAGACGATATCGACCTGAGCGTGCTGAAGAAGTTTCACCTGAAAGGGAGTTCTTATGTCCGAAGGTCATGATCCTAGGGTGTACTTCGCCGCCGAGCGGACGTTGCTCGCCTGGGTGCGCACGGGTTTGGGGGTGATCGGTATGGGGTTCGTCGTCGCACGATTCGGCCTGTTTTTGCGGATGATGCGTCGAACCGACGAAGTCGATACGCACGCTCGGCTCGGGTCGACTGTGATCGGAGTCGGGCTTTTGATGTTGGGCTCGATCGCGATCGCGCTCGCTGCTTGGCGGCACGTTCGGTTTCAGCGCGGCCTCGATCCGCGCGATATCCCGCTCAATTACGGAACGAAATGGCCCGTCTGGTTCGCGATGATCCTCGCGGTTTCGGGAGTGGCGCTCGCGGGCTATTTGCTCGCGCGGGCGAATTACGCTTGATGAATAATCAATAATAAAGAAAAAATAATGAATAATGAATAATCAGTAATAAATAACAATTTACCTAACTGGATCGGTCGGGCCTGAAACCCCCGCCGAATCGAACGTCGCCATATCGCGGAGCAGATCGGCCGCGGCTGCGACGATCGGCAGCGCGATCGCGGCGCCCGTCCCTTCGCCGAGCCTCAGGTCGAGTTCAAGCAACGGTACGAGCCCCAGTTTTTCGAGCACGACGCGATGACCCGGCTCGGGACCTCGATGCGCCGCAAGCAAATAACCCTGGATATTAGGACATAATCGCGCCGCGATCAATCCCGCGACCGAGCTGATGAAACCGTCGAGGACGACGAGCCTGCGCGCCGCGGCGGCGCCGATCGCGAGTCCCGCGAGGCCGAGGATCTCAAACCCTCCGAGCGCCGCGATCCGATCCCAGACGTCCGATTTCGCCGCGTGGAGAGCGAGAGCGCGTGCGACGATCTCGCGTTTGTGGATCAATCCCGAATCGTCGATTCCCGTTCCTCTGCCGACGACGTCGGCGACACGCGCCCCTGTGAGCGAAGCGGCGAGCGCCGAGGCCGAGGTCGTGTTGCCGATCCCCATCTCGCCGAGAGCGAAAACCTCAAAACCTTCGGATCGAGCCCAGGAATCGGCGAGCTCGATCCCCGTTTCGACCGCGCGATACGCTTCTTCACGCGACATCGCGGCGCCTTCGAGAAAATTCCTCGTCCCCGCGGCGATCGGCGCTCGAATCAAAAGCGTCTCGGATGAATCGCATTCAGATTCGCAAGGATACTTGACCCCAAGATCAATGACGCGCACGGTCGCTTGGAAGCGTCGAGCGAGCACGTTGACCGCAGCGCCCCCGGATCGATAATTTGCAACCATCTGCCCCGTCACCTGAGGCGGGTATTTGCTTACCCCCTCGACCGCGACGCCGTGATCCGCTGCGCAAACCGCGATCACCGCGGGCTCGCCCCTCGGCCGATCGGTCCGCTGAATCGCCGCGAGCGTCCTCCCGATTTCGAGTAGCCTCCCCAAACTTCCCTCGGGCGCGGTGAGCGTCTTTTGCCGCTCCAAAGCGCGCTCCGCGCATTCGCGATCGACCGGATCGACCCGCGCGATCGCCGCCTCAATCGAATCCGAAGCCCTCGACACATGCTCTCGCATCATGCGTCGTGTTTTACAAAACGGCCGTCCGACCGTCAATCTCCGCCGCTATTATTATTTAATTATATATATATGATCTATCATGATGATTTATTTCGTTATTAGAGAATCAGCATCGCGTCGCCGTAGCTGTAAAAGCGGTATTCGAGGCGGATCGCCTCGGCGTAGGCTCGTTTGACGTTCTCGATTCCCGCGAGCGCGCTCACGAGGACGAGCAGGCTGCTTTTGGGAAGATGAAAGTTCGTCACGAGCGCGTCGACTCCGCGAAAGACGTGACCCGGCTTGATATAAAGCGCCGTTTCGCCCGAAAACGGCTCGAATCCCGCTCCGTTTCGCGCCGAGGTTTCGAGCGTTCGCGTCGAGGTCGTGCCGATCGCGATCACGCGTCCCCCTCGATCCCTCGTTTCGTTAAGCTTCGAGGCCGCGGACCGAGAAACCTCGGCCCATTCGGCGTGCAAATTATGTTCATCGATCCGTTCGGTTTCGATCGGTCGAAACGTGCCGATTCCCACATGCAGCGTGACGTCGATCGTTTGAATCCCGCGCTCGCCGAGCCTATTAAACAGTTCCTCGGTGAAATGGAGCCCCGCGGTCGGCGCCGCGACCGCCCCGGGAGTTTGCGCATACACCGTTTGATAACGGAGTCGATCGCTCGGATCGTCGATCCCTCCCCGAATATACGGGGGAATGGGAACATGTCCGTATTTGATCAACAACTCGGTCGTCGATTCTCCGTTCGATATCGGTCGCACGATCCGCCCGCCGTCGCTCCGGATTTCCACGAATTCGAGCGCGAGCCCCGACCCGACGAGCACTCGTTCGCCGGGCCGAATTCTCCCCCTCGTTTTGGAGAGGATCTCCCAGCCGCCGTCGGCGACCTCGCGAAGGAAAAGCCCCTCCCACTTGCCCCCGGTCGTCTCGCGAACTCCGAAAAGCCGAGCCGGGACGACCCGCGTGTCGTTCCTGACAAGCAAATCCCCGGGATTTAATAACTCGGGCAAATCGGCGAACGTTCGATGCGCGATCCCCGCGCTCGATCGATCGAGAACCAAAAGCCGCGCCGAATCCCTCGGCTCGACGGGAAGTTGAGCGATCAATCGGTCGGGAAGATTGTAATCAAATTCAATCGTTAACAATTGCGATATCAGTTCCACTTGATAATCATGCGAGAACCCTCGAATCGCATCTTAGCATGAATCGAGGGTTCGCGACGAGCGCGATTATGAGCGGGATCGACGACGCGATCGTGTTCGATCGGCTCTTGTCTTAGTTTTTATCAATACGGAGCGGCGGCGGCTTCTTTGGGGTCGATCAGCCCGTCGCCGTCGCGGTCGATCAGGCGGAAATCGGCGTCGGTTCCCAAAAACTCGCGCCGCGAGACGTCGCCGTCGGCGTTGCGATCCATCCGATGAAACCACGGAGCGCCTTCGACGATCGACGACGACATCATCGGAGAAACGTTTATGTTTCCGTCGCCGTCCTCGGGGTCTTGCTGAAAAAAGCCGGCGTTCCCGCGGCCGAGCTTGAGCCGAAATCGACGCGTGATTTCTTCAGAACTCACCGATCGATCGCCGTCGCGGTCGAACGCGAGAATCGCCCCTTTCGCATCGCGGATCTCGCGCACGCTCAAAATCTGATCGTGGTTTTTATCGAATACGTCGAATAGCGATCGACCCTTGTCGCCGATCCTCAGTACGCATCGTGCGCCGACCGATTCCTCCTGAATCTCGGCCAACCGCTCGAAATCCTTGAGAACGATCTTGCCGTCGCCGTCGCGATCGAGCAAATCAAAATATTGACCGAGGAACGTCGCCTCGACCTCCTTACGCTCGAACACGCCGTTCTGATCGCCGTCGGCGTTCTCGATATTACTTACATAGATCTGTTTAAGGTTGCCCGTGACGTACGGTTCGGGCCAAACCTCGACCCGCGAATCGACGAAATGAAGCGCCGTTCCCGATTGAAGATTCCCCTGCCCCGCGGGTACGTACGGCGACGCGTTCCGCTCGATCGATTCGCCGTTCCCGTGCAGAAGCTCGATCCGCGTCCTCCCCGTTCCCGTCGGCAAATCGATGCGAAATTCGGCTTCGGGACGCATGCCGACGAGCCAGGTTTTGATCTCTCCCGCTTCGAGCTTGGCGTCGTGATTCTTATCCGCCGCGAGGAACGTCGCCTCGTCGAGGCCGATCTCGCACCGCGCCAGCTTACCGTCTCTCGCGTCGGCGTTTTTTCGACGACCCCCTTGATCATAATGCGCAATCAACTGAGCAATCGTTGAATCATTCATTCCTCGATCGTCGACGATCAAAAACGTGTTGTTATTATTTTGCACGGGCGGACGGAAGAAGAATCGGCGTGCGAGGGGGTTCGAGTTGGGATCGAGCTCGGACGCGACGAGGAGTTCGTCGTCGTCTTCGTCGAGCGCGAAAAGCGATGCGACTGCGGCGTCGAGCTCGTTCGCCGAAAGCTTGCCGTCGCCGTTTTGATCGAGGCGGCGGAAAATCTCTTCTTCGCGGCGGTTGGGTGATCCATTTTGCTCGATCAAAAACGATGTAAAAACGGGTCTGATCTTGTCGACGAGTTCGGCGAGCGAAAGGAACCCGTCCTGGGGATTCACATCGATCTGGAACGCCTGCGGAATCCCTCCGAGAAGCTGAGTCGATTGACCGAAAGGCGACGCCAACAATTGAGCGCAGAGATTCGCGTCGAATTCGCCGATCGCGAGCTTACCGTCGCGGTTTTTATCAAAAAAATCGCGCAACCGCTCGACGTGATCCTCCCACGCGGTGCGAAAGCCTTTATCTCCGCTAAAAATATGCAGGCGCAAAAGAACGGGACGGTCGACTTCAAGGAAGATCACGTCTTGCGTTTCGTCGCCGGGCGTGACCGCGAAGACCTGTTCGGGGAGATTCGCTCCCGCGGAGCGCGACGGCGAAGCGAGCGATCCGATCGCCGCGATCGCGACGACCGCGATCGCATTCCATCTCAATAATATCGTCACGCGAGAATCTCCTGAACGGGCTTGGCCGCGGGGTCGGCGATCGAGATCGCGAAGAGCGAGAACGCTATTAAATAAAATGATGTCGTCACGCGAGAATCTCCTGAACGGGCTTGGCCGCGGGGTCGGCGATCCGGATCGGTCTGCCGATATCCGACATGTTTTGTTTCATCGGATCGATATCGAGAGCCTTGCAAACCGTCGCGAGAAAATCGGGGACCGCGACAGCGCGATCGACGACCGTCGTTCCGTCGGGGCTCGTCTTGCCGACGACCGATCCCCCCTTGATTCCGCCGCCGCAAAGGACCGTCGACCACGCGTTGGGGAAATGATCGCGCCCCGCTTGTCCGTTGATTTGCGGAGTTCTGCCGAATTCCCCCATCCAAACGACAAGAGTCGATTCGAGCAGCCCCCGATCGCGGAGGTCTCGCAGCAGCGTGGACCAGGCGGGATCAAGATATTCGCACAGTTTTTTGGTTTGATCGAAATTTTGCTGATGCGTATCCCAGCCGACTCCGTTATTGCCGCCGAGCGAAACCTCGACGAACGGAACGCCCCGTTCGACGAGCCGGCGCGCCAGCAGGCATCCCTGGCCGAACTGGTTGCGGCCGTATTCGTCGCGGAGGGACGCTTTTTCCTCGTCGAGGTTGAACGCCCGAGCCGCGGGGGACCGCATCATCCGCACGGCGCGATCGTAAGCCGTCTTGTGGCCGATCGGCGCCGCGGTCGAACGCGTCGCGATGAAATCGGATTCAAGGCCGTCGAGAAGCGAAAGCCGAGCGTCCGATCGACGCACGTCGATTCCCTTGGGAGCGTCGAGATCGCGCACTTTCAGCGATTGTTCATAATTGGGATCGTCGACCTGTCCGCCGAAGAATTGATCGCCGACGATCAACGGGGCGTATTGCGGGCCCAAAAAGCCGGGGCTCCACGCGCCCGGGCTAAGGAACCGGGTCGGCGCCACGCTGATGAAGTTGGGCAACTCCGAATTCTCGCGCTCGAGCTCTTTGGAAACGAGCGATCCGATCGTCGGGAATTGGATCGCCCCCTGCGGCATATATCCCGTGCGCAAATATAACGTCGCGCGGCTGTGATCCCCCTCCTTCGTGCTCATCGACCGGATCAAAACAAGATCCTTCGCCTCTTTGGAAAGCTTGGGAAGATGTTCACAAATTTGAATCCCGGGAACCGACGTGTCGATCGGCTTGAACGTTCCTCCGTTCAGATGGCCCGGCTTCATGTCGAACGTGTCGGTCTGGCTCGGCCCGCCCGACATCCAGAGCAAAATGCACGCCTTTTTCTTGGCCGAGGGCGCCGCCGCCGCGGCTTGCGCCGCGATCGTCTCGATCCAACCCGAAGCCGAGAACCCCGAAACCCCCAGCGCCGCGAGCCTCAACCAATCGCGCCGCGACAACCCCGATTCGCCCGCATCACGTAAGCGTTTGCTCATCATCAAGCTCCTGGAATCGTGAATCTCTGGAATTGTAAGCGCGATCATATCAATGATTGAGTAAAAACTCGCCGCCGTTGAGGAGCGCCCAGAAGACGTCGGCGAGCGCCTTTTTGGGGTGTCCCGTCGGCCCGCCGCGCTCCACGTAATCGCACATCCGTTCAAGTTCGGCGGGGGTCGGTTTGCGACAGAGCGTCGCGAGGAAGAGCGTTTCCACTTTCCCGTCGATTTCGAGAAACGGCGATTCGACGACCGCCGAGAGCGTCCCGCGGAGTTCGTGTTTCGTCGCCTGATCGATCAGCCCGCCGTTCATCAGCGCCAAAGCCTGAAGGATCGACGTTTCGTGCTCGGTCGCTTTATCCTCGGTTTTGGCGAACTTCTCCAGGAATTCCGATCGGCGATCGCCTGGATTGAAAATGAACGGATTGTCGCGGGTCGACTCGGCGCGCTCGCCGATCGCCTGAAGGATCGAATCATACAATTGATCGCCCGTTAAACCCTTAAGAGCGCGATACGTGAACAATCGCACTTCCTCTTTATCGGCGCTCGGCGATGCGTTCACGCTCGAACGTTGATACGTTTCGCTCAGCGCGATCGCGCGGATCAGGAATTTGAGGTCGAAATCGTGATCGGCGAAGCCTTGAGCGAGCGCGTCGAGCAATTCGGGATGGCTCGGCGGGTTTTGATCGCTCAGATCGTCGATCGGATCGACAATCCCGATTCCGAACATCCAACCCCAAATCCGATTAACCGCGGCCTTGGCGAAATACGGGTTGTCTTTGGCGACGAGCCACTCGGCGAGAGCCTCGCGCGCGCTTTTATTGAACGAAAGCTCGGGCTCGCCGCCGCCGAGAAACGCGGGTTGAACGAATCGATCCGATCCCGGAATCGATTGCTCGAGCCGGCCGACGACCTCGCGATACATGCCGAACGATTGATCGTCGTCCCCAATCCGCTGAACGCCGCCGAAAAACGCCGCGAAACTCCAGAACTCGTCGCGTTTCCATCGCGCAAACGGATGATTATGACATTGCGCACATTCGATCCGCACTCCCAGGAACAATCGCGCGACCCCCGCTCCGAGATTCTCGGGCTTTCCCTGCTTGGCCACATAAAACGCCGAGGGATCGGGCTTCGCGTCTGGATTGAAGAAAAAATTATTCGCTCCTTGAGCGCCGCCGGGCAATCGATACGAGACGATCTCTTTCACGATCGAATCGTAGCCCGTGTTCGCTCGGATTTTCTCGCGCAGCCACGAGTCGAAATTGGGGAGCGAATACTGGATCTCGAACGAACCCTTCGTCTCGGGTACGAGAGTCTGTTTCCAATAACGTGTAAAATGATTAACATAATACGGGCTCGCGAGCAATTTGTCGATCAACTTGCCCCGTTTATCGGGGCTTTGATCGGCGAGGAAAGCTCGGGTGTCGGCGACCGACGGAATCTTCCCGGCTAAGTCGAGCCAAACCCGCCGGTGAAATTCGGCGTCGTCGGCCAAACCCGCGAGCGGCGCTTTTTGACCCGCGGCCTTAGCCGCGACGATCGCATCGATCCGCGCCGCGAGCGATCGAGCGTCGCGAGCGGAATCGGTTTGAAGGCTCCGCCCGGGCGTTTTCGCTTCGAGCTTCGCCGCCGAATCGCGCGCCGCCTCGGCGGGCTCGGCGGCGCCGCGAACGATCGACGCATTAACCAAGATAAAAGCCGAATAAGCGATAAGAATCGGCGTTAGATAGAAATAACGCGATTTCATGGTTTCGAACTCCTTGAATTGTGTTCCGAATCGGCCGATCGCGCCGCGGAGACCGCCTTGCGCCAATCCCAAAACCTCACGGTACGATCGTCGCCGCCGACCGCGAGCGTTTCGCCGTCGGAACTGAACGCGATCCCTTTCGCCCATTGCATACCCCCCTCGAGACGCGCAGCGTCGTCTCCGGGGCCGAGCTCTCGAACGTGGATCGCGGGATCCTGTTCGATCGAGTAAAACAGATACTTGCCGTCTGGTGAGAATTCAACCGTATACGTGTTGTTGTCGTACCCTCCAACATAGCCGATTTCGGTTCTTGAAGCCGCATCCCATAAACGGATCGATTTGTCGATTCCGCCGCTTACGAGCGTTTTGCCGTCGGGGCTGAACGCGACCGTCGTCACCGCTCCGGAGTGCCCCGCGACGACGCCGATCTCCTTCCAGGTCGCCGTATCCCATAAGCGAATCTCGCCGCCGGTCCCCTCGTCGGGGAATTTGCCCGCTCCCGTCGCCATCGTCTTGCCGTCGCGGCTGAACGCGATCGAAAAGATCCGGTCGGTATGGCCTTTAAGCGTTTGAAGCTCTTTGTATGTCGACGCGTCCCAGATTTTGATCGTCTTATCTTCGCTTACGGTGACGATCGCTTTGCCGTCGGGGGTGAATCGCGCCCGCACCGCGCCGGAGTGCCCCTTGAGCGTCGCGAGCTCCTTCCAATCGGAGACATTCCATATCCTGGCGACTTGATCCCACCCCGCGGTGACGACCCGCTTGCCGTCGGGGCTGAACCGCGCCGAAGCGACCCCCTTCGTGTGCCCCTTGATCGTCGCGAGGAGCTTGTCGTCTCCCAGGTTCCAGACGAACGCCTCGCCTGGATTGGTGAGATTCCCCGCCGCGGCGACGACCGATTTGCCGTCGGGGCTGAAATCGACGGTCCAGATCATCTCCGATGTCGGTCCGAGTGATTTCTTGGCGAACGGTACGCTCTCGGACATTTGATGAACCGTCGCCTCGCCGCGCCCTCCCTGATAGCCGCCGACGGTCAAAAGCGAGCCGCCGTCGGGACTGAAAGCGACCCCCTCGACCCACGCCGAATGCCCCGCGAACTTCGCGACGATTTGACGCGACGCGACGTCCCACAACAAAACCTCGCCGTATTGCTTGTAAAGCCCTCCCGATGTCGCCAGTCGCTTGCCGTCGGCGCTGAACGCGACCGACAGAACCCACCCCTGATGGCCCGAAAACTTGCCGATCTCCGTGTTATCTTCAAGCTTGAACAGTTTGATCTCGCCCGGAGGTTGCGTTTGACCCGTCGACGAACACGCCGCGAGCGTTTTTTCGTCGGGCGAAATCGCGATCGCCTGCGCGCCGACGCCGTTTTTGAACGCCTCGATCGATTTTGATTCCTTCCCTTCGGCCGTGTTCCAAAACTTGACCGCTCCGTCGAATCCCGCCGAGACGAGCGTCTTGCCGTCTTTCATGAAAAGAAGATTGCGAACCGCGCTTTTATGTCCATTTAAAGACTTAATCTCTTTTTTGGAAGCGAGATCCCACAATTTGATCACGCCGTCGGCGCCTCCCGAAGCGATCGTTTTGCCGTCGGTTGAGAACTTGACGCTGTAGATCAGCCCCGAATGACCTTTGAGAGTCGACTCGAGCTCGCCGGTGACGGCGTTCCAAACGATGATCTCTCCCGGCTCGTTTTGCTTTTCAAATTGCCCGCTCGCCGATACGATCCGCGCGCCGTCGGGGCTGAAAGCGATTCCGTAGACGGGTTTGGTGTGACCCGAAAGAACGAGCGCCGCCTTCCCTTTGGCGAAATCCCACACCCTCACCGTTTTATCGAGCGACCCCAGCGCGGCGCGGCGTCCGTCTGGCGAATACGCCGCAGAAATCACCGGGCCGCCGCGATAATGAATCGACGGATCATCTTTGGATGTTTGCGCGAGATTCCAGAGCCTGATCGATTCGCCGTTCCCCGCGACCGCGACGCGCGAGCCGTCGCCGCCGACCGCGACATCGGCGATCGCGCCCGACCAGCCGATCAGGTTGAGCGTGCGTCGTTCGCTTGTGAGATCCCAAATTGAGAGCCCCCCTTCGTTCGTCGCGACCAAAACCGACGATCCTCCGGGACGAAACACGACCGATCGAATCCCCGTTTTGACGTCGAGGGTCGATTTCAACCGCGAAGTCGCCGTCTCCCAGAGAAAAACCTTACCCTCGTCTCCCGCGGCGACGATCGACTTGCCGTCGGCCGAGAACGCCGCCGAGGCGACTCCCGCTTGAGGGCCGGTCAGATCCAAAGATCCGCCGGCGCTTTCAAGCGAGTATATTCTGACGCCTCCGCCGATCGAACCCCTCTCTCCCGCGGCGATCGCGACCGCGATCGATTTGCCGTCGGGAGCGAACTCCAGATCGCTCGCTCCACCGGAGAGCGCGGGGAACGCTCGAATTTCATCGAGCGATTCAATATTCCAGATACGAACAATCTTATCGTCGCCGCATGTCGCGATTCGAGTTCCCGTTTGATCGACCGCGAGCGCGGCGATCGATTTGGAGCGGGGAGCGATCGTCGCGAGTTCCTCGCCCGATTCGACGTCCCAGATCGTGATCGATCCGTCGGCGAGAGCGACCGCGAGCTTACGACCGTCGGGGGTGAATCGTCCTTTGACGATCTCGGACGGAACCTCGGGGAACGCCGCGACGAGCGAACGCGAACCGACGTCCCAGATCCGAACGCGGCGATCGAACCCTCCCGAAGCCAAAATATTTCCGTCGGATGCGAACGCGACGAACGACGTTCGACCCTTGATTCCCCGGAGCGAGTGTTTCGCGCCCGCGACGGGGGTCGCGATCGACCAGAGCAAAAGCGATTTATCATATCCGCCCGAATAGAGCGCACGACCGCCGTCGGTGAACGCGGTCGACGAAACCGCCTCGGAGTGCCGCCGAAGTTCGTCGATCTCGACCCCGAGCGCGGGATCCCAGATTTTGATCGATCCGTCGTACGCTCCCGAGACGAGCGTTTTCCCCGAGGGAGAGAAGGCGAGCGACCAGACGATGTCGTTGTGACCCGCGAGCGTCGCGCGTTCCTTCGCGGTTTTGATATCCCATAATTTAATCGAATTATCTTCACCCGCCGACGCCAGGATTTCGCCGTTCGGGCTGAACGCGAGCCCTCGGATTCCTCCTTTGTGCCCCTTGAGCGTCGCGATCGTTTTTTGATCGGTCAAATTCCAGATTCTGACGACGCGATCCCCCCCCGCCGACGCGAGCGTTTTACCGTCGGGGCTGAAGGCGACCGCCCGAACCGTCGCGCGATGCCCCGCGAGGGTCGCCGATTCGCGACCGTCGGCGACATGCCAGAGCCGCACCGTACGATCGTAAGATCCCGTCGCGAGCGTTTGACCGTCGGGGCTGAACGCGACCGCGAGCACCCATTTTTGATGCCCCTTGAGCGTCATCCGCTCGGCGCCCGTCGCGACGTCCCACAGCTTAACCGTTTTGTCGTAGCTCGCCGTCGCGAGCGTTTTACCGTCGCCGCTGAAAGCGACCGCGGCGATCGCGTCGCCGTGGCCGCCGAGCGCGCGAACGATCTTCCCCGTCCTCGCATCGCGTAACCGCGTAAATTTATCTTCACCTCCAACGGCCAACAGCTTGCCGTCGGGGCTTAAGCATGTGCATAAAACGATTTGCGGGGTTTCGATCTCTCCCGCGGGGGGATATTGCGCGATTTCGTCGCGAGTCGACGTGTCCCAAAGCGTCGCGGCTTTATCGTCTCCGCCGATCGCGATCGTCTTGCCGTCGGGACCGAACGCGAGCGCGAAGGCGCGCGTTCCGCGCGGCTTCAGGTGCGAGATTTCCTTACGCGTGGATACGTTAAAAAGACGAACGTCGGCGGGCGGGGCTTTGGGTTTCGCGCCGTCTTTTTCGGCGTTCGATCCGTAACCATAGGGCGCCGCCGGAGCGGGCTGGGGATTCGGATTCGACGGCTGGTCGGCGCCCCCCCATTCGCCGCTCGTCGCCGCGAGCGTTTCGCCGTCGGGGCTGAACGCGACCGCGAGAACGGGACGCGAGAATCCCTCGATCTTGCCCATCGTTCGACCCGTCGCGGGTTCCCAAAGTGTGATCGTATGATCCCACGAAGCCGCGGCGACGATCGATCCATCGGGATTGACCGCGAGGCTTTGAATCGGCTTTTTGGACGCGGTTTTCGTTTGAAGCTCTTTGCGGCTGAGCGAGTCGAACGCGCGGATCGCGCCGTCGGCGCCCCCCGTCACGACGACCCTCCCGGCGACCGCGTAAGCGACCGCGTAACATCCTCCAGGATGCGCCTTCGTTTCTCCGATCGTCTTCCCGGAACTCGTTTCGATGAATTTGATCGAGTCGCCGACCGCCGCGACGATCGTCTTACCGTCGGGCGCGAACGCGAACGCGTCGATTCGCCCTCCCAGTCCGCTGATCTGACGAAGCGTCCTACCCGAACGAGGATCGCGGATTTTGATCGCGTCGTTGTTCGCGGTCGCGAGCAGATCTCCCGAAGGGCTGAGCGCGACGACGCGGATCCAGCCGGGTTCGTTCAGTTCGACGACCGTCCGTTTATTGGCGAGGTCGACGATCCTGAGCTTGCTCGGTTGATCCCACCGCCCCGAACCGACCGCGAGCGTTCGCCCTTCCGGAGCGAACGCGACGCCGAAAACCTCGGCGTCTTCGATCGTCAGGTTATTCGCCGCTTTATCGAAAAAAAACGGTTCTTCGTCGTTCGATGAAACGGGACTTTGAGGCGATGTGTAGGGGATAACTTTTGCTGCGTCTTGGCGCCTGGCCCACGAAGTTTGAGGAGATCCCGGATTGAGCGCGAGGATCGCGATCGTCGTCAGCGTCGAGACGAGCGCGACACGCGTTTTCGAACGGTTTCGGCCTTCGACTTGGCCGCTGTTTTCGTTTGAGGCCCGGTTCAAGGTTGCGATCAAGCGGGCGTCGCTTGCGAATGACATACGCGATGATTCCTTCGATAACGGCTGCGAACGATGCGGAAACTTGAAAAACCGAGGCGAACTTTCAGAGCCGGTTCGGACGCATGTATCTCGAAGTTAACGTCGCCCCGGACGAACGTCAAGAAGGTCGCGGGGGAAAATCGCGAAGAGCGGTTTTTCGGCGTTCCGCGATCAAGTTCGACCTCGCATGCCCGCCGCGGACGCCGGACGCCCGGCGCGCGGCTTATGGCGACATGACGCCGATTCGGACGTCTCGTTCCACGATACGCGAAAACTCGGTTTCACCACAACCAGTTCGTTATTTATTGATATCCGCGAGTAACTTGAGCGAACCGCGAGCTTCCAGATGAACCAAAAAACTCGAATATTTTATTGATAATTCTATTATGTAACGCGTTCGTCGGTTTCGAAACGAGAAACGAACGACGCCGGCTCGATCGCGGTTCCGCGAATCGAACCTCTTCTCCTCGGTTCCTCAGTCGCGGTTCCGCGGATCGAACCTCTTCAACTTATCGCATGTCGGCGAACCGAACCTCTTCACCTCATCGCGCTTCGGCGAACCGAACGCTTAAAAGTCTCACCCCTCGGCCCGCTTCTCGGCGAGCCTCCGTTCGTAATACTTCACGCGACATAAAAAGTCGTAAAACGCCAGCAACGAACAAAACGCGAGCCCCGGAGCGCCGTCCAAAAATCCAAGACGAATAATATACGCGTAAATAAAACGAATCAAAGGAGCGCACGGTGTTCTTAAATACACTTTTTTGAGCATGCGTTTGAATCGTTTTCCCCGACCGATCGATTTGGGGATCGGATCGCGGAGGAATCGTTCGCGCCGTTCGGCCTCCCATGTCGAATACCGATCGTGTTTCTCGATCCAGCTCGAGATCGTCGGGTAGGCGAAATGATCGAGCTCGTTCTTCAGTCTCAAAACCCTGCCTGCAAGCTCGACGTGCTCGTGCGCCTCGTTATCCCCCGCGGTCGAACCGGGCGCCGCGGGCGCCCGCTCGTATCGACCCAAACGATGCTTAAACAAACGCAAATTCCACGCCTCGGCGTAACCGCACCGGCGAATCCTTTTGCCTAAAAAAAAGTATTTCATGTTCAGATAATAGCCGTCGGCTTCGTCGGTCGCGATTCGTTCGGCGATCTCGTCGGCGAGCTCGGGAACGACGACCTCGTCGGCGTCGACGATCAGAACCCATTCGTTGCGCAACGGCAGGTTCTCGAGCGACCAGTTCTTTTTCTTGGGATAAACGCCGTTGAACCGGAATTGGACGACGCGAGCGCCGAACGACTCGGCGACGGCCGCGGTCTCGTCGGTGCTCGCGCTGTCGACGACGAAAACCTCGTCGGCCCACGCGAGCGCGGGAAGGCATCGTTTCAGATTCTCGGCCTCGTTCCGCACCGGTACGATCACGCTCACCGGGGCTCGACTGATCCGTCGATCAATCGAATCCGATAACAGGTTATGTTCTGATGAATTAAGATCATACGATCGATCGTCCTCGCTCTCGCTCACCCTCTCGATCAAAGCGCGGCGCGACGTCCGAACCTCTTCGCTCAATTGATCATCAGTAGATAGCATGTTCATTAAAAATCTCCAGGAAATTGGACGCATTCGGGAGGCGTTCCCCCCGATCGAAGCCAGCGATACACCGACGCGAGTTTCTCCCCCTGACGGTCCCACGTGTAACGTTCCTCGACGAGCTTTCGGCCGTTTTCTCCCATCGCGGCGAGTTCGGCGTGCGAGCGTTCGAGCAGCGAGCGGAGGCCCGCGGTCACTCCGACGACGGTCGGATCGACGACGACGCCGGCCCCTTCCAAAGCGACCTCGGGGAAATGGCACGCGGTCGTGATCAAAGTCGGCGTGCGGTTCGCGAGCGATTCGAGCACCGCCATGCTGAAACCCTCGCTGTAACTCGGCAAAACAAACGCGTCGGCGCTCGCCCACGCGAGCCGCGCCGCTCGACCCCGCACGTGACCGAGCTCGGTGACGCGATCTTCAATTCCCAACGCTTTCACGCGACTCATCAAAGAATCCCGCGCGCCGTCGTCGGGACCTGCGATCAAGAAATGCAGATTCTTATATTCTTTACACAGCGAGCCCGCCGCCTCGGCGAGGAGATCGAGCCCCTTCTTCACGTGCAGCCTTCCCAGGAAAAGAACGCGGAATGTCCCCGCGAGTTCGGGCCGGGTCGCCTCGAACTCGGCGCGATCGGAGGGGGCTCGATCCGCGGGGATCTCGACTCCGTTCGGAATGAAGGCGATCGGAGCGCGGGGCGCGATCGCGCGCAGATGACCGATCTCGGGTCGCGAAAGTGCATGCAGACACGATGCGTTTTTCAAGCGATTTTTTTCAACAAGCGATAAATAAACTTGTTTTTTGAAATACTTGTGTTTAAGCGCCCAGGGGTCGGCCATCCCGTGCGCCGCGATCAGGTGGGGAACGCGTGCGGCCCTCGCCGCGGCGGCGCCCCGGCGGGTTTGAACCTGCCAAAGCCCGTGCAGGTGCGCGATCTCGGCGGATTCGATCGCGGCTTCGAAGTCGGCTCGCGCGTCGAGCAGCGCGACTTCGGAGGGGATCTCGATCAGGTCGAGCCGCGAAGGAGTGGGGGTGACGATCGTCACGCCCCCTTCGATCCGCGCGATCGCCCCCGTCATCCCCAGGATGCTCGGAACCATTCCGCCGTCGCGGATCGGATCGAGACCGTTGCACACGTGAACGATCGCGGTTCGCTCGCTCCTCGCGGCGGTCGACGAGCCCGGTTCGATCGATTTCAATTCAAGCGTTGATACACTCATACCGATGTTCCTGGAATAACGGATCGATTAAAACGAGGCGATCGCCGCGGCGGCGCGGCGTGATCGTTCGACCGAGCGGGCGATCTCGAGCGCCTCGACGACTCCCTGAGCGAAGCGGTCGGGCCCCCAATCGGCGACGATTCGCGCGGCGTTCGCCCCCATTCGAGCGCGTTCGGAATCGGAACGCTCGGCCATCCACGCGAGCGATTCGGCGAGATCGACTTCGTCGGTCGGGTCGAACCGCGCTCCCGAGACTCCGATCGGATCGGGGACGAGCGTGCGGGCGCATCCCGCTCGTTCCGAAACCAACAACGGCGTTCCGCAAGCCGCGGCCTCGTTGACGACGAGCCCCCACGGCTCCATCAGGCTCGGATGCACGAACGCCGACGCGAACGCGCGGAGCTCGAAACGTTCATCAACTTGCAAAAATCCCGTGATATGAATAAAAGAGTCCATCTCGTGTTTTTTCGCCTCGGCCTCGATCGCGGCGCGATTCGGTCCGTCGCCTACTAGGACGAGATCCCAGCGGCGGTCCTCGGCGACCGACGCACGGTAGCGCGCGAAGGCTCGCACCAGGCGTTCGAGATTTTTTTCGGGCACGAAGCGATTGATCGCGAGGAAATAGGGCCGAGCGGGGATTCGTTCGCGCGCGTTCGGATCGTTCCGAGCGATCTCGGCACGGTCGGCGAAGAACGCGTTATCGATCGCGTTATATCCATATGTGATGCGATCGCGTCGCATGCCGAGATCGACGAGATAATCGCGATGCGCGGGGCCCCCGACGACCGCGGCGCGGCACGCCTCGACGCGTGTTCGCTTAATCGCTTCTTTCCACCAATAACGACGATGATCGATCCGTTGGCTCTCCGAAAGGAGGACGACGGGAACGCGCCTTCGTTTCGCCCACCTAAGCGCCTCGTGCGATTCGGGACGCGAGTAGCCGACGATCGCGACCGCGTTCGGTCGATCGCGGTCGAGCGCCGACCGGATCGCTCCGCGGCACGCCGACGCCGGGATCGATTCGAGGTCGCGATCGGCGAAGAACGTGTCGGCGGTGAACGGTTCTTGGTCGCGCTCGACCCGCCACGGATAACGCCGTTCAATCCCCGCGACCTCGTACGCCAGCAACTCGCAGCCGCGACCTCGCAGCGATTCTCCCAACGCGCGGAGCCGCGCCAGATGATACGGCCCCCAATTCGTAAAACAAATCGCTAATTTAATCATGATAATATCTCTAAAATTATGGATAATCGATTCCTCGTTCAACAAGATTCTTGAGATTCAACCGGATCGCGATAAAAGAATTTATTCACGATCCAGAAGAACGAGAGCGGCGGCAAAAGCGCGAAGCCGTAAACGTAATAAAACCAGACGAACGGATCGTCGTTGACGACCATGAGCCACGCGTTGTAGTAGGTCATCGACCAGAAGACCTGAGCCCAGGGAGTGCGCGCGTGGAGCCTGTAATATTCGTAAGCCGAGCGGATCAGGATCGCGATCCCCGCGAGCACGACGACCGTTCCGATCGCTCCGCCGTTGAGCTGGGTGGCGCCGAGGACGCCGATCGCGGGGCCGGTGAACGTTTCGTCGCGATGGAACTCGGACCCCGCGATCCACGCGTTCACCCACTCCTCCCGGCCGAAATACGGTTTGTCGGGCCAGACGATTCGCGGTATATATGTGGAAAATATCCTTATATATGAAGATCCGTAATCGAAAGACGATTTCATCGGAACCGTGTCGAGCATCAGAAGAAACCCGCAGTATTCCTCGGTCTCTTTGCTCGTCTTAACCGGGTCGGCCTCGTCGATCCCGTCTTTTTCTTTTACATTAATATTTTCAAGAACTTTTGAGGGATCGAACTCGGAAAGATACTCGACGAATCCTGAAAGATTGCGTTCATATTGATTGTTACCGCGCCAACCGATCGCGACGGTGACGACGACCGCCCCCGCGACGCTCGTCGCGAGCAGCACGGTGAACGGAGGCTTCTTTCCCTTCGAGACGTAATAAGAACAGACCCCCGAGAGAACGGCGAAGAGCGAATGCGATCGTTTGCCGTTCATCATCCAAAGAAGCGAATAAAGCGCCGCGATCGCGATCCCCGAGGTCACCAGAAACCGGCTCGACGGATTGCTCCGCCTCCCCGTGACGATCAACATGTTCCCCGCCAACAACAGCACCATCGGGAACTGACGCAAGAGGTTCTCCTCTTGCGAGATCATCGTTTGCTCCTCGGCGCCCCCCGAAAGCGCCGCTCCCGAACAGAACAACCCCCACGCGATCAGAATCGGGCAGACGCCGAAAACCAGCGGCTTCGACCAATTCTCGGGAGCGCTCGGCGCCTTCCGAGCCAAAATCCGCCCCAACGGCGAATAATACACGCATAAAAACCACGCGAGCGCCCACAAGGCGCGCAGATTCCCAGCGGTCACTAGGTCGATCCCGCGGATCTTAATCGAATAATCGCGATATGAGATTGCTTGAATCACATAAACTTGAATATAACCTACCAAAAAAAGCCAGATCGGCGCGAACGGATCGAACGACTTGCGAAAAACCTGAGACCCGATCGTCAATAAGATCAACGCCGCCGTGCAATAAACGTAGATGCGATCCATCGCTCTTGGTTCCGTTTCTTACGAGTCGTGACGATTCAATCAAAACGCGATCGACGCTCGATCAACCCGGACGTCTCGGCGACGATCGACGCGTGATACCGCGGCCAATCGAACAGCTCGGCCCGCGATCGCGCCTGCTTGGCCATATGCTCACGTAGGTTCGAGTCTCGAGAAACACGCTCCATCGCCGCGGCGAGCGCGTCGACATCGCGCGGCGGAACGACGAATCCCTCGATTCCATCACGCACGATCGAACCCGCGTTCGGTGTGACGATCGAAGGAAGCCCGCACGCCAACGCCTCGTAAGTCACGACCGCCGACCCCTCGAACAACGAAGGGAACACGAAAACATCGGCCTCGGCCATCACTCCCGCGACCTCGGAATGAGATACCCGACCCGGCCACTCCGCCAGATCGCGGTAAGGCTCGAGCGGCGCCTTGTCGAGCGGAAGCGCCCCCAACATCAAAAGCCTTAGCCCGGGCCTGCGAATCCGCCTCCACGCCTCCAATAAATACTTGATCCCTTTCCGTTGACAAATCCCACCTGCAAATAAAAATGTACATGTTTCATTTGAATATTCTTTGTCCACTTGGGGACGAAAGCGGCGGGTGTCGGCGGCGTAGGGGACGATTGTGATTTTCTCGCTCGCCGCGCCTCGATCGATCAGCCGGTCGGCGAGATGCCGTGACGGAACGAGAACACGATCGGCGAGTTCAACGTCGCGAACGCGACGAGCGTGCAGGCGATCGAGCTCGATCCGATCGATCGGCGCGCCTCCCAGATAAATCGGGAAGAAATCGGGCGATGTCTCGGCCTCGATCTCCATGATCGCGCGTTCCTCGCTCGGCTCGCCGCACACCACGCTGACGATCGAACCGATTCCGAGTTCCACACATTTTGGTAAAGCGAATTCCGAACCGACGTCGCTGAACGTCAGCAAAACGTCAGGACGCGATCGTTCGAGATTCGACGCGACGACTCGATCGAATCGACGCGTGCGGAGCCTCGCCAGCTCGCGTCGAGCCGCGGGATGACGACCCGCGAGACGATTCTCGGCGGCGAGTGCGAGATCGTACTCGGCGTGGATTCGAACGCGATCCGAGGGAATCTCGGGATCGTGCCGGCGCATTGACAAACGGTCGATCCGTTCGATCGTCCGGGGGGCGATGCGAGCGAACCGCGAAGCCGAATTCCGCGGCGATCGGTGATAATACGCGGTGTGGAAGGATTCGAGCAGGTCGCGTTGAGCAAGGCCGACGACGGCTTGATAAGCCGGAGGACGCGCGTCGGGACACGCGATCATCACCGTTCCCTGACCGATCGTCGCGACCGCCATCGCAATCCCCTCCTGGGAAAATCGGCGAAAAGCCGAATCGTCTTCCTCTACGATCGGAAATCGTAGTGAATCGCCGACGCCGCGGTCAAGCCTCGTGAACGTGAGAACTCCCAAAATCGCTCGATCGCCAAGATCGAAACCGCGATTCATCGCGGCTTTTCAATAAACACGCCGTCGCCGTTTCAAACGAAACAACCGCCCGAAACTTAAACCGACCGACGTCGAGCAGTCATATTAAGTGTTAGATATTCAATCAAATCTGAAAATCTGATCATTTCTTCGGCTGTTTTTTGGATTGAGAAGGATCGTTCGCGCGGGGATGATCGTGCGCGTGCGATTCGTCGCTCGTGTCATCATCATCATGATTATGATCGTGATCGTGATCATGATTGTGATTATGATCGTGCTTGCCGGGAATCGCCGAAGCCGCCGCGAGAACGAGCCTCCCCGTCTCGATCCCTTTCGTTCCGATCAGATCGTCGGCGAGCTTGCGGATCGTTCCCGAAGCCCCCCGCAATAAAATCACCTCAAGGCATCTACGCTCATCAAGATGAACATGCGTAGTGGTGACGACGCGATCGAGGTGAGCGTGTTGCAGATCGGTGAGCCGCCGGGCCGTTCCTCCCGCGTGGTGATCGTAAATAAGGGTGAGGACGCCGAGAGCCTCTTCGGAATCGTCGGCGACGACCTCTTCGACGAGAGCCCCGCGCATCAGCCCTCGGACGGCCTCGGATCGGTTGGGATAGCGATGCCGATCGCAATAACGATCGAATCGTTTGAGCAAATCGCCGCCGATCGCCACGCTGAATCGAACGAGGGTGTTTTTCACATCGAGCGATCCGTTATATTTTTTATGTCAATTTGTTGGTACCGTTTCAATCCGCCCGATCGCCTCATCCTCGAATCGGCGGATCGATCGCGCGGCGGATCGTTCGGCGGGCCGCGGCGATCGATCTTTGAGCCGACGATCGCTTATTCGATCGACGCGACCGGAACCCAAGCGCCTTCTTGTTTCGAACTCGCGACCGCGGCCTCGATGAAAGCCATTCCCGCGGCGCCGTCGGCGATTCCAGGAAGTTCAAAAGGTTTGGGCGCCTTTTCGCCTCGGCTCGCGCGGATCGTCCATTCGATCGTCCGATGCAAATTCGCGAGCGCCTCGTGAAATCCCTCGGGGTGCCCCGACGGAACGCGAACGTAAGGCTTGATCGATTCGGGGATGTAGCCGTATTCGGCGCCGAGCCTGTAAATCTTCACAGGAGATCCCGCTTCAAGATGTTTGAGCGCGTTGTGTTCGGTGATCGACCATTCGATCGTCCCCTTCGTCCCCGAAACGCGGAAGCCGTTGTCGTTTTGCGCGCCGATCGTGATCTGAGACGCCGCGATCGTCGCGACCGCGTCCCCATCGAGCTCGGCCAAAACCGTGAAATCGTCGTCGAGCGCCCGCCCCTTCACAAACGATTTAAGCCGCGCCTGCACCCGAAGCGCCGTCTTCCCGGTGACAAAACGAATAAATTCATAAGCATGCGTACCGATATCGCCGCCGCATCCCGAAGCCCCCGCCTTCGACGGGTCGACCCGCCACGACGCCTGTTTTTGCCCCTCGGTTTCGAGCTTCGAAGCCAGCCAGCCCTGCGGATACCACGCCTCGACCTTCCGCACCTCGCCGATCGCCCCGTCGAGCACGAGCCGACGAGCGAACATCACCATTGGAAACGCCGTATATGTATAAGCGACGACGAACGGAGTTTTGTGTTGTTTGACGGTCTGATACAGCGATTTCGCCTCGGCGAGGTTCATCGTCAGCGGTTTTTCGCAAACGACGCCGATCCCCGCCTTGGCCGCGGCTTCGGCCGGTCCGAAGTGCGCGTCGTTGGGTGTGACGATCGTCACGTAATCGACGCGTTCGCCGACGGCGAGTTTCGATTCGTCGGCGACGAGCGATTTCCAATCGCGATAACCGCGGGTGAAATACAGTTCTTTCGCCGAAGCGAGCGCCTCGTCGGGGTTCGAACGGAGCGCTCCCGCGGCGAGTTCGGCCGAATTGTCCATCAAAATCGCGCGTCGATGCGGCGCGCCGAAGAAATTCGCGGGACCCCCGCCGCCGATCATCCCCACCTTCATCTTGCTCATCGCTCGCCCCTCGAAACCGTTCGATAAATCGGTCGCCGTCGTCGGACGCCGCGCCGCGATCGATCGACCCTTCCCTCGCCTCACGTGCGTTCGCGCCACTATATCCGCGACGTTCGCCGTCGCAAGGGGGCGGTATCGCGCCGCGGTTGACTCGCAACCGCCGCCGGCGCACGATACGGCTCCGAGCACCGGCGATCCCTCTCCCGAAGCGAGGAAATATCCTGTTATGTGCAACAACATTGCAACAAATCGTCATATTGTATTAGTATGTTTTTCTATTGCATCCGTCGTCGCGGCGGCGGGTCGCGTTCGCGCGCACGCCGACCCCGCGTCGTCGCGGCCGAACGTCGTGCTGATCAACGCCGACGACCTCGGCTGGGGCGACGTCGGCTTCAACGGCCGAACCGAGTGGAAAACCCCCGAACTCGACGCGCTCGCCGCGGGAGGGACGATCTTCCGCAGGTTTTACGCAGCCGCCGCGGTCTGCTGCCCCAGCCGCGCCGCGATGCTCACCGGCAAATACACGATCCATTGCGGAGTGACGGGAAACAACGACGACCTCCCCGATTCCGAAACGACGATCGCAGAGGCGCTCAAATCGCTCGGCTACGTCACCGCTCTCTCGGGCAAATGGCATCACGGCAAGCCCCCAAAAGGCTCGAATTCCTACGTTCATCCCTTGGATCAAGGCTTCGATGAATTCTTCGGATTCACCGACGCTACGGAAGCTCATCAAAAATATCCCAAAAAATTGTGGAACGGTAGATCCGAAATCGCCGTCGCGGGATACGCCGACGACCTGTTCGCCGACCGCGCGATCGCGTTCCTCAAGGCGAGAGCGGGTAAAAATCAACCGTTCTTCCTCTATCTCGCGTTCACCAATTCGCATTTCGCGATCAAAGCTCCCGTCGACGAGATCGCCGCTTACAAAGGTAAATTCGCCGAGACCGATCCCCAAAAGCCCTTCAACGCAACCTACGCCGCGATGATCGCGAGGCTCGATAAAAACGTGGGCAAGGTGAAACGGACGCTCGACGAACTGGGTTTATCGCGCGATACGTTGATCGTCTTCACGAGCGATCAAGGCGCGACGTTCGAGGTCGGAAACCGCGGCGCCAGCGTTTATCACGACAGCAATCGTCCTTTCCGAGGCCAAAAACGGACGGTCTGGGAGGGAGGCGTGCGCGTTCCATCGTTTGCGTATTGGCCCGGTCGAATCCCATCGGGAAGGTCGAACGACGAAGTCATGCACGCGATCGACCTGCTCCCCACGCTTGTCGCGGCGGCGGGATCGACCGTCAAATCCGCCTGGAAAATCGACGGCGTGAACCTTTGGCCCGTTTGGCTTGGAACCGAACACGCCCCCGATCGGACGATCTTCTGGGAATGGCGGAGCGAAGGCGGAAACCAGGTCGCCGCGACGCACGGGAAATATAAACTTGTCGTCACCAATCAAGGGAAAGCCGAATTGTTTGACGTCGTCGCCGACCCCGCCGAAAGGCGCGATCTCTCGGCGATTCTGAATCAAGAAGCCGCGGCGCTCCGAAAGGCGCTCAATTCCTGGCTGGCGAGCGAAGTTCGCCGACGCGACAATTAATGATGAATTCCGGGAGGCGACGCGAATTGAGAATGTCGCTTCAAAACGATTGCGACGAGACGAGCCGATAAGCCGATGCGAATCGGGCGTCGTCAATCGTCAAACGATTCCGAGCGTATAGACGAGGCGTTCGGGCTCGTGTGGAACGCGAGACGAACGAGTGACGCGAGTTTTTCCAAAGGGGAAACGTCGATGCGAGCGAAAGCTTTGGTTTGGGTTGGAGTTTGGTTCGCGGCGGTCGCGTTGTTGTCGACATCCGTCGCATCGGCCGCGGACGCTCCGACGGGGGATCTCGCCAAACTTCAGGGAAAGTGGAAAGGGATGGCGGGTCCCGATAAGACCGTTTCGCTGCTGATGGAAATCAAAGACACCCGCGTGACGGTGCGGTTTTCGTCTCCCGACGGGCAAGACTTTTTGATCAAAGGTAAGATCAAGATCGACGAAAAGGCCGATCCCAAAACGATGGACTGGGTCGAGTTCGTCGGCGCCGACGGCGACGCTTTGCCCGATTCGAAGTCGATCTACAAGGTCGACGGCGATACGTTCGAGGTTTGCAGCAACGGGCCCGACGGCGAACGCCCCAAAGAATTCAAAGACGGCGCGGGTTCTCCGCCGATGCTGATGAGTCTTACTCGCGTGAAAGACGACGATTCGGGCAAGTGAATCGGCCGCCGAACGATCTTTCGCGCGGCCGCGGCTCGTCGGCCGGCTCTAAAATATGTGCGTATCGGAAAAACCTCGCGCCCGAATCCCGCCGATCGATCGTTTAAAATCGCGAGCCGAAACGATCCAAGGATCGATGAATGTGAACACAAAATACTTTCACGCATCCGTTTTGATTCTGATCGTTTTGGCGGGCGTCGCGGTTCGGATCGGATTGTCTTATTCCTCGCTTTGCGGCCGCGGGCCGATCGAAGACCCCGACGGGTATCTGGCGCTCGCCGAATCGCTCGTATCGGGGCGAGGTTTTTCGTGGGAAGGCCGGCCGACGGCTTATCGACCTCCGCTCTATCCGCTGGCGCTCGCGCCGATCGTCGCTCTCGGAATCGACCGTGCGGGGTCGGGAATTATGGCGTTGCACGCGGCTCTGGGCGCGGGAACGATCGCTCTCATTTATCACGCTTCGATCCGATTCGGTTTATCGATTCGCCGCGCGCTTTGCGCTTCGGCGATCGTCGCGTTCGATCCCGTGCTGATCGCGCAATCGCGTGCGGTGATGACCGAAACGCTCGCCGCCTTCCTCGTCGCCCTCGCACT
This sequence comes from Planctomycetota bacterium, assembly GCA_021791715.1. GTDB lineage: Bacteria > Planctomycetota > Planctomycetia > Isosphaerales > Isosphaeraceae > JAKBCQ01. Next base: position 5,800 of record JAJYWB010000009.1, on the reverse strand, counting down.
TTTTTTGGTCGGCGGACGCGATCGTCGAGACAAATCCGATCAAGATAAATATGTTGATCAAAAGATTGTTGGGAGCGGATCGCGACGCTTGTGGGGGGCGTTTTGGGGCGGGATCGCGCTTGGATTGGGGACGATGTGTCGGCCGAGCCTTGCGGCGGTCGTTCCGATCGCCGCGGTTTTGGGGTTGATCACGAACGGTTCGAGGCTTCGCGACCGAGCCGCGTGGGGGCTCGCGTTGTGCGCGGGGATGATCGTTCCGCTCGTCCCCTGGGGCGTTCGAAACCTGAAGGCGATCGGCTCGCCGGTGCTTTTGACGACGCACGGAGGTTACACGCTCTCGCTCGCCAATAACCCATATTATTATAAGGATGTTTTGAATCAAAAGACCGAGGCGGTCTGGGGCGGTTCGGGGCAGATGCGGTATTGGGCTTGGGTACGCGAGACGACCGCGGGTCTTGGGGAGGTCGAGGGGGATCGTTTGTTGCGGGATGAGGCGATACGATTCGCGCGGTCGCGACCGTTCGATTTCGCTCGGGCGTCGGTTGCGCGATTGGGTCGCTTTTGGGGGGTTGCGCCTTCGTCTTTGGTGTATTCGAGGGGACGTCGATTGGCGACCGCGGGCTGGACGATACCGCTGTTCGCGGCTTTGGCTTGGGGTTTATTTCGGCCTGAGTCGCGGCGTCGACCCTTGATTTTGGCGGTTGCGGTATTGATCGCTTTAAGCTTGATTCACGCGGTTTATTGGACGGATTTACGGATGAGGGCGCCCGCGGTACCGGCGATCGCGGTGATCGCGGCGTGCGCCTCGACGCGTCGATCGTCGTCGTCGGTGTTGATTGAACGCGGCTTGCAAGATCAATCGGAGAAAATTTCCGAAGATCACGCTGTTCAAACACGCGGGATTCGTTAGTCTAATGGTAGCAGTCCTCGGCGGGTCTCCCTAGCAGTATCGGACGCTAGCCTCGCCAGAACGCTCCGTAAGTTCAGTGTGCAAGGGTTTCGCAAGTGTCCAAGAAGCTATACGTTGGAAATCTGACGTACGACACCACGGAAGACAACCTGGTGGAGTTGTTCAGCGATTACGGCGAGGTGATTTCGGCGCAAATTATCATTGATCGCGAGACGAACCGCTCGCGCGGTTTCGGATTCGTGGAGATGAACAACGGCGCCGAGGAAGCCGCGCAGGCTTTGAACGGCCAAGATTACAAAGGCCGACATCTGACTGTTAACGAAGCGCGTCCGAGAGAACCGAGGGCGGGCGGCGGCGGCGGCGGCGGCGGCGGCGGTCGCGGCGGTCGGGGAGGTTCCGGCGGCGGCTACGGCGGCGGCGGTTATGCCGGCGGCGGCGGCGGCGGCGGGTATGGCGGCGGCGGCGGCGGCGGTCGCGGCGGTCGGGGAGGTTCCGGCGGCGGCGGCGGCGGTTACGGCGGTCGCTATTGATCCGATTCCTGTTTCTATGATCATTGTTTCGGTTGTTGTTCGTCGCGGTTGATGTTCGTCCGTACTCGCGGGTCGGCGCCGCGCGAGGCGAATCCGTTTCTCTGGATTCGGTTCGGTACCGACCCTCTTTCATCTAGCTCGATCCGGGCGTTTCGCCGATTCAGGGTTTCGACCCGGATCGGGCGATCGTCGCGCCATGGAGCCGCTACGGTTTCGCGGACACGAGTTCGTTTCGTCACTCTCAATCGGAACATCCGCTGATTTATCAAACTTGGTCGTGTTTGGATGTTTCGTTTCCTCGACCAATCCGGGACGGTTCGCCATGCTCGATTTCGACGCCGACTCCCTCGCCGAGCAACTCGTTCTCCTTCGACTGATCAGCCGCGAGCAAGCGCGTCAGGCGCGGTTCGAGGCCGATAGCAACACCGCCGACGCGCTGATTCGCGTGTTGCTCCGCAAGGGATTGATGACGAGTTGGCAGATCGAACGGATCAAGAAGGGGCAGAACGACGGCTTCGTTTTCGGCGATTGTCGCGTGCTGTTCCATCTCGCCGAGGGAACTTTCGCGCGGGTCTACCGCGGAGTCAAGGTTCCGGGAGGACAACCCGTCGCGATCAAGGTGTTGCGGCAACGCTTCACCGCCGACGCCGACGCGGTCGATCGGTTCAATAAAGAAGCCGAAGCGGGGCTTCGCCTCGTTCATCCCAACATCGTTCGAATTTTCGAATACGGCGAAAGCGATAAACGTCATTATATGGTGATGGAGTTTGTCGAGGGGCAAAACCTCCGCGATTTCCTCAAGCTCCGCACCAGGCTCACCGAGCAGGAGGCGCTGCCGATGATGCTCGGCCTCGCTCACGCGCTCAAGTACTCGCTTGATCAAGGCATTACGCATCGCGACATCAAGGGGACGAACATTCTGATCAGCACCAAGGGAGTCGCCAAGCTCGTCGATTTCGGCCTGGCGACGATCGAGGGGAGCGAATCGAAGCTCGCCGCGGCGCACGGCGAACGGACGGTCGATTACTCGGCGATCGAACGAACGTGCGGCAGCCCCAAAGGCGATCCCCGATCCGACATCTACTTTCTCGGATGTATTTTTTATCAAATGCTTACGGGTCAATTGCCTTTGCCCGAGGTCGAAAGCAAGGATCCTCTCGCCAAGATGCTGAAGCGGAGCTTCGGCGCGATCAAGCCGTTGAGCGAGCAGCGGCACGCCCCGTCCGAACCCGTCACGCGAATCATCGAAAAAATGATGAAGGTCGATTTGCGACATCGTTATCAATCGATGAAGGAGGTCGTCGAAGACTTCGAGAAGCACATGAAGGCGCTCTCCGCGGCGCGAAACGGAGTCGCTCGGGAACGTAAAAGCGTCCTCTGCGTCGAGCTCCAAACCGATATCCAGGCGGCGCTTCAAAAAAATCTCGGCGCGATGGGATACGAAACCGTTCTCGTCGACGACCCCGAACTCGCCGCCGATCGGTTCGCCGAGAAACCGACCGACATGGTCGTTTTCGATCTCGACGGACTCGGCGAACAGGGGCTGCAATCGTTCCTCGGCATTCATCACAACTCGCGCGAACAAGGGATCGACCTGCCGATTCTCCTCCTCCTTGGAACCAAACAAGGTAATATGATCAATCGCCTTCCCGACGACGATCGAATGGTCGTTCTCTCCAAGCCGATTCGCATGAAAGACGTTCAAGATGCGATTATTCTTTTATCGCCGCAGGTTTGATCGCCGCGAACGAATTAGATCGAGCCGTCTGAGAAATCGAGTCGTTCCGGGGGACGACGATCGTTCCCCGGGTCCGAGTCGCCTCCACGACGAACCAACGGATCAAAATGCTCCTAATCGATTGGATCATAACGGCGCGATCGATTCTTACTCACGAATCCTCGCCGCGCGAAGGAAGCTTCAAACCCATCGCCTGCATCAACAACTTCAGATCCTCCCACGTCTCTTTTTTCGCCGCGGGATTGCGCAACAGATAAGCGGGATGATACGTGACGATCGTCGGAATTCCGCGATACCGATGCCACTTGCCGCGCAGCCGGTTCATCGGCAACGCCGATTGCAAAACCGAAGTCGCCGCCACCTTCCCCAGGATGCAAATAAACCGCGGCCGAACGATCGCGATCTGACGTTCCAAAAACGGACGACAAGCGGCGATCTCCTCCCCCTCGGGAGTCCTGTTCTCGGGGGGCCTGCACTTAACCGCGTTTGCGATAAAAACATCCTCACGCCTTAACCCCATGCCCTTGACGATCATATCGTTCAAAAGCGCCCCGGCGCGGCCGACGAACGGAATTCCCTGGCGGTCCTCGTCGGCGCCCGGCGCCTCGCCGACGAACATCAACCGCGTGTTCGGATCGCCGTCGCCCGGAACCGTCCGCGACCGATTCGCGACCAAAACCGGACATTTCCGGCACTCGGCGATCTCGTCGGCGAGAATCCGCAACCGTTCTCGACGCTCTTCGGCGGGGACGATCGGCTCGTCGAAACCTTTATCGCCATAAAGTAAATTCATGTTTAAGCTCAATCCTGTCGTGCGGTTCTCGGTGCGTCCCGTCGCGGTCGTCCGCGGTGCGATCGGTTGCGCCGGTTTGGGTCGAGCGACGATCTCACGCGGCGTTTCCGATCGGGCGTCGGTTCGATCGCGATCGGCCTCGACGAGCGCAGCGGGTCGCCGAGCGATTTCGACCGGAGCGGGTTCAATGCGACCGTCCGATTCGGTCGTTCGTCGAGCTGGAATCGCTCCGCGCGCGACGAGCCGAGGCGATGGAACGCGATCGAGACCCGCTCTCGTCAGCGATTCCAGCCTCGTTTTCAATTGGCGGACGATCTCGTCGTAATGCATAAACTAGTCGTTACGCTCTCGCATGTTGTCGCGTGGCCCGGGCTTTCGCGCCCACCCTTACGATAGGGAAAACGGATCGATCGTTCCAGCGCCTCGCGGCGAAAAACGAAGCCGCGGCGATGATCGCGGCGAACGAATGAACGATCCGCACGAGCCCTGTTAGGCGTCTCGACGCATCCCCGAAATCGTCGATTTCGATCGACTCAGGCGAAATCGATCCGTTCACGACCCGCGCGCTTCAATGTCCTCGTCGTCTGGGAGAAAGAAATGAGAGGTTCGATTCAACCGAATGGATTCGTCTCTCACACCCGAGGCTTCATTGCGGACACCCAAAAAACTGGATTCTCCCGAATCGTACGACATCCACGATCGAACAGGATTTGGGGTTGGGGAAAGCTTCATGTATTTCTAAACGATAAGTTGTATGTTTCGAGCCTCTGGTTGCGAGATGATCGACGGAAACCCCCTATTTGGAGTCGAGGTGACGTGATTGGATCATTTCGACCCCTCCTCGGCCTTTCCCGCACGCGGGGAGGGAGTGTGATTTCTTTCTTTGAGTCAATGTACCCATTTTGGTAGACGATCTCGCAATATTTCTGTAAAATACTTGACATTAAATCCCGGATATCATACGATCCTTTACAGAATCGCTTTCGGCGGGCGGTTATCGCGCGATCGATCAAAACGTTTCCGCCGGAATGCGATGAATTGTAGGAAAAAATTGTCGTAACGCGGCAAAACCGAACCTTTACGAAAGATTTGTCTCTATGAACAACAGCCAAGACCGACCGATCGTCGATCCGCACAATCCCAGGCCCAATTTCATACCGACCTCTCCCGTGATCGAGGGGGTCGAAGAGTTCGGCTCTTGGCTTGAGCATCGCGAGATCGTCGTTCAAGAACTGTATCCCTTCGGCGCTCTCGAAGCCTTGTATGCGGAGCGTGTCGCGCTCTATTTATGGCGGCTTGATCGCGTGATCGGGTTCGAGAACGCGGCGAATCGAGTTGAAATCGAAGCCGGTTCGACAATCCGCCTTGATGAATCAGATCGTGTGAACAAGCGAAGCATGATACCCGATCAGCCGACGCTTCAAACGATCATCAGGTATGAGGCGCATCTCGATCGATGTTTGGCTCGCACGATGGCGGAATTGCGAAGATTGCAAAAAGAACGACGGCACGGTTTGCGCGACGCGATTCCGGGAGTGGATGGCGCCGACCGAGCCGTCGTTGATCAAAATCAAGATCAAGACGGCTCACCAGGAGGTTCGCCCTCCCAAAAGAGTTCGCCGATGCGATTGGGAACGCCGATGCAAACAGTGTCGCCGATGCGATTGGACTCGACCGCGGCGGATCAGAATAATCGAAAAGACGGCTCACCAGGAGGTTCGCCCTCCCATAAGATTTCGCCGTCTCAAAAGTGTTCGACCAACCGGACGAGCACGGGCGCCGAGTCGTCGATTCCGGGAGGGCGAGGCGCCGACCGAGCCGGCGTTTGT
>JAJYWB010000075.1 GCA_021791715.1 Planctomycetota bacterium | reverse complement strand
CCGACGCGGATTCAGCGTATCGGAGATGCAAATATACGCCTCTCCCTTTGGGAGAGGCCGGCCGAAGGCCGGGTGAGGGATTTGGAATCTTGTGAAGGATCTTATAATTCAACCCCTCATCCGTCGCTTCGCGACGACTTCTCCCAAAGGGAGAAGTGAAAGAGCGGAATCGCCGACGCGGATTCAGCTGAGAGGTGATCCGGAACGGCGAACGAAACGCCGTCGGCTCGATTTTACCGATTTTGACGCCGTTTTACATGTTGATATACCACATGCTTAGTATCGATATGTTTGTGTATTCTTGTTGGGAGGGCGAACCTCCTGGTGAGCCGGCATGTTTTTATTTGAGATATTATAATCCTCCGGGATGTCGAACCCGTTCGGTTGGTCGAACCCGTTTGGGATGTCGAACCCGTTTGGGAGGTCGAACCCGTTTGGGAGGTCGAACCCGTTTGGGAGGTCGAAACCGTTCGGTTGGTCGAAACCGTTCGGTTGGTCGAAACCGTTCGGTTGGTCGAAACCGTTCGGTTGGTCGAAACCGTTCGGTTGGTCGAAACCGTTTGGGAGGGCGAACCTCCTGGTGAGCCGTCATATTTTTATTTGAGATATTATAATCCTCCGGGATGTCGAACCCGTTCGGTTGGTCGAACCCGTCTGTGATGTCGAACCCGTTTGGGAGGGCGAACCTCCTGGTGAGCCGGCATGTTTTTATTTGAAATGGATAATCCCAATCTGGAATCGATGTATTATGAATAGTATTTTTATTGTAAAAATAAAATATACCTGGACATGGCTCACCATGAGGTTCGCCCTCTCGGATTGATTCGCCCTCAGATCCCGCCGAATATGCGGTTTTCTTTTCGAATAGCCTCTAAATATTGCCCTCATCCGTCGCTCCGCGACGACTTCTCCCAAAGGGAGAAGTGAATGTTCGGAATTCCCGACGCAAATCCCGAGATAATCCAACATCTCCACCAAGTTCGTTCGTTCTCGCAAATTTTACGACACGCTATTGACGGCGGCTCCCGGATATCGTAGATTCGATGTATTGAAAACGTCGGCCGGCCGATTCGACCTGAATCGATCGAATCGAATTCGTCTGAACGCGCTAAAACAACCTCAAATTGTCTTAACGCATCAAAACTGAACCGTTTTACCAACAAACTCGACCAACACTTTCACTATATACAGGAAAGCCGAAACATCATGAAAACCGCACAATCCGTCCGTTTCAATAATGCGCTCACCAACTCTCCCGCGGACGATCTCAAAGATCGAGATTCGAGGTCGCTCGCTGCTCAAAAACCTCGCGAACACCCCCTTTTCTCGACCGATCCCGTGATCGCAGGGTTTGAAACGCTCGAAGAATGGATCGCGCACCGCGATACCGTCGTTCAAGGTTTGAATCCCGTCGGTAAGCTCGAAACGCTTCACGCCGAGCGCGCCGCGATGTATTTGTGGCGGCTCGATCGCGTGATTCGGTTCGAGGTCGTCGCGACACAATTCGATCACAATGAAGTTTTCGCCGAGTTCATCGTAGCGCTCGACAACAAGGATATCCCTCGCGACCGCTCCGAGGCGGCGACGGTTGAGAAAGTTCGCAAGCCGCTCCGCGATTATCTTGATGCATACATGAAAATGGGAGCGCAGGCGGCGAAGCTTCCCGAGCTTAAGGAGGGGCTCGACAGGGTTCGCGACGCTGCGAAACGCGTGAGGGAGCGTCGGTTATTGCCCGATCAACCGACGGTTCAGACGATCATCAAATACGAGTCGCATCTCGATCGATGCCTGGCGCGGACGATGACCGAGTTGCGTCGGTTGCAGAAAGATCGAAGGCAAGGATTGCGCCCGGTTGATGAATTCGGAGAAAACCCTTCGAGCCGGGCGATCTTCCGGGAGGGCGAACCGTCGTGTGAGCCCGATTTTCCAAATTCGAATCCTCAATCATCGGCTCGATCGGCGCCTCGCCGATCCGTGAAAGACATGCCGGTATCGAAGGATCTTAATGGGAGGGCGAACCTCCCGGTGAGCCGGCTTATCGACGCCGATCAAGAAACCGACGATCCTCGGATCGTCACGGCGTGTATCCCTCCCGATTCTTATAACAAAGGGAATCCGTTGCACGAGGATGTTCGTCGTCCCGTTTCGGGTTTGATCGAGCAAAATTCCAATGCATTGAGAAACGGCTCATCACGTTCGCCCTCGCAGGCGAGTTCGATTTCGCAACAATCGAACATTTACGAAAATGGCTCACCAGGAGGTTCGCCCTCCCAGATCGGTTCGCCCTCGCAAACGGGTTCGCATTCGGAACAGTCAAACATATACGGAAGCGGCTCACCAGGAGGTTCGCCCTCCCAGATCGGTTCGCCCTCGCAGGCGAGTTCAATTTCACAACAATCGAACATTTACGAAAATGGCTCACCAGGAGGTTCGCCCTCCCAGATCGGTTCGCCCTCCCAGATCGGTTCGCCCTCCCAGATCGGTTCGCCCTCCCAGATCGGTTCGCCCTCGCAGATCGGGACGCCCTCGCAGGTGAGTTCGATTTCGCAACAATCGAACATTTTCGAAAATGGCTCACCAGGAGGTTCGCCCTCCCATTTCGGTTCGCCCTCCCAGATCGGTTCGCCCTCTCGTTTGAGATCGCCCACCCGGACGTGTTCGCCCTCCCAAACAGCGTCGACTCCCGAAGATGAGGCGAACGCCAATTTTTCGGCCGTAACGACCGTCGGCGGTCGGTCCGATCCGATCTCGCTCGAATCACACGTTCATCAGAGGGAATAATCGAATCGTAAACCGATAATTTTCATCACATTCCGATAACGGCCGATCACGCGGGTCGAATCGGCGCAACGCGAGAGCCCGGGCGACCGTGAGATCGAGCCGGGACGCTCTTTGACATCCCGATTGTTTGATCAAGCGAGCGGCGACGTTCTCGGCAAGGCGTGTCACGGTTCCGACGGCCTTGCCGAAACGTCCCCCTCGCAAGGAGTTTCGCTCCGCGCCGGGCGACACGGTATCGATTTCGATTGACGTACCATTCGAAATTCAAACCAACACGAATGATCACAAGATTGATGCTTCGATCGGCTCGAAAAACGCTTGGAACGAAATTCTTCGCTCCGCAGCCTTCAAACGTGCGGCCCGCGAGTGATCGATCGCGAGAATCGATTCGTTTCGCACGCCGAGCCGATCGGGTTGAACGCGGCTGGAGTTGAAAGCCGGACGCAAGGTGATTGACAATTACTTCAAGCGGTTCATACTGGCAGGAAAGTGAATCGCGGCGAGTCTTCACGGCTTGCATCGAATTGTAGGGATCGCGGCCAAGGTTGATTCGGCGCGTCCTTTCCGCGGCTCTTCACCGTATAGAAACAAAATCGATTGAACTCGGCCCGCGAATCGCGGGGAGCGGTATGTTAATGGCGACAACGCCCGATAAATCGAATCCGCCGGCGGATCGACCGACGACGGCGAGGCCGATCGATCAAGCGTCGAGCGACCCCAAGACATCGGAGGGGAAGTCTGTGGAAGTGAAGCAACCGACGACGGGATCGACGTCGACGAGCGCTCCGCCCCGCGGCGCGGCTCAGGCGAGTGGAAACGCGGCGAAAACCGAAGGCGTCGCGGCTCATCCTCCTCGCTCTGGAGGAGACGCGGCGACGCAAGCGGGTAAAGCTCAACCTTCGAAAGACGGCGCCAAACCGCCGATCAGCAAGGCCGCTGCCGCGGCGGCCAAAGGCGACGGTCAGGCGAAGCCTTCTCAGGCGCAACCCGGGGCTTCCGGGGGCGCGGGCCGAGCCGGTTCGAAGCCGGGCGACTTGCGCGGTCTCTCGTCGCTCAACGAATCGAGCCTGGAACGAACGATCCTCCGTCGCGGACTCGCGACCGCCGAGGAGATCGAATCGTGTCGGATTCGGATCAACAAAAAGATCGGCGAAGACGACGCCAAGGCGCTGCTGCAGATGATGGTCGATTCGAAGGTTCTCACCAACAGCCAGGCTCTTCGGCTGTATCGCGAGGCGGGCGAATCGCAAAAGAAATTTGAGATTCCTGGATATGAAATCATCGACCGCCTGGGGAAGGGGTCGATGGGGATGGTTTATAAGGCTCGACAAACGAGCGTCGATCGGATCGTCGCGGTGAAGGTTCTGCTCGACGCGCTCGCATCGAACAAAGAATTCATCAAACGATTTGAGCGCGAGGCCAAGATCGCCGCCAAGCTTTCGCATAATAATATCGTCAACGCGATCGACGCGGGGGAAGTCGACGGTCATCATTATTTTGTGATGGAGTTCGTCGAGGGGAAGACGATCAAAGACGAACTCGACGCGGGGTTGATTTACGACGAGAAAGAGGCGACGCGGATCGTCCTCGCGGTCGCCGAGGCGCTCAAGCACGCGCATCAACGCGGGCTGATTCACCGCGACATCAAACCCGAGAACATCATTGTTACCAAAGAGGGGGGGGTGAAGCTCGCCGATCTCGGCCTGGCAAGGCTAACCGCCGACGAGAAGTGGGCGATGGCCGAGGCCGGCATGGCGATCGGAACGCCTTATTACATCAGCCCCGAACAGGTCCGCGGCCAGGTCGACGTCGATATCCGGAGCGACATCTACAGCCTTGGCGCCAGTTTTTACCACATGGTGACGGGCAAGGTTCCCTTCTCGGGAGAAACGCCCACCGAGGTTATGCAGAAACACATCGATAAAAACCTCCAGGCCACTCCGCCCGATCATATCAACACGCGGCTATCGAGCGGATCGGGCGAGGTGATCGAAACGATGATGGCGCGAAATCGTGAGAATCGCTATCGCGACCCCGACGATCTGATCATCGACCTCAATCGCCTGTTGAACGGCGAACCGCCGATCATCGCGGCGCAGAAGCTCGATTCGCTAACGAGTCTTTCCGAAGGCGAGGCGACCGATTACGCCGAAACGGGCGGATCGGTCAGCGGATCGGAAATGGAGGAGATGGCGGGATACGTGAATAGCCGCAACAACATCATCGCGGCTCTCGCGGTGTTGCTCGGCCTTTCCATCGTCTCCAACGTCGTGATGCTCGTCTCGCGTTGATCGACAGGAATTGATCGTTCCTAAAGCGATTCTCACCAGATTTGAATTGATAACGTCATTTGAATCGACGTCGTCGTTTGAATCGACGTCGCCGTTTGATTCGAAGTCGTCGTCTGAATCGACGACGCCGCTTGAATCAACTTCGTCAAAGATAAAAGCGTGAAGCGAGTCCGCCGCACTTCTGAAGGTTCGGCGGATTTCGAATCGCTATCGAATTCGAAACCCCGCTTGTTTCGTCAAAGTTTCGGCCCGCTCGGTCGGTCTTTTGTGTCGCGGGTCGAAAAGAACGGGGACGACGATCGTCACGCTCGACGAAGCGTCGTCCACTCACGCGTATTTGAGTTGATATTTAGATGTCCGATTCCGACGGAGCGAGCGATCGCTCCGTGCGATCGCTAAGAAGAACTCGGCGGTTCGAGCGATTCAATTCTCGCTGAAGTCGAACTGTCGAACGGGCGCCCTGCCGAGCGGATCTTTCAGGTAAGCGGCGTGGCACGACGGACAAAGGTCGAAACGGAACGATCGGCAGATGGGGGAATCGACGTCGTCGGGGTCGAGCGCCTCGTCGTTTTGAAGCAATCGAGCCACGGCTTCCATGTGATCCTCGTCCAGGTCGTCGTCCGTGATCTCGGTGGGATCAAAGCCTGCGTACGCCTCAATTTTGACGACGAACCGTTGTTCGCCGCCGGCGGTCAGATCTTTTCCACATTGATCACACGTGAAGTGGACCATCAGCGTTTCATCCTTTAGGGTTGACCGGAAGAAACTCCGGATGGGATTGAAGAATCCATTCTAATCCGACCGATTCGAATGTTCCAAGATCGCGCGACGAGATTTTTCGCCCCACGATCCCGTCGGCGGCGAAAACCGAGCGCGCCGATCGCTCCCAAAGCCGCGGTTGAAACGACGATTCCAAATCGCGCCTCCACCGGCTCGTAACGGAAAACCAGGCGATGCGTTCCCGAGGGAACTCGCACGCTCATAAACACGCCCCGGTACGGCTCGATTGGAACACGAATTCCATCGAGTTCGCACGTCATTCCACGATCGAACGTGTGTCGCGCAACGACCGTTCCTCCCTGGAACGAGCGCCAAGCGGCGTCGATTCGTCCCGGTTCGCTTGTTATTTGAATCGCTTTCGCGTCTTGGGGTAATTCGATCAAAGGCGCGGCGGCGAGCGTCGCGATCCAAACCGAACCGATCTTTTCCACATGCGTGAATTCGCTTGCGTTCGGCGGAGGTGTCGCCGCGACGATCGCGGTCACCCCCGAATCGCGCAGCCGATCGAGCGTGCGATAAACCCCGCGCCAGTCGAGTTCGCGTCGGCTCGAACGATCGCGCCGACCCGGTTCGTTCTCGTAAAGCGAATCGAACCAGTCGACGCTCCGTGAAAGCTCGATCGAATCGTAATTCCGAGCGTCGGCGAGACCGTACCGCGCGAGCGTGTTCGGCGGCGCCTCGGCGCCGAGCGTCAACACGCGCCCGCGATCTCCAACATGTTCTTTCAGATACGTCATCACTCGACATGATGGTTGATATTCCGATCGCTCGATCGCCGGATTCGCCGCGTACCCCGTGAGGATCAGCTCCAGAAGATTCACGCCGAGCAATAAAGCTCGCGTCGAATCGGCGCCGCGCCGGGGTTTCGAAGCCCACGCGATCGACCCCAGAGCGAACCAAATCGTCCCCTCCAGCATAAGGGATCGTCTTAAAAAGACCAAGGTCATCCTCGTTCGGCGCTCGGCGTTGGCTGCGGAATCGATCGAACGATCGCTCGCGCTTCGATCCTTGAAATCGTCTTTTCGATCGCTCTTTCGCTCCTCGATCGCCGCGATTCGCTCGTAATACCCCTTCGCCCTCCGGAGCACGAAGGGTTCGAGACGACTCACGAACGGCGTCGCCGAAACCAGAATCGCCCCCAATAAACACGCGAAAAGCCCGAATCTTCGCCCGCGCGACCCGACCGCCGAACGCCCGATCGCTTCGATCCCGACCGATCCCGCCGTGATCAATCCCAACGCGATCCATAATGTGAACCGTCGTTGATCCATTACGTTCACCACCGGAGCGATCCGGATCAAATTCGGAACCGGCGGAACGTCGAACGCCGCCATAAACCCGAAGATCGAAAAAAAGAGCCCGAGCCGCGCCGCGTAAGCCGAGCCCGAACCCCGATCGAACGAATCGATCCGATTAAATCGGTCGAAATTTTCACGTGATTTTATTTTTTTATCGTTATCTGATTGATCACGGTCTTCGTCGGATCGAACGGCGCGGCGCCGCGCGGCGATCGAGAAACCCGCGGGGGCGAGCCAGACGAGACAAGCGAGCCCCGCGAATCCCCCCGCGGCCTCGTTGACGTTACGCACTCCGAGCGGTCGAGCCAGGTTCGGATCGCCCCGCCGCCTGCTTCCATAGAGATACGGAACCGCGGTGCAAAACGAATCGAGAATCTTGGGAGGCGTGATCGCCCAAAACGACGCGCGATTCGCGACGCGATCCGCCCAGACGGGACTCCTCGATAAATAAAAGCCGAACGGCGTCACAACGACCGCCGCGACCGCCGCGCCTAAAACGATTCCCGATATCCAAACAAATAAACGCGATAACGTACCTGCGCCGTTCCACTTTAACTCGTTGATATGATTGGAGGTCGAAGCGTTCCCGCGTTCGCGACGAAACGACCCGAAAACCCGCGCCGCGACGACCGATCCCGCGGCGAGCAGGCAAAGCGCCGAGGTTTGAATGTGCCCCGCGAAGATCGTAAACCCCGTGACGATCGCGAGCCCCGCGATCGACCTCGAATCGGCTCGATCGAACGCGCGTTCTCCCATAAGAATCAGCCAGGGGAGCCAGATCGCCGCCCACGCCACCGGAAATTCGAGCCAAAACACCAGAAAACCGCAAAACGGATACGTCAATCCGCCGAACCCGCGCCCCCACGAACCCAACCCCCAATACCTCAAAAGGAGAAACATCCCCATCCCCGCGATCCATAACCGCGCCGCGGCGATCCAACCGAATACGTACATCATTCGAAATGGAAGCGCGTACGCGACGAGGTGAAACGGATCGAAAACCGCGGTTTGGATGTTCGCGAGATGAGGCGCCCCGCAACCTGCGCGATCGTTCCAAAGCGGGAGCTTCCCTTTGCGAATTTGTTCACGATTGAATTCGAGCCACGGTTCGAATTGGAGCGAGGCGTCGATGAGAAGCCGATTGCGGGGCTCGTATCCTTCGGGTTTCACGTCACGAAACGCCTTGCTCACCAGGAGGGTGTCGGCGGGGCTAAGGATTTTGCCGAGAAAAAGCGATTCGTGCAGAAACGCTCCGACGAGCGCCGCGAGTACCAGGGCGAAAATGAGCGTCTCTTTGCGAGCGGACATCGGCGCGGCGCTCCGTGCGCTTGGCGATCGAAAAGCCGCGATTCGCGTTCTTAGGCCGAACCGGGGTGAATCGATCGCCTCTCCTCCATGAAGTCGAAACGAGCGTAAAATCGATGCTAGACGCTTCGTCGCGATCGGGCCAGCCCAAAACGCGAATTCCTCCCGAAAAATATCCGGCCGAACCGAAAACTGTTTTATATATTAATATATTGATTATGTTTAGACGTGGAATCAATCGATTCTTCTTGGCCGCGCGTTTCGCCGATCGTCGCGATCAGAAAAAGGAATGCGACGAGCGCGATCGCGGCGAGCGTTAAAAAACCCGCGTCATAACCGTATTTGGAGACGACGATTCCGGTGGTCGCGTGACTGAGCGAAGCCCCCAGATCGGTCACGGTGCTTAGCGCCCCTTGCATCAGGTTGAAACGCCCCGTGCCGCGAGTGAGATCGGCGATCACGAGCACCCCGACGACCCCGAGGGTTCCCGCGCCGACGCCGTCGAGCAATTGCACCGCGACGAGCCCCGCCGAGGTGTTCGTAAGCGTATAAAGATACCCTCGTATCGGCAAGATACCGAAGGCGATCGCGAGGAGCGGAAGCCTGCCCCACGAGCGAGCGAGCCGGCCCGCGGCGAGCGAAACAGGAATCATCACGAGCTGCGCCGCGACGACGCAAGCCGACATCGCCGCGGCCGAAGCGTTCGATTCGTCGCCGTACAACTTGGCGATCTTCTGGCCGACGAGCGGAAGCATCGCCGCGTTCGAAAAATGAAAGAGCACGATCGCGGTCGCGAACGCCAGGAGATTTCGATCCTTCAACAGTTCGCCGATCGCGGCGATGCGGATCGTCTCGCGACCGTCGGCGGTTTTGATCCGATCGGCGCCGCGCGCGAGCGCAGGATCGATGTCGCGTTCGCGAATCATAAGAACCGAGACGACGCAACCGACTCCCATCACCGCGACGAGTATGAACATCGCCTCAAACGAAACATACCAGCCGAGAAGGCCGGCGAGCGTCGCCGCGGCGACGTTGCCGAGATGATTGAACGCCTCGTTCCTTCCCGTTCTGCGGGTGAACCTCGCTCTGCCGACAAGCCCCAGGCTGAGCGCCGCGATCGCGGGGGGGAAGACCGCGGCGCCCATGCCCGTGAACATCTGGGCCGATATCACGATCATCGGGTTGGGAAAGAAGGCGATCGAGGCGCATCCGGCCGAAACGAGAATCGCCGCGACGACGACGATCAAACGACGCTCGCGAACGCGATCGATCAACGCCCCCGCGGGCGTCTGGAAGGCGATTTTGGCGATCCCCGTCGCCGACATCACCAGGCCGATCACGCTCGAATCCCATCGACGCGTTTTGAGAAACGACGATAAATAAGGGCCGACACCGTCGCGGACGTCGGCGAGAAAGAAGTTCAGAGCGTCGAGAGCTCGCTCGTCGCGACGCTCCGAATCCCGCGGTCGATCGGCCATTTAATGAAAGTGTCCTCTTCTATAATGATTATGAAAATAAATATGTTTTTTCTTTAGACGCGTTAACGAGGTCGATCGAACGAGAGATCGGCGACTCGAAGCGCGGGGCGCCGAGTTCGATATTGGTCCGCGACGACGCGTCGGCCCGGTCGATCGGCGAAATTCGACTTCGTGAACAATATTTCAAACGCGTCGGGATCGTCGAGCCGGCAGGGTCGGAGTCGCGGCTTGGGAGCGATCGGGCGGGTCGATCGCGATCGTTCGAGATATCGCGAAGCCGATCGATGCGCCTGGAACAAGAGCCCGACGACGTAATCGAGGGTGAAGACGAGAGCGATCGTCGCCGCGGCGATCAGCGATCCGTGGAGGACTCCGCGCGAGACGGGAGGAATCAACAAATCGAAAACATGACGTCCCATGATTGTTTCTCCCAAAACGGGGGGGAAGGCCGGCCTGAAACGTCGAGCGATCGACGCTTCGCCGGCTCGGTAACTCGGTTCGGCTTTCGCCGACCCGTTTAAGCGATAAGGCAGATCGCGTGCCAATCGCGTGAACGAGCCGATTCGAGGGGTTTTCACGCGAATCGCCTCGTCGATCGCGGTTCTCAAGGCGAACGACGGGCGATTTTCGCCCGCTCTTTGGGGGTTCCACGCCGGATCGATTCGGCGAGTCTCCAGCCCCGCGCGTCGATCTAAAAATCGCGGATTCGACCGCGGTTCCACGCCGGCTCGATTCGGCGTGTCGCCCGACCGCCTGGAATAACCCCCCGATCCGGCGCCTCTTCCGGCATATAAACTTGTTGTACTTATTTCATCCTATTATTCTTACTTGACGATCGACGACCGATTCGGAGAACACCGTTGCCGCGCGGCCCCGCACGCAATACGCTCGGATTTCCACGCGAACGGACGGTCGGTTCGATCTCTCCAAGATATAATAGGTGAATAAATGAGTAAAAGAATAGGTTTAGCCGCGATCGCGGCCGCGGCGTTTTCGATCGGTTTTGTCGGTGAATCGAAGGCGCAGGTGAAGACGGCTTCGAAGCCGTTGGGTGTGATCGAGCGGAAGGATCCGCGGTTCGACGCGCTCGTCCCCAGGGACGCCAAGCTGATGGTCGTCGCCGAGGGGTTCGATTGGGCCGAGGGGCCCGTTTGGGTTCCTCGGCTCGGTTGCGTCCTCTTTTCGGACGTTCCCCGGAACATCGTTTATCAGTTTCGCGAGGGGCGCGGAGTCGAGGAATATCTGGCGCCGAGCGGCTACACGGGGAAGGTTCCGCGCGGCGGCGAGCCGGGCTCGAACGGGCTTATTCTCGATCCGCTCAAGCGGCTGGTCTTGTGCCAGCACGGCGATCGACGCGTGGCGCGGTATGAGGAAGACACCAAGCGCTTCATCACCCTGGTCGACCGTTATAAAGGGAAGCGGTTGAACAGCCCAAACGACGGCGTTTACAGATCAAACGGAGATCTGTATTTCACCGATCCGTCTTACGGCCTGGTGAAAGGGAACGCCGATCCCGGCAAGGAATTGCCGTTTAACGGAGTTTACCGGCTGACTTACGGGGGCGAGCTGACTCTTCTGACCGACGAGATGACATTCCCCAACGGGATCGCGTTCTCGCCCGACGAGAAGACGCTCTACGTGGCGAATTCGGACCCCAAGAAGGCGATCTGGATGGCTTACGACGTTCAGCCCGACGGTTCGATCAAGAACGGCCGAGTCTTTTTCGACGCCACACCGTGGGCGAACGAGGGGAAATTGGGGCTTCCCGACGGGATGAAGGTCGATTCCAAGGGGAATCTGTTCGCGACGGGGCCTGGCGGGGTGATCGTGTTCGCCCCCGACGGAACGCATCTGGGGACTTTCAACACGGGTGTGGCGACGGCGAATTGCGGCTGGGCCGAGGACGGTCACGTTTTATATGTTACCGCTGACATGTATCTGTGTCGCATCCCGCTCACAACCAAGGGGAAAGGGTATTGATCGAGGGTTGAGCGATCGCCCCTGGCGGGTTTTTGGGAATCGATCGGAGATGAGCCGGACGTTCGCGTTCGGCTCGTTTCGTTATCGAACGGGTGAGAGGAACGGATTGATTTACGGATTGTAGGGGAAATGCCGATAAAGCACTACGAGTTGAAGGAATCGATCGTGCGGCGCGGCCGTTCAGGGTCGAGCCGATCCGTCATTTCGCGAACAAGAAAGCCAAATCGCCATGGGTTGCAAGGCGTTATTTCCGTCGCGAAGCATGAGAGATTTAGCGCTATTGGCCGTTTCGATCGTTTTCATTTTAAACTCTCAAAAGCAAGCTCACGGACAGGCGGCTCAAATCGATATCGGAGGACCTCCCGGCGCCTTTAAGGGACGTGGCAAGCTAGGTCCCGCGGTGGGCGCGGCGAGCGAATCCGATTTTAGCTTGAATCTTGGATCGCAGGCGCCGTTGAGCGGCTTGGCGGGACCGGGAGGCAGCCACGTACCGAGCGCGAATCTCAATCCGCCTTCGGTGCCGATGTTTCAACCTCCGACACGATTCACTCAGACGGTAACCCCGCCATCAATGCCGGTTCCGGCATACGGCGCGGTCGAGGTGGCGGCTTCTCCCGAGCGCATCGTAGGGCCGCCAGAGGGAATGACGCTCGACCAAGCGATCGATTTATTCATGAAGCGCAATCTGGCGATACTGGCGCTCGAATACGAGATACCGATGGCTCAGGCCGACGTCGTGACTGCGGGATTACGCGCCAACCCGGTTTTCTACGCCGACGAACAGCTTATTCCGTATGGTAATTATTCATACATTCGGCCCGGGGGACCGGCGCAGGTCGATATCAATATTAACTATCCGGTGGATATCAGTCATAAGCGCAAGTATCGAAAGAAGACGTACGAATCGGCCAAGAAGGTGACCGAGGCTCAGTTGCAGGATTCGGTTCGGAATCAGATCGATAATTTATACACGGTTTATATCGACGTCGTCGACGCGATGCAGAATCTCAAATATTCTCAGATTTACATGGCAGGCGTCACTCGAGTTCTGGAGAAAACGCAAGCGCGGTACGATCAAGGTCAGATTAAGCTTCCGGAGGTCGAGGCCGTGTTGGTGAACAAGCAACAGGCGGAGATCGACGTCCGCGAGCGCGTTCAGTTTCTCCAGGCGAAATTACGAACCTTGGCGTTTTACTTGAATCTCGATCCTCCCGACGCCGATCGGCTTCAAGTTCGCACGATCTTTTTCGATCCCAGGCCTTTGCCCGGAACTCAAGAATCGCTCACGCGAACGGCGCTCGATTTTCGTCCCGACATGACGGTGCAGCGTTTCGCACTCGATCGCGCCCAGAACGACGTGCGTTTGAGCCTGGCCGAACGTTATTCGGACGTGTACGTGCTCTATCAACCTTACACCTTTCAGAACAACAATTGGCTTGGCTTAAAGAGTGCTTATTCATGGACGATCGGCGCCACCGTTCCGATGCCGATTTATAATCGTAATCAAGGGAATATTGCGCGTGCCAAGCTCAACGTCGATCAAACGCGGCTCGAAGTTTCCGGACAAGAAAAACAGGTGGCGTGGGAGGTCGACGCGGCGATTCGCGAATTCGAGGTGAGTCGAGTGAACATGATCGACCTTAATGAACGCGTGATCAAAACGGCTCGTCGCGTGCGCGACGGCGCCTACACGCGATGGGACACGGGGGCGACGAGCGTGCTCGAATATCTCGACGCGCAAAAAGATTTCAACGACATCGCCAAGCGGCTCAGCGACGCCGTCACTCGACATCGCCGCGCCATGCTCGACCTCAACACCGCCGTCGGCGTTCGCCTCTTGCCTTGAATATCGACGCGTAACGGTAATTATTATCATCGGTTATTTATCGCAAGTCGTTTATTTGAAAACGGGATAAAAAAGATGAGCAAATTTAAATTCCAGCGAGCCGGAGATAAAACGCGATATCGTCCCGTCTTCGAGGGGCTGGAGATGCGCGAATTGCTCTCGATCGCGCCTGCGATTTCTCTCCACGAAACGAGAGCCGCGATGATCGATAACAATTCGATCGATCACGTCTCCGCTCGATCCGAATCAAGGCGACCGGCTTTGATCTCGCCGTTCGGCCCTCACAATCTGACACCGTTTCCCCAGGCGATCGCGTATGCGCTCGCGACCGCTTATCCCCCGGGGACGCCGCAACCGACTCCGCACGAAGTCGTTCGTCAAACGCTCGTATCAAAATTCACCGGAACTTACATCGTCGGCCCGCCTCGCTTCAACAATCAGGCGTATCAAGTAGTGATTAAAGGTCAAGGAATGTCAAATCAGTCATTTCATGAATATCTTCAGATGAGTTTCTTTTATCCAAAAGATCCCTCCTCGAATCAAATCCTGGGAATCGCCGATCTGATTCCCAAGAACGTGGATATCACGGGATCGTTCAATATTTTGGATCTCACGGGAGATCCCTTCCAACCGACTCGTCCCAACGGCTTGCCGACGCATTTCACCTGGACCGCGGATCCAAACAGCGGCGGCGTATATCTGTTTTCCAATCAGCCGGGCGTCGGCGCCGGCGCGGGCGTGCTCGATATCCACTTTATGCCCGGAGGCCCGCTCCGAAAGCGCGCGACCGGCGGGGGCAGGGTTTCGGTCGTCGTTCAAGGCGTTATCAACACCAGCGGCGTCGTCAGCGATATCCAGGTTCCTTCATCTCATTAAACAGGATATTCGAGACCGATCGTCGCCCGCGGGCGCGAGGATTCGATCGTGGAATGATATACACGATCGATCCTCTTCAACCAAAACGGAATCAACGAGATATCTCGAAATCGATATGACTTAATAGGATTAGATTTAATGATACAGTCACGCGATCGAAAAAAACGCCGCTTGGCGCCGACTCTTCCCCAAGTGGAAGGGCTCGAATCGCGCGAACTTCTCTCGTACGGGGCGCTCTTGGCCGCGGTCAATCACACTCCCGCGATCACACAAGCGGCGTTCACAAACGCCGCGGCGCAATCTTCGATTATGTCCAGCGTTCATCAAAATGTAACGTCTCTTCAAGTCGGTCCGCATGGTATCACTCCGTTCCCAACCGCGATTAAATACGCGTTTAATAAACTGTATCCTCCGGGAGATCCCCAGCCTGTTCCGCACGAACTCGTTCGACAATCGCTCGTCATCAAATTAACCGGGGAATATATCGTAGGTCCCCCGCGTTTTAGCGATCAATCGTTTCAGATCGCGATCAAGGCGCAGGGAACATCGAATCAATCTTATAAACAATGGGCGCTGATGTCCGTCTTTTTCCCCAAAAATACCTCGCAAGGAACGATTACCGGCCTCATGGCTCTACACCCCAAGAATGAAGACATCACCGGATCGGTACTCGAACTTGATCTCACGGGAGATCCGAATTACCTATATCACGGACTGCCGACGCACTTCACCTGGATCGCCGATACGGCGAGTTCGGGAGCTTATTTTAACAACGCGGGACCGATCAGCGTGGGGAACGGTATGGGCGCCGGTACGCTCGACGTCCACTACATTCCAGGGGGTCCTCTTCGTCAACGAGCGACCGGAGGAGGAAGGGTCGCGATCGTCATCCAGGGTCTCGTCGCGTCGGCCGGAGTCAACAGTTCGATTCAGGTTCCCACAACGCACTAAATCATTATGATCCATATAAAATCCAATTATCGAGATCGGGGCGAATCCAGGCGCTTTCGGCCATCGGTCGAGTCGTTTGAATCGCGCGAGTTATTGTCATACGCGGCTTTGTTCGCTTCGATCAACCGAACGCCCGAACTCACGCAGGCGGCGTTTTCACACGCCGCGGCTCAGTCCGCGATCGCGTCTCAAGTTCATCAGAACGTTACTTCAATGCAAGTCGGTCCTCATGGGATCACGCCGTTCGCCACGGCGATCCAATACGCGCTCAATACGCTTTATCCTCCTGATACTCCCCAGCCGACTCCCCATGAGGTCGTTCGCCAAACGTTCGTCGTGAAATTAACGGGAGAATATATCGTCGGCCCTCCTCGATTTAACGATCAATCATTCCAGATTTCTTTTAAATCTCAAGGTATGTCGAACCAATCCTTTCATGTTTGGTCGCTGATGTCGACATTCTTCCCCAAGGATCTTTCGCAGGGGACGATCACCGGGCTGATGACCGTTCATCCTAAAAATGAAGACACCACAAATTCTCTAGAAGAACTCGACTTGGTCGGCGACCCCAATTACCTGTTCCACGGTTTGCCCACGCATTTCACATGGACGTCCGACACCGCTAGCTCGGGCGTTTATTTCCCCAACGAAGGCCCTCCGACCGTCGGAAATGGAACGGGGGCGGGAACGATCGACATCCACTACATGCCGGGAGGGCCGCTTCGTCAACGAGCGACAGGCGGAGGAAGGGTCGCGATCGTTTTGCAAGGGTTGATTAATACGAGCGGAGTGTTCGGAACGCTCGGCTCTCCGGCGTCACATTAACCCTAATTACATGAATAATATTCTGATCCATTTATTCATACGAATCGACAGCCGAAACGTGTCCTAAACTGGATCGTCAAGAATCGCGCCCGGCGGGCGCGCCGAGCGATTCTTGATCGATAACGATCTCCGCGTTCGCCACACGAGAATTCATCATGAGTTTCGCATTACCCGTCGCCGCGGCGACCGATCGCACAAACGCCTCGTCTCGCCCCGAAACCAAAGCCTGGACGGCTTACGACACGATCGCCGCGATCGTCTGGTTCGTCATCGCTCCGCTCCTCCGATCGCCGATTCTGGCCAAAATCGAGGGCCTCCTCGATCACGATCAGGCCGTCGTGGGGTTGATGGCGCTCGATATCTCAAAGGGCGAACGGCTGCCGATCTTCTTCGACGGTCAACGCTACATGGGAGCGCTCGAGGCGTATACCGCGGCGATCTTCGTCAAATTCCTCGGCCATTCGCCGTGGACCGTCGCGCTCGCTCCAACCTTCTATTTCGCGCTCTTCGTCGCGGCTCAATACGCCCTGTGGCGGCTCTTCCGCGATCGGACGACGGGGCACGTCGCCGCGCTCGTCGCGACGGTCGGCTCGCCGATGCTCGCGGTTTGGAGCGTCGCTTCGCGAGGCGGGTACACCGTTATCCTCGCCTGGGGAACGCTCGTTTTGATCGCATATCGAGCCGTCGTGCTTCCTCGCGAACGGCAGTTATCGCCGGCTCGTCGCTTCGGCTGGGGCGCACTCCTGAGCGTCGGTTATTATCTCAATCCGATCGCCCTGATCGTTCACGTAACGCTCGCGATCGACTGGACGTTTCGCCGCCACGGTCAAGAACTTAGAACGATCCGGCGAAGGTCGCTTTCGTGGACGAGCGGCCCGTTCGCCCCGGTCGGCTGGGTCGCGCTCGCCGCCGCTTCGATCGCGATCCTTTCGTTCTGCTGCCATGTCGAACAAGATCGCGTCGGCCACACAATCCAATATGTATTTTTTAATAATATTATTAAAAGTTCACTTGCAAAGCCGTTAGCCGCGGCTGGAATCGCTTTGTTTGTGGGAGCGGGGGCGTGGTTTACGGGGTTCGGCGGGAGGGCGTATCGGTCGATCGTTCAAGACTCGGTCTTTTGCCTGGGTTTGATCGTCGGATTCGCACCGATCGCGGTCGATTCGGCGCGGGTCGCGTCGGGTTACGCGCGGCTCGAGCGATCGGTTCCGATCTGGATTCGATCCCCCTCGGATTTATCGGTCACGATCCACGACGGCCTGCGCGCGACGGGGGGATTGATCGGCGCCGACGCCGCCCGGGGAATCTACTCGCTCGTCGGCTACGAAAACGAATTCGAGGCGAAAATGGGAACTTCGAACCTCTGGGTTCTCAATTTCATCAGCCCGATCGTGGTGATCGCCTCGCTCGTGTTGATCGCCCTGGCCGCGGTGCGGGATCGATTGGAAATACGCGCTCTGATCCGTTTAACGGGCGACGAAACCGAGACGCCGACGGCTCTCGCGCTCGTCGGCACGGCCGTCGCGATCTTGATGTTTCTGTTTCAGGCGGTGAGCGCCAACGGCACGTCCATGCGGTATCTTATTCCGATATGGATATTCTTTCCAGGGTTGATCGCTCGCGGCGTTCGGAGCGCCCCGGGGCGAGTCGGTCCGGTTTATCTCGCGGTGATCGTGGGGGCGTGGGGGTTCGCGCAGCTCGCGATCGCGCGGGGGGTCGATCGCGAATCGCCGCTGCGTCCGCTGATCGCCGAGCTCGATCGGATGGGAGTGCGCGGAATCGTCGCGTCGCATCATGTCGCGCTTTTAACCCCCGATTTGACGTCGGGACGAATCGGCGGTTATGAATATCATCCCGGATGGCCGCGGCTCCGCGATCGCTATCGAGCTCGGTTCGGAACGGGACGCCCGGTCTATTGCGTGATCGATCATGCGCACGCGTGGTATCCCGGCGACGGATTCGAGGCTCATCTTCGCCGTTTACAAACCGAACATCCCGATCGCGTGCGGAGCGTCCGCAAGATCGGCGCGCTCGAACTTTGGGAGGTCGACCGGCCGTTTGAAACCGTCGTCGCGGTCGATAAAACCGAATAATCCGAAATCGACGAGAAGCGGGCTCTCGACGCCGAGCGAATCTTCTTGCTCGGCCGGGTACTTGTTCCATAATTGGAGCGATTCTTCGCTTTCACCTAAAATCAACCGGTTACACATCCATGTACAATCACTTGGCTTCGACGTGCTTCTCGTTGATCTCAAAGATACGATCGCGGCTTTCGCGCCGCCGCAACCATCGTCTGAGAAAACCGATCGCATCGCGATTCGCTCCCGAGTTCGACGCGCTCGATCGGATCGAGCTTTTATCGACGGTCGCGCTTCCTATATCGTCGTCGATCGCGCCCGTCGCTCCTCGTAGCTCGGCGATCCGTTCGGATCTTGTACGCCGCGAGGCGATGATCGCCGAGTTCGCTCGCGGCCTCTCAAGCGATCCTCTCGCGAACGCGTCGAAATTGAAATCGACGAACCTGGAGCGGAACGCGGCTCTTTCAACACATGCGAATTCTTCTCTTGCCAAATCGACGCGAGCGGATCGGATCGCGGCGATCGCCGCTGCGCCGTTCGGCGGCTTCACGCCTCAGGTGATTCTCGATCGGTACGGGTTCAATCAGATCGCCTTACAAACGAGCGACGGAGGAAGCGTCGCGGGCACGGGAGCGGGAGAGACGATCGCGATCGTCGACGGCGGCGCCGATCCCAACATCGGAATTGAGTTACAAATTTATGATCAGGCGTTTGGATTGCCTGCGCCTCTAAGTTTAACGATTCTGAATCAGAACGGGGGTTCGACGCCGCCGCGGACGGGGAGTTCGACGGCGCGGCTCGAGATCGCGGTCGACGTCGAGACGGCGCACGCCGCGGCGCCCGGGGCGAACATCGTGCTCGTGGAAACGAATTCGCTCCAGACGGCTTCGTTGCTCGCGGGGGTGAACGTTGCGCGAGCCGTTCCGGGGGTCGTCGCGGTTTCGATGAGCTGGGGAGGGGGCGAATTCGCCGGTCAAACCGCTTACGACGGCGAATTCCAAACCCCCGCGGGGCATACTGGAATCACGTTTTTGGCGTCTTCGGGAGACGGCGGAGGCCGCGGCGGAGCGAGCTGGCCCGCGTCGTCGCCGAACGTCGTCGGAGTGGGGGGAACGTCGATCGTCGGCACGCCGAGCGGCGTTTACGAAACAGCGTGGAGCGGATCGGGAGGCGGCGTCAGTCGGTTCGAGCCGCGCCCCGCGTTCCAACAAAATTTCGTCACGCCTTCGGATTTTTATCAGTTTAAGCGAGGAGCGAGTTCGAATCAGCTTTTGTTAAACTCGCTCATTCGTTATGATCAGGCGATCGGTCGACGTGCGACCCCCGACGTATCGATTTACGGCGATCCGTCTCCCGGTATCGACGTGTTCTCGATCGCCGACGGCGGCTGGACGCGAGCCGGCGGGACGAGCCTCGGCCCTCCCCAGTGGTCCGGGCTGATCGCGATCGCCGATCAGGGGCGCGCGCTTCTCGGTAAGGGATCGCTCGACGGCGCCACCCAAACGCTTCCCGATCTTTACGCGTTCTCCGGGGATTTCTCTCCGGTGCTTTACGGCTCGAACGGAACGTATTCCGCGGGCTCGGGTTATAATCTCGTCACCGGCCTGGGAACGCCGATCGCCCCCAAGCTCGTCGCCGATTTGGTCGCTGCGAAATAACGATCGCTCGATCCGCTCGATCTTCGATCCGATTCCGTACGGCTCGACTTACTTCGATCAAACGCGGCAACTTTCAATCTTTTCCAGGGATAAGGAGGGTTCGCTTGACCTAACATTCATAATGAATTGTCGGAAGGCATCGGGTCGATCCATTGATTTCATTCGAGTCGGCGAGGGTTCGCCGATAGGCCGGCTTGGTCGATCCGTTGATTTCATTCGAGTCGGCGAGGGCTCGCCGATCGGCCAGGTTGAACGAGTTCGTCCGATCTCGCAAGTTCGTCGGCCGATCCCTCCCGGTTACTTTCAAAAAGCGAATTCCACGAACCGCCGCGGGAAATTTGATTCGACCAAATCCTCTAATTATAACGTCGGGTGATCACATGAGCGAACATACCGATTTTGATGAAATCGAGCTCGATCCCGATCCCGTTCCCGCGCCGAGCGTGCGCCGAAACCCCGCGCAATCGTCGACTCCCGCGAACGACATGACCGACGATCCTTCGGCCGATTCGGAAAGCGAGTTCAAGCTCGCCGACGAACTCGAGCCGAATACCGCGCCGGGTCGGATCGAGTCGACCGTCGCCCCTCCGGCTTCGCTCGCGAGCGAAGACGACGAAGCCGAACCGGACGAACCTCGGCCCAAACGACCTCCGGGTCCGCCCAAATATTTACCAAGAATTACTTATAACGAACCGACAAATCTTTCGGAAAACGTCGAATCGGCGGGGGTTAAATCGACTTCGACCGCCAAAGCGAAGGATGTCGATCGGATCGAGGCGGAAAAGCCTTCGATCTCGAAGAAGAAATCGAAGTCGCTCAACGCGGGCGACCCGGCGATCGACGGCGACAAGAAGCCGATCGAGGCGACGCCGATGATCGAGACCGTCGAGGGGAGAAGGTATCTCCGCATCGCGGTCGGAAGCGGCCTGCTCGCCGTTCTGGCGCTGTTGATTTTGATCATCGTCAAGGCCGCGAGCCCCGACGATCCCAAACCCTCGGTCGCCTCTAAAACCGACACGGGACGGTCGATCGCCGAAATCGTCGCCGATAAAAAGCGACTGAATATTGAAGCGAAAAGCATGTACGCACATGCGGAGGAGGTTTTCGCCAGGGGGAAGGAGGACGAGGCGATTTCGCTTTTGGAGAAGATCGTCAAATCGTATCCCGACACGTCGGCCGCGGCCGACGCGTCGAAAGCGCTCGAACGGCGCGAACAGGGCTTGCCGATGTTCTTCAAGGGTCCGATCGTCTCGGCGGACACCGAGACGCGGGGCGCGGCGTTACCCGTCGAACGTCCGATCGACGACGACTCGGCGAAGAGCGATCATCCCCCCGCGATCGTCGCCGATCCCACGAGCGATGCGCCCGCGAGCGATCGAGGCTCGATCAAAACCGCCAAAGTGACGCCGAAGTTCCGCAAGGCGCGGGTCGCGGCGCCCGCTCCCGACGCCGAGCCGAGGCGAGAAACGGGTTTACGGCTCCCGACGGCGGACGTCGATCCGATCCCCCTCCCCGCCGGTTTTCGCAGGCGCGACGAGGTCGGCGTGCACGAATCGGGCCTGCCGATCGAGATCGTCTCGCTCAGAGACGGCGCCTCGATGATGCTCATTCCCGGAGGAGTGTTCTCGATGGGGCGCGACGACGGACCTCCCGAGGAGCGCCCCGTGCGGAAGGTTCGGCTCGACCCGTATTATATCGATCAACATGAGGTTACCGTTAAACAATACAAACGTTTTTTGGCCGATATGGATCGAAAAGGAGAATCTCAATATACGTTACCCGAGGGCGCGGCTTTCAATAACGACGCGCCGATCGTCGGCGTGACCGCCGCCGAGGCCCGAGCTTACGCCGCGTGGGCGGGGAAGCGGCTGCCGACCGAGGCTCAATGGGAATTCGCGGCCCGCACGACCGACGGTCGCCCCCACCCCTGGGGAGATTCCCCTCCCGATTGGCGACGCCCGCGCGCCCCCAGGCAAATCGACCCCGTGATGTCGTTCGCGACCGATCTTTCGCCTTACGGCGTGTTCGACCTCGCGGGGAACGCGTGGGAGTGGACCGACGATTGGTTCGACTCCAAATTGTATCAACAAACAAGAGGAAAACTTCTCGTTAATCCGACGGGAGCGCGGCGGTCGCGCGATCGCGAGCGAACCGTCAAAGGGGGTTCGAAAACGTACGACGCTTCCTGGCGCGCGGGAATCAAAGAGGATTCGCGAATTCCTTATCTCGGCTTCCGGTGCGTTTTAACGCCGGCACGCGGATCGACGTTCGGCTCGACGCCTCCTCCGGGCCCCGGACAACCCGAGGGCTTCACCCCGCAGATCGGCCCCGGTAACCAACAAGTTCCTTTTTAAGAAACTGATTTTTCATTATAACATTGATCTATTCGGCCCCGATAAACAACAAGTTCCTTTTTAAGTAATTGATCTTTTCTCGATATATTATTTTGTATTGATGAGTCCGCCTTCGCGATCAATCAAGAAACGTTCTGAAAAACCTCTTTCGGAATCAACTGAAGAGACGTTCTGAAAAACCTCTTTCGGAATCAACTGAAGAGACGTTATGAAAAATCGTCTTCGCAAGCAACTGAAGAGACGTTCTGAAAAACCGCCTTCGTAATCAATCAGGAGACATATTGAATAACCTGTTTAGATATCAACAAGTTTTGTTTTGATGAATCCGAATTCGAAATCACCCGAACCTGTTTGTTAAATTGAACGAAAGAACCGACTCATGCCGCTGAACATATTATGGCTTCCCGTCGACGTACCGCGCCGGAACTCCGACGACGGTTTTTCCCGGTTCCACGCTCGTGTTTTTGAGGACGACCGCTCCCGCGCCCACGACCGCGCCTTCGCCGATCCGCGCCGGTGCGATCAGGATCGATCCCGACCCGAGAAACGCGTTCGCTCCGATCTCGGTTTGGTGTTTGGCCTTGCCGTCGTAATTCGCGGTGATCGTACCCGCGCCGATATTCGTTCCCGATCCGACGTGAGAGTCGCCGAGATAAGCGAGATGGTGCGCATGCACGTGATCGTCGAGCCTGGCGCGCGTCGTCTCGACGAACGCCCCGACCTCCACTCCGTCGCCGAGCTCGGTCCCGTCGCGCAGGTGCGCAAACGGGCCGATCCGGCACCGCTCGCCGATCGTCACCGTCCCCGAGATCACGCTGAACGGATAAATCACCGTGTCGCGGCCGATCGTCGCTCTTCCGTCGATATACGTATTCCGCGGGTCGACGACGCTCACCCCTTCATTCAACAGCCGCTCGACGATCCGCTCTTGCATAATCGCATGCGCCTGAGCCAGATGTCTACGCGTGTTCACTCCAAGGATATCGTCGGGTTCGAGCACGGGGATCGCGATCACCTTGCGTCCCATCGCCTGCAACAGCGCCGGGGCGTCGGTGAGGTAATATTCCCCCTGAGCGTTGCTTGTATCAAGACGTTCAAGCGCGTCCCAAAGCCCGGGAAGCTCGAACACGTAGCAGCTCGGATTGACCTCGCGGATCGCGATCTCCTCGGGAGTGCAATCGCGCTGTTCGACGATCCTCAGAAATCGCCCCGCCGAATCGCGGAGGATTCGGCCGAAACCCGTCGGGTCGGGAACGACCGCGGTTCCCAAAAGACACGAAACATGTTCACTCTCGCGGCGAGCGAGCAAATCGGCGAGCGGCTCGGGACGGATCAACGGCTCGTCCCCCACCAGAACCCACGCCGGCCCCTGATAATTCTTTAACAATCGCCGACATGATAATACCGCATCACCCGTTCCGAGTTGTCGTTCCTGTTCAACGAAGACGACGTTGGGCTCGTCGGCGAGCGCCGCGCGCACCTGATCGGCGCCCGCTCCCACGACGACGACGATCGACTTGGCGCCCGCCTCCCAAGCCGCGTCGACCACGTAATGGATCATCGGCCGGCCGCAAACCTCGTGCAGCACCTTCGCCTTATCCGACTTCATTCGCTTGCCGTGACCGGCCGCCAAAATGATCGCCACGGGTCCTTGCATCGTTGAATAAATCCTTATGGATGCTTCCGAATCGGATCGGCGCTCGCGGGTTCGCTTTTCGATCACCGACGCCGCGCTCGTACCGAACGATCTTAAGACGGCGTTCGCTCACGGTCAAATCGACGAAGGTCGATTAAATCCGAAGCCGATTCGGCGGCAAGATCGTTCGCGATCGTGTCATCGCGGTCGATCGCACCAAACGTCGAAGTTCTCGATCAAATCGCGATCGATCAATCGCTTGATCGCTTCGCTCGAAATCGGCGCAGCCGCCGCGATCGATCCGACGATCGCCGCGATCGCTTGGCCCGAATTCCATATATAGATGAATTCTTTATGAGAACACGTCATGATCACCGATAACAAGACATGCGCTCCGATAAAAAGCATGACGGCGCCCGATCCCGCTTGCGGGTTCGAACCCGGCCGAGGTTCGGTCTTGATCGCTTGCCGAAGTCCGATTCGAACCCCGGCGCGCGCCGCGAGCCAAAGATCAACAATCACCCACAAACCCGCGATCGGATCGACCGAACCGCAGATCGTCGCTACGACGACGGCGACGCATAAAGCCGTGAAAACTCCATACAGGAACGGGTTCGCGGCATTGATCTTGCTTGAAACGATCTCCTCGCCCGTAAGCGGAGTCGACAAAAATGGAATCCACGTTTGCTTGTTCTTCTCTTCCCTGACGATCATTCCGGGACGAATCACCAATCCCAAAAGCGCGAACCCGAAGATGCAAACGACGTATCGCACGACGAAATTGAAGATTTGACGAGCCTGAAACGGACCCGTCGACGCGAACCCGTTCGTCCAAAATTCGATTCCCGCGGAATACGCCGTGCGGAAAAACAGAAAAACCAACCCTCCCATGAAAGTAAACACGATGATTATAAACGAAAATTTCAATAAATACTTGATTAGCTGTAATAGAGTCGCCGCGATTCGAGCCGCGAGCTCGATCGCCTGTTTGATCAGGAGTCCGTACGCGCGTAAGCCGCTCTTCCGCGCCGGCATCGTTCGTTCGCGCCAGAAGATCGGATCGTCGCCGACCTCGGGGCGTATCTCCCGCGCCGGATCGACCGGGCGATCGACGTCGGTTCGCGAACGGAGCGGCTGGAGCGCGTCGATCGTCAGTTTGAGAACGACAAGGAACAGAGCCGCCTGGAGGCCGAGAATCAAAAAGAAGCGGCTCGTCAGAGCGTCGAGCGAGCGCGAAGCGATCAATCTTTCCAGATCAAAAAGGAGCGATAACGGACTCGATCGCGTCAATAATTCGCCGATCAGTTCGATCCATTCGATCAAACGATTCCAACCCGTAACGCCTGATTGTCTGATGATAAAAAATGGGAACGGCGAAAAAATCCAGCCCATGATCGCGAGCGCCGACCACGCCTGCGCTTTGCGGACGATTTCGGCTTTCGCCGAGCATAAAAGGGCGATCGACCCCGCGACGACGAGAGTCGAAAACGAAACCGCGAGAATCAGCGTCGGCGCCGCGCCGGGGATCGGTTTCAGCGCGAGCGCGACCGCGATCCACGGCGCCATGATCCAAAGCGAAGTCGAAGCGGCGATCAACGCTCCGACAAGCTTTGATATGAGTATTTCGAGAGTCGAGAGATTCGTCATCAAGATCGCGTCGAGGGTTCCCTTTTCGCGCTCTTTGGCGATCGATTCGCCCAGGACGTTCGCGGTTTGCAGGAACGCGATCGTCCACGCGACCGCCGCGGCGATCGCGACCGCGATCGCGAAAAAATTGGAATACCAATCCGCGGTTTGGAATTCCGAATTCGGAGTCGAATACGTGTTGTTAAATGAGAGCATCATTCGATTGTTACAGACCGCGATCAACGCCAAGACGATCGCGATCGCGCTTCTCAGCGAAAAGAAGCGACGAGCCCCCGCGGAAACCTTGAGCTCGTGCGCGAGAATCGGCCGAAGACTGAACATAAATTGATCGCGGTTCCACTAATATACTATTGGAATATATGATTAACAATCGCTCGTATCTGGAGAAAACGCCGACGATGCGGAACCGCGCGAAAGGAAGGAAAGGCGCCGATCGAACGACCGACGCCCTTCAAAAATCAAACAAACGTTTGTTTACGAGATCAGAGCGACCAACCGTCGCGGTATTGCGGCTTGATGAATTGCTCGGCCTCGGGGCAATTCTTGGCGCGCATGTTCGGTCCGTCCCACTCGATCTTCTTGCCGACTCGGTACGCGACGACGCCGAGCAGAACCATCTCGGTCAGCGGGCCCGCGTACGAAAAATCGGAGCAAGCCTTCCGCTCGGGATTCTTGCACGCCTCGATGAAATCCTTGTGATGCCCGGGCGAACGGGGGATCGATTCGGGCGGATTCTTGAAATCCTTGAACGATTCCTTCGGCAAGAAGATATGCCGACGTCCGTAATCGTCAGGAATGTAAATCTTTCCCTTCTCGCCGACGATCAGCGAGCCCCCCTCCTTCACCTCGGCGCCTTCGAAGAGTTCGACGGGAGGCTTCTTGCCTCCGTCGTAC
Organism: Planctomycetota bacterium; assembly: GCA_021791715.1. Taxonomy (GTDB): domain Bacteria; phylum Planctomycetota; class Planctomycetia; order Isosphaerales; family Isosphaeraceae; genus JAKBCQ01. The sequence continues at coordinate 6,321 of JAJYWB010000075.1, read as the reverse complement.
CACGTGAGCGCGAGCGGGGGCATGTCGCCTCGGGCCGGGAATTCGTACTTGATGATCTCCCAGCTCGGCGCGCTTTCGGGCTTACGGGGCTCTCCCTGCGCCTCGACGCTCGTCGGATATTTGAGATCGAGCGCCCAGAACGAGCAATCGAGCACGTGGCACGCCATATCGCCGAGCGCCCCCGTGCCGAAATCCCACCAGCCGCGCCACGCGAACGGATGATAAATCTTCTCTTCCTCGTCGTGCTCTTTGCCGTCCTTCCCCTTCACCTTGCGGACGGGGTTGGAAACGAACGGACGCATCGGCGCGGGTCCGATCCAGAGATCCCAATGGAGCCAATCGGGAGGGGTGTCTTGCTCGGTCGGCCTGTCTTTGCCTTGCGGCCAGATCGGTCGGTTCGTCCACGCGTGGATCTCATGAACCTTGCCGATCGCTCCCGACCGGACGATCTCGACGATCCGCCGCGAGTTGTCCTCGGAATGCCCCTGGTTCCCCATCTGAGTCGCGACTTTCGTCTTGGCCGCGAGTTCGGTGAGATGACGCGCCTCGTGGATCGAGTGCGTGAGAGGCTTCTCGCAATACGTGTGCTTGCCCAGCTTCATCGCCGCCGAAGCCGCGACCGCGTGCGTGTGATCGGGGGTCGCGACCACCACCGCGTCGATCTCTTTATGGCATTCGTCAAGCAGCTTGCGGAAATCGTTGAACTTCTTGGCGTTCGGGTGCTTGCTCGCGGCTTTATCAAGGTTGCGATCGTCGACGTCGCAAAGCGCGACGATATTGCCGCCGGCGCGGGGGATCGAGTTCACGTGCTCTTCGCCGCGACCGCCCACTCCGATGATCGCGACGTTAACCTTCTCGTTCGCCGACTTGCTGTAAAGCGAAGGCGTGCTCCCAACGACCCACAGGCCCGCGCCCGCGGCCGCCGAATGCTTGATGAAATCACGCCGATTGGTTTGACGGCTCATGAAAGATGTCCCTCTTGGTGATGGATCGCGAGGCCCTCGTTCTCAATCCGCCGTTCGTCGCTCCAGAACGCCGCCTTCGACGCGCCGAGACGCGAAGTCGACCCCAAAAGCCGCTCGAACGGACAACTTGATCGCACGGGCTCGATTTCGTTGCGGTAGGAACTTGTTTCAGCATGGCACGAACCAAAACCCGAATCAATCATCCCGGACCTGAATTCGTCTTTTTTCGTTCCCAACCCACTCCCCCGCCGAAACCTTTCCGGATACCTTGAACACAACGTTCCCGCGCGAAAAGGAACACCCGACGAACGTGACGCCTCCCATTCTTAAATCTATTCGTGAAATTGTCATTCTGTGATTAACTAATAAAGGATCGCCGGCGATGAAATCGACTTTCACTCAAGAATCGTGGTCGCTCGAGATCGTGAAAGGGCGCGACACGGGCGTGCGCTACGAACTCGCCGCGGGGAAAACGATCGTTCTCGGAGTCGGCGCCGAGACGACGCTCAATCTCGCGCGACACGAAATCGACGGTCCTCGACGTATTGAAGCGAAACACGCCGAAATAGGATTCCAGAACGACGCTCCCGCGATCCGCGATCTCGACAGCCGGGGAGGGACGTTCGTCAACCGCAAGCGGCTCCTTCAGGGCCGGGCCGAAACGCTTTCCGAGGGCGATATCGTTCAGCTCGCGGGCGTGCAATTGAAGGTCGTCAAATCGAGCGAAAACGAACGCGCCCAAGCCGCTCCCCCCTCCGCCGTCGAGCGTTCCGAACGGCGTCAACCGACGCACCGATCGTCTTCAACTTCAACACACGCGCACGCGAGTCGTGAGTCCTCTAACCCGTCGCCGATTCCACCCGCAGCCTCTCCAGAGACTTCGGCTCACTCGCCCAAGCCTCCCGCTCCGACCGCGAAGACGCCCCCTCCCGCGACGATTTCGCCCCCTTCGAAGCCGCCTCAAACAGTCGCCCCGAATAGCGTTCCGCCGACTTCAGATTCGCCGGCTCACGCTCGATCGACCTTTCAACACGATTCGCCGCGATCGTCGGGATCGAAACAATTCTTATATACTTTGCCGTCGGGGTCGACGTGCCGTGTTTGGGACGATTTTTTAACCGTCGCGGCGCAGCGCTGGCGCGAACTTCGCGACGAATTGACTTCGGGCAAGCTTGAACGCTTTTTGATCTCAATCGGCCGCGCCGATCTCGCCCCCGCCGCCGACGACGGCGAATCGCCCGACGTTCGCCTCGACCGTTGGCTCGACGGCTTGCCGACGACAAAAGCCGCGGTCCCCGAACTCGACGCCTACCCGCCGACGATCAAAATCAAGGCGAGCCGAAAAGGAGGCGGAGGAGTCGTTAAAGCGACCCTCCGCGTGAGCAACACGGGTTATCGCTTGCTTCGATCGAACATACGAATCGACGCCGATTCGATTACGTCGCTCCGCGTTCCCGCCGAATTCGAGCGACCGTTCCTCACGATCGACGAGACGACGATCCCGATCGAAACGACGATCCCCGAAACGCTCACGGAACCCGTTCGCCTCGGCCTCGTCGTCGAAAGCAACGGCGGATCCAAACACATCGAAATTTTGATCGAACTCGCGGACCCCGTCGCGTTCGATCCGCTCGCCGACGATCAAAATAATTATCAAACCAGTACATTTTCGATAGCCGATTGGTCGATCGGGCGTCGCGCGGTTTTGTTTTGCCTCGCCGCGGCGCTGGCGCGTACGCTCGTCGCGCTGGGAGGGGTATTCGCAGCGGGGTTCGCTGGTTCCGCGGCGATGTTCGCGATCGCGGGCTCGCTTTTGGGAGGGGCGAGCGCGGTCGCGCGCAAATCGCTCCGCGATCTTCCGTTCGCGGTTTTCGCGGGAGGGGTCGGCGGGATGATCGTCGCATCTCCCGCGTTCGCGCTCGCCGCGGCGATCGAGCCGATTTTGGGCGGGCTCGGTCGAATCGCTCCGCTCGCGATCGTTCTTTGGGCGGGAGTCGCCGCGGTCGCGGCGGTTATCTCGGTCCGAATCGCTCCCCCGGCCGCGCCCCCCCCCGAACGACCCTGATCGTCGTGAAACGCAAAGATTACAATATGAGATTATCATTATGAAACGATCTTTAATGAAACAGTCTCTCTTATTTTTAATGATATTCTCTTTCTTCGCGATCGTTCGGCCTCCCGTCCTTGACGCGCGGGAGGATCGACCCGCTCAGGACGAAGTCGATCGCGCGATCGCGCGCGGGGTCGGCTTTTTGCGGGCGAATCAGGGCGAAGACGGGAGCTGGCGCTACGTTTTCAACGGCGATCACGCTTTGGGGATCACGTCTTTGGCGGGGCTGGCGCTGCTCGAGAACGGCGTTTCGCGCGACGACCGCGCGATCGGTCGCGCCGAGCGAATCGTCCTTCGGCTCGCCGAGGATTGCGATCAAACGTATGATTTATCGCTCGCGATTTTATTTTTAGCGCGCGTCGAGCCGGCTCGAGGAGGACGGTACGACGAGCTGATCACGAGGCTCGGCGCCAGGCTCGCCGCGGGAGGACACGACGGAATCTGGAATTACAACGTTCCTCTCGATCCAGGAACGCCCACGGGTACGCCGGGGAATAACACCGGCACGCCCGGAATCAACGAGGGGGCGCAGGGTCGATCGGGGGGAACTCGAGGAAGATCGAACGCGAATCGCAACCGAACGACGCGTCGCAAAAACGCTTCAAGAGACGCCTCGGGTGATAATTCGAACACGCAATTCGCGCTCCTCGGCCTTTGGGCCGCAAGCCGGCACGGGCTCGACGTGAATTGGGAGCTGGCCGATATCGAGGGGCATTTTCGCGACACTCAAGAATCGTCGGGACGGTGGGGATATCGACCCGGAGTCGGCGGATCGGAGGCGATGACGTGCGCGGGGTTACTGGGGTTGGCGATCGGCGCGTCGCGTCCCGAACTCGCCGAACGGAGAAGCTCGCGCGCCCGAGGCGCCGATCTCGCGGCCGATCCCGCGTTTCAAAACGCGCTCCGCGCCGTCGCCGAGGGGGCGCGTTCGCTCAATCGATCAGAAGATATTTATGCGATTTGGTCGCTTGAGCGAGCTTGCGTGGCGCTCGGCTTGCGCGATCTCGAAGGCTTCGATTGGTACGCTCGAGGAGCGAACGTTTTGCTCGCTCGGCAAGCGTCCGACGGCTCGTGGCGCGACGGTCGCTGGGGAGTCTTGCCCGATTCGTCGCTGGCGCTCCTCTTTTTGCGGAAGGCGAATCTCGCGTTCGAGCTCGATCGCGTTCTCAAACTTCCCGCTCCGAACGCGCGAAAAACCGCCGAACTCCCCCTAGCGAACAGCGATCCCGGCGAGGCTCGGAATCGGTCGAACTCGAACGCCGCGGGGACCGATTCGGCGTCGTCCGAGGGAGAGGCGACCGTCGTCGTAAACGGCGCCGACGAGGCGAAATTCCCCGAGATCGCCGTCGATTTCCTGATCAAAAAAGCCGACGGCGAGCCGCTCGTCGACGCGACCCAAAACGATATTCATGTTTATGAAAACGATCGTGAAATGGAGATTCTTTCGTTCAACGGTCCCTCGGGTTCGACTCCTCGGCCGACGACCGTCGTACTCGTCGTCGATAAAAGCAAAAGCATGGAGGACGAGAATCGAATCGACGGGCTCAAGCAGGCCGTCGGCGTTTTTCTGGCGGGAGTGCCCAAAGGATCGCGCGTCGCGGTGATCGCGTTCGGCTCCGACGTCGACGTGATCGCCCCGTTCGGCGACGATTACCAGGCGATCCGAACCGCGGTCGACGCGCTTAAGCCCGAAGGCGCGACACGCTATTACGACGCCGTCACCCGAGCGCTCGAAATGCTCTCGCACGAACAAGGCCGACGCGCCGTTCTCGCTCTCACCGACGGTGAAGACACCTTCAGCCGCGACGCCACGCTCGAATCCGCGGCGAACCTCGCGATCAAACTCGGTCTCCCGGTCCACACCCTCGGGCTCGGCGGCGACGACGAAATCGCGAGCGTCGACCTCAAGGAACTCGCGCGGAGAACCCGCGGAACGTATTATCCCGCGCTGCGCGTCGAGGATCTTAAATCGATTTACCAAGAACTGGCGCGGAATCTCAAGAACAGCTACTCACTTGTATATAAAACTGATCGTCGATTACCCGACGGAACTTTGCGGCCGATCAAGGTGTCTTATCGCACGGGAAGAAACTTCGGTAAAACCGAGGTTTTCATCCGCGGCATGGTCGTCCCCGCGGCGGGTCCGAGAGGCTTGTTCCTCGTCTTGCTCGCGGCGCTCGTCGCGCTCGCGATCGCTCCTCGAATCGTCAAAAAACGCGGAGGAACCACTAATTAATCATGTGGTTTTTCGTTAAATTGTCTCCTCGCCGACCCTCGCCGCACGCGGGGAGGGAGTTGATTTCATATGATCGCATTTCCGCGATCGTTCCTTCCCCCGCTCGCGGGGGGATCGAGGGGGGGGCGACAAGGCGATCGAATCGATGTTTATCGCTCGAACCATCGCGCCGCGTTTCAGAGGCTATCCTGAAAAAAAATCGCATATTCGGCGGGTTCCGAGGCGGAACCCGAATTTGGGAGCGCGAACCTTCTGATAAGCCGCATCCTTATATGCTAGACCTTTGCAACAGCTAACTCGCCTTTGAAGACGAATAGTGAGCCGCTTCCGAATATCTTTGAATTCCGCTCGGGTAAACCCGTAACGGGACGACGAACCTCCTGGTGAGCCATATTCAGTTGTAAATTGATATATAATAAATTATTGTTAATAATATGTCGATTCGAATTCGGATTGTCCGTCTCAAATAAAAACGGGCCGGCTCACCAGGAGGTTCGCCCTCCCAAACGGGATCGTCCTCAAAAATGTAAACATGCCGGCTCACCAGGAGGTTCGCCCTCCCAAACGGGTTCGCAGTCAAATATGATATCATGCCGGCTCACCAGGAGGTTCGCCCTCCCGGACGGGTTCGTCGTCCCGAACCGGTTGGCGCTCAAAAATAAAAACATGCCGGTTCACCAGGAGGTTCGCCCTCCCAAACGGGATCGCAATCATATATGAAAACATGCCGGTTCACCAGGAGGTTCGCCCTCTCAAACGGGTTCGTCGTCCCGAACCGGTTGGCGCTCAAAAATAAAAACATGCCGGTTCACCAGGAGGTTCGCCCTCCCAAACGGGATCGCCCTCCCGATTTAGGGTTCTCACTCGGAACCAGCCGAACTGTTTCTGTTTGGGAGATATTAATGTATTTATATTTGGGAGGGCGAACCTCCCGGTGAGCCTCTTTTCATGAACTCCGGCGAAGAGGACGTTTTTTCGGCCAATAATCGCAAACATCATAACGCGGCTCA
>JAJYWB010000074.1 GCA_021791715.1 Planctomycetota bacterium | reverse complement strand
GGGAACATCGCGCAAGTCGGCGACGACCCAATCGGCCGCGGCGAGCTTCTCGGGCGGAAAGGTCGAAGTGACCGCGAGGCACTTCGAACCCGCCGCCTTCGCCGCGGCGACCCCCGCGACCGCGTCTTCGACGATCAAACACGAATCCGATTCAAGCCCGAGCCGACGGATCGCCTCGAGAAAAATATCGGGAGCGGGCTTCTTCCGCGCAACATCGTCGCCGGTCACGATCGCCTCGAAAGTCTCCGCCGGAATCCCAAGCTCGCGAAGGTTCCCCTCCACCTTGATCCGATCGGCGCTCGAAGCCACCGCGAGCTTGAGTCCTCGATCGCGACACCTGTAAACCAACTCGACCGCCCCCGATAGGGGTTTAAGCTTTCCTTTAATAATATCAAGATAAATTTCGTACGTGCGCGCCTTGTCGCGCGCCGGATCGAGCTTGATTCCAAACTTCTCGGCGGGTCCGCCGATGAACCGATCTTCCCCCATCCCCACAAACGGCTTGAACTCGGCGTGGCCGATCGTATACCCCTTCTCGGCGAACATTCGCGACGAAGCCTCCATGATGAACGGCTCGGATTCGACCAAAACCCCGTCCATGTCGAACACAACCCCGCGCAATTTCGCGGTCGCTTGCAAACTCATAAATATTCGCCTATTTCGCTTGAGTCTGTTTGGGAAGAAAGTCCGCGACCCTTTCCGTCATCTCGGCTTCGATCCGTTCGGCGAGTTTGTCGTCAAGCAGATTGCCGTGATCTTTTCCGGGAATCACTTCGATACGCGCGTCGGACCCGAGCCGTTTCAGCGTCTCGTCAAGTCGTTTCACCGCGTCTTCAAGATAAAACGTGTCGTCCTCGCCCGTGATCACATGAAGCTTTCCCTTCAATTTGGGAAGCAGTTCGTCCGCCGATCGTTCGATCTTCAAACGAATGTCGTATTTCTCCCACGCCTTGGCGACCGCGGGATCGATCGCTCCCGTTTTTCGATCCCACAATTTAAGCGGGTTTCCGTCGTCGCCGCGCGGGCTGAAAACCGCCTCGAACGATCCGAGCTGCCCTCCGGGACCCGTCGCGTCTTCAACCTTGGACATTTGCTCATAATACATCACGGGTTTAAGATTGATCCGCGCGACCGGAAAGAGTTCTCCTCGATCGTTTTTGAACGCGTTCGCCCGGGGAGCGTAAATGTCGATCGTTTGAAAATGCCGGAAATCGACGGGATCGGGGCTCGTCGACCAAACCCCGCCGAACGTATCGGGATAAGCGACCTGGAGCCAAAGCGAACTCCATCCCCCCGACGAATGTCCCGTCAGCAGCCGGGCTCGGGGGTCGGCGATCACCGGAAAATGCGCTTCGATATAAGGAATGAATTCTTTGACGAGCGCCTCGCCGCGCGGGCCGTTCGTCGCCGAATCGGCGAAAACATGATGACCCGTGCCGCAATCGGGATCGAGCACGATCCTCACGAATTCGCGGCCGAACGCGAGCCTCGGAGTCCGCTCGAACATCGCCGCCATGTGATGATCGCCGCCGAATCCCGGAATTATGTATAGAGATGGACGTTTTTCGATTTGATCGATCGTCGACCCTTTGGGCGAAATCACCGCGCCGCGCATCCTCATCGGACGTCCATAAAACGCCGATAAAAGAGGGCTCGGAATATCGACGAGCTTGATCCGATCGGTCTCCTTGAAAGGCTTGGGAGGGACGATCGTATCGACCTTGAGATCGATCGCACTCGGCTTTTCAGGGTCGAGTTCGGCGACGATCGGCTCGCCGTAAGCGTTCCCCTCCCCCGTCCCCAGCTCGTGCGTATCGGGGTTGAGCCGCACGACCGCCTGAATCGCGTATTTCCCCGCCTTAATCCGACCAAGCTCGGTCGGATATCCGACCGAATTCGCGCCGATCACCGCGGGCTCGCCCGACTTCCAATCCTTCACGTCGACCGCGAAAAACGGACTCGGATTGAGAAAATTGGGACCCATGCGCGGCGGACGCGGCGCGCCCGGAGTTCCTAAAAAAACGTATATACGCGTTGATAATGGATCGGGGTGAAACTGATCGGTCCGGGTGATTCGAAATTCTAGGGATTTCTCGGGCTCGGCCGCTTCCGCTCGGCGCGATCCCGCTTGCGCCGCGATCAACATGAAAACGCATAAACCGAAGAATTCGAGGCGTATTCTATCGCGGCGAATCATGCGGAAAATCCCCCCTGCCCCGGCCGTATTTTTCGTTCGTACGGACGCTCTCGAATCGCCGAACGCGATCGGGCGAAACGAGCCTGCGTCGTTAAGATGATCGAATGTAGCGAAGCGAACGTCTCGTGTCCACGTTCATGCGATCACGACGGGGACGGGAAGCGTCGGATGTTCGGCGAGCAGCCGATCGAAGTCGTACCGGGGTAATGGATTGAAATGACGCGCCGCGAGCCGGGTCGAACCGAGCACACATTCTTTTTCAAGAACATAATATCGATTATAAAGATCGATCATTCGATTGACCGGGCGGACGTCGATCTCGACGAGCAGCTTCGTCCAACGCGCGTTGAAGCGAGCGCACGCCGACGCGAGATCGTTCGCGACGGCTCGAATCTTCCTCGGCGAAGCGAGCCGATCGCCCCAGGCCGGCGGCTCGGCCGAGCACGACGTCCAGAGCACGTCGATCGGTTCGACGAACGCGATCCGATAATCGTCGCCGCACGTGACGACCCCCGCCCATTGCTTGAGCCGAAGCCGCACCATATCGAGCATCTCGAACCGTTTTCCCGCGAGCTTTTCGCGCAATTTGGAAATCGCGAATTCGGCGTCCTGGCCGCGTCTTACAAACGCCGGAGCGTCGAAAAGACGCAACAATTCGCGCGCCTCGGCGCCGTCGGGTGTAACCTTCGCCTCGGCTTCGTCGAGCTCGCCCGCGCCTTCGCCTTCCAATCGATTCGCCTCCTCGGCAACGAGATAACCACGCCGAAATCCTCGATCGCCGATTCATGATAACCGCGGCGAGCGTCGCCGCGAAACGCCGTTATTCCAGAGCGAACAAAGCCGGGAGGAGCGATCTCTCATAATAATAAAATTGAATAATAGAGTTGTTTTCATGCGATCAACCAGGGACTCGGATTTTCGATCATTCGACCGAGCGATTCGAGAAACCGCGCCGCGAGTGCGCCGTCGACGATTCGGTGATCGAACGTGAGGCTGAGGGTCGTTCGTCGTCGAGCGACGATCGCCTCTCCGATTACGACCGGTCGCCGCTCGATCCGACCGATTCCCAAAATCGCGCACTCGGGTAAGTTGATGATTGGTGTGAAAGCGTCGATACCGAACGATCCCAGGTTGGTTACCGTGAACGTACCTCCGCGCAATTCCTCCCCCTTGATCTTGCCCGCCCGGGCGCGATCGATCAGATCGCGCGTCGTCGCCGCGACGTCGAGAAGAGATCGCTTGGAGACGTTTCGAACGACGGGGACGAGCAAACCCGCGTCGGTATCGACCGCGATTCCAACATGAACCGACTCGTGAATCACGATGCGATCGTCGATCAAACTCGCGTTGAGATTCGGCGCTCGGTCGAGCGCGAACGCGGATAATTTTATAATGATATCGGTATAACTTGGGGTCGGTCGATCGTCGATCGAGGAGGCGCGGAATTGTTCGCGTAGATTGAACAGGTTTTCGGCGTCGATCGTCGTCGTGAGGGTGACGGGCGCCGCGCTCCGATGCGCCTCGACCATTCGCGCCGCGACGGCGCGACGAATTCCGATCCGACGCGCCGTCGCGGCCGAAGATGAATCGGAGGAGGCGTCTTCGTTCCGTCGTTTGACGGTTTCGACCGAGTGCGACGATTGTACGGAGTCGGTCGGAGATATCGAGGCGCCCGTCGAGGTTTCCGAGGCGTCGATCGGAGTGTGTTCATCCGCGATCCGCGGAGATTCGTCGATTCGATTCAAAGCCGCCGCGACGACGTCGCGTTCGCGGATCCGTCCCGATCGACCTCCGCCGACGAGCGAGGTCCAATCGACGCCGAGCTCGGCCGCCTTGCGTCGCGCTCGCGGCGTCGATCGAGGCCGTTTATGAATTTCGCTTGATGTAAATGAATGAAGATGTGGAATTGTCGTTAAATCATCGGCGGGCTCGACACCTCGCGTCTCCGATCGGATTTCCGTCCTGGACTGCGAGGTATCGGTATCGATCGTCGCCGAATCGGCTTCGGCGAGAAGAAACGCGAGCGTTTGTCCCACGCGAACGCGTTCGCCGGGCTTGGGCGCCGAGGCTGGAATCCGCAGAAAGCCCTGGTCGAAGCTTTCGACCTCCTGCGCCGCCTTATCGCCTTCGATCACGAAAAGCATCTCGCCGCGGCCGACGAATTCGCCGTCGCGCTTCAGCCATTCCACAAACGTCCCCTCGTCCATCGACCAGCCGAGTCGGGGAACGACGACTTCAATCGTCATACGACGTCCTTTGCGACTAATACAAGAGAATGATAATTTATTATGATTGTATCAAATCAATGACCGCGTGTTAGCTTACTCCTGAACGAGATCGCGGATCGCCCTCACGACGTCGTCGACTTTGGGGACGACGGCGCGTTCGAGCGTCGGGCTGTACGGCGTGGGGGAGAAGGCGCCGTTGATCCGTTTAACGGGGGCGTCGAGATCGTCGAATCCCAAATCGGCGATTTGAGCCGCGATCTCGGCGCCGACTCCGAAAGGCCCGAAGGTTTCATCGACGATGATCAATCGTCCCGTTTTTTGGACCGATTGAAGGATCGTATCGGCGTCGAGCGGGGCGATCGTTCGGGGATCGACGACTTCGACCGAAATCCCTTCGCGAGCCAATATACCGGCGGCTTCGACCGTGACGGGCGCCATCCGCGCGATCGCCGCCGCGGTGACGTGATCCCCTTCGCGAGCGATCCGGGCGCGACCAAACTCGATCTCGTACGACTCCTCGGGTACGAAACCTTTCGTCGTCAGCAGTTCGCGGGGTTCGAGAAAAAGCACGGGATCGGAGCCGCGGAGCGCGTGCGTCAACAACCCTTTGGCGTCGAAAGGAGTCGAAGGTACGACGACCCTCAGACCCGGGAATGAACCGTACATCGCGTAATAGCTACCCGAGTGATGCGTCGCCGCCGAATGGCCGACTCCGATGCAACCGCGAAGCACGATCGGCATCTGAATCCGGCCGCTCGACATATATTGAATCTTGGCGATTTGATTCACGATCTCGCCGACCGCGTCGAGAACGAAATCGGCGAACATGAAATCGACGACGGGCCTCGCTCCGATCATCGCCGCGCCGCACGCGAGTCCGACGAATCCACGTTCCGAAATCGGCGTGTCGCGCAGCCTCATCGCGCCGAATTGCTCGAAAAGCCCGACGGTCGTCTGAAAATTGCCCCCCCGCGCGCCGATCCCCTCGCCAAGAACGAAAATCCGAGGGTTCGCCGCCATCTCTCCCGCGAGCGCCTCCCAGGTCGCTTTCATATACGTGATTTCACGTGATTCTGAATTCGCGGCGATCACGGGTTCGCGAATCGGCTTCGCAAGGTCTTCTGAAAAAACATGCGTCGTCGCCGATTCGGGTTCCGGCCACGCGCTCGCCTCGGCGAAACGGTGCGATTCGTCGACCAAACGCTCGACTTCGTCGTCGATCGAATCAAGCTCGCGCTTCGAAACGGCAAGACCGTTATCGCCGTTGTGATCGCTCGCCGAAGTAAGCTTGTCGCGGAACGTTCGAATCGGACAACGTCGTTTCCATGCCTCGACTTCGTCGCGGGTCCGATACGTGAAATCTCCCATCCCCTCGGCGTGCGGGCGGGTGCGATACGTGAGGCATTCGATAAGCGTCGCACCCCCTCCCGAACGGGCGCGACGAACCGCTTCGTAGGCCGCCTCACGAACCGCCAGAACGTCGTTTCCGTCGACGACGATTCCCGCGATCCCATAACACGACGCTCGCCCCGCGACGTCGGGATTCCCCGCGGCCTGATCGAACGGAACCTCGGTTGCGAAGCGATTGTTTTCGCAAATGAACAAAACCGGAAGCTTCCAGATCCCGGCGAGGTTGAGTCCCTCGTGGAACGCTCCGTTGTTGACGGCGCCGTCGCCGAAAAACGCGACCGCGACGCGATCGGAGTTCATCAGCTTGAAACCGTAACCCGCTCCCGTCGCCTGCAGAATGCACGGACCGACGATCCCGCTCGTTCCCATCAAGCCGATCTCGGGTGCGAATAAATGCATGCTTCCGCCGCGACCGCGCGAGCACCCCGTCGCGCGGCCGTAAAGCTCGGCGATCAACTCGCGCGGCGGAACGCCTTTGGCGAGCGCGTGACCGTGCCCGCGATGCGTGCTGAAGACGACGTCGTCGCGCCCGAGCGCGGCGCATACCCCGGCGGCGATCGCCTCTTGCCCCACGTACGTATGGCACGCTCCGTGAATCAATCCAAGTTGATGCGATTTGGCGAGCCGCTCCTCGCACCGACGGATCAACGCCATTGTACGATAAAGAGACGTCGAATCGTCGCGAAGATTCGCCTCGACCTCCATATCGGATTCCGTGATAACTTCATTCGTTTGATCCATAATTCTTCTTATCCTTTCAACCGATCGTGCCGCCGGCGTTGAGCGCCAGGTTTCCCCCGTCCATGGGAATGAGGGCGCCGCTGATCCAAGACGACGCGTCGGACGCGAGCAGAACCGCGAGACCTCGGATATCGTCGGGCTCTCCCAGACGTCCCCGGGGTATGCCCGAGAGAAATTTCGCCCGAAGCGAGGGATCGGCCGCCATCCGAGCCTCGAGCCCCGGGTTGAGAACTTGAGCCGGGAGGATCGCGTTCACCCGCACCCCGCGGCGGGCCCATTCGGTGCTCAGCTCGCGCGTCAGTTGCACCACGGCGCCCATCGCCATGCTGTAAGCGACATGTCCTCGGCCCAACGCCGTCGTCGATGCCAGGGAGCCGATGTTGAGAATGCTTCCACGTTCTTGTTTAAGCATCCGTCGACCCGCCTCCTGACACATCACGAACCGTCCGAAAACGAGATTCTGAAACACTCGCATAACGACATGAAGAGGCATTTCCTCGGGCTTCGCCGTCGTCCCCTCTCCCGCGACGTTCGCCAGAAAATCGATTCGGCCGAATTCGCGATCGAGCAGCGCGAACAACTCGACGATCGACTCGGGTTTCGATACGTCGCACGCGATCGCGACCCCCTTGCGGCCGATCGATTCGATCCGCTCGCACGTTCGTCGCGCCCCGTCGTGGTTGAGATCGGCGATCATCACGTCGGCGCCGTGCTCGGCGAGCGCGATCGCGATCGATCGCCCCATTCCCGAAGCGCCCCCCGAAACGACCGCGACTCGATCCGTCAAATCAAATAACTGTGTTTTTATCATAATCTATCTCCATCATGTTTGCGACGGTAATCGATCGCCAGGTTGAGCAGTCCGGTCAACGTCTCCTCGGTCGCCTCGGCGATTCGAGTCGGAAGCTCGAACCGCTCTTCAATCATCCGTGTCAGGGTTCGCAGGCGACGCGGCGCCGAACCCGAGAGCACGATCCCGTTCCAATCGCGATCGGGCGAAAGCCTGTTCGCAAATCGTTCGTAATTGTCGACCATGTTCTTAAACGCGGCGCGAAACAGATCGCCGATCGTGAGATTCTCGAGTCGAAGATTTTTGATATGGCCCCGATTCCCCGTCGGTCCCGCGAAAAACGCGAGCGATACGTCGACCTCGGTTTCGCCGACCCGCGCCGCGGCGCGATCGACGATCGACCAGGGATCGTCGATCGTCTTGCCGTCGGCGATCGCAAGCTCGCAAAGCAAATCGATCAATCCCGTCAGCGACCTTCCCGCCGGAAGATGTGTTATTGTGTTTAAATACCATCCATTAAAAAAACAACGCGTTTGATAATTTCCAAGCCTCGGCTCGCGTTCGATCATCGCGACTTGAGAGCCCGTTGAAATATTGATCGACAACTCCCCCTCGGTCGCTCCCGCTCCCAAAAGCGCGGCCTGGTGATCGCCGACCGCCGGAAAACAGGGAATCGACCTTCCGCCCAGTGAAATCGATCCCGCCGGGATCGAGTAATCGACGATCGCCGGCCTGCCGACATGATCAAGACCTAGTCGCCGATACATCGCATAAGGGCGATTTCGAGTCGTCAGATCGACCGCTCCCAAAGCGAGAGTGAATTCGGTTTTAGGTGTCGCGTCGCAGAGCCGCGCGACGACGTAATCTCCCAGATTGAGCGCGAACGCTCCGGCTCTCGGTAACGCGTCGGTCGCGGCGAGCCAGAATACGAGCGAAAGCTCCGAGCCCGCGGCGAGCTCGGCGCCGATCCGCGCGAAATCGGTCGGATCGATTCGAGATCGAAGCGATTCAAGAAATGAAAAATCACCTTGATTATAAGGTTCAAGCGATCGTTGATCGCGCCACGAGATGTAATTCGAGAGCGGTCGATTGTCGGCGTCGGTCAGTACAAGCCCCCCCATCTGCGAGCAAAAGAAAACGCCTTCGCATCGTTCAACCGATTTCGACAATTCGACCAGGAGTTCGCGGACGGCCTCGACCGCGGCTTCGGGATCGACCTCGAACCGTCCCGACGGAATCCCCGCGATCGGCTCGGGAAACGGCCGGGAGCGAACGTTTTCAACCGCGCCCCGCGCCGAATCGAGTACGCATCCTTTTATCGTCGTCGATCCAATATCAATTCCAAGGTATTTCATAAATACCGCCCGTGAAAAAAATCTATAACGTATGATGAAAAGAGCGATCGCCGATTCCTCACGGCGAATGAACGACAAGAGGGACGACCTGGGCGTAGAAGACGAGCCCCGCCAATCCCAGATAGAACGCGCCGCAGCAAAGCACGCCGATCGTCGCGATCGGTCCCGGACGCAACTCGGGAGGAAGCAGGCGATGATTAACCCGGATCAACAAGAACGAAGTCGTTCCGATCGCGACGTTGTTCAAATTGGCGATCACGATCGTCATCAGCTTGGGTGTCGAAAACAAGTTCACGAATAAGAACGACCAAAGTATATAAGCGGAAAGAATTCCATAATAGATCCACTTTACCTGATCGGGTTGGAAAGTGCGACGCACCCGCGCGTTCGCGGTCCAGATCGCGTCGGTCCAGCGTCGACTGAAATCGTCGACGATCGACATCTGACTGGGAAGCATCACGGCGAGCCCCGCGACGAGCGCCGACCCCCATAAAATTCTGGAGACGACCGCACCGAACCGGGGCGCGTGGCGCAGCCCGTCGGCGGTGATCAGCGCCTGAGCCCAGTCGAGTTTGGACGCGACTCCCTGGAGCGTCGAATATCGCGCGAATTCGAGCGACAACAGCGCCGGCAAAGCCATCCCCATAAAACATCCCGCGGTCCAGATGAAAGCCTGATCGGCGAGAACGTATCGCCGCCAGCCGAGCCATCGCCTCATATTATCGTCGGTTATTGAAAATCTTTTGCCGACATGACTCAGCGTGATATTCTTACCGCCGATCGCGCTAGCGATCGCGCCGACTCGCCGACCCATCCCCCAACCTTTGTCGCGAACGAAATTGCTGTAAGTCGAATTCGCCAATCCGCCCCCTCCCGCGTAACCCGCGAACGCCCCCAACACCGCGATGTTGGCGAGCGAAATCGTCGGCCAAACTCCGTGGTCGCGATAATAGAGCGCCGCGTTGACGACCCTCTCGCCGCCGCGACCGTCGGCCACCGGAACCCCCGCGAAATTGACGAACCCGCCGAACACGTTCAACCAATGCTCGGAAGAAACAAATAAAACGCCGATTATTAAACAAAAACCTAATACGTATAAAACTTTAATTGTCATCACGGCTTGAAGCATATTATAAACCTTTCCGCCGACGAGCACCGGCGCCGCGACGCCGATCAGACAAACGTGCGCCAAAATCAGCACCAATCGACGATCCTCCACACCCGGAGGACGGTCGAGGAAGATCGACGCGAGAATCGCCGCCCCATGAGTGGAAAGTCCTGGAATCAACGCGCCGACGTTCATCAGCAAAATCGCCCCGATCCAAAACCGAGGCCCCGGCGACAACCGCATGAATCCCGTCAGCACCGGCTCGCCGCAATAAAGCGCATATCGGCCGCATTCAAGATTGTAAAATACTTGCAGAACGATCGCGATCGTCGCGATCCACATCAGCCCCCCGCCGTATCTCGCGGTCACCTGAGGCCCGAACAGCCATTCGCCGCCGCCGATCTGTATCCCCATCATCACCACGCCGGGACCGACGAAACTTTTCCAATTCCGCCAAGAAAGCGGCTCGGGATCGGGTAAATCCGCGATCTCCCACGCGGGCAAGCGAGAATCGGATTTGTCGTCGGAGCCCAAAATCATAAAAATATTCCTTATTCAAGTAAAGTAAATCTGTTGGTGATTATGAATCTAAACGGCGTTCGACCCCTCGTCGCCGCCGATCATTTCTTTTGATAGACGAGAACCGCGGCGCCCGGTTTTCGCTTGATCGTCACGTTCCAACCTTCGTCGATGATCAGGCGTCCCGCGACCTCCCGCGATTCGTTCGGCGCGTCGAGATCTCGAACGATATACACGGCTACGGGATCGATTCCGCGCGGCCGGAGCCGACGCGTCTCGTCGGTTGCGTCCGGGCGGCGAAACGCTTGAATCATTCCTCCACTCGTTTCAGGATCGTGATATTGGCAAGCGATCCAAGCGTCGTTCGCTTGCGTGTAGGGCGTCAAGGGATAAAAATCTTGAGAGAAAAGATCGCGAAGGGATCGGTATTCTTGGATCAGTTTTGAAAGCGGACCCCAGAAATCGGCGTTCGAATCGTAAAAATTGAGCGCGTACGACGCTCCCGACGCGTAACCGCTCCGGAATTTGTAAGGGTCGATTGAGATCGCTCCCATACCGTGCAGCGGCAGCCAATACGATAAACCGTACTGCATGCACTGGGTCGCGGTCGGATCCCAACAATGATCCGATCGCCAGAGGACGACGCTCCGACGCGTCATTTCGAAGTCGAGTCGGCGCCCTCCCGCGGTACAATTATCGACGACGAGCCCCGGGTTTTCGCGCGATAAGGTATCAAAGAAATCATACATTCCCTCGACGTGACGAATTTCGCGGAGCCCGATCCGATCCGCGGCTTCGTCGTTCCACCAATGAAAATGCGGCGGGGTGTTGAAGTCGTTGCGATAAATATCAACCCCCCAGTCGCGAATCCGTCGCGAGTAATGGCCTTTGACGAACGCCGCCGCGTCGGGGTTGGAAAAATCGATGATGCGCCACGAGGCTCGATCGAGATAAGGCGGAGTTAGACGTGCGGGAGCGAGCGTCCAATCGAGATGTCGCTTGAACATTTCCGTCCCCGGCATCACGCGCTCGGGCTCGAACCAGAGAAGAAATTTGAGCCCCGCGCTATGCGCCGCGTCGGCTACCGGTCGAAGGCCGCGGGGAAATCGAGTCGGATCGGCGTCGAGATCGCCGATTCCCGCCGGAAAGACTCCCGAGGCCCAACCCGCATCAATCCACCATGTGTTGATAGGTAACTTTTTGGATGCGATATTGGCGATCGCGGCGAGTTGATTCGATTCGGAAAACGTCTCGAAAGGAATCGCGGCGCCCGACGCCGCTATCGGCAATCTTATGGGTTTTCCCGCCGCCCGGGGAGTGAAATGCTTAATCATCAATCGACGCCACGAGTTCCATCCCTTCGCGCGGTCCCCCGTGTGGTACATCATGAGGATCGACGGAGAACGGACGCTTTCGCCCGGTCGCAACGACAGTCGTAGCCGCTCCATGCCGGCTTTAAACCGCACCCCGCCGTCGACTTCGCGAACGAATTCCGCCTTCCATTGACCGCTCCAGCCGATTCCCAAAACGACGCCCGTCGGCGCATCGGACGCCGGAGATAATTCGGATCGAAGCAGATGAAAATACGGCATCGCTCCGTCCGACGATCGGCCGCGTTTCGGTCCCAAGGCGAATCGCGAATTCTCGGCGAGTTCGGCCTCGTAAGGGCGAAAATCGGTCGGTTTGGAAGACGATCCTTCCGCGTAACGAAGGACGACGGGTTCTTCGACTTGTTGAAACAACGCCAAGTCGGCGGCGTTCACTCCTTCGAGAATCGGCGTCGCGCGGTCGCCCCGATTTGTGAATCGCAAAACCCATTCGATTGCCGGTATGTCTTTGTATTCGATCGACTTGAATTCGACTTCGAGTCCCGTCGCACGGTCGAAGCGAACGCGGCTTTTGCTCGCTCGATCTTGCGACACGGCCGAATCGCGCGATTCAAATCGATCCGAAGCATCCCGCGACGACCCGCCGTCGTAAACGAAGGAAAACGGCGCGTCGCGCAGATCGCCGCCGAATCGCTCGGGATCGAACGAATTCGCGGCGAGTCCGCAAAGCGGTCGCATTAAAAACGTCAGCAACATGAATGCGATGATACGATTCATATCCGGTTCCGTCTGAAACGCATGAAAAAATTGAAATCGCCTCGGCTTGATATTAATCAATCAATACCGGACCGTTTACTATTATACATGGAACATATCATTTACCTTAAATCTCTTCCGCGACGACGCGATTGGAAAGCGCTCCGATCGCTTCGATCTCCACCGTGATCGCGTCGCCCGGCTTGAGAAACACGGGAGGATTGCGCGCCCCGCCCACGCCGTGCGGCGTCCCCGTCAAAATCACCGTGCCGGGGAGAAGCGTCGTGCTCCCGCTCAAAAATTCGATCAAGGTCGGAACGTCGAAAATCATGTCGTTCGTGTTCCAATCCTGCATAACTTCACCGTTGAGAATCGTTTTGATCGAAAGCGCGTTCGGATTCGCGATTTCGTCTTTGGCGACGAGGACCGGACCGAGCGGACAGAACGTGTCGAAGGTTTTTCCGCGACACCATTGCCCGCCCCCTTTTTTCATTTGCCAATCACGCGCACTCACGTCGTTGGCGCACGTATATCCCAGGACGTAATCAAGCGCCCTCGATCGATCGACGTTCTTGCACGCCTTGCCGATCACGACCGCGAGTTCACATTCGTAATCGACCGCGTCGCTCCGCAATCGCCGCGGCAGCACGATCGCGTCGCCGGGGTTCTGAACCGACGAAGTCGACTTCATGAACAGCACCGGATGCTCGGGGATCGGCTGCTTCCCCTCCTCGGCGTGACGCCTGTAATTCAGACCGATGCAAAGGATCGCGACGGGATCGATCGGCGCGAGAAGTTTTTCGACCTCGACCCTCCGCCCCGAATCGCGGAATTCGCCGTAAATATTCCCCTCGATCAAGGTCGCGCCGCCGTCGGCGTGAACCGCGCCGAACCGCGTCTTTCCCGTCTCGTTAGTAAATCGAAGAATCTTCATAACTGATTCCTATTAGAGAAATAATCGACCACGATTTCATTGATCCATGAATCACTTAATTGTAGATCTTTGACGATCGATTTTAACTTGTCGCGGACGTCCGGGGGGAGATCGATTCCCTCGGCGATCGCTTTTCGCCGACGTTCCCACTCCATTTCGCCCGGAACGAAAATCCGCTCGGCGCCTTCGGCTTTGGGCGTCTCGTGGATTTCGTCGATCAACGCGGCGACGCGAGCCGAGAATTCGTCGTGGGGAGCGATTGTCGCGACGTCGATCGCCAGAAACGCGGCGTTGTGACGCGTCGGCAGGGCCGGATCGTCGAAGAGCCAGCTTCCCACCCGCCACGTGACGGCGCCGCATGTAAGCAAGCCGGCGAGCGTTTCCACGAGCAGTCCGAGGCCGAAACCCTTGTGACCCGCCATCGGAGCGAGCGACGCGTGAGCGGGATATAAGGAGCCGTCGGTCGTCGGTTTGCCGTCGGGCCCGACGATCCACGTGGGGGGGATCGGCTCGCCTCGCTGCCACGCCGCATACACCTTGCCTCCCGCGACCGCGGCGGTCGCCATATCGAGAAGGATTGGGTCGCGCTCGCCCGCGGGGATCGCATACGCGATCGGATTGCTCCCAAGGACCGCGCCTCGAGAGTTGGGCGCCGCGACGCTTGGGATGTCGTTTCCCATCGCGACGCCGATCATCCCTTCGCCCGCGGCCAACGACGCGAAATACCCCGCCGCGCCGATGTGTCCCGTATTTTTTAAACCAACATATGCAAGACCAGAATTGCGAGCGATCGCCATCGCTCGCCGCATCGCGAAAACGCCGCCGACCTGTCCAAGAGCGTGGTCGCCGTCGACGATCGACCATGCGGGACCCTCGCGGTCGACGCGCGGCTTTCCCTTCGCGTTCCATCCTCCCGCGCGGAGTCGTGGAAGATAACCCGCCAGCAATTTCGTACCATGTGTGAAAATCCCCCACGCATCCGCGGTCGTCAGCGCATCGGCGGTCGTCGCCGCGTCGATTCCCTTCACGCCGACCGTTTCCAACATAATCACGCAAAAACGTTTTAAATCGTTGATTTTGATATGCATGCTGTTATAATTCCCCTTTAGTCTTTCAGTTTTTCGCCGAATACCCCAAGTTTTTTAGCGTCTGCGCGAGAGGATCGTGATATTCGCTCGGCAACGGCAGGATCGGCGGTTCGGGATCTCCGACATCGGGTCCGATCATATTGAGAGCGGCTTTCATCACGCTGAACCAATTCGCTCCCTCGCCTCGCGCGTGATAAGCTGAAAATTGAAGCCGCATCAGCGGCGCGAGGTCGCGCCAAAGTTTGCGAGCCTCGGAAAGATCGCCCCGGATCGCGATCGCGTCGTAAAGCTTGCGAGCCGCTCTCGGAACCATGCTCGGAATTCCCGAGATCCAACCATGCGCGCCGTGGCAAAGCCCCTCGAACGCAACGTTATCGATCCCGCAGTAAATCGTTAACCGTCGGTTGGTCGCCTGGAGCAATTCACAGATGCGATCGGGCTCGGGATTGGACATCTTCACTCCGGCGATCGTTCCCTCCTCGAACATTTTCACGATGTGTTCGGTTTTAAAATCAACCGATGTCAATGGTATATTATGATAAAGAACGATCGGGATCGAGACCGCGTCGGCGACGCGTCTGTAATGTTCGATCGCTTGAGCCGGCGTGGGCGCCATGTAATACGGAGGGACGATCAAGAGCGCGTCGGCGCCGGCGCGCTCGGCGTGTCGCGAAAGTTCAATCGTCAATCGAGTCGAATAATGATGCGTCCCCGCCAAGATCGGAACGCGACCGCCGTTCGCAGCGACCGCGGCTTCGAGCACGCGTTTGCGATCGTCGACCTCGAGCGCCGGAAATTCCCCCGAGCTTCCCAGCGGCGAGATCGCGTTCGCTCCTTCGTGGACGATCCAGTCGATATGAGGCGCCAGTCGCTCGAGCCGCAACGAACCGTCGGCGGCGAACGGTGTGACGGTCGAGGCGCAAACCCCCTCAAACAGCGGTTTCGGCATCAGTGGTTCCTCGCGGATTCAACCGATCGACGTCAATGTTAATCAATCGATCGCAGATAACAGATTACGTAATCATTGTTTGTGATACGCCGTTGACAACGTTGCGAAGCGGTTCGCCCCGGATCGAAAGAGCGACCGCTTCGGCCGCGCTTTCGCGTAGCCGACGGACGGCTTTCACCGAAGCCGACGCGATGTGCGAGGCGACGATCACGTTCTCCATCGCGAGCAACGGACTGTCTCGAGGGATCGGCTCGGGATCGCAAACGTCGAGCGCCGCGGCCGCCACCCGACCCGACTTCAACGCTTCAATCAACGCCTCGGTTTCGATCAGATCGCCGCGGGCGACGTTGATCAAAACGACCCCCGGCCTCATCCGATGAAGAACAGCTCGATTGATCATGCGACGGGTGCTGGATGTGCTCGGACAGTGCAATGAAACGACGTCGACGTCGGCGACGAGCCGATCGAAATCGAGCGGGGTCGCCCCGCACGCGACGATTTCGCCGGGCGAGACGACGGGATCGAATGCGACGATGCGACATTTGAACGGAACCAACCGGCGAATCACCTCGCGGCCGATCCGTCCACAACCGACGATTCCGACAGTCAGATCGCGGAGCGAACGCATCGAAGCGAGCGGGACCGCGAGTTTCCATTCGCCGCGACGAACCCCCAGACAATTCGAAACAACTTGACGTGTTGACGCTAGGATGAACGCGAGCGTCTGGTCCGCCACCTCGTCGATGCAATAATCGGGCACGTTGCAAACCGGAACGCCGCGCTCTCGCGCAGCGTCGAGGTCGACGTTGTCGACGCCGATCCCATAGCGGACGATAACCCGAGCGCGTCGCATCGACGCGATCACCTCGGCGTTCACCGGCGCGAATTGTGTGATCACCGCGTCGGCTTCGGAGACGACGGGAATCAAATCTTCGACAGTGCGACATTGACGCGAGTCGATCACGCAGCCGAGCGGCGCGAGGATCGCCTCCTCGACGTCGAGCGGTTCGAACGAATGATCGGTCACGACGACTCGTTTCATGGCGAAAGGGTCCCGATTCTAGGCGCCTGGGAATCTCATGTTATAACTTATGTGAGTACGTTATCATGCTAAATAATTGATTGATCGTCTAAAGAACGACGTACGGCGCTCGATCGCGGTAGCGTCATCGGTTCAAGATCCTTTGAACTTTAACGGCGATCCTCCCGGCGAGGATCGCGTGGCCGTAAGCCGAGGGGTGAACGCCGTCGTGCGTTAACCGGGTGGCGCCGCGTCCGACGCGGAAAGCCGGCTTCAGCTCGTCGAGCGCGATCAGATGCACGTTTGAATCGCCGCTTTTTCGCCGCGCCTCGACCGCGGCCTTCACCTCGCTTTCGTGCACTCCCAGGGGGGGCGGAATGCAAAAAAACAAGGCGACTGGACAAGCCGCGCGCATCGCGGTCAACCAGTGAATATAATCATCGGTGATGTCCTTTTCATAATCATTCGTTCCCAAGAGGCAAAAGACGTAGTTCGGTTCGGGGTCGAGCTTCCCTTCGATCAGTCGAGAAGACTCGGCGTCGTACCGATCCCAGATTCGAGAAAGCGGGGGGATCTCGAGTTCTCGGGTCATTCCCAGGCCCCCCGAGCCGAATTGACCGTATTCGCATTCGAGCGCGGAGGCGACGATCGGAAACCAAGTCGCACGAGCGTTATTCACATCCAACGATCGCCATGATGTGAATAAACCGTCGACTCCGACCCCCTCGGTGATCGAATCGCCGAACGCGAGCGCACGCTTGGGGAGCGAAGCCGTTCGTGTGAACGAGCCTCCCTCGTCGAGCTCGAACCCCGCGACGCGAAGACGAGCCGTCGACGCGCGCCACCGATCCCGCGTTAAATCGGCTGCACGAAAAATAATTTCAATATGATGATTCGCTCGGACATCGAGCCCGGATGCGAGCCGGAGAGGATAAATCGCTTCGGTCGTTTTGAGTCGAACAATGTGAAACTCGCCGTCGTCGATCGAAAATTCAATCACCGGAAGCGAAGCGGCCGCGCAGCCGTGGTTGGCCGCGCCGTCGACGACCAAGCCTATCGTCGCGCTATCACGAAAACTTGCTTTGATGTAGGCGCCCGGAGTCACGGCCTCGGCTCGCGCCGCGGAACCCTCTCCTTTGCGAATCCACACATAAGGAGAAAGTAAAAGCGACGCGTGATCGATCGGAACGACGCTTTTCCCGAACTCGAACGGTTCCTCGGAGGTCGATTCGGTACCCGGTCGACCCGCTAACATCGCGCACATGCAAACCGCTCCCCCGAGAACGACAAACCCAATCCTCATCGTTTTGTCCTTTCCCTTGATTCGCCGGAGACGGGCGCGGCGATCGCGGTCGAATCGAGATTTCTTCCGCGGCGAGACGCCCCAAGGTCGATCGGAACGCGCCGTATGAGTGAGGTCTCAATAAATTGAAGACAAATAGCTACGCTCATACCCAATATCCCTCGCGTAACGCGATCGGACGCGTCGGATCGTCGCGTGAATCGTCGCGGCCGCGCCGACCGAGTGCGATTTCAACATGCGACCGAGAGACCCGACCGAGAGAAACCTCAAGCTTTTTCAGTATACAGGGTATACCTTGGATTTTCAAGGATCAAGTCGACGAGGAATCGTCGATTTCGATTTCGCCGATCCCTTTTCGCGTCGCTTGGGTTTAAACGCTTTGTATTGAAAAGAAAACGAGACAATATTCTGTTGCAACGATCGTCATTCGGCGTGAATCGACCCCTTCGATTTCGTCGTCGGCTTTTCCGTTTCGGGGTGGATCCGAATCCAATGATCGTGAAACACGAAGCCGTCGGGCGTGGTTCTTTCAGGCATATGGCAATTCACGCATCCTCCGCGCGGTGAGACCTCGCACGCTTTTCCACCGGGCGATCGGTGGCAGTTCATGCATTTTGAATCATACAAGGAGATATCGATCGACAAACGCGAGTGCGGGTCGTGGCAGGTCGTGCAGGCGAAGCCGGATTTGGTGTTCTTGTAACATTCGGACCTCTTCAACCCGATCGGCTGAAATTGCAGCAGCAGAGGATGATCGGGGTTGAATTGATCGGCGAACACTCCCGAGGGGAATCGGTGGCATTCGCCGCAAAGCTTGATCTCGGCGTGAGGCCCCTCCTTCCCGGCGCCGAAGCGGATCGCGATCGATTCCAAACCTCCGCGCATCGCCGCGACGTGAGCCGCGCCAGGTCCGTGACAGCGCTCGCAATCGACGTTCGGCAGCATTGTCGCGGTATCGAGCAAGTCGCGGTCTTTCGCCGACGTTCGGCTCGAGTGGCAACCGAAACACTCGCGCACGATATCGGCGCTCAAAGCTCCCCCCCGGCCCGCTCCCCGGTCGGCCCGGATCGGTTCGCCGGGTGTGATGATGATTTTATGATCTTTAGTCATGTAAGAAAAGCGATGTTTGATCCCTTCGGGATTGATCGCGGGACCGCTGAGCGAAACGAAAGTGACTCCGTTCCGTCCCGATCCGACCGCGTAATCGAGCCTCATGACCCGTTTTTTCCCCTTCTCCTCGCGCTCGACTTCGAGATCGTCGCCGCGCAATCGATAACGCCACGAGACCTCGGGGTCGCCGGGATCACGGATCGTCCGATCGACGAAAAAACGCGTCAACGGAGATCGACTCCCTCGCATCAGCGTCTTGGAATGTTTTGATTGAGAGGCGAGAGCGACCTCGCCGGGATGGCATTCGGCGCACGCCGCCGATCCCAGGTATCCGACGTAATCGGCGGAGTCCGCCTCCGAGTTACTCGTTCGTTTCACGGGCGCGATCGCCGAGGGCTCGAGCCGCGCAGGTTTGAGGAAGTCTCGGTACCAAAACACCGCTCCCGCCGCGCACGCGATCGCGATAATCGTGGCGATCCGCTTGATTGCGCGGCTTCGGCTCGATCGCCCGGCCGCACGCGACGTCAAGTTTCGCATAAATTTCGATATCATGATTCACCGTGGAGGAAACGACCCCGTCGATCGTGCGGGCGAGTTCACGGAATATCTTGGATCGGACGGCTAGGTATTCCAAGGATCCCAGAGCGGACGTGTCGAACGTCCCGGATGTCGACTCCTTTTCGACGGCCGCCGGTCCGTTCCGTTCGATCGGTTATCGTAATCATCGTGTATTCCCCGTAATCGGCTTGAAAACAAAATTCCGAAGGGGTATTGATCCCGTCTTGAATACGTTGTATACTCAACGAAATCCAAGGTCAAGACCGCACGCTTCGGGCGCCCTTGAGGCGCGGTTTTTCTTCGGGAGGTTTCAGGTCCTATGTCCAAAACCCTTAAGTCGCGCGCGTTCGAGTATATTCGTGAACGTATGTTGATTGGTGAGATTCAGGAGGGGGCGCGGATCTCCGACGTCGAGATCTCGCGCGAGATGGGCATCAGCAGAACTCCCGTCCGCGAGGCGATCGTTCAGCTCGAGACGAAAGGTCTCGTCGAGCAGCTTCCGGGTCAGGGTCCGCGCGTGCGCACGCTCAACCGTCGCGATCTCGAGGAATGTTTCGAGCTGCGCGAGATCCTCGAATGCGGCGCGGTCGTGATGGCGGCGCAGCGCGTCACCGAAAAAGAACTCGCGGCGCTTGATCAAGATTGCGACGGCTACGACTCCGTTTGCATCCGCCTTCGCGAGCAAGGCGTCGAAGAGCCGAAGAGCCCGTGGAGTGATCATCTCAATGTCCTCGATATGTCCTTTCATCTCAAGATCATCAAGGCGGCGAAAAACGTTCAGTTGCTCGCCGTCGTCCGAGATTTGCATTTATTGACTCGGATTCTTCGCAGGCGCTCCAACCTGCCTTCGACCCCCTATCTCGATCGGTTGGACCGGATCCGCGCCGATCATCGACGGATCCTCGCGGCGATTCGCGCCCGCGACGGCGTCGCCGCGAGCGACGCGATGCGTCGACATATCCAGTGGGCGATGGATTATCACCTCAAGGCGTTCGATTGGGAACGACGCAGACTCGACGCCGAGGAGGGAGGGGGCGACGAAATCGAATTCCCGCTCAACGTCGTCAAGGCGCTTCTCAGGTTGGAGGAGTCCGCCGACGAAACGAATTCACACGAATCCGGAACGGAATAAGCACGCGACGCGTTATTTATCTATTTATGCAAAAACGAAGGGAGGTTGATCGGAATGAGTTCCGTAAAGCGACGGTTGCTGGAGTCGACGACGATTCTCGCGATCATCCCCTATCTGGGATGCGATTCGGGAACGGCGAATGCTCCCAAAGGAGACGAGGCGAAAGTCGTCATCGCCCCCGATACGCCCAAATCGTTTCAAGAATATCAAGACCGACAAAACAAAGGATTGGCCGCGATGAAAGGAGTCAAGTCGGCTCAGGGGGTCGCCAAGGCGATCGTCAAACCGGAGGATCTTAAAAAACAACAATAGAGACCGACTCTCCGCCGCGGCGATCGCGGATTTCGACACGACCCGTGTCGTACGTTCGCGACGTGAGGCGTCGATTATAAAAAAAATGCAATAACGATAACACTATCGGGATTGCAAAATGTTCATCCCTTTCCAATCGAGAATGCGCTCCTGAATTCGATATTCTTCTTATCGAGGAGTTCTCTCCATGCGTCGTCTTCATCGCGGTTTCACGTTGATCGAGTTACTGGTGGTGATCGCGATCATCGCGGTACTTATCGCGCTGCTCTTACCCGCTGTGCAACAAGCGCGCGAGGCGGCTCGCCGCGCCCAATGCACCAACAACCTCAAGCAAATCGGCCTCGCCGTCGCCAATTACGTCTCGACGAACAACGCTCTTCCGCCGGTCGACGGTTCTCCCTTGAGCGTCTACGGTATTAATACGTCGGGACCGAACAGCGTCGCGCCGAATATTTCCTCATTGGCTCGACTTCTCCCCTACCTCGACCAAACACCCGTCTACAATTCGATCAACATGATGATCGGCGTGTATGGAACGAGCGGAGGATGGCAAGGCGTGCCGTTCAGTTCGGCGGCGATCCAGGCGACCGCCATCACCACGACCGTTCAAACGTTTCTTTGTCCCTCGGACCCATGGCCCGGCGCCTCCGCTTTTAGTTGTTCGGGATGTCCGCCGATGGCGTTCGGAATTCCACCCGTCCAAAAAAATTTCGCGGCGTTCAATTATTGCACGAACATCGGGCTCGGACCCAGAGTCATGAGCTTTTCCGTGATGAACGGTCCCGCATACATCCTCGGCTGGGGTCAGACCGTCACCCCGGCGACTTTCACCGACGGGATGAGCAGCACCGTCATCTACAGTGAATTCGTCAAAGGACCCGCCGCGCCCCCGCCCACCAACGACTTTCTCGGTTCCGTCTTCACCGGACCCGGAATCTATCCCGTCGGCGTCAATCCAAGTATCGGTACCAATCCGTATCCCGATTATTATAACGCGCAGCTATGCTCCAATTCGGCGACCACGTTCTACACGGGGTGGAAAGGTCAACAATGGATTCAGGGGAATCAGGTCGCTTATTCTCATACGCAATTGCCCAATAGACGTGCGTGCATTTATTCGTATGGTTGGGCGTCGCCGAGCTGGTCGACGATGGTCAACGCCAGCTCGCTCCACCCGGGTGGAGTCAACGTCCTCATGGCCGACGGATCGGTCCACTTCATCAAGAGCAGCGTCAACTACATCTCGTGGTACGCATTGGCGACCCCAAACGGCGGCGAGGTGATCGACCAAGGATCTTATTGATCCGATCAAAAAACGAGCGATCGCCTCGAAACAGGACCCTACCCGTCTTTCGAAACCGAGGACGGCGGGGCGATCGCCTTTCAAAATATTTTTCTCGCGACGAACACGAACTTCCTTGATTAAGGAGATCCGATGATCTCGACACCTGAAGTCTCCTCGAACATTCGGACCGCGGTCGCGTTCATCCTCGTCCTCCTCGCACGCTCGTCGTCCTTCGCCCGAGACGAAGCGAAAGCCGAAATCGCCGACGCGACGCTCTGGTCCGCGGAACATCTCGAACGCTCGAACGCCGCCGACGCCTCGACCGCGTTCCCCTTTTCATTCAATTATAACGGTGAAGATTCTCATAAAATTATGAATAAATGGAAATTCAAGCGAATAATAAATCATCGCGACGAGAGCCGAGTTCAGTCCGAATCGACCTGGAACGATCCCGGTACCGGTCTCGCAATCCGCATGAGAAGCGTCTTATATCAAAAATATCCGGTCGTCGAATGGACCGTGACCTTCAAAAACGAGGGTAAAACGGCTACGCCGATCCTTGATTCGATCCGCGCGTTGGATACGCGCCTTGGTCCGCGAGGCGAATCCGGCGCCGACCCCGTGCTGCACGACTTCAAAGGGAGCTTGGCGGAACTCGACGATTATCGACCGCGCCGCGGCCCGATCGCTCCGGGAGAAACGATCCATATCGGCACGACCGGCGGGCGTCCCTGCAACACCAATCTTCCATACTTCAACCTCGAATGGCTGGCCGGCGGAGCGATTGTCGCGATCGGTTGGCCGGGACAGTGGACGTCGTCGTGGGAATGCGATAAGTCAAAGTCGGTTCATGTGCTTGCCGGCCAAGAAAACACGCATTTCAAATTGCTTCCGGGCGAAGAGGTTCGAACTCCGCTCGTCGCGCTCCTGTTCTGGAGGGGGGACCGAATTCGGTCGCACAACACGTGGCGCCGCTGGTTGATCGAGTACAACCTGCCAAGGCCCGGAGGCGAGCTTCCGCCTCCTCAACTCGTCGCGTGCAGCTCGCATCAGTTCGGCGAGATGATCGGCGCGAACGAAGAGAATCAAAAACTCTTCATCGATCGTTATCTCGAAGAAAAACTTAAGATCGATTACTGGTGGATGGACGCGGGTTGGTATAAGAACGACGGAACCTGGGTGAACACCGGAACGTGGGAGGTCGATCCCAAGCGCTTTCCGCATGGGTTGAGGGCGATCACCGATCACGGTCGCGAAAAAGGGGTGCGGAGCATCGTTTGGTTCGAACCCGAACGCGTCACCAAGAAAAGCGAATTATTTGAAAAACATTCGGAATGGCTCCTTTCTCCGAGCGGTTTGCCCGCGGGATTGGCGTATCAGAACGACTGGCGATTGTTCAATCTCGGAAATCCCCACGCCTTGAAATGGCTTATCGATCATGTCGACGGCCTGATCCGTTCTCAAGGAATCGATCTATATCGACAAGATTTTAACATAGATCCGTCTTATTTCTGGTGGACCGGCGAGCCCGACGATCGAAAAGGTATTGTCGAGAATCATTACGTTCAAGGATATCTCGCGTATTGGGATGAATTGTTGCGGAGGAACCCCAAGCTCCGGATCGATAGCTGCGCGTCGGGAGGCAGGCGCAACGATCTCGAAACCTTGCGCAGGGCCGTCCCTTTGTTGCGGAGCGATTATCTCTTCGAACCGACCGGACAGCAGTGTCATACCTACGGAATTTCGTTTTGGTATCCTTATCACGGCACGGGGACGCTGATCGGCGAATCGCGAATCTTCGGTTCCAAGCTCGATAACGATTCGGTCTACGCGTTTCGCAGTCATATGGCGCCGAGCGTCACCGCGTGCTGGGACGTCCGCCGAAAAGATCTTCATTACGACCTCTTGCGCAAGCTCACCACCCAATTAAATAAAATTCAGACCTATTACATTGGGGATTATTATCCGTTAACCCCATATAGTACGAAAAACGATGTATGGATGGCATGGCGATTCGACCGTCCCGACCTCGGCGGAGGAGTCGTGCAGGCGTTTCGTCGGCCCGATTGTCCCGATGAATCGGCGCGGTTTTCCCTTGCGGGGCTCGATCCCGCAGCTCGCTATGAGATCCGCGATCTAGACGCTCCCGACTCGGTCCGAACGACGACGGGTCGAGAGCTGATCGATCCCGGCCTCACCGCGACGATTGCTCGTCGACCCGGCGCCGTCGTTCTTTTATATAGAAAGAAGTGAATCGATGCCCGCCGACCGGCGATTCTTCCTCGCCAAGCGAGCCTTCGTTACCGGCGCCGCGACCGGGATCGGCCGCGCGATCGCGCTCGAATCGGCGCGACGCGGCGCCGACGTCGTCGTCCACTCTCATCGCGATGACGACGCCCTGCGATCGGTCGTCGCCGAAATCGAGACGCTCGGGAGAAAAGCCGCCGCGGTCGTCGCCGACTTCCGCCGACCCGATCGGGTCGAACGAGCCGCCGACGAGGCGCTCGAACGCCTCGGCGGAATCGACCTGCTCGTCAACAACGCGGGAATCACCTTCAATCGATCGTTCGACGAAATCACTAATGAACATTTCGATGTACTCTTTAACGTGAATATACGCGCTCCGTTTTTTCTCACGCGTCGCATCGTTAGAGATATGAAAAAACGATCATTTGGAGCGATCTGCAACATCGCGTCGATCCACGCGCTCGAGGGGGCGCCCGAACATTCGGTTTACGCCGCGACCAAGGGGGCGATCGTCGCCTGGACGCGGAGCCTCGCGATCGAGCTCGCGCCCCACGGTATCCGCGTCAACGCCGTCGCTCCCGGAGCGGTCGTCGTCGATTCGTACAAAACCGCGCTGCCCGATTTCGACGAGGCCGAACTCGCCGCGAACATCCCCGCGGGGATCGTCGGCAAACCCGAAGACGTCGCGCATGTCGTCGCGTTCGTCCTCTCCGAAGAAGCACGCTACATCCTCGGTCAAACCCTCGTCGTCGACGGCGGCACCGCTTGCTGGATGCCGTTCCACGACGGATTCCGCCGACCCTCGCAAGGCCGGTTCGGCCTGGAATATATGAATCCACAATGAATGATATTAAATTAATACATAGACGTCTGCGATCGCTTTTGCTCACTCCCGAGCTCGGAGTCGCGTCGGCGATTCTGATCCTCACCGCGATTTTCGCGACGATCGAGCCCGCTCTGATTTCGCCGAGGAGCCTGGCGACCCAGCTCCGCGCCGTCGCGTTCGTCGGCATGATCGCCGTCGGCGAGACGATGCTGATGATCGCCGGCGAACTCGATCTCTCGGTCGGTTCGGTCGCGGGGTTGTGCGCGATCGTCACCGCGCGGCTCACGCTCCAGCCGGGATGGACCCCTTCGGCCGCGGTCACGTGCGGAGTTCTCACCGGCGTCGGCGTCGGTCTTGTCAACGGATTGCTCGCTGTTAAGGCTCGGATACCCGCTTTTATCGTTACGCTCGGTATGCTTTACATGGCCAGAGGCGCCAATTATTTGATCTCGTCGGGATACCCGATCTACCCCCTCCCCCGCGCGCTCACGTCGATCGGTAAGGCGACCCCCCTCGGACTTTCGTGGGGCGTACTCGTCTTCCTCGCCGTCGCGACGCTCGGGAGATTCACCCTCGTCCGCACGACGTTCGGCCGCGCCGTCCACGCGACCGGCGGAAACGCCGAGGCCGCTCGCATCGCGGGGATCCCCGTTGATTTCGTGAAAATCTGTTGCTTCGTTTTGACGAGCGCGCTCGCCGCGATCGCGGGAATTCTCTTGACGGCGCAACTCGGCGTCGGCCTTTCGGAATTCGGCGTCGGTTGGGAGCTCGAGGTCGTCGCCGCGGTCGTGATCGGCGGAGTCAGCCTTTTCGGCGGAGTCGGCGGCGTAAGCGGGACCGTCCTCGGTCTGTTTCTGATGCAAATCGCGCGAAACGGACTCGTCTTCAGCGGCGCCAACACCCACTGGCAAACCGTCGCCGTCGGCGCGATCATGATCGCCGCGGTCGGTCTTGATATCATCAGACGTCGTACTAAATATGAATAGGGATGAAAAGTATCCAATGATATCGCGACGATCGTTCATAATCGCGACTCCGATTCCGTTCGCGTTCCTCTCCTGCGGATGTCGACCCGCGTCGACGGGGAAGCGATCGAAAAAACTTTGTTGGGTCCAGGCGCTCAAGGGACATCCCGTCCATCAGTTAACTCAAATCGCCTTCAAAGACGCGTGCAGAGAACTCGGATATCAAGCTCTGATCATCGGTTCCGACGGCCCCGACCTCGTTGCGACGATCTCTTTCGCCGAACAGGCGATCGCGCTCGGAGACATAGCCGGAATGGCGGTTTGGACCGGAAACCCCGCGTTCAACGCGCTTATCGAAACCGCATCGCTTGCACATATTCCCGTAATCCTCCCCCACTTCCCCGTCGCCGAGGGGGCGATCCCGGGAGCTTCGGGAGTCGTCGCGTGCGATCCGGCGCTCTACGCCCGAGAGGCCGCGATCAAACTCGGCGAACGCGTCCGCGGCGAGGGAAACGTCGCGATCACCCAGGGATCGTTCAACACGACCGAAAATCAAGTCGCCGAAACGTTCACTCGCGTCTTGAAACAACGCTTTCCAAGAATCAAGGTCGCTCCGCCGATCGAGGAGGGCTTCGATCCCCCCGCCGCCGTCGCCAAAATCGCGGCGCTCGTTCGCTCGAATCCACGGCTCGTCGCGGGCTTCTCGACCACCGGCGGCGGCGCGCTCGCGTGGGCCGAGGCCCGCGCCGAATCGCGACGCGATCTCGTCGTCGTCGCCATGGATTACACCCGCTTCAACCTCGACCTCGTTAAACACGGAGATATTTACGCGGTGATCGGTCAACCCCTCTGGGAGGAAAGCCGTGAAGCCGCCTTCCTCCTCGATCGCTTGATCCAAGGCCAAAAAATCCCCTGGTGGACCAAAGCCCCGGCTCCCTTCATCACCAAACACGACCTCTCTCCGCACTACGCACGCCTAGAAAAAGTCGAGTCGGCTCTCCGCGGAGAACATAAATAAAATCAGATAAAGGATATTATGGAATTCGAGAATGCGATTGAGTTGATCGAAATCGAAAAAAGTTTCGGAGCGACGCGGGCGCTTCAGGGCGCGACGCTGCGCGTTCGCCGAGGCTCGATTCACGCGCTCATCGGCGGCAACGGCGCGGGAAAATCGACGCTCTTAAAGATACTCGACGGCGTTTATCCCGCGGGATCGTACCACGGTACGATCAAGATCGACGGATCGACCGTGACGATCCGCTCGCCGCGCGACGCGAGGTTACTTGGAATCGGCTACGTCCCCCAAGAAATTTCGATTGTCGAATCCCTCTCGGTCGCCGAAAACATTTTCCTCGGAAACGTGGGATTTCGAAATGCGCCGTTCGTAAGCCCGAGCGAGCTTCGCCGACGCGCGAACGATCTCCTTTCCGAACTCCGAATCGACCTCGACCCCAAGGCGCCCGCGGCGATCCTCTCGGGAAGCGAACGACAATTGCTTATGATCGCACGTGCGCTCGCTTTAAATCCGACCGTCATCGTCCTCGACGAGGCCACGGCGCGACTCACCGAGCACGAGGCCGATAACCTCGCTCGCCTCGTCCGATTTTGGCGCGATCTGGGTCTCGCGTGCGTCTTCGTCACGCATCGACTCCGAGAGGTCGAATCGCTCGCCGACCGCGTTTCAATCCTCCGAGACGGCCGAATCGTCGCCGAATTCGAACGCGGTTGTTTCTCGTATAATCGTATTTATGAAGCGATGATCGGAGACGACCGTCGATCGGATCGCAAAGTCGACGCCCCCCGCACGCTCGGCGCCGAATCGATCCGCGTCGAGGGACTAACGATTCCACACCCCCGACGCTCGTCGCGAAACGTCGTCGAAAACGTCAATCTTCACGCTCGAGAAGGAGAAATCCTCGGCGTCGCGGGGCTCGTCGGATCGGGACGATCCGCCCTACTCTCGGCGATCTTCGGTCGTCTCCCCTACAGCGGTCGTATCACGATTCAAGGCCGAATCGCCTCGATCCGCTCGCCCCGAGAGGCGCGCCGAGCACGGATCGGCCACCTCGTCGAGGATCGAGGATCGCTTGGATTATTGTTCAATCTCGATATCCGAGCGAACGTCACACTCGCTTCGCTCGCCCGCGTTTCAAGGTTCGGCCTCGTCGACCGCGCCCAAGAAACAAAAATCGCCGAAGCCTTCCGCCGCGCCCTCTCGATCCGAACCCCCTCGACCGACCGATCGATCGATTCCTTAAGCGGCGGAGGAAGGCAAAAAGTCCTCCTGGCGCGCGAACTCGCAGCCGACCCCGATATCCTCCTCCTCGACGAACCGTTCCAGGGGGTCGACGTCGCCTCCAAAGCCGATATCCGGGATATCATCCGCCGAACCGCCGATCAAGGTAAAACCGTCGTCGTCGTCTGCTCCGAAACCGCCGACCTCCTCGAAATCGCCGATCGAATCGTCGTTCTCGCTCGCGGACGTATTGTTGATCATATGAAAATGACCGAGTTTAGCGAGTCGCGCGTCGTCCGCGCCTCGGTTAATGAAGATCACGGTAAACGATTATGAATCAACGGACGTCGCGCGTCGATCATCAGGGATTCGTCGTTCCGCCTCGGTCGATCACTCTCTGGCGGCTCGGCCAGGCGGGATTTCTCATCAAATCTCCCGACGGGGCTCGCGCCGTCCTCGACCCGTACCTCTCCGATTCGTGCGCGGAACTCGGCCGAGCCGCGGGCTTCAATATGAATCGCATGATTCCGCCCCCCATGACTCCCCAGGAACTCGTCGGAGTGAACCTGTTCCTCCTCACCCACAGCCATCAGGATCACGCCGACCCCGAAACCATCCTCCCCTATCTCGAAGCCGGCGGAAAAGCGACATTCGTCGCCCCGCTCCAAACCGCCCAAAAACTCCGCAGGCTCGACGTCGATGAAAAACAAATTTACAATATTCAACCATCTCAAAAGATCGATTTCGCCGATCTCTCGATCGCCGCGACCTTCGCCGTTCCCTTCGCGGGAGACGACTTGACGCATGTCGGTTACCTCGTCTCCGTAACCGACGGTCCCTCGGTCTATTTCACGGGCGATACCGCCTACGAAGACATCCTCCACATCGCCCTCGTCGATCGTAAACCCGACGTCCTCGTCGCCGTCGTCAACGGCGCCTTCCGCAACATGTCCCCCGCGGACGCCGCCAAACTCGCCAAATATCTCAATCCCAAACACGTCGTTCCCTGTCACCACGACCTCTTCCCCGACAACTCCCTCCCCGCCGAACTCCTGCGCACCAACCTCGCCGTGCTCGGTCTCGCAAACCGCTTCCTACCCCTCGAATACGGAAAACCCTTCACATTTTGTATCGATCGATAAGATCAACGCGTAAAATTTTGATCCGATCTCCAAACGTCTCGCTCCGCCGAACGCTATTCGTCCGTCACGTTGGACCGATCCTGGTCGCACGCTCGCGTAACATAATGGTATCGGAACGAAAAGGAATCCGTTTGACGGTACCCGCGTGAGCCGAGCTCGCGCGCGGAAGCTCGATTTTGGCTCAATCTTTCGGTCGTCGTCGATTGAAGAAAGGGCCGATTCGCTTCCGTTTACCCGAAGAGAATTCCAAATGTCGCGCGACGAAACGACGCTCAGGCGCCAATGGACCCTCATCCGTAAACTCTCGGCGAGCCGCTTGGGTCTCTCCGTCAAAGAGATCGCCGTTGAACTCGACGTCGAACCCAAAACCGTTCGACGCTACCTCAACCTCTTCCGCGAAATCGGCTTCCCGATCGTCGAAGTCGCTCTCGCTCGAGGACTCAAAAAATACCGCCTCGATCCCAACGTCGGCGTCCCCCTCTCGTTCAGCTTCGACGAGGCCGTCGCTCTCTATCTCGGTCGACGCTTCCTCGAACCCCTCGCCGGCACCGCCATCGCCGAAGCCTCGAACACCGCGTTCGATAAAATTCGCTCGACCCTCGGAGCGAGCTCGATCGATTATATCAACCAGTTCGACGCCTTCTTCCACCAAACGTATCAATCGATCCACGATTACTCGAACCGCTCCGACCAATACGACGCCATCCGTACCGCGATCGAAGACCAAACCGTCGTCGACCTCCTCTACCAATCGAACTCGGCGCCCGCGCCGACCTACCGATTGATCCACCCCTACTCGTTCGTCAAACACAATAACGCGATGTACCTCCTCGCCTTCGATCCCGCCGCGCAAAAAATCAAAGAATACAAACTCGACCGAATCGAGGACGTCGAACTCAAGAAAGAAAAATTCGTCAAACCCGCCGATTTCAACGCCGAATCGCATTTAAGCAACTCCTTCGGAGTCGTTCCGGGAGATTCCGATCCCTTCGAGGTCGTCGTTCACTTCGCCGCGGCGGTCGCGCGCTACGTCCTCGAAAGCCGCTGGAAAGGCTGCGTCTCGCTCGAAAAAAAGAGCGACGGTCGCGTCGTCGGCGTCTTCTCGCTCAGCTCGACCCTCGAATTCAAGTCGTGGGTCCTCGGCTTCGGCGCCTCGGCCGAAATCGTCTCCCCCCAATCCCTTCGGCTCGAGATCGCAG
The DNA here is from genome assembly GCA_021791715.1 of Planctomycetota bacterium. GTDB lineage: Bacteria > Planctomycetota > Planctomycetia > Isosphaerales > Isosphaeraceae > JAKBCQ01. The sequence continues at coordinate 2,409 of JAJYWB010000074.1, read as the reverse complement.
CCGACCTCAAAGCCCTCGCCGCGATCTACCGAGTGAAAACTTAACCGATCGCTCGTTCTCTCATTCAACTTGATCCTTTGATGAAAGTGAGAAAGCATCATGATCCGTATCTCAGCCCTCAAACCGCGAGATCTCGTTCAATCACTGGTTCAAATGAAACCAGACGATTCGGGTCATCACGACGACCCCACGACCAAAGACGATCCGATCGTTGATAGCGTTCCCGCGTCTCCCGCCGATCCGTCTATTAATGAAGATCCGATCATCGATCTCGATCCGACGAAATTGGAGAATCGTCGTCGCGCCGCGTCGGCCGATCTCATCCCCCTCCGCGCGCTCAACCAGGCGTGCTATTGCCCCAGGCTCTATTTCCTCCAATATGTTGATTCTGTTATGCCTATTAACGAATATGTGGAGGACGGAATTTTTCAGCATCGTCGTGTCGACGATCCCGAACTCGAGCTTCGCACGCGGAAAGACGGCGACGTCTTTCACACGCGGAGCGTCTCGCTTTCGTCCGAATCGCTCGGATTGACGGGCAAGCTCGATCTGATCGAGGAACGGGGCGACGAGATCGTTCCCATCGAATATAAGCGATCATCTTGGCCGACAGGCCAGGAGGGTCGAATCGGCTACTGGGAAAACGACGCGATTCAACTTTGCGGGCAGGCGCTTTTACTCGAGGAACACCTTGGCAAGCGAGTCGATCGCGGCGTGATCTATTACAAAGGATCGAAATCGCGCGTCGACGTTCCGATCGACGAATCGCTCCGTGAGAAAACCCGCGCGACGATCGAACTCATTCGCAAGCTCGACGCCTCAGACACTCCCCCCGAACCCCTCCCCGCCGAGCTTCGTCATCGCTGCCACGGGTGTTCGCTCGTCACAATCTGCTTGCCCGAGGAAACGCTCTTTTTAACCCGTATCAAGCCATCCGAACCGGCCGTCCGAACCGATCAAACTCCGATCATTCCCAAAAACGAAACCGCGATCCCCCTCGTCCTCCCCGATCTCGACGACGGCGCGGTCCTTTATGTGCAAGAACAAGGAGCTTATATCGGAAAACGAAGTGAACATCTCGTGATCAGTCGGAAAAGCGAGGAAATCCTCCGCGCCCCGATCGCGTCGATCCGCCAGGTCGTTCTTTTCGGCAACATCCAGATCTCGACACAAGCTCTCACGACGCTCGCTCAACTCGAGATCCCCGTCGTTTTCCTGACGATTTACGGCAAGTTCATCGCGACGCTCAATCCCGCCCCGACCAAAAACGTATCGCTCCGCGCTCAACAATATCGCGCGTTCACCGATCAATCGCAGGCACTTGAACTCTCGAAGCGGGTCGTCGCCGCCAAAATCTCCAATCAAAGAACTTTATTGATGCGCTCGCTCCGAGCCCGCAACGCGTCGGCGGGGTCTGCCGACTCGTCCGACGAATCGACGCTCCGCGCGAGCGACGACCCCGCTGCGCGCGGAATGTTCGAAATGCTCGCCAAGGTCGAACGCGCCGATTCGCTCGCTTCTTTGTTGGGAATTGAGGGCCAAGCCGCGGCGCTTTATTTCGGATCGTTTAATCGCATGATTAAGCAACCCGAGATCGGCGCGCCGTTTGATTTTCAATCGAGGAATCGACGTCCGCCGCGCGATCCCGTCAACGCGCTCCTTTCGTTCGCCTACGCGATCCTCGCCAAGGATTGTTTTTCGACCGTCTGTTCGGTCGGCTTCGATCCTTATCAAGGTTTTTATCACGCTGGGAGGCACGGTCGACCGTCGTTGGCTCTCGATTTGATGGAGGAATTTCGTTCGGTGATCGCCGATTCGGTCGTCCTCACGCTGATCAACAACGGACTCGTGACCGCGCGCGATTTCGTCATTTGGCGCGACGCGTGTCAGTTGTCTGATGAAGGTCGCAAGCGATTTTTTCAGACGTACGAACAGCGCAAGGCCGCGGAGGCGACTCATCCCGTTTTCGGCTACAAGCTGAGCCTGAGCCGAACGATCGAGGTGCAGGCGCGGCTTTTGGCTTCATATGTTCGCGGCGATTCGCCGCGTTATATCGGCTACACGGCGCGGTGAATTTTTCGGCGAATGCCGAAATTGGGAGGACGAATCAATTGGGTGGTCGAATCAATTGGGTGGTCGAATCAATTGGGAGGTCGAACAAATTGGGAGGGCGAACCTCCTGGTGAGCCGTATTAATATGATCAATATTTATTTTCGGCGTCGGCCGAAATTGGGAGGACAAATTGGGAGGGCGAACCTTTTGGTGAACCGTCTTGATATGATCGATGGTTTTTTTCGGCGTCCGCCGAAATTGGGAGGACGATTCAACTGGGAGGTCGAACAAATTGGGAGGACGAATTAATTGGGAGGGCGAACCTCCTGGTGAGCCGTCTTGATATGATCGATTGT
>JAJYWB010000073.1 GCA_021791715.1 Planctomycetota bacterium | reverse complement strand
ATCAAGCCGGCTCACCAGGAGGTTCGCCCTCCCACAAGAGTTAGTCCTCCCGATTTTGGATTCGCCCTCAAATCCCCCGAATTTTTCTGTTTGGGAGGGCGAACCTCCCGGTGAGCCTCTTTTGGAAAATCCCTATTGAAGAGGAGGTTTTGATCGCATGGTGAATAAATTATATCAAGCCTACTCACCAGGAGGTTCGCCCTCCCACAAGAGTTAGACCTCCCGATTTTGGATTCGCCCTCAAATCCCTCGAATTTTCTGTTTGGTCGGGCGAACCTCCCGGTGAGCCTCTTTTGAAAATCCCTATTGAATAGGAGGTTTTAATCGCATGGTGAATAAATCATATCAAGCCGGCTCACCAGGAGGTTCGCCCTCCCAATAACGGGTTCGACCTCGCAATCAGAATGAATCGATATCGATATGTTTGACGTATACTTGATTTATTTCTGAATCGGCGCCGAAACCGTTACAATGGCGCCGATAAAGCGTCGAGAGCTTTTCCGGATCGCCTTTGAGTCGAAGCGTTATCAGAGCGGCCGTTCGGAGGAATTGAAGTCGATAAACGACCTCAAACACATTTTTTGAAATGGATTCTTCGGTCGGATATTGTCAAACATTCGCTCAATAAGTTACGATCATTACCTCGAGCTTAACGCGGTGAATGAAGGTTCCGATTCATAGCGCGGGGGCTGTAATGACGGCGTTTCAAAGACTGCGTGGAGCGGGGATCGCGATCATCATTCCAATCGCGTTCCTTGGAACTCGCGTCGCTTCGGGTCGCGGCGGCGACGCGCCGGCGAAGCCCTCCGCCGACGCGGTGAACTTCTTCGAATCGAAGGTTCGGCCGCTTTTGATCGACCGTTGTATCGCTTGCCATGGACCCGACAAACGGAAGGCGGGTTTGAGGCTCGATTCCAACGAGTCGATGCGAAAAGGGGGAGAATCGGGAGCGATCGTAACTCCGGGAAACCCCGATCAAAGCTTGTTGATCGAAGCGATCCGCTACACGGGGGACGTTCAAATGCCCCCGAAAAAGAAGCTCGACGATAAAGAAATCGACGTTCTGGTGGAATGGGTGAGACGCGGAGCGCAGTGGCCTGAACCGACCGAGACGTCAAAATCTGTCGAATCGAAATCGGTCGCCGATTCGAGGTCTTCGGGCTCGACGATCGACGACGCGAGGCGCGAGTTTTGGTCGTTCCAGCCGATCGTCGATTCGGCGCCCCCCTCGGTCGATTCGACGACCGCGATCGACGGCTTTATCGACGCCGAGCTCGAGAAAAACGGCCTCAAACCCGCACCCGCCGCGGATAAACGCACGCTGATTCGGCGTGCGACTTTCGACCTGATCGGCCTTCCGCCTACCCCCGACGAGGTCGACACGTTCCTCACAGACGAATCGCCCGACGCGTTCGCCAAGGTGATCGATCGTCTTCTCGCCTCGCCCCAATACGGCGTGCGTTGGGCTCGGCACTGGCTCGACGTCGCGCGGTATGGAGAGGATCAGGCTCATTCGTTTCAGCCTCGGCTTTATCCGAACGGTTTTCGGTATCGCGACTGGGTCGCGTCGGCCCTAAATTCAGACATGCCTTATGATCAATTCTTGCTGAATCAAATCGCCGGGGATCTGCTCGAAGATCCCGGCAAGCCCGATCGGCTGGCCGCGTTGGGGTTTTTCGCGGTCGGGCCGGTTTATTACGGCGATCCCAAGAAACTCGATCAGATCGACGATCGGATCGATACGTTGACGCGCGGCGTGCTGGGTCTTACGGTCGCTTGCGCACGGTGTCATGATCATAAATTTGATCCAATTCCGACGACCGATTATTACGCGTTGGCGGGGGTTTTCGCGGGGACCGAGTACGACGAGGTTCCGCTCGTCTCGGCCGAGGAGGTGAAGGCGTACGATCGGGCTCAGGAGGCGGTGAAGGCCAAGGAAGGCGAGGTTGAGACGTTCCTGAAGACCGAAGCCGAGCGGATCGTCGGCGAGCGGGTGAACTCGATCGCTCGTTATGTCGTCGCGGTGTGGAACTCAGGAGCGTTTTCGGTTGGTAAGGCGGATGAGATCGCGCGGAGCGAGGGGTTGGACCCGGCTCTGCTGAAGCGCTGGATCGCGTTCCTCAAACCGAAGGAGGGAGAGAGCGATTCCTGGAGGGCCTCGTGGCGCGTGCTCCTCGATCGCCGCGGCTACGCGTCCGAAAACGGCGAGGGAAAGGCCGAGGCGGTTTATCTCGCGAACGACCTTCAAGCGCGTGTTTCCAGGGCGTTCGCGGCGCGGAATTCGGCGAAAGCGACCGCCGAAGAAAAGCGTTTCGCCGAAGCCGAGAAAGCGATTGTCGAGGCTTTGACCGGGAATAACGGAGTGCTTTCGATCACGAACAAGCAAGTCGAGGAACGTCCCGAAGTCAAAACGAAGGCGAAGCTCACGGCGCTTCGGAACGAAGTGGAACGGTTGCGAAAAGCGGCGCCCGCCAAGTATCCGACGGTTCACGCGCTCAAAGACGGTCCAAAGCCGGTGGATATGAACGTATTAATTCGAGGCGATTCCAAGAAGCTCGGCCCGGTCGTTCCGCGGCGGTTTCTTTCGGTTTCGGGAGGTGAAACGGCGCCGTTTCGGGTCGGGTCGGGTCGGCTCGAGTTGGCGAAAGCGATCGTCGATCGGTCGAATCCGCTGACGGCGCGGGTGTTTGTCAATCGCGTTTGGGCGCATCATTTTGGTCGTGGGATCGCGGGTACGCCGAGCAATTTCGGCGCTCTGGGCGAGCGTCCCACGCATCCCGCGTTGCTCGATCATCTGGCGAGCCGATTTATATCGGGAGGTTGGTCGATTAAATCGTTACATCGCGCGATCATGCTTACAAACGCTTATCGACGCAGCGGACGTTTCAACGCTCGCGCGAACGAGGTCGATCCCGAGAATCGGTTGTTGTGGCGGATGAGTCGGCGTCGCCTCGAGGTCGAGCCGTGGCGGGATGCGATCTTGGCGGCGACGGGCGAGCTCGATTTGACGATCGGCGGGCCTTCGTTCTCGCTCGACGACGCTTCGGCGAAGCGTCGCACTTTTTACGCGAAGATCAGCCGGCACGACCTCGCTCCGCTGTTGCGGTCGTTCGATTTCCCCGATCCCAACATCACGTGCTCGGAGCGAACGAGGACGACGACTCCCCTGCAACAGCTTTTCGTATTGAATGATGAATTCATGATGAAAAGTGCCGGGGCTCTTGTCGCGCGGCTGGAGCGCGAGGCTTCGGCGGACGACGCGTCGTTCGTTCGACGCGCGTATCCGCTGTTATTCGCGCGTCCCGCGAGCGACGCCGAAATTCGCGTCGCGATCGAATACCTCGCGCGCGACGATCGCGAAAAATCCTCCCCCGGCGCGCCTTCTCGACGCGAGCGCTACGCGCACTCGCTGCTATCGTCGAACGAGTTCATCTTTATTGATTGATACATGAGTCGATTCGCCCGATTTAAACTTGAAGTTATGTGGAGGCGATGTATGAATTGGGATCGAACGAATCGCGGCTTATCGACGCGTCGCGAGTTGCTGGGGCGAATCGGCGGCGGATTCGGCGCGCTTGGGATGCTGGGGGCGTTCGCCGAAGCGGGGCTTTTGACGACCGAAGCGACCGCCGACGAGGCGAAGCTTCCGGGCGATCCGCTCGCGCCTCGACCGCCTCATTTTCCGCCGAAAGCGAAGCGGGTGATTTTCCTGTTTATGAACGGGGGCCCTTCGCATGTGGATACGTTTGATCCCAAGCCCGCGTTGGCGAGGTACGCGGGGCAATCGCCTCCCGCGGGAATGATCGATCCCAAGCGAAAGAACGCGGGTAAGCTCATGCCTTCGCCGTTTCGCTTTGAAAAACGGGGCGAGAGCGGGATCGAGATCGGCGAGATCTTTCCCAGGCTGGGGGCGGTCGCCGACGAGCTGTGCGTGCTCCGATCGCTTTACACCGACAATCCCAATCATGAACCTTCGTTATTGATGATGAACTCGGGGAACATGCAGCCGATCCGACCGAGCCTCGGCTCCTGGCTGACGTTCGGGCTTGGAAGCGAGAATCGCAACCTGCCGGGTTTCGTGGTGCTTTGTCCCGGCAAGCCGGTCGTCGGCCCGCAGCTTTGGAGCAACAGCTTCTTGCCCGGAGTTTATCAGGGAACGCATATCAATAACCGGAACGTCAGTCCAGATTCGATGATTCGAGATATTCGCAATCGACGAATCGATGAGAAGTCGCAGCGCGAGCAACTCGATCTGATCGCGCGGCTCAATCGTTCGCACAGCGACGAGCGCGATCGCGACGAGCCGCTCGAGTCGCGGATCGCGTCGCTCGAGATCGCGTATCGGATGCAATTCGCGGCGAGCGACGCGTTCGATCTGGGTCGAGAATCAAAGACCTCGCGCGCTCTTTATGGAGCGGGGGAGTTCGCCGACGCGTGCCTGATCGCTCGACGGCTCGTCGAGCGCGGCGTGCGAGTCGTGCAAATTTATTACGGCGACGGTCAGCCGTGGGACGATCACGGCGACATCACGAATCACCGCAATCATGCGCAAAAGAGCGATCAAGCGATCGCGGCGTTGTTGCTCGATCTCAAGTCGAGGGGTTTGCTTGAAGATACGCTCGTTCTCTGGGGGGGCGAGTTCGGTCGCACGCCGACTTCCGAAGGCTCGAAAGGACGCGATCATCACAGTACCGGCTTTTCGATGTGGCTCGCGGGAGGCGGCGTGAAACGCGGATTCGTCTACGGAGCGACCGACGAACTCGGCTTCAAAGCCATCGAAGATCGTATGCATGTTCACGATTTGCATGCGACGATCCTCCATCTGATGGGGCTCGATCACACCAAGCTGACTTACCGCTACAGCGGACGCGATTTTCGCCTGACCGACGTCTCAGGGGTCGTCGCCGACAAGATCATCGCATAACTATCGAGCACATGATTTATTCTTGATTTTTTGATTCCCCGTTCGACGAATCGATGCGGGCGAACTTTTTTCGGCGGATTTCGAGGATTCGTTCGAGTTCGTTCAAACGGAGCAGAAGCTCGCGCGATTCGGCGGTTTCGGTGAGGGATCGGCGGGCTTGGGCGAGGTCGGTCGTGGCGTCATCGAAGCGGCCGAGCAGGATCCTTGTTTCGCCGCGATTGATCCAGGCGTGAGGCGCCGACGCGGCCGGGTCGAGTTCGATCGCCGCGGTGTACGATTCGTCGGCTTCGACGAGCTTGCCGAGCTTTTGCCGACAAACTCCGCGTCCCAGATGGACGATGTCGGGGGATGATCTTGGCCAAAGCGCCGCGAGCAGGTCGAAGAGAGCGAGCGCCTCGGCGGGACGATCGGCTTTGAGCAGTTTGTTCGCCTCCCAGGCGATCTCGTCACGCGCCAGATCGCCGAGTTTAAGAGCCTCCGCGGGCTCGCGCCGGCCCGACGGAACTTCCCTCAATTTGGCGACGGAGACCCGAGATCGAAAGAGCCACATAGATATATACTTCAAAATCAGTTTCGTTAGGACAAGCAAAAAGTCGAAAGCGCCGCGGCCATCGCGGTCGCCGATTGATAACGATCTTTCGCCTGTTTTTCCAGCGCCTTGGCGAGCACGCGTTCAAGCCCCTCGGGAGCGTCGGAGCGGCGGGCGCGGAGGGGGATCGGCGGATGCTCAAGAATCATCGTGTACGCGTCGGGGCGATTGGGGTCGAAATCGAGAAAAGGATAATGCCCTGTAAGCATATAATAAAGCGTTGCGCCGACGCTGTACAGATCGGCGGGTTCTTTAACGTCGCGGAAATCGCGGATGTGATCGGGCGAGATGAAGCCGATCGATCCGCCGATGTCTCCCTGATGCGTCAACCCCGCGAAGCCCGCGTTATCGCGAAAACTTTTGGCGAGACCGAAATCGGAAAGCTTGACGATCGGATCGCCGGCCTCCCCTTTCACGAGCAAATTCGAGGGCTTGATGTCGCGATGAACATACCCCTTGCCGTGCGCGTGATCGAGCGCCGAGAGAAGCTGCACGCCGATCCGCGCCGCCGAACGATAATCGAGCAACGTCGGCAAAGCCGCGGTCCACTTGAGCGCGTTCTTCCCCTCGAAATATTCCATGATCAATTGAAATTGACCTTCAATTTCAACCATATGATAGAATGAAATGATATTGGGATGACGCAGGCTTCTGACGATGTCGAGTTCGCGCCGGAAATACGCCTTGGCGCGTTCGCTCGCGGCGACCGTGGGGATCATCATCTTGATCGCGACGGGGCGTCCGCTCGCGAGATGACGCGCCAGGAAAACCTCCCCCATGCCTCCTCCCCCGATCCGATTCTCGATCCAGAATCCAGGAGGCGGATTGGGATACTTGCGCCTCTGCTCGGCGCATTCGGAGCAAAGCCACTCGACCGTCGTATCGTCGGGATGCGCCGCAACCGCGGTATCCGAAGGCGCGGGCTTGCCGCAACGCATACACTCGATCACGCGAAATTCGCCGCTGCCGCTCTGCTCGACATGCACCACGAATGCGCTTTCACCCGCGGTGATCGCGTCCCCTTCGCGGAGCCGAGCCGATTCGACTCGGATCCCGTTCACCTTCGTACCGTTCGTGCTCCCAAGATCACGCAGATAACACGCAGGAGGATTAAACTCAATTAAAAAATGATTACGCGACATGAAGCCGTCGTCCGGAACCGAAAACGCCGCCTGCGATGAACGGCCGACGACGAACGTCTCGTGGCGATTGAACACGTAGTGCTCGCCGCAATGAGGCCCGGCCGTCACACGAAGAATCACAGGCATACGGAACTCCGGTTGATCGCTCCTCTTAATCGTAGAGTATCTTTCGGTTTCGATCGAGTCGAACGCGCTCGATTCCAAAGCGATTCGTGAAAAAAATGACCCGAAATCGATCGCTCTCGCCCCCGGACGACGATCTCGATCGCTCAAAATACAAGCAAATTCCACAAGCGAACGTTCGTTTATCTAAGGCGATCTCAACCGGCGAGCCGCCGCGATCGGGTCGACGCCGGGGATCGAAAACCTCGAAATCGAGGTTAAATCACGGCGGATCCGTCGATCGAATCGCTCAGGTCGTCACCTCGTCGGACGCGTGTTCATGAACGGATTTGGCCGGGGAGTCGATCGAGACCGATTCGGCCGCGGCGACGGCGGCGGGCTCGCCCGCTCGATCTCCTCCGCTCGAATCGTGATTCGCATTCGAGCGGATTTCGGCCTCGCCGGCGGGAGCGTGATCGCCGGCCGACTCCGGGCGATGATCCGAGGCCGACGCCGCGGCTCGCCCCTTCTCAGACTCGGCCGCCTTGCCGGTTTCAGTTTCGGCCGGCTCTTCGGTTCGCGCCTGCCAAAGCTGTTTCAATTGCCCGAACGATCGTAACGGAACGTCTCCGGCGAGCGCCTCTTTAGAAAGCGGTTTAGGAGGCGCGCTCGGCTTGGGAGGCCGTTGAGCGGGCCGAGGTTGAGGCTGAGCCCCTCCACCCGTAGCGGGCCCTCGTTGATAACGCGACCCGCCGCGATCCGACCCGCCTTGACCAGGAGCGCCGGTACGATGCCCGGGAGCGCCCGACGGACGCCCGCCACCCCCCGGTCGTCCTTGGCCACCGCCTCCGCCCCCATCTTGACCGCGCCCCGGAGGCCTTGAATCGGTTCGACGCTGTTGTTCACCCCCGGCGGCCACCGGTTGGGGACGTCCCGAACGTCCCGCCTGAGCGTTCGCGGCGTTCTCTCCGCCGGGACCTCCAGGCGTCGTGGTCGCGGGAGCGCGATCGCGGCCCCGACCGGGGCGACCCGAATCTTGCCGACCCCCCTGAGCTCCCTCGCCGCCGCGCCTTTCGCCCCCTTGACCTTGACGATTCCCCTCGGCCGAACCCCGCGGTCCGCCTCGAAATCGTTGCGTCCCGGGCTTCACCATCGTCAGCGAAACCCGCTTCCGCTCGTGATCGACCGTCATCACCCAAACCGTCACCACGTCGCCGACGCTGATGATCTCGTGAGGATTCTTGATATAGCGATTTGCCAATTGGCTAATATGAACAAGCCCCGAATCCTTAAGGCCGATGTCGACGAAGGCGCCGAAATCGACGACGTTGAGGACGGTTCCCTTCAGTTCCATCCCCTCGACGAGGTCCTCAAGCTTGAGCACGCCGCGCTTGAAGATCGGTTGGGGAAGATCCTCGCGCGGGTCGCGATCGGGCCTCGCGAGCGCGTCGACGATATCGCGCAACGTCGGTTCGCCGACCCCCGACTCCTTGGCGAGAGCCGGGAAATCAAGATCCGAGAACTTGCCGCGCAGCTCGGCGAGTCGATCCTTGTCGGTGACGACGTCGGGAGCGTATCCGAGCCGCTCCAAAAGCCGCTCGGCCACTCCATAACTCTCGGGGTGAATCCACGTTCGATCGAACGCGACCGCGCCGTCGCGGATCTTGAGAAACCCCGCCGCCTGCGTGTAAGTCGCGGGGCCGATCCCTTCGATCGAAAGCATCTGTTCGCGACCCGAATAGGCGCCGTTCGCCGCGCGATACTCGACCAACCGCCGCGCAGTCGCCTGATTCAAACCCGAAACATACCGCAAAAGCGAAGCGCTCGCCGTGTTCAAATTCACACCGACAAAATTGACGCAACTCTCGATCACCGAATCGAGCGTCTCTTTTAAATGTTTTGGATTGACGTCATGCTGATATAAGCCGACGCCGATGCTTTGGGGCTCGATTTTGACGAGTTCGGCGAGAGGATCGAGCAGGCGCCTGCCGATCGAAACGACTCCCCGCGCCGACGCGTCGAGATCGGGGAACTCCTCGCGACCGACGACGCTCGCCGAATAAACGCTTGCTCCCGCCTCATTAACGATCACGTAAGCAAGCTTGGCTAACTGAGCGTCCGCGGGATGAGGCGCCGGCGGAGGAGGCGGGGGAGGAGGGGTTTTCACCTTCGGAGGTCGAGGCGTTTGAGGGGTCGATTTCGGCGGTGCGGTGGAAACGGCGCCTTTCGATTCGGTCGATCCCCGCGAGGAATCGCCCGCGGAAGGCTCGACGACCGATGCTTCGGCGACCGCGTTCACCCCCTCGGTCGAAGCGGCGACCTCGGAAGAATCCGGGGTATCCTCGCCGGACACGCCGGCCCCCTGACGCCCTTCCTGATGAACCGAGGCGGAGTGCTCGATCGCGACGGCTTCCTGAGCAGAGGCGTCGACCGCGACGGCGTCGGTTGAGGACGCGGCGGGTTCGACGGCGGGCTCGGCATCGTTCGCCTGGACGCTCTCGTGAGAACCGTTCGAGGCGATCGCCGAATGATCGACCGCGTTCGTCCCTTCAGACTCGGTTCCTTCCCCCGATACCGCCGACGCTTCCTCGGAACCTCCCGAAACCGGAGGGGGATTTTCGCAATCGATCGACGAAGCGGTTGATGCTGATTCAGACGCGTCTGACGCGACCGATCCCGATACGGTGGATTCATTGGGAGCGACGTCGGACGCTCGACTCTCACCGACAAAAGCGGCGTGAACTTGCGACGCCTCCGACGACTCCTCGGCGGCCTCAAAAGAAGCCGCCGCCGCGATCGCCGCCGCGGGAACGTCTAATACCGAACCTTGATCGCCGACCGACGAAGCCGATTCGTTCGCCTGCCGCGCCGAACCGACCGATTGCTCGACCGCCGTCGGAAACGGAGCCGAGGGGTTCTGATGAAAATGTGTTCCCTCGGCGATAATTTCGGCGATGAGTTCCTCGGTTTCTCTGCACGCGGTTCCATTGCCGATCGCGACGACCGAAACCGAGTGCTTGCCGATCAGGTCTTTGAGCGTGATCTTGGCGTCGTGGCGTCGATTTTGCGGCGCGTGCGGATAAACGACCGCGTGTTCGAGCGGATTCCCCTGACCGTCGAGCACCGCGACCTTACAGCCCGTCCGTTGACCGGGGTCGATCGCCAAAATCGTTTGCGGCGTGATCGGCGGCTGCAACAGCAACCCTCGCAAATTGCAAGCGAAAACGTCGACCGCGTGCCGTTCGGCCGCCTCGGTCAGGTCGCGACGAATCTCACGCTCCAAACCCGGCAAAAGCAGCCGATCAATCGCGTCGGCGGCCACCTTGCGAAGGAATTCGCCGTGGGGATGATCGTTAACCTTTAAAAGCGTGAGCACACATTGCTCAATTTGTTCGCGCGGCGCCTCGATTTTAACCTTGAGCGGCCCTTCTTTCTCGCCGCGATTAATCGCCATGACGCGATGCGGAGGGATGTGTGAAACGGGCTCGGAATGCTGGAAATAATCGCGGTAATCGAGCCCTTGACCGTCGGGGAGCTTCTCGGATTTGGAGGTCGTCAGCTTTCCGCCGCGCCAGCACAATCGCCGAACCTCTTCGCGAATCGACGCGGTTTCGTGGACGACCTCGGCGAGGATATCGGCCGCGCCGGCCAAAACCTTCTCGATCGAATCGAGCTGCTTCTCAACGTTCACATAAGGTTCGGCCGCGGCGTTCAAATCGGCGACCGTCGAATCGCCCGCCATGATCGCCGTCGCCAACGGCTCGAGCCCGCGATCGCGAGCGTCGGAGGCGCGAGTCCGCTTCTTCGGCTTGTAAGGCAGATACAAATCCTCGAGCCGCTTCGGATTCTCCGCGTTGCGGATCGCCAAAGCCAACTCTTCGGTCAGCTTGCCCTGAGCCTCGATCGACTTGAGGATCGTCTGTTTCCGCTCGATCAGCTCGCGAACACGCTTAACCCGCGCTTGAATCTCACGGATCGCAACCTCGTTGAGATTGCCCGTTCGTTCCTTGCGGTAGCGAGTGATGAAGGGAATCGTGTTCCCTTCGTCGAGCATGCCGACGACGTTCTCCACCTGGACTCGCCGAATTTGTAAATCCTGCGCGATCCGACCCAGGTCGAGCTGCACCGATAGTTCCATGAAAACACTCGCTGAATATAACGTCTACACGCCCGAGCTACGACCGAGCGGATTTCCCGAGATCGTGGATGGATTCGCGAAATCGGCGCGAAAGTTCCCTAATCTAAGTTTTGAAGCCGCTAATCTAGGGGAACGCTCGGCGAATGTCAATCAACTCGAACCGACTCGAACGAAAATCGACGATCCCTCGCGAAAATACCAAAAAACTGCACACTCCGCCAAACGCCAAGCGGGAATCGTAAGCTCCGCTCATCCAGGCTTCGGAGACGGCCGAGATCGTCGGTCACGTTCGGTGTGAACGACACGACGCCCCCCTTCGATCGTTCGATTCTCATCCATTTCATAGAAGATCGTCGTCAAGCCGCGCGGCGGGTGCGTCGCGAGATTACGATTACTCGCAAGCAATTAGAGGTTCGATATCCTATCATCATTTTTATTATTATAATATTACTATTTGTAAGCATTAGTCGTTGAATCGCCGAGGATTGAATCGTCGAGGAACGTGTCGCCGATCTTCCAGGTTCCAGAAGAAGCGCGGAGGAATTCAATCACGACTTTTACGTCGATCTCAATCCGATCCGTGCGAACGTCGCGAAGACGCCCGAAGAGGCGGAATATACATCGGCATATGATCGATTTCAGGCGATTCTCTCCGTCGCCAAGAGCGCGAATCCCTCGGAGCCCGCGGTCGACTCTCCCAAATCGCTCATCGACGCCGAATCGATAACCTAATATGGAATCGGCCTCGATCGAGACGATTCGCAGCCTGACACGTCGAATCCGCCGAAATTGAGCGAGCCGAAAGCTCCAAAACCCGTCGAATCGCCCGACGCTTGGCTTTGCAAACCGACGTTGGACGAGGGTCCGAACGTCTCGCTCGACGACGTGCTCGCGATCACCGCGTCGAGGGTCGTACCCAAAGATCCGACCGTTATCGGCTACGAGATGATACTGATCAAGCCTCCCGTGCGGGCGTTGAATCGGTGGATGTCGCCGATTACGGTTGAAAAGTATTTAAGTTTGTTGGATTGGACAGATCGGTCGATCCGATCGAATAACAAGAATCATTCGTTCTAAAACGTATCGCCTTGCGAGGCGTCTCTAGCCTCATGCGCCGATCCCGACAAGATCGATCATTTTCCGGGATTAATAACGATATCGAGACTCATTTCGCTTGATTTCCGGCGGTCCGCCGCCGCATTGGATCGGGACATGAGGATTCTTCGCTTTATTTGGGCGAGCCAAAGTTCGGGCGTCCGCGTTCTTGGCGTCATACAAGCATATAATATTTAATTAATCTAATCCGGCGACGCACAATTTGGACGTCCGGATTGTAGAACATGAGGTTTACCTTTTATTCATCATCGCATTCCTTGCCATCGAAAACTCTCCAGCCTAAACGATATGATTTGATCATGTATGTTTTTGTCGTCCCATCGGATCGAATCTCGTCCCATCTACCCCTCCGCGATTCAGTATAAGTTCTCCCGCAATAATCACAGATCCACTCGGATCTATGCTTTTTGCCCGCCAATGAAGGATAATCGAGACGGATCGATCCGCAACGGCATCGCGGAACGTTATGAATGCAAGGAGGAAAGATGAGCGAATAAACCAAGAGAGCGGCGACTCCGACGATCAATCCGCTCATCGAACCGACGGGGACGGCGATCCACTTGCCGACGTTCACTCCCCCGCCGATACATAACCAGAGAATTAAAAAATCGATCCACATAAGGTAACCATCTTTATCATTAGATAAAAGATCCGATACGTCTCGCCTCAACGATCGGGCTCGAGCCGTTCGTGATATTTAAGATCAGAGCAAATCGAATGTCGCGCGAGCACGCGAATTCGAGAGCGTCGCGAAGGCGTTCGAGGTCGAATTTCAAGGACGGTGGAAACGACTTTGCGTCTTTGGATCGCAAGAGAATCGCGACGGTGCGCAAACCCCTCTGCGGCTCGAACCAGGTCACCGTCCCGCCGATCATATCGTCTCCCGATGCGAAATGAGAAATCGGTTCAACCCCATGTTTATCTGCCAGGATATCGAGCTCTCTCGAATGACGCAGGAGATGAAATCCGTAAAGATACGTGTCGGGTATTCTTAACCCGTCGCCGCCGTACCTACCTAGCTTCCACTCGAAATAAGGCCGAATCTGTACGTATACAAGCGCCTCCTGAAAGATACGATAATAGGCCCAAAAAAATGTAAGAAAAATCGCCGCGGCCCAGGTCTCCAAGGCCGGGTCCCCACCGCCTCGAATGATCAATCTTAAGCTAAAAGCGGCGATCAACCCCTCGATCATCAAAATGATCACGCATCTCTTGAATAGGCGAATCAGATAGAATCGCCACATTTCATAGAATATCGAGGAGAATCGCTCTCGATTATGTACGAAAGTTCGTAACATTGTATATCGAATGAATTCGCCTACAAGCGGAAGTCGCTTCGTGAAATACTGGCCGGCCGACGATTCGCATCGATCCTTGAAAGAACCTACAAAAACATAGTGCCCCGTTTGCATTTAAGATACGACAAAACGAGACCCTGATACCGACGTCATCCCGATCCAATGATCAAGGCGAATTCATCTCGCCCGATCCCAATCCATACGCCGAGTTATTCACCTGCGAATCTTGATATTACGAATCCGGTCGCAATCCTTGTTCGCGATACCATAACTTCGGTCGCACGAGTTATGATGATTCCAGAGACGAAGTTCGTCAAGCTTTCAGACGTCAAGGTTTCAGATACGCCGGAGATTTTGCTATTATCTCATTCTCCCCAGAAGTTCTCGAGAGATGTTTTAAACCGACCGGTATTTTACCTTCTTCCTCCCGTCTTTTTGATGGCGCTTTTTTTCGATGACGACCGGGCTTTTATCGGATCACTTAATTCTAACCCCTTTTTTCTTAGACCCGATAATCGACCCAACTCCATAATTGCTCCAATTAATCATTTAAGCCTTTGTATATTACGGATTAAGCTCTCAGATCGCCGTTGAACAAGAACGGAGCGACAATCTCCGCCTCGCGAACGGCCGTCTGGAAATAATGACCGGGAGCGACCCGTGATTCAGTTCGAACAGAATTTGCTGAAAGACCGACTGGAGGCTATAAGTCCTCGACACCGAATGCTCTTCGCCCTCGCCGCCGCGGAAAGGCTTTTCCCACTCTACGTTTTGTACAACGAGAAAACGGCGCGTGGTCGTCCGAACGAATTGCGTTCGACACTGGATCACTTGAGGGAACTTGCGCTGCGAGGACAAATAGGCGTCAAGGAACGATTCCTCATCGATTATGAGTCATTGATACCCGCGGGTGATTTAGCGCCGAGTAGCGAGGTCGATTCACACCCCCTGAGCGGACTGGCCGAATTCGCGATCTTGTCGCTTGCATCCGCGTGCCAATGTCAACTCACGGGAGACGGCGATTCCGCGATTTGTGCCGCCGAATCGGGCGGATATGCGGCGGTCGATTACATCGCGAATTCACTGGAAGGAATGGATTACGGTACCCCGGAAGCGGAGACCGCTATCAACAAAAAGCAATTTGTGCAAGCCGAACTCGAACGACAGCTCCGCGACCTCGCGGAACTGGAGAATTCCGCTCGGGACGGATCAGGAATTGAACGACTCGTGCAGACCTTCCGAGGTCGGGCCGAATCTGAAGGCGCGACGCTTGTAACGCTGGTTTCCGAGCTATCTCAATAGCTTTGCGGGGCTCCGATAAATATGCCGGGGAGTCGTTCAACCCTTACGGTCGAGGGGCGGCGCGGTCGGTTTTTAATATAAAAATGGATTACTTTGAGATCTGTCGATTGAATTTTGGTTCAAATCTCCGACGCCTCGGCGAGCGCCTCGAACGCGTCGAGCTCGATCCGCGCCGCGTATTCGCCCATCGGTAAATGATTGAGTCGCTTTTTATCAAACGGATTCTCAAGCTCGACCCCCATCTGATCGAGCGACAAAATCGGATAAGCCACGAGCATTACAATCACGGGCGTCCACCAGCTCAGTTTCGAAACGAGCGCGAACGGGAGCGTCGCGAGATAGAGGAAAATGAACCGACGGATCACGATCGCGACGATTCGAGGCAACGGCGTTCCCAAGATTCGTTCACATCCTCCCGAGATATCGAGCAACGACGCGCGTAGCGTTTCGAGAGCGAGGAAATCGAATCCGTCGATCCCCATCGATCGCGCCGCGCGGATGTACGCGGCGATCTCGCCGACCGCGGCGGTCGGCATGTTGCGTCGCGCGACGATTTTCGCGGCGATCTCTTCGCCCACGAGCTTGACGACCTCGGGAATCTCGCGCTCGTTTCGTAAATAATGCGCAACGACATGAGGAAACGATGCGACGGCGCGCGTGTAGGAATCACGCCAGGCTCGATCAAGAGGTCCGTGCGCCATCCCCGCGACGACGAGATCGCGACACCGATTCGTCATCGTCCCCCAGAGCTTGCGCGCCTCCCACCACCGCTCGTAACCCGCGTTGGTGCGCGCGACAAGCAAGACGCCGAGGACGGCGCCGGCGTATTCGAGCGGCGCGACCTCGATCCCCAACGACCAAGCGCCGACGGCGTCGAACCAGGTGATCGCGGTCGCGATCGCGCCGAAAATCGCCGTCCTCGGTAAAACCGCGGGGGAAGTCGACCCGGTGATCGCGAACGCGTCGGTCCAGAACGCGCGATTGCGCGTCGAAGAATCGGTCGAGGTCCAAGCCATTAAGAATTTCTGGATATTTTTATAAAGCTTCATATTGATAAAGCCGGGGTCGCCTCGCGGCGGCCTCGGCTTGGGGTTATATCGAAGAATCGGAGGGCGTCTTCGAGCGAACTTCAGATCGAATCAAAGAATCGATTCTTGTGCGAATCGTTGAACAGGAACGGCCAGGGGAATGGACCGGGGCCGGGAACGATCGGATCAAGATCGTAAACGGGTGAATAACAACCGCCGTCATAATATCCGCACACGGGCTTGAACGGATGAATGTAGTTGCCGATCCATCGTCCGTAAGCGCGATTTTTATATCCGCACTGACCGCCGACGGAGCTGTTTCCCGGCAGGCCGCTGAACGACGGGTTGTAGCACTTGACGCAATCGGTTTTCCACGGCATGCCGTAAATTCCGCCGTGGCGGAGGAAATTGGGATACCAAAATTTCCGCTTGCCGGCCCACTGGGTGTCGTAAAAATTTTCGCGATACGGGTCGGGGGGAAGAACGCGCTGCATGGGGACGTAACGCGTGACCGCCCCCGATCGGTTCTCGGTCTCGGGAACGAAATATCCCGATCCGGTTAACTGAGCGCGAGCCGGCGTGCTCGCCGCCAGCGCCGCGACCACTCCGAGCGTGATTCCGCCGAGGATCGACCGAATCGAATATCCTTGAACCAACATGGAACGAGCCCTCCTGACGAACGGCGAAGCGCCGCCGCATCGGATCGGACAGGGAATCTCCTCGGCGGCGCGACCGGATCGCGCCGCCCACGATCGCTTCGATTCGCGGCGGCTTTTCATCGAAAGAAAACTGGTGGAGCGAAGCGAATCCGAATCTTATCATCGGTTCCATGCGCCGATCCGCTTCGCTCCAAACGGACAAATCCTTCGATTTCTCGATCGCTTACGGATCGATGTCGCTCATCGGGGGAAACGCGAAGAAATCACGCGGCGATCGTGTCGTCACGACATACGGAACATATCCGGGAGTGAGCGGAACGGGTCCGCCGGCGCCCACGAAATATTGGATCCGATTGCGATGCAACAACTTATCGACGAGCGATTTCATGTGCCCGGCGCCGTTCCCCAGGCAGTTTTTGCAACCTTGGCCGCCGCAGTTAGAACACTGAAACGGGTGAAGGATTTTGCCCAGGCCGTTACAGTTGAAACAGCCGTTTCCGCCGCAGTTCGAGCAGATCGACGATCCGCCCGCGTTGGCGCATTTTCCGCAGCCTTTGCCGCCGCAGAATCCGCAGCCGCCGCCTTGACCGCCGAAGCCGTTTCCTCCGCACAGGCCGCAGCCCCTGCCGCCGCACGAACCGCATTTCACGCCTTTAAGCCCCTTGCCTCCGTGTCCGTGCGATCCGATCACCACCCCCTGCCCCGTCGCGACAGGGCCCGCCTGGGGCGTCGTCGAAACGAACGTCGTCGCTTTGCCGGGAGCTTGATGATGCGCGTGCGCGTGCTTCGGTTGCGCGACTAAGACCTGCGGAGCGGGTGAGGCTTGAGGAGTCGCGGCGGGATAAGAATGACCGTGCCCCGCGAGCAATCCTTTTCCTTTGCCGCAGAGGCCGCATCCCGCGCCGCCGCAGCCTCGGCAAGCCGATCCCGCGGCTCCGCTTCGGCAAAGACCGCACCCGACGCCTCCGCACAATCCACAGCCCGATCCGCCGCCGCGGCCGAACAGGCCGTCGTGGCCGCACCCCGGTCCGCACGCGCCGTCGTGGTTGAACAACCGCCCCAACCCGCCGCATTCGCCGCATCCGGCGCCGCCGCATTTATTGCAAAGCAACCCCATGCCGCCGAAAGCGGAGGTCAAACTGCCGATTCTTTTATGTACATACCCTAGATGATCTTTGGCGTAACACCCGTAAGGAACGGGAGGCGCCATCATTTCTTGACCCGTGTTGACGTCGACAGCGGGTACGACCTTGGGAATCGTGTGGCTGAAAAGCCCCGCCGAAGCCGCGGTCGCGAGGAGGAACTGCAAGGCGATCGCCAATGCCCCCGTCCTCAATCCTCCCAATAAGCAGCGCATGGTCACTCCCTTGATAATCGTCAGATCGGTGAAATCCATCCTGGAGTGTCCGGCGCTCGCGCGAAACGCGTGATCGGCTTCGGACGCGGGGCCGAGCTAGGCCGACGCCTTCCGAAACGATTCGATCCGGCGCCGCGCGACCCGTTTTCCTAAGTTATGCAAGCTCGTCGAAGGTCGGAGCGAAACGTTCGCGGAATCGACTCGATCGCACGATCGACGATCGATCCCTCGGTTGCATTTCGACTTCTCGTCATTACATCGACCGTTCGACGCTTCGACTGCAACGAATCCGCGTCGATTCGTCGAATCGATCGAACCGAAGAATCGCCGATCGGCCGAAAGGTGGATTCTTCAAATCTCGAATCCGTTAAATCGACGACCGGTCAAACCGCCGATCTAATGAATCGATCAATCGGCCAAGGCCGGCCCCCGCCTCGCCGCTCCGCGAGACGGAGACCGGCCTCTTGATTCGCCGATCGTCCTCGATCATTCGTTCATCTTCATCGATGTTTACCGCGATGATTCGATCCCAAACATTCGTTCATTTCTCATTTTTGATCATTGAAGCGGGAATCGAATCGACCTTATCTTCGGTGTTTTTGAAGGTTTCGCGAGCATGCGCGACCCGCGCCGGGTCTTGCCTGCGTCCGCGGATGAAACTGACGCCCGGCAACACGCGAACCCACGAGCTCGCCAACTCGCGAACGCCTTCCATTTTGGAAGGACGCGACTTGATCATGCCGTCTTCCTGATTGGGATTCGGTTTGGACGACGATTTGGCGGTCTTATCGACGACGGCTCGCCCCGGTTTGGCCGCGTGATCGACTTTCCCCATTTCGTTCCCGGCGGCGTATGGAGACGCTTCTTCCATGCTTGGATCATAATGCGTTCGCATCACGCCGACGGGCGTCGGCTCGGAAAGCGGCAAAGCCTCTCCCACCATCGCGTGTCCCGCGGGCTCTTCACCCACCACCGCGTGTCCCGCGATCTCTTCGTCCTGCTTGATCGCGTGATGATTCAGGCCGGCGTAAGCCTCGGCGGGCACACCCGGAGAGAATTTGGGGTCGAGCACGAGGGGCATGTTCGAGCTTTCCATCGCGGCCTTGCAGCTCTCGCACACCTCGCCCACGGGCGCTCCCTCGTAAGCCACGGCGCCGGGAGGCATCGAAACCTCGCCGCTCTCAAGCTTCTTCATGCATTTTGAACAAACATGAATAGGAGCGGCTTGTTTAATGTGTTTGTGAGGATGATGATGGAACAAACCCGTCGGCTTTCCCTTTTGGCATTTGGGGCAATTCGGGTCGATGTCGTTCGCTCGCGTCGTCGACGCGGCGACAAGTCCCAGGCCGACGACGGACGCGCACAGCGCTTGACCAATTCGCATCGGAAACTCCTTTTCCTCGCAACGGGGACTTGAACGCTTCCAAATCGATGCGGAGAGCGTTCCGTCCCGTACCAGGCGCAAGTCGTTTGCATCCCGCAATCGACGACCGGCGCGACCGACTTGGACGGTCGGCCGTGATCGGCGCTTCCGCCATTACCACCATTCATCGGATAATTCCCCCCCCGGCTTGCGAAAAACCGCGCAACTCGACACGAACGTCATTCTCTTCACCCCTCTTGACTCCGTCTCGCGCCGCGTCGATGATGATCGCAAATCGATTTGATCGAGCGATTCGATTCGGCCGCTTTTAACGAATCAATCTCGTTCGTATTATTTGATGAGACGTCCGATTCTTTTGAGCCCGCCATGCGTCGCACGCTCCGCGATCTCGCGATCCTCGCCGTTTTCCTGGGTATCACCCAGGGGTTCGCGGCTCGCGGTTTCGCCGCCGAGATCGGCGCGAGCGACCCGCACCGCTGCGCGTGCGGGATGAATTGCGGCACGGTATGCTGCTGCGGCCACGCGCACTCGGCGAAGATCGCCCGGCACGCTCGAATTGAAAGCGTCGATTCCGGGTCGAATCGATTGAATGAGAAATCGGCGGATCGATTCGGCGTAACGGCCTCGACGATCGCCGAACCGATCGAATCGCGTACGAATTTTGATTCGGCTTGCATGAGTTCGCTTCCATGCGGCCGGGGCGCGCCGTTTTCTCCCGCGGTCGGCGGATCGACGCGATTGTTTGAACCCGCCGAGATGCCCGTTCGCATGATTTTCAGTTCCGACGATCGGCCGCGATCGCTCGTCGTCTCGGACGTGCTCGCCGACCCTCGACACGCCTCGTCTCCCCTCGAAAAGCCGCCGAAAACCCCGTCGAACCGACCGCTCTTCGATTCGCGCGCCGTTCGATCGCTCGCATAAGGCGATCGCGCCTCGATTGCGCGAATAATCGTTACACAATTGGGGTTTTCGAAATCATTACGCGTCGATCGCCGCTCGATCGAAGGCGCGCCGCGCCGTTCGGTTCGAGTTCGCCGATCGTTCTCGAGGGGCTCGTATTATCATGAAGAAACGTGGATTCACTTTGATTGAGTTGTTGGTCGTGATCGCGATCATCGTGATTTTGATCGCGTTGCTTTTGCCGGCGGTACAGCAGGCGCGCGAGGCGGCTCGGCGCGCGCAGTGCGCCAACAATTTGCGACAGATCGGCGTGGCGCTGCACAATTATCACGCCGCGGTGGGGGCGTTTCCTCCCGGATTCGTGTCGATTCCCGCGGCGAACGGAACGAACTCGGGGCCCGGCTGGGGTTGGGCTGCGCAGACGCTTTCTCAGATGGATCAGGCGCCGCTTTACAACTCGATCAACTTCAGCTTACATATCGAATGGCCGGCGAACATGACGAGCCGGCACACGTCGATCAAGACGTTCATCTGCCCGTCGGACGATATGTTTGAAGATGTTTTCACCGTTGTGGATCAAACGACGACGAACACGGCTCTCGGCGCGGCGATTTGCAACGCGGCGGGTTCGAATTACGTGGGGTCGACGGGGTCGGGCGATCCGTCGGCGATTCCCGGTCGCGACTTTCAGAACGGGATTTTCTTTCGCAACAAATCGATCTCGATCCGCGACGTGATCGACGGCACGAGCCAGACGTTCCTCGTCGGCGAACGGAGCACGAATTGCTCGCGAGCCACCTGGACGGGGGCGATCACCAACGCCGCGGTCCCGCTCGTCGCGCTTAAAGGCGAACAGGGGCTCAGCCCCGAGGGTTCGTCGGCGCTCGTCGTCTCGCACACCGGCGAATTGATGGGACCGAACTCGATCCCGGCGCACGCCGATCAATACTGGAGCCGTCATATCACCGGGGCGCAGTTCCTTCTGGTCGACGGAAGCGTACATATGATTAAGCATCAGATCGGCTTCCATATTTTCCAGGCTCTCGCCACCCGCAACGGCGGCGAGGTGCTTTCGGCGACCGACACGTTCTAACCGATCGATCGCGCGAGCAATCGCGTCCAAGATCGATTCGATTTTCCAAAAACTTCCACCGCGGCGTTCGATACCGTGAAAATCCGAGAATATCCGAAAAGCTCTCGAGGCCCTTTCGGATCGATTTTAACGGTTTCGGCGCCGATTCACCAATAAAATCACTCTATGTTAAAGATCTAGATGTCGGTTTTTTCTAATCGGGGGGGCGAACCTCCCGGTGAGCCTCTTTTCGTAGACACCGGGGAACAGGCCTTTTTTTCGGTCAATATCCGGAAATATCATAATGCGGCTCACCAGGAGGTTCGCCCTCCCAATTGCGGCATAAATCGGCTCACCAGGAGCTTCGCCCTCCCAATTGCGGCATAAATCGGCTCACCGGGAGCTTCGCCCTTCCAATTGCGGCATAAATCGGCTCACCAGGAGCTTCGCCCTCCCAATTGCGGCATAAATCGGCTCACCGGGAGCTTCGCCCTCCCAATTGCGGCATAAATCGGCTCACCAGGAGCTTCGCCCTCCCAATTGCGGCATAAATCGGCTCACCAGGAGCTTCGCCCTTCCAATTGCGGCATAAATCGGCTCACCAGGAGCTTCGCCCTCCCAATTGCGGCATAAATCGGCTCACCAGGAGCTTCGCCCTCCCAATTGCGGCATAAATCGGCTCACCAGGAGGTTCGCCCTCCCGATTTCGGGTTCGCCCTCGGATCCCGCCGTATAAGCGTCCGTACTTTCCGGATGAGCTCAAAGTGGGTAACGAGGGCCTCGGATTTCAAATCGATACACAATCGCATTATGATTCGAAAACGACAATCGAATCAGGCTGTAATAATGCGATGATCGATCGAATGTTTTCTGCCGAGGGGGGATTTGAAATCGAAGATCCCCAGGCCGAGGTTTCCGGCGAGCGCGATGTGCTGGGGTTGACGGATATCGAACCCCTCGCGATCGGAATCGGCGCCGAGCCTGCCGACCGACCCCACGGGGGCGAGGCCCATCTCCTTGCGTTTGGCGTCGACGATTCGCCATTCGACATGATCGAGCGCGACGGGATCGGTCGCGACCAAAAGCGCGTTGTATTCCCACGTCCATTCGGGTTTGGCGCCGAACGGTCCCCCCTGATAAACGCCTTTGATCCCGTCGAGGATTTGCAGAACGCACTTCTTGCGAATGATCGGATGGCTGACGACCTGCGGAATGAACTGATTGCAAACGTTCGTATCGGGCGTGCTGTGCGACCGCGCCACGTTGTTTACGAACCCGTGGCTCATGTTTTTAAGAGCCCCGGTCACCCCCGCCGATCCGTGATCCTTGAGCACGGGTAAACAGACGATCTTGTTCACGCGTCGCGTCACCAACAAACCGAGATGGCTCCGACGCGTCCGATCGTCCTTGGGGTCGAATCCGTGATGAACGATATCCATCGTCACATATTCATCAGGATCGTATCCTTTGATGCCGAGTTGAGTGGGATCGGGATCGCCGGTGAGGCCTTCCCAGCGAACCCCGTCGGGAACGGCCTCGTGCATTTTGGCGCCGACGAACTCTTCGCGGTAGCGCTCGAAAACGATGATATCTTTGAGTTTCACTCCCGCCGATTTGAGTCCCTCGATCACCTCGAGCATCAGTTCGCTCGAACTGTTGGCGAGCGGGTTGCCGACGGGGTTCATTTTGATTCCGACGACGTCGCCCGGCTCGAAGAAAGCGCGCCACGCGTCGACGGCCTCGTCGGCGCCGGTCAGTTCCTTGAGGCCGCGCGAGAGGGTCGCCTTAACGGCTTCGCGATTCTTCACGCCGTCGTGGATCATCGCCGGGTTTTTGACCTCGACGACGCGTCCCGGCCAAGGCCCCGGCACGCCCAACTTACCGGCGAGGTCGAGCGTTTTAGGGTCGGCCGCGGCCTTCGGTTCGGAAGCCGAGACAATCGACGCCGTCGCGGGCAGCGCCGCGACAGCGGCCAGAAAGTCGCGACGGCGCAAGCCGCCGCACGGATATCGCTGGTTCATCGTCGGTCCTCGTCGAGGAGTTCCAATCCGCGTTCATCCGCGGTTTCAACACCTTCGATCGTACCCGAATCGTCGACGCGTGGCGAAGCGAATTCCTCGAGCTTCAAGGCGTCAAAAGCCGTGCGACCGGGTGATATTAATCGAATAAAGAGAAATTCACGACGATCGCGAGCCGAGCGACGACGAGCGGTCGATTCATGCGTGAATGTCGATCGTCGGGTTTGTCTCTTCTGAGAAGATCGCATCATGTCGATCGATCGCTCGGAGTTCGATTTGGAGGAATCGAACGAATGGGAGTATTTCGGATGAAATCCACCTATTCTCGAAGGCCTTCACGGTGTAGATTCACCGCCTCAACTCGGATGAGAAAGATGTTGGTCTTGAAAGGCTTGTGATCGCGTTTTTCAGTTAGGTCGAGGACAGACCGGTCGAAAGCCGATCGCGGAAGTCGCTTCAAAAACGACGATCCAGCCGTCTCGGCTCGCGACGCTTCGAGCGAAACCAGCCGAACAAATCATGGAAGGCGACGGACCGATGCAAGGAAACGAGACGTCGAATCGAGCCGGCGAACATTTCGACAACTCGATCTCGGATATCGATTGCAAAGCGAAATACGACGCGCTTCTGACCGAGCGAAACGCCTTGATTCTCGAGCGAGACGTGCTTTCGAATCAATGTCACGCGCTTTTAAGCCGGCGTGACGATCTCGAACGAGCGTTGGACGAGGCCAAGGCCGAATTGGAACGCGTCGCGGCGATATCCTCCCGGCCGATCGGCGATGCGTGGAGCGGATTTGTGGCGCGGTTTCCCCGCGCGCTACGCCGACAAGCTTGAATCAAGATAATTCTAAATATTGGGAGCATATTTTATGTTGAAGTTTATCGTTGCGGGAACCGGACGGTGCGGAACGGCCTACATCGCGCAAGTGCTGACGCATCTCGGCGTTCCTTGCGGCCATGAATGGGTTTACGCTCCCGAGAAATGTTACACAGACATCGATATCCTGGGAGATTCGTCGGCGCAGGCGGTTCCCTTCATTCCGCAATTCGACGGGCTCGTTCTTCATCAAACGCGCGACCCTCTCAAGGTGATCGGTTCGCTCGTCTCGTTTAAACTTTTCGACAATCCTCAATTTCACGGACCCGCGGGCGAGTTCATCGCCCGTCATTTCCACATGACCGGGAACGTGCTCGAGGATTCGATGCGTTACTACGTGGAATGGAACGAACGATGCGAGGCCGCGCGGAATTATTTCCGCTACCGGATCGAGGATCTCGACTTCCAGCTCCTCCGCTCGATCGTCGATCGCATTGGAGTCGATGTCGACGATCGTCGGATTGTCGCCGCGCTCGATCGCGTTCCCAAAAATGTCAACACGCGATACTCGGCGAAAGCGCTCAGCTGGCGCGACCTTCCCAAGGGTCGGATCAAAAACGATTTGATCAATATTTCAAAACGCTACGGTTACGCGACCGAAGACTCGGCGCAAATTCACGCCGCGTAAACGATTCGAATCGTCGAAAATCGAACCGATTCCATAACTCGACGCGAGGGACGATTGAAAGCGATCGTCCCTTGTTTTTCAAAACGATCCGTCTGGTTAGCAATAAGGATGCTCATTAAAGTTGATATATCAGTCGACTGTTATTAAATCATTAAATTTAAATAAATGCTAATTAATATTATATTTATGGAATTGGATATTGCCGGCGCGATCGTTCACTCGACGCTCGGAAGACGTATTCTCGCCGCGATTTAAGCCTTCGCATAAAAGACGAGAACGCAGCCGACTTCTTATCGGGCGACGGCGGAATATCGATTCGTCTATACGGGATAATTTTGGGTGTTATCGAGGGGGGAGCGTTCAGGCTTCAATTTTCGCTTGTTAATTATAACTATTTAATCAATTCAGTCCGACGATTACAAACCTTTTGTTCCAGATTTCACCAAGGATTGTTTTTGATCGAATGTCGCCGACGATCCGTCCGGGAGTGAATCGACTCAAGCCGAATCGATCGATCGACCGAAAAGATTGTGAACGTCCCGTCTTGTCGAAGACGGTTCACGGCGACATTCCGCTTATGCTCTCTCGGGAGATTATCATGGAAGATCTATCAATATCGGACTGGTGGACACTAATTCCATTTACAACCCACCGAATATCTGTCGGCACGGACCTTTGGACGTCGAACGATATCATGGGGGTCGTCGCCGCCGAGGATTTGCGGACGGACGTGCTGTTACAAGAGTGCGGCGGTAGCTTGGCGGGTAAAACCGTCGTCGATCTCGGCTGCCTCGAAGGCGCGTTCACCGCCGAATTCGCTCGCCTCGGCGCGGCGCTCAGCGTCGGCATCGAACCGCGCAAAGAAAGCTTCGATCGGTGCGAGATCGTTAGAAAATTGACGGGTTTATCCAACCTTCGTTTCATCCAGGCCGATCTCAAAGACGAATTGCCCAAATGGGAGGGACAATTCGACGTCGTTTTCATGGCGGGCTTGCTTTACCATGTTTCCGATCCCTACGCCGCGCTCCGTTTGGTTTATCGCGCTTGCCGGGGAATGGCTTTGATCGATACCCATATCGCACATGAAGACTTCCCGACACATCAATGCGGCGAGATCGTTGAACGGACGTGGGCGGGCGATCATTACAAGGGACGATTGTTCGTCGAATACCCCTCCGACGTCGATCCCTCGATGCATGAAAAAATGCTCTGGGCGGCGTACAGCGATTCCTTCGCATTCTGGCCGCTCGAAGACGATCTGGTTCGCATGTTCCACGACGTCGGTTTTCAGACCGTCAAAAAAATCAACCCCGCCGAGTTTAGCGGGCATTGGCGAGTCGATCCGACGAATCGCGTGATCTATATCTGCCGGAAATAATGATTTCGCGATACGATTAGAGTCTTCGTCTGTATCATGTATACGCCGTTCGCGCATCTTTAAGAGCGAACGGAAGTGGAGATCATACCAGCCCGACGCGCAAGCGAGGGTCCGATCAAATGATCAATCGAAAGTTTCCATGATATTACCAGAAGCCCCTCGCTCGCGCGTCGGGTTGGTATGATTGCGGCTCAGCCGCGTTAGGAACTCGTCGATTTAATCGATTCGATCGCTCGAATCGCGCGTCGATCGCGGGCGATGTCGACCTAACTTCGTCGATCAATCGAGTGTCCCGTGCCGAAATCGCGGGCCCTCCGCGACCTTCATTTCGATCGACCGACGTTTGTCGAGTCGGGGCCGCCGTCGCCGCTCGCGAATTTCACCGGCGCCTCCCGGATCTTTCGCCGCTCGCGAATATTGATCGATCAAGCTTTGCGCATCAATGATTTCATTTGATGCACAAGTTTCCAGGATCGACTGGCGCGGATTTGGTCGAGTTCGTGTTGGAGCGCGGCGTTCGAGTGTCGGAGCGATTCGTTCGAGTTTTGCAGCGACTCTTTGGTGGCCAGGAGATCGAGGTTATGTCGCATCATCTCGGTCGATTCATGCCGCATACTGACCGCATCGAATCGCGCTCCGACGATTCGGCGTTCGAACGATTTGATCGTCGTTTCGAGTTCGTTTTTGAGTTCGTCGCGTTCGCGCCGGCACGCTTCCCACTCTCGATTCAAGCGAGCGATCTCGTCGTGGGTTTCGCCGACGAGTCGATTCGCCTTGGAAAGAAGATCGCGAATCGTCATCAATTCTTCGAGTCGAGCCGCGACGGCGCGTGATGAGACGTCGATCAAAATCGACCCGCCGAGCGCGGGATCGATCGGTTCGTCGGACGCGACCGCGATCACGTAGAGCGCCGATTTGCAGTCGTCGTCGCACGGGTCGAACGAGCCGTTCTTGAAGGCGATTTGTCGTTCGAGCGTCGCCGCGGAGCCGGCCGGATCGAGCGGCCAAAGGTACGAGACGGGATAAACCCGCTGCCCGAAGGTCGCGACGTGACGAAACCGAGCGCCGAGAAAATCAACGAATTCATCAATGTAGAATTCTTTAGAATGAAATTCGTTTTTGTAACCGGGCTTGTCGGAATATTCGCTTTTGTTCGGGCTCGAGATCACGCAAACGCCCGAGGGTTTAATCACGCGTTTGATCTCGTCGAGAAAGCGGACCTGCGCGTCTTCAGGTATATGTTCAATCGTCTCGAACGAAGTGACGAGGTCGAAGATCGCTTCTCCCTGGAACGGGAGTCGATCGGCCGAACCTTCGAGGAATTCGAGATTCGCGGAATCCGCGGCGTAGGTTGAACGCGCGTGCGCGACGGCCTCGGGGCTGATGTCGACCCCCACGACTCGGCTCGCTTTTCGCGCCAGCCGGCTTGCGCCGTATCCTTCGCCGCAAGCGACGTCGAGCACGACCCTCCCTTCGGCGAGCGCCTCGGCGAGCAGGTAGCGGTGCCAGTGCTCGTAAGAGATCTCGGGCCAATCGAGCTCGGGAAGATAGCGTTCGCCGGTAAATTCCATTGAAACCTCTTCAATAAACGGCTTTCACCGATCCGCCGCGATCCTCATCGATTCGCGTGGGTCGAATCAAGATAAGATAGATTAATATCCGCGCCGATCGACGTCGATCCGTCGCGGGGAAAAACGAAACCCGGAAGTTTCGCCGACAATTCGGCGAGCACGGTCGACAAGCGACATTCGCGCATCAACGTCTCTCGTCCCGATCGAGCGATCTCCTCGGCGTGCTCGCGGCCGATCGGATCGTCCAGGTAATAATTCAAGACGGCTGGGAATTCATCGGCCTCGGCCTCGACGTAATCGAGCCCCGAACGGAACGGCGGAGCGATCCCGCTCGGCTCGGTCACGACAAGCGTCCCCTGCCATAAACCATGGAGCACAATTCGATGCCATTCAAAATAGCGATCGTCGCCGCGATGAACGTTGAGCATCACCCTCGACCGGCGCGCAAGGCCGATCGCGGTCTCGGTGTTCATCGTCGTCGTCGTCCCGGGGATATGCGGTTGATTTAAAGAAGATATATAAAGATAACAATGATAATCTGCGAGAAACGGCGCGGCCGCGGCGAAGAAAGCCTCGCGGCGCGGCGTTTTGCCGCCGATGAACAGAACGTCGATCGGTCGATCGCGATGATTTCGCCGCGCAGCCTCGGCGTGACGGATCGCGGGATCGAGATGACACGTGACCTCGTTTAACGGAAGCTCGCCGACGCGTTCGAACGGCGCGTAACTCGCGGCGAATCCGAGCGGGAGATGTTCGCTCGCGATCCCGAGAGAACGCAATCGAGCCGTCGTCTCGGCGTCGATATCCCACACCGCGGTCGCGCGACGGAGGCACGGAAGAGCCTTCTCGAACCATTGAGTGGAAGGCTGTTCGGTGCCGACGAGGATCGTCCCCCTCGGCCAAACCGATTCGCGCGTCGCCTCGCCCGCTCCAAGATAAAAAAACTCGTGCGGAGCGACGACGACCCGAAGATCGATCGAATCGTCGCGCCAGTCGCTCTCGTCCCCGCTCCAGGCCGCGATTCCAAGATCGCGAAACCCCGATACGATCAAATCTCGAATTTCATTAAAAAAATAATTGCCTTTTGACGAAGACAAAACACAAATCTTGGAATGTGAAGATAAACCGATTCGTTCACGGCGGTCTTCGACGTGGAATCCGGGCCGGGGTACGCCGATCACGCCGACGTCGATGCGAGCGTGTTCGTGAATCGTACCGAGGGTTTCGTTAAGAACAGCGCCCGTCCGGGCGACTTCGTCCGATCGCTCGATCGGTTGGAGCGCTTTTGAGCGGATTCGACCTCGGATCGACGCGATCGACGATCGAATCGTTCGCGCCGCGGCGAACGTCTTCTTGGCGATTCGACGACGTCGCGTCGCCGCCGGGAACAACCGATTCATGACCCTCACGAGACGAATCGCGTGTCTTAAATGGAGCGAAAGTTCGTCGGGAATCTCGTTCGCCGACGAAACGGTCGGCGAGGGTGAAGGATCGATATTTCGTATCATGTCCATCATCTGATGCATTCGTTCGCGTTCAAGCCGGATCGTCCAATCTCGCAGAGCCGTTTCGGCCTCGAGACGACGGACCTTTCGATCGCGAGGCGACCGGGAGGATCGGAGCGAAGCCGACGAATCGGCGGCGATTTCGGGATTCGATCGTTCGTCGCGAGCTCGCCCGGAATTCTCGACTCCGGCTTCAAAACGCAAGGGGGAATTCTGATTCATCACTTTGATCTCTCGGATTCAATTGTCTTGATTTCATTGCAATCAAGATTAAAAGTGTACGGGATATCAACCGCTTTAGATCAAGCGACTTCTTTCGACCCTCGGCTTTCGGCGAAATCGGCGGCGAACTCGATTCGAATTTCCCCGGGTTGATCGATCGCATCGACCGAATCGATCGAAGTCGTCCGCCCGCGGAGTTCGCACGCTCGACCCGAAACCCCGAACGCTCGAATCACAATCTCGCCGGGAATCGCCGAAACGCTCTCGATTTCGAGTCGATGCGAAAAACCGCACCACAAACCGTTGGGGTTTGATTCGCCGCGGACGCGCGGATCGGCTCGGCGATCGCCGTAACGCGCTCTCCCACGAACCTCGCCGTCGGCTTCAATCTCAATTCGACAAATCCCGAACCGTGAAATCGCCCACCCCTTCAGATCGATCGCGAAAGAACCGTCGCGGCGCCGATCGAGCCGCGCCCGATCGCAAGCGACCCGAACGTAATCGGCGTCGTATTTCCAACGCTCGGGTTCCTCGATCGGCCTACGAACCAACGGATGTTTGTTTTCAATATACTCCCACAACATCGACTCTTTCCGTCTCGTTTCGGAATTGAGCATCGATCCCATATGAACGCGATAACGCGCCAGGATTTCGGGAACGAGCACGCCTCGACCGCCCGCGTCGGCGATCTTGAGCCAGAATTCGAAATCCTCCCATCCGTTCACTTTCATGTCGGTCGAATAACCGCCGACCTCGAGCCACGCCGATCGACGAACGAGCGACATCGCGTCGATGTAATTGCCGCGCCTCAACGTTTCGACGTCCCAGGGCCGATCGCTCAAAAGCCCCGATTCCACCCCGAACTTTTCAAGATAACAGTACGCGAAGCTCGCGTCGCAACGATCGAGAGCCCCCGTCAACCTTTCCACACATCTGGGGTAAATCATATTGTCGGCGTCGAGCACGAAAACGTAATCGGTCGTCGCCGACCAAAACGCGAGATTGCGCGTTCGCGCCAATCCCCGATTCTCCGAATTCCGCAACAACATCACGCGGCGAAACCGATCGCCTCTCGACCTCATCCATTCCGCGGTCGTCGCAACCGAACCGTCTCGCGATCGGTCGTCCACCACGATCAAATCCAGATCCGTCGCGGTCTGACGATAAACCGAATCTAAACAATCTATTATATACTTTTCATAGTTATACAAAGTGACGATCACCGAGGCCGCCGCGGCTCGATCGTCGTCGGATCGACGTTCGAACACGATCTCGTGCTCGCCGGGCGTTTCGATTTCGTATCCTTTTATAGCTTCCATGCGTTTCTCCTCGCGTCGATTTCCACGGAATGAAGGAATTCGGCTCGATTTTTCTCGGCGTCGCCTCGGTCGTCGAACAAATTCGATCGAGGTCGATCGGCGACCGTTCGTCAACCCCGTCATCCCCCCGAGGGGTCGACGGCCGGCGCCTTCGAGTTCGGATTCGGATTCGGATTGGTGTTGAGATTCTGATTCGATTTGGGACGAACTTCCCCGCCGCGACGGTGATTGATCGCGAAGATCGTCTGAATTCGATCCCACAACGTCGCGTCGGTTTTCTCCGATTTCACGCTGAGAGAAGAGGTAATCGGAGCGGCTTTCGCCGCCGCGGGATCGCTCGGCCGCGAGGCACGCTCACGTACGTTCCCCATATAAAGCATCACTTTCTCGATCGTGAGTATGTCTTTGGGAACTCGCGCCGAGATCGGCGGAATCTCGCCGACCGATCGCTTCGATTCCAGATCTTTGAGATAACCGAGAATCGCGGTTCGTGTCGCCTCGGAAGATCCCAGGAAATAATGGACCCAGAGCCACGCCTCTTGGTAATCGTTTTTCGTCATCTCGCGCGAATCCGCCATCCGTTCGAGTCTGGCGAGATCGGGAGGATTCCCCTGCATCGACTCGGCGGGCATCGGAGCGAGATGTTCAGGGGTTTCGCTTCGAGGCGTGTCGGGGGATTCTAGATACTCGGCGAGCCCCTCGTCGAGCCAGGCGGGAACGGCGGGGGTTCGCGCGTGCAAAAGCGCGTGTGTCGCCTCGTGGCGCAGGTCGACTCCCAGATTCTCGCCCGAGAACGTGTAAATCACGCTTCGTTCCCCCTCGCCGACGAAAAACGCGCGGCGATACGGCAAATCGGGATGATGATAGCGGAGATAGTGCTCATAGCTTTCTCTATCTTTGAGCACATAAACTTCGATCGGTTGGGCGTCGCCGGGGAACTTTTCGGCGAGGATCGCTCCCAGATCGTTCTCGACTCCCGTGAGCGCGACGATTTCTGGTGAATCGGCTTCGAGCGGCTTCGTCGTGTGGACGAGATAGGGGCCGACGCGGGTTTGATACGCGGTGGGTAAAAGGCTCGACGACGCCGAATTGGTGGTCGCGCAACCCTCGGACGCGACGATCGCCGCGACGATCACCGAACAAACGAAACCAAGGCGAACGATCCGCACGCGCATGACGGTCGACCCCCTACGCGGGAAATTATCGGCCGTTGATATCGTTGAAAAGCCGGGTTTCGTCAACCTCAACTCAACCCTTCGGCGCGATGCGGTTCGTTCGAGCGAGTGAAAAGCCGGAAGGCGCCAAGGATGAGCGGCTGAGCGCGATGTTGGCGTCGATTGTTCGATGATATCAATCCGGCGGATTCGACCCTCGGTTACGGTCAATTGTCAAACCGTCGTTTTCGTGAGAAATGGAATCGACGACCGGGCCTATCGTTTTAACTTCATGCCCGAGGTCCGTAACGGCGCCGATCGAATCGCGGCGGGGAGGATCTCATTCCAATCGTAAGAAGCGTGCCATCGATTCAGTCGAGGCGATACATTTTGCAATCATAATCACGATTCGAATCTTGCCGGCCCGTTACCATCGACATCGGATTGCGAAACGGCGCCGCAAAATGCACAATCCGATATCATTCCGTACCTCACTCTGTCGCCCTCATCGATATCGACCGATACACTTAATCGTGTCCATCCAGATCCAGACGGCACGAAGTTTATAGATATCTAAGAGCAAGAGGGTCGTCTTCACCTTTGACGAACGGAGCTTGGAAAGTCTCCAGAAACTGACCGAACAGGGGCGTTTCTCGTCGATGGCCGACACGGTTCGAGATTCGCTCCAGATCAGTCGAGCGTTACAATCGCAAGCCGGGCAAGGATTTACGGAGGCGATTGTCAGAAACCCGGAAACCCGCGAAGAACGCGTTATGGTTATTCCAACGCTTCAAGCGATCCCAATTATCCATAAGACCGGAGCATGAATCGGATGAATGATCGAGTCGACTAAGACGATCAGCCGATTGAAGCGGGCGAGGTTGGTGAACTGAGCAAATTGACATTTCAGGAGGCTCGTTATCGCGCCGAAACCGCAAAATCGCCGGCGACGCTCTTGGTGATCATCCTTGGCGTAAGTATCGCTTCACAATACGTTCTCACCGTGGTGTTCGCGTTCGGCGGAAAGGAGGAGTCGATCAAGAATTTGAACACGATCTTCAACGCCTGGTTACCCGCGATCTCAAGTCTGGTAAGCGCCGCGGTCACCTACTACTTCACCAGGGATAAGCGCTGATCGATTACGCTTCGTCATCTCTGAACCGACGTCGATCGGCGGTATGAAACGCTTCGAGGTGATCCGGAACAATCCAGGCCTCGATAACGGCTAGTTTCTAAAAGCTCCATCGCTCGCTATTATTTCATATCATTATATGTCATTATAAATCGATCGCTTCTTTTTTTATTTTAGATCGAAACCTGACGGAGGCCGTCCGGAAAGATCACCGCATATTCGGGGGATTTGAGGGCGAACCCAAAATCGGGAGGACTATCTCTTATGGGAGGGCGAACCTCCTGGTGAGCCGGCTTGATATGATTTATTCACCATGCGATCAAAACCTCATATTCAATAGGGATTTTCCAAAAGAGGCTCACCGGGAGGTTCGCCCTTTCAAACAGCATAATTCGAGGGATTTGAGGGCGAATCCGTTATTGGGAGGGCCAACCCGTTTTTGGGAGGGCGAACCTCCTGGTGAGCCGGCTTGATATGATTTATTCACCATGCGATCAAAACCTCATATTCAATAGGG
>JAJYWB010000072.1 GCA_021791715.1 Planctomycetota bacterium | reverse complement strand
AATGCCGGCTCACCAGGAGGTTCGCCCTCCCAAATCGGTCGGCCCTGCCAATTCCGCGCGCCGTACCAAATCGGTGATCCGTACCAATATGGTAAGCGTCTCTAATTGTTTTAATTTCACAAATCACGTATTCACAAATGCAGGCTCACCAGGAGGTTCGCCCTCCCAAATCGGCCGGCCCTTCCAAATCCTCGCGCCGTACCAAATCGGTGATCCGTCCCAATATGGTAAGCGTCTCTAATTGTTTTAATTTCACAAATCACGTATTCACAAATGCCGGCTCACCAGGAGGTTCGCCCTCCCGGAAGAGATCGCTTTCCCGGAAGAGAACGCCTTCTCGGAAGAGATCTTCCTCCTCGAAGAGTTCGCCCTCCCGGTTTAATGTTTCATCTCGAATCACGCCCAACATGATGATTTCTTTCAATATACTCTCTCAATTATGTTAAATGATCTCACGATCGCCGGTCCGTGATCGGCTTGATCGATCGTTATGGAACCCGGGGAGGGATCGTCTCGAGGATTTCCCGCACGCGTTCGCGTTCCGGCGGAAGGAAGCGATGAAACGGCTCGGCCATGAAGTCGTCGCAAATTCCCAGCAACGACAAGGCGCATTTCGTTCCTTTGATATAACGCGACGCATACTTGCCGACTTCGTAAATCCGTTGAAAATCGACGATCGTCCGGGAAAGACGTTCGACCCGCGGCGCGTCGCCGGCGAGCGCCGCGCGATGGCATTCGACGAACAACGTTGGAAAGACGTTCGCTCCCCCCGCGACGGCTCCGTCGCCGCCGAGTGCGATCGCCTCGGCGGTTTTCGCCTCGGGGCCGATCAGGATCGACCAATCGGGACGAATCGCGCGTAAATCGATCAAACGCTTAAAATAATCCAGATCATCTCCGCTATCTTTAACGCCGACAATTCGATCGATATCGGCGAGCTTTCGGAGCGTTTCGATCTCGAACCAAACTTTCGTCAGGCTCGGCATGTTGTAAAGCAGGAGCGGGAGAGGAAGACGTTCCGCGAGGTTTCGCACGTAATCGGCGAGCTCGGTTTGGCCCGCGGGGAAGTAATACGGAGTCGAAAGGACGACCGCGGCGGCGCCCGAATCGGCGGCGCACGCGGCGAGATTCAACGATTCGACAAAAGCCGTATCGGTGATTCCCACAAGCACGGGAACGCGATCTTGAACCAACTCGCAAACGCGGCCGATCAACTCGCGACGGAGGCGATAGCCAAGGCTTGGAGCTTCACCCGTCGTCCCCAGGATGAAAATCCCGCTCACGCCTCCCGCAATCACATGTTCAATCAACCGTTGCAAACCGTCGTCGTCGATCGCGTCGCGATCGCGCAGCGGAGTGACGAGCGGCGGGATGATTCCTTGAAACATTCGAGTCGTCATATAGGTAATTCCTTGGAACGCGGTCGAATCATGAGCACGACGCCGACGGAAACGATCGCGAAGCTCGCGAACACGCCGAAGATCCAGGCGAGCGGAACATGACGATCGCGGAGCGCTCCGAAGCCCCAATCGGCGAAACCGCCGCAACTGATGCTGACCAAATTCATCAATCCGTAGCCCGTCGCACGCAAATCGGGCTTAACAATACGGCAAAGGATCGGCATATTATTGCAATCAAAAAAGCCCCAGCCGATTCCGAAGAGGATCAGAAAACCGATCGCGACCCCGAGCGTTCCCGCGGTCCCGACGCCGAAGAGCGCCGGAAGGAAGAACGACATGCCGAGAGCGCTCACGTAAATATCGCCGCGATTCGAACGTTTGTTCCACCAATCGGCGAGCCAACCCCCCGCGCCCACTCCCACGAGCGAGGCGAATTGCACGTAAAACACCGCCGAAAGCCCCGCTTTTCCTTGCCCAAGCGCGAATTGTTCTTTAAGGATATCGGGCATCCAGTCTTTGACGATCCAACCCGCGAGCGCAGGCAAGGTGAAATAAATTACAAGTAAAACATAATTGAAATCGCCAAATAGTTCGAGAACTGCGGCGAGCGGCGAAACGACGCGATTCTCACCGCCGTTCGCTCGTTCGATCAGGCGACGATTCGACCCGGTTCGACGATCGCGGCTGAGCAATCTTGTTAATATGAGATAGAGTGGAATGGAATAAACGACGCCGATCAGCCCGCAGGCTTCGAACGCCGATCGCCAACCGAGGCTCGGGTTATCGGCGACGTATCCCGAGAATCCGCCGAGGATGATTCCGGCGTAAATGCCGATTTGATGGAGCCCGACGGCTCTTGAACGCGTTCCGCCGCGGTGGACACTGGTGACGAGGGCGAGCGCCGCGGGGATGTAAAGCGCCTCGCTGATTCCCATCAAGGCGCGCGCCGCGACGAGTTGAGGGAACGATTGTACATGCCCCGTCGTCCACGTTACCGCGGACCAGACGAAGAGGCTCGCCGTGATGACTCGAATTCGGCTCAATCGGTCGGCGAGATACCCTCCCGCGGGACTGAGAATCGCGTAAACCCATTTGAATGAACCGAGCACGATTCCCCAATTCGCCCTCGTCGCGATATCGGGGATATCCCCCATCATCGACGATTTCATCGCCGCGAGCATCTGCCGGTCGAGATAATTCAAAAGCGCGACGGGAACCAATAAAGCGACGACGAGCCAGGCGATCCGCGAAGGCGAAACGTCGGGCGATTCTTGATGGTATTCGTGATCGCTCGGAGGGTTCTTCATCCAAAACATCATCGCCGATCGAGGACGACGAATCCATCGGGCGGAGATCAAAATTTTTCACAATCATCGAATCGACAATTTACTATTTATTCGCACTTGTTTTCGCACGCGTTGGCCGCCTCGACCGTCGTTCCCTCTCCAATACGCGGTCGAGCCGCGCGAGAATCGCCGTCGAAGCGACGAAATTCAACGCAACCATAATTGTTTTTTTGAATATCTCGTATTCAATAAGTTCAAGATTATTTTTTGTTCTTCTCGCGTTCCTTGGCCTCGGCGATGATCGCGGCGGGGTTCTCGTCGAAGAGATCTTTGCAGCCCGAGCAGCAGACGTAATAGGTTTCGCCTTTATAAGTAACTTTGATCGTTCCGCGTCCTTCGGTGACGACGCACTTGGGATAAGAATCGCCCGCCGCGAACGCGACGCCGTTTCTCGTGTAACCGACCTCGCCGAGCCTGCGATACGATTCGGAATCGGGAACGGGGGTTTCGAGCAGAAGCAAGAACCTCGTCTCGTGAAGCGGTGAAAGCGTGATCCTTCCCACCCCTTCCGCGGGCTTTTCGGTCGCGACCAGGACGAGCTTATCACGGTCGCCTACCTTCCCCTCGAACGTTCGTTTGGAATCGTCGGCGAGAGTCGCTTCGACGCGGAAAACTCCGGGCTTATCGCCTCGTGAAAGGATCGCCGATTTGAGATATTTACCTCGATCAATCTTAAGCGCCAAGCTCGCCGAGTTTTTATCGAGCTTCCAAACCCATTCGGCGGATTCGGTCCACGCTCCCTTGCGGCTGTTCCGCTCGACCATTCCGACGCCGCGCCAGCTTCCCACGAGCGATCCGTACGCTTTGAGCGCCGCTTGATCGCGCTTCCGCGCCGCGGCTTCCCCAGCCGAGGGAGGCGCCGCCGCGGCGAACAATACCGCCGAACACGAAATAAAAGCGACGATCATGCCACGACGGTTCATGATTGCACTCGTTGGTAGGTTTATCGGGGCGCCGGTCCGGGATCGATCACGCTTGTTGAAGCTGATTAATCTTATTATAGAGCGTTTTGAGGCTGATGCCCAGTTCCTTGCTCGCCGCGGGTTTGTTGCCGTTGTGTTTTTCGAGCACGGTTTGGATGTAGCGCATCTCGATATCGCGAAGCGTCGGCGAGCCGTCTGGAATCGCGAAATGAGGGCCCGAGACCGCCGATTCGGCCGGGGAGTGTCCTCCCAGGTTTGCCGAGACGCGTCGCGACGAAGCCGATCCGGGAAGATGCTCGGGGGTGATCGGATTCCCGCCCGCGAGGATCACGGCACGCTCGATCGCGTTGGCGAGTTCGCGAATGTTCCCCGGCCATTCGCGCTCGCAAAGCGCCTCGATCGCCTCGGGCGTGAGCGTCGATTCGCTCCCCGATCGACGAGCATGGCGTCTTAACATATGTTCAGCCAGAATCGGGATGTCGCGGCGGCGCTCACGGAGCGGAGGCAAATTGATCTCGAACGTGTTGATACGAAAGAAGAGATCCTCGCGGAATTCGTCGACCGCGATCATCTCGCGTAGATCTCTGTTGGTGGCGCAGAGGACGCGGACGTCGACGCGGAACGGGTCGTTCTCGCCGACTCGGCGGATCTCTCCCGATTCCAAAAATCGAAGCAATTTCACTTGAACGCTTTTATTGAGCTCGCCGACCTCGTCGAGGAAGAGCGTTCCGCCGTTGGCGACCTCAAACAATCCCTTGCGGTGCGTGTCGGCGCCGGTGAACGCTCCCTTGCGATGGCCGAAGAGTTCGCTTTCGACGAGGTTCTCGGGAAGCGCTCCGCAATTGACCGGGACGAACGCGTGCGCGGCTCGCCGGCTGCGATCGTGCAGATTGCGCGCCACAAGCTCTTTCCCGGTCCCCGTTTCACCCAGAATCAACACGCTCGCGTCGGTCGGCGCGACGGTTTCGATCAGCCGTTTGACGGCCGTCATCGCGGCGACCTCGCCCACGAGAACGGGAGAGCCCTCGGCGGCCTTGAGCCTCGTTTCCAGAGCCTGCGCCTTGTTCGTGAGATCGCGGCGTTCGGAAATACGATTCAAAATCACTTCAAGTTCAGCCCATTTGCATGGTTTTGTAAGATAATCGAACGCGCCGAGCCGAAGCGCCTGAACCGCGGTGTCGACGGTCGCCTGGCCGGTGAGGATCACGACCTGCGTGTCGGGGCTCAATTGGCGGATCTTTCCCAGCACTTCGATTCCGGTCATTCCCGGCATCCGCAGGTCCAACAGCGCCGCGTCGAACGAGCCTTTTTCGAGCGCGCGGAGCGCCGCGACGCCGTCGGGACAAACCGTGACGTCGTGCCCCAACCGCGGCAGCTCGATCCGCATCAGATCGCGCAGGTGAGCCTCGTCGTCGGCGAAGAGGATCCGCAAACCTCCGTGTTGCGATTTCTCCATGATCCCGGCCTCCTCCTTGAGATAAAAACATTCGCGGTCGACTGAATGTCTATGCTAATGGATTCTTATGGAAAACCTCACGCGGCGTCGAAAGCCGCGGAGGTTCGCGATTTGATCGCGATCGACTCGTTCGATCGCTTGGGCTCGGCCTCGCCCGCTCGCACCGGCAGTCGAACGGTGAAGGTCGATCCCGCCCCCTCGCCGGCGCTTGTCGCGGTGATCTCACCCTGATGGCGGTTGATGATCCGATGCGAGATCGAAAGCCCCAAACCCGTCCCTTTGCCTCCCTTGCGGTGAGTAAAGAACGGTTCAAAGATATTTTCAAGAATTTCGGGCGCCA
Organism: Planctomycetota bacterium; assembly: GCA_021791715.1. Taxonomy (GTDB): domain Bacteria; phylum Planctomycetota; class Planctomycetia; order Isosphaerales; family Isosphaeraceae; genus JAKBCQ01. The sequence continues at coordinate 28,162 of JAJYWB010000072.1, read as the reverse complement.
TTCCGCAGCCGTCGTCGGTGAAAACCATCTCGGCCATCCCGCTTGAATGCCGGATGTCGATCCGTAGAGTCCCTCCCGCCTCCATCGAATCGAGCGCGTTGACGACCAAATTGAGCACCACTTGTTTGATCTCTTGGCCGTCGACATATGCGTAGACCGTCTCTTTCGGCTGAAAGACGATCTGCTTCTCGCGATATTTCCCCATATGTCGAACCATCTCGACGACGTTTTGCACCAGATCGACGAGTTCGGTCGGCCTGCGTTGGATTTCGCCGCACCGCGAAAAATCGAGCAACCTTTCGGTGATCCGTTTGCAGCGAAACGCTTCTTCCTGAATCATCCGTAAATAATCGTGGATAATTTTGGCCTCGGCCCGCGCCTCTTCGCGGTCGCCGACGAGCGGCTCGATCCGTTTTTCGAGAGCCTCGGAACAAAACGCGATCGAAGCCAACGGGTTGTTGATCTCGTGCGCCACCCCCGCCGCCAAAAAGCCGACCCCAGCGAGCCGCTCGGATCGAACCAACTGGCTCGATCGTTCTTGAACCTGATGTTCCAGATCCTGATACATCACGCGTAATCGTTCAGTCATATCATTGAACGCCTGGGCGAGATCCTGCATCTCGTCGCCGGTATCGAGTTCGATCACCCCGTCGAACGAGCCCCGCGCCACCCGCCTGACGCCGCGCTGAAGCAGGCGTACGGGATAAAGCACCCACCGTTGGAAGAGAACCGTCAAACCTCCCAGCATCACCAGAACCATAAACGCGGAGGTCCATACGGTGATTCGGCTGGTGATGTATTGTTTTTGTGATTGAACGAGCACCGCGTAGAAATCACGGTGGAGGATATCGGGAAGCTTCATCACGCGTCGCTTAAGGCGATCGATGCGCGTATCGAGGTCGTTCCCCTCGGGGACCGAGGGATCGCGGATTCCCGCGACAAGTCGACGCTGGAGGTAATGCGGCGTTCCCGGAAATACCGGCGCCATTTTGGCTTCGGGATCGAGCCGATTGAGGATCTCGGTCAGTTCGTCGTCGATCAAAAACACGAGTCCGAGTTCGTCGCGACCGTTATCGACTCGGATGCCTTTGGTGGTGTTCCGCTTGAGTTGCTGGAAATACACCTTCAGAGCCTCGCGCGCGGCCAACACCTGAACCCTCAACTCGGCGCGATTCTCGGCGGTTTTTCCGGGAGAATCGAGCTGGGCGACGACCTGAAGCAGTTCTTTCGAGGCGCCGAGTTCGGGAAGAAGATCGACGAGCGTGAGGTTGCTCGAATGAAACGAATGAAGGCCGAACATCGATCCCGCCATCAGGATCAGCATCATGCCGATGACGAGACTAAGACCGGCGATCAGCTTGATGCGAATGGGCCAGCGAGGCATTTCGGCGACCTCCATGTCGTGTCGATGTACAAGCCCGCGATCCGTGTGGGCGTTTCGAGCGCGATTCGGCCAAAAAGGCGGCGATTGCGACGATCGTGGTCGATTTCGTAAAGAGATACCACAAGCCGCCGGTTTCATCCAGTCGTGTCGGCGTCGAATTCGCAAGGAGATCCAGGCCGAAGACCGAATCCGAACGATTCTTCGATCAGGAATTCGACTTACACCGCGATCCGCTCCCGATATCCATCAATCCCAATTCGTTTCAATCGTCGCCTCGCGGTTCACGATCACAACATGTTATCGAATGATAACGTGAACCGGTATAATGAGTTCAGGCGCTTCGGGGTGATCGGTTTCGAGGATGATCCGTTGCTTGATCGTCGCGGCCTTCGATCCCGCGGGAACTGAGACCGTCAGTTTGTAACGCGATCCTTTCGGGGTTTTTTCGTTCCCCGCCGATTCGCCGACTTTCGTCACGGTCGCTACGAGCGGATGCGGAATCGATTTAACCGTGATGTGCGCGTCGGTGATCCCTCGAACGTAAATCGAGATCACCTCGCTCGCGCCTCGCGTTCCCGAAACCTGCGTCATCCGGATCGATTCGGGCGAAAGCGAGATCGGACCCGAGATTTCACCGTAAACCGTCAGTCGTTGCTTGCCGTGCTTGGGATGATTGAGCGTGAGGAAAATCTCCTCGCGGAACGGTCCGATCGGCATCCCTTTTGGAATTGTAAACTCAAGTTGATATCCCGAAATCCCCTTGAACCGTTTGACGTCGTCGGACTGCGTCGAGGCCTTTTCATAACCCGCCAGCGATTCGAGATCCTGCTTCGTCAGCGGAATTTTCTTCACCTTGAGAAAATCGCTTCGCGCGTTCCGGATCTCGGTGATCTCCAAATCACTTTTATCGGGTGAATAAATAACGACTCTTTGAGAATGATCCTCGTCGTTGGAGATCGAGTCGAACGAGATCGTCGATTCGGGCAAGACGACGATCGCGGGACGAACGGTTCCTTTGATCACGAAATCGACTTTGTCGTGGAGCGGGTCGGTCGTGAGGATCGAGGCGTATTTTGAGAACGGACCGGCGCTGTCTCGCGTGTCCCATTCGAGTTTGATCGGAATCTCGTCGCCGGGTTTCATCGTCAATTCGGTTTTCCCCTCGGGAAGATTGGCGATCGTGCACGAGCACGACGAATCACCCTTGCGGATAACCATATCTTTATCACCAACGTTTTTGACGGTCCAGGTGTGGCTCGCCTTGGTTTGAAGCGGCATCACGCCGAAATCGTGAACGAGGTTCTTTTCGTTAACGTCGAGTTTGGGACGAGGACCGTCGAGCTTGACGTCGGCACGGTAGCGCGTCTCGGGGACGTCCACTTTCGAAGGCATGAACAAGGGCGCGACGCTCGCGGCGACGGTCAGGACGACGATCAACGCGGCGAAAAGCAACCAACGCGTCATGAGAGCGAACCTCGGTGAAAATCGACGAGCGAAATCCCATAAAACGGATCACGAAGACGACGACAGGTGCGAATCGGCGATTCGCTCCGCCGTTCTCATCCTATCCTTTCCGAGTTCCCCGGCCAAGAGGCGGCGTTACGCAAGCGGGCTTCCCAAACCCGTCAGAGCCGATCGTTTCGAGCCGCCGGGCTCCGCTCGGCGATCACTATCCCATGAAAGACCCGGGCTTTCGAGGCTTTCAAAAGCTCTCGATACGGGTCGATGATGAGCGACCGGCTCGGCCGTGATCTCGCCGGCGACGCCGACCTTCGCTATAAAAGAACTTTGCCTGGATTTGAGCGCAGTCGTTTCGAGGCTCTTCTCGCATGCCTTCCATCACCGATCCATCATCCAAAGTCGTCGGCGAAGCGGCCCGCGACACGACCCGCGCGACGATCGGCGGCGCCGGGTTCGCTCTCGCGGTCCTCTTTGGAATGAACTTACTTAATTATATCGACCGCTATATTTTCTTCTCGGTCGGAGGAGCGATCACCAAAGATCTTGGGCTTACCGACACGCTGTTCGGCGTGCTCGCCGGCTCTTTCATGATCGTTTACACGTTCATATCGCCGCTCGTGGGCGTGCTCGGCGATCGAATCGATCGTCGCAGGCTCCTCGCGTTCGGAGTGGGGCTATGGAGCGTCGCGACGCTCGGAACCGCACTCGCTCAAAACTATAATCAGATGTTCTTTTGGCGAGCGTTGCTCGGCGTCGGCGAGGCGAGTTACGGCGTGATCGCACCGGCGTTGCTCGCCGATTTATTCGACGCCCGCAAACGCGGCCGGGTGATGGGGCTGTTTTATCTCGCGTTGCCGCTGGGCGCGGCGATCGGTTTTGTGATCGGCGGGGTCGTTACGCAATACGCCTCGTGGCGAGCGTCTTTCCTTGTCGTCGGCTTTCCAGGTTTGCTCGTCGCGCTGATGGGGCTTCGCATTCTCGATCCCGGTCGAGGCGCGGCCGAATCGCGAGCGAGTTCGGGGAAAAGCGAACGTCCAGGGCTCTCGGATTACCTCCTTTTATTCCGGAATCGGACGTTCTTATTAAACACCGCGGGAATGGCGGGAGTGACTTTCGCAACAGGGGCGTTCGCCTCATGGGGTTCGCAGTTTTACACGCGAGTTCGCGGTATGAACCACGCCGAGGCGAGTCAATGGCTGGGAATCCTGATGGCGATCGCGGGTTTGGTGGGGATTTCGATGGGAACGTGGCTTACCGATTTAATGCTGCGAAAAACGAGACGCGCTTACCTCGTCTGGGCGTCGATCGCGATCGCCGCGGCGGTTCCGTTCGGCCTCGCCGGGCTTCTCGCGACCGACGTCAAAATCTCGCTCGGCCTGCTCTTCCTTTCGTCGATTTTGATGGCGTCGGTACTTGGTCCGTGCAACACGGTGATCGCGAACGTCGTCCCCGCGGCCGAGCGAGCCGCGGGTTACGCGCTTTCAATCTTTTTAGTGCATATATTAGGCGATATTAGTTCGCCGATTTTGGTGGGGACGGTGTCGGATCGGCTGGGTCGGTCGGCGATCGCCGATTCGAGGCTCGCGACGGCGCTCGAATCGGTCGGCGCGGTCACGGTCGACGGAACGAACCTGACCGCGGGGTTATTGCTGGTGATACCGGCGCTCGTTTTCGCGGTCGTCTTTTTCTGGATCGGGTCGTTTTTCCTGCCGCGCGATCAGGCTCGGGCCGCGGCGCTCGGCTCGCATTCGCCCCACGAGGCGATCTTTCATCATTGAAAGATCACGCCTCACGGAATCGATTCTTCATAGTCAATTTCAACTGTTTATTACAGATACAGCAATAAAATAATCATAAGGCTTGAACGTTTGGACGTTGAAGCCTTATGATTGGTTTTACTGCATCGAAGTCGCGATCGATAGGATTCGATCAATTCGCTTTGGGCTTGAGCCCGCTAGAATCGGGCAGGGGAGGCAGCGACGCGGTTTGATCGTCGTCTCCTACCATGAGTTTGGCCGCGGCTTCACGAACGACCTTCGAGCGGTCCGCCGAGGCGATTTCGGCGAGCCGATCGCGCGCCTCGATCTCTTTCCGCGCCCCGAGCGCCTCGATCGCCTTCAATCGAACCGATTCGTCGGTATCGCGCGAAAGCCGGATCAGCCAAACGATCGGGTCGACGTCGACACGATTGGCGAGCATCGGAATCGCCGATAGCCGAATATCCGCCTTGGGATGAGCGACCATCCGGCACATGCCGATTTGTTCATTTGTAAGACCGCGAATTTTGAGCACTTCGATCGCCTTGGACGCGACGTCGGGATTGACGTCGTAAATGAGCGGGATGATGTCGTCTTCGGGAAGAACCTGGGGACGTTTGGCGAGAGCGACGATCGTTTGCGCCCGAACGAGCGGATCGGGATCGTTAACATAAGGCGCCGCGTTGGCTGCGGCTTTATCGATCGGGAGTTCGCCGAGACAGGCGATCGCCGACGCTCGAACCTTGGGATCGGCGTTGGCCATGCAATCGATGACCGAGAGATAAAAGGTTTCTTTCCAATCGCCGAGGATCAGTTCTTCGCGAGTGTCCATCGATCGCCCGGGCTGCCAGTTCCAGAATCGTTTCACCTCGATGAGCGCCGGAACGCGAGCTTTGAGGGCTCGATCCGAGAGCGCCGCGAGGATAATATCATGAACAGGCGTTAGCGCTTCGATCCAGATCGCGGGAGCGGGATCGGCGGCGAAGCGATCGAGAATCCGCGCCGAGATCGAAGCCGCCGCTCCGCGCGTGCCGTCGCCGAGCCGAGCGTAATTGGCGCGAATCGCCTTGAGAACGGCGATCCAATCTTTTCCTTCGTTTTCGTCGACACCGACGGGAGGTCCGTCGTGGATTGAATCAAGCTTGTTCGCGATCGCGGTGAGGGCGCGGAAGTCGCCTTTTTCGATTTGTTGCGCGATCAACGCAAGGGGAGAATCGGCGTTCACACGAACGACGGCGCGATTGGATCGCTTTCCGTGCGAGCCAAACCCCGTCCACAAACCGAACGCGACCGCCGCGAGCGCCGCCACGCCGCCTAAAACGCCGAGTATTCGGACTCGCTGACCTGGCATATCCGCCTCCATGCATGTTTTGGAACCAAACCGGTCCATCGGCGCGAATCATAGCTCGACTCGGCGAACGCACAAGACGAATTTCGCCGCGGCGGCGATTATTATTAAAGTTCGATCGCTCGGGAGTCGGGGAACGAATTTCGACTGACGGAGATACGAACGCTATCGGAGTCCGTCGCCTCAAACAAATATTAATTAATAATCATAATTTTGTTTTCGGCATGTATTTGTTTTGTTTATTAGAGTCTTCGTCTGTAACTTCTACGCGCCGTGCGCTCATCTTTTGAGCGAACGGAAGTAGAGATTATACCAACCCGACGCGCAACCGAGGGGCCGATCAGATGATCAACCGAAATGTTTCAAGATAATATCAGAAGACCCTCGCTTCCGCGTCGGGCTGGTATGATTGCGGCTCCGCCGCGTTAAGGAGTTCGGAATAGCGGATTCCACGATTCCGAGAGTTTCGCCGATTTATTGGAAGCTCGATATTTCGGCGATCGGAATTCGACCGAGTTTGACGCGAAACTTGTTGCCGACGCGCGTCGTTCGGGGGATGATGGAGGTCGGCGAGAATGATCGATCCGAGTTACGGATTGAAGAACCGAAAATCGGCGCCGGACATCTCGCTTCATTTATGGGTTTCCGTCGATGAAATCTCTCGGTTTCGGGATAGCCGATCTGATGATTTTGATCGCGGCGATCGGCGTGGGGATGGCGTCTGGAAGGAGCGTTTTACTTGGCTTACGGATCGATCTGATTCATCCCTCGGGCTATCCGTTGTCGAGTCGGATCGTGATCGAGGCGATGATCGCGGCGTGGCTATCGCCTCTGACGATGGCATGCCTGGCGATCCGAATCCGGCGTCGCAAACCGTCTTGGCGAAGGACGGCGATTCTCCCCGGAACCGCGAGTTCGATCGCGTGCGCCGTCGTAATCGTCGCCCGGACGTCGCTTACGATCTTATATCATGTGCTCTATGATATTAATAGTTATATAAAAACACACAAAAATTTATTTTATTTCAGTTTAAGGTCGTGCGTTGACGGCATTATTAATCATATATATAAAACACCGTATGACCCGATTAATCATTTTACGATCGAATCGGCGAGTCTCTCCGTTCCCTGCGGCTACGCGATCGTCGCGGTTTGGATTTTATTGGCGGTTTCAGGAAGGCTGAGAATTGAAAAGTCGTGGATCGACCTTTTCGGTCGGGTTCTGGGGACGATATGGATTTTGCTCGCGATCGTCACGGCGTTTTCACCGGACTGACCGAGTTTATCGAAATCGAGTACGAGGGACGCCCGCGTCCTCGCCTGTCCTAGATTCTCCGTTTTAAGTAACGATCACAATCTGAATCGATTATATATATTTTTATTTTTATACGACCTAATGTGATCGCACCGGCTCCGAATTCGAAATTTGATGTTGCGCATTGCATATAGAAGAGTCATCAAGCCATATATAGGCGCGGGTCGGGCCGAAAAGCCTGAGTTCGGAAGCCGCTTTCTTCACGCGAACCGTCGCGAGCTTCACGTAGCTCGGCTCGATCTCGTTACCGATCGAATTGCGCCCCGCCGAGATCGCCGCGACGTTCGTCGATCCCTGTCCCATGAACGGATCGAGGATCGTATCGCCGGCGAATGAGAACATTTTGATCAATCGTTCGGCGAGTTCCACCGGGTAAGGCGCGGGATGACCGTCGCGCGTCGACGATCCTTTAACGTCGTCCCAGATCGATCGGAACCAAAGGCGCATCTCCTCTTTCGTCATCATCGAATGCACCTTCTGTTCGCGTGTCGCGGAACGGTATTTTCCCCCTTTTCGCATAAAGAGGATGTATTCGACGTCGTTTTTGATCACCGAGCCGGGCTGGTACGGCTTGCCGTAAAATCCAGCTCCGTTACCTTCCGATTCCATCGCGCCGTTGGCGATCTTGTACCAAAGGATCGGCGTCAAACAATCAAGCCCGATCTTTCTCGATCGCACCTGAATATCGGCGTGCAGCGGCATGATGTAATGTCGACCCGCCTCTTTACGCGATAGACAAACGTCTCCCACAACACAACAGATCCGACCTCCTGGAACGAGAACCCTCAAGCATTCTTCCCAAACGCGATCGAGTTCGTTCAAAAACGATTCGTAATCGTCGATATCTCCAAGCTGACCCTGGGAATGCTCGTAATCTTTGAGCGTCCAATAAGGAGGAGACGTGACCACGAGATGAACCGATTCGTCGGGAATCCAGGCCAAATTTCGAGCATCGCCGCGGCGGAGCCTGTGCTCGGTGGGGTCGAACGGGGCGAGCCAGGGACGCGATCGAACGCGATGATTCTCCTCAAGCAGAGCGGTCAGCCCCTCGGGAGTGTTATCAGGCTCGGAAACGGACGATTCGGCGTCGCGAAGTTTCATGAACTTTCGTATAACAAGGTCGGTCGGAATCCGCAAGTCCTCGATTCACTCTCCATTTGACAATCCGGAACGCGATGCGATTCGACCCCGGTTCGCATTCGCCCGATTCGATTGTTCTTGGTTTTTTATATTGGTCGCCGCACGTCGCTCGATATCACCCGATTGATCCAAATATCGATTGAATAGAGACGCCGGCCGCTTTCGGCGAGACTGCCGAATTGGCAGCCGCAACCTTCTGGAAGGCTCGATCGGCAGTCGAGCCGAATCGTCGCGCATCGGTATTGATTCTCTAAGGCTCTCTTAATTCAAGAGTTACGTCTTTTCTCCTGGAGGGCATGCGATTTGCATCGTTACACGACCATAATCAAGGCCCGAGAGGGCGTCGACGGTTGGGAGCGGCTCGATTTTGAGGTTGGGCGCTCTTGTCGGCGGATGATCGGGTTGGTTGACGCACTGGTTTTCGACGGGGAAAGCACCCATGCAAATCAAGCCTTTGGGCGATCGGGTCGTGGTTGAGCGCGAACAGGCCAAGGAAACGACCGCGGGGGGTATCGTTCTGCCCGATACCGCCAAGGACAAGCCCCAAAAGGGGAAGGTTCTGGCCGTCGGCGACGGTCGAACCACCAAGGACGGCAAGAAGCGCGAGCTCCAGGTCAAGGTGGGGGATCACGTTCTCTTCACCTCGTACGCCGGCGACGAATTCAAGATGAACGGCGACAAAAAGGTGTTGTTGATGCGCGAGGACGACATCCTCGCGGTCATCGAGGCGTGATCGCGGCCGATTCGCCGCGGTCGGCTCGCCGATTTATCGCAACAAAACTCAAGCACGACTAACGATTCCACACAAGATACGGGAGTGATATTCAAACATGGCCGCGAAGATGATCGCGTTTGATCAAGAGGCGCGTCAGGCGATGCAACGGGGGGTTACCAAGCTCGCCCGCGCCGTCAAGGTGACGCTCGGCCCCAAGGGGCGGAACGTCATCATTCAGAAGTCGTTCGGCTCGCCGACGGTCACCAAGGACGGGGTGACGGTGGCCAAGGAAATCGAGCTCGAAGACAAATATGAAGACATGGGCGCCAAGATGGTGAAGGAGGTCGCCTCCAAAACCTCCGACGTCGCGGGGGACGGTACGACGACGGCGACCGTGATGGCTGAGGCGATCTACAACGAGGGGCTCAAGGCGGTCGTCGCCGGGGTCAATCCCATGCTCATGAAACGGGGCATGGATCAAGCGGTCGCGGCGATCGTCGAAGAGCTCAAAAAGATGTCGGTCAAGGTTTCTGACAAGAAAGAGACCGAGCAGGTCGCGACGGTCGCCTCCAACTTCGATTCCGAGATCGGCAAGATGATCGCCGAGGCGACCGAGAAGGTCGGCAAAGACGGCGTGATCACGGTCGAAGAGGGGAAGACGCTCAAGACCGAGGTCGAATGGGTCGAGGGGATGCAGTTCGACCGCGGCTACCTGAGCCCCTACTTCGTCACCAATCCGAGCTCGATGGAAACCGTTCTTGAAGACGCTTATATCTTGATTCACGAGAAGAAAATCTCGTCGGTCAAGGATTTGGTTCCGGTGATGGAGAAGGTCGCTCAATCGAGCAAGCCGTTGCTCGTGATCGCCGAGGATATTGAGGGAGAGGCGCTCGCGACTCTCGTGATCAACAAGCTTCGCGGCACGTTCCGTTGCGCCGCGGTTAAGGCGCCGGGTTACGGCGATCGTCGCAAGGCGATGCTCGAAGATATCGCGATCCTCACGGGGGGCAAGCCGATCTTCGAGGCGCTCGGCATCGAGCTTGAAAACGTCGGCCTCAAGGATCTTGGCCAGGCGAAGAAGGTGATCATCGACAAAGATAACACGACGATCATCGAAGGCGCCGGCAAAACCGACGAGATCAAGGGACGGATCGACGCGATTCGTCGAGAGATCGCCGACACCAAGAGCGATTACGATCGTGAGAAGCTCGAAGAGCGTCTCGCCAAGCTCGCCGGCGGAGTCGCCAAGATCAACGTCGGCGCCGCGACCGAATCGGAGATGAAGGAAAAGAAGGCTCGTGTCGAAGACGCTTTGCACGCGACCCGAGCGGCTCTTGAAGAGGGGATCCTTCCCGGCGGCGGAGTCGCTTTGCTGCGATCCTCGCGTAAGGTTAAACCCGCCAAGCTGACGCACGACGAAGAGACGGGCTACCAGATCATCGTCCGCGCCTGCACCGCGCCGATCCAACAGATCGCCGACAACGCCGGCCAAGACGGCGGGGTCGTCCTCTCGAAGGTCGCCGAGGGAACGGGGAATTTCGGCTACGACGCGCTCAACGATCAATACACCGACATGGTGAAGGCGGGAATCATCGATCCCACCAAGGTCGTTCGATCGGCGCTGCAAAACGCGGCGAGCGTCGCGACCTTGCTCCTCACCTCCGACGCCCTGATCGCCGATATCCCCAAAGACGAAAAACCCGCTGCGGGGGGCGGACACGGCGGATATGACGATATGTATTGATACATATCGATCAATTCGGAAGATTTGAATATGCAATGGGAGCGGGACGATTCGTCCTCGCTCCCTTTTTTTATCGATCGACCGAGCGTCGCTCGTCGAACTTCGGCGCCGAATCACTAATAACACAACTATAAGTTAAAAATCAAGATGTCTGTTTTTTCTGATTGTGTGGGCGAACCTCCCGGTGAGCCTCTTTTCGTAAACTCCGGCGACGAAACCGTGTTTCCGATCAATAATCGCAAACATCATAATGCGGCTCTCCAGGAGGTTCGCCCTCCCGATTTCGGGTTCTCTCACAAATCCCGCCGAATATGCGGTTTTCTTTCCGGATAGCCTTTTAGAAGCCGAGCGCCGAGGTTTGCGGGTTGTCGAAACGACGCTCGCGAGCCTTTTGGAAGGCGCGTTCGCGCTCGAGCCGCGTTTGCTCATAAAGATCGAGATACAATTGTTCCTCGATCGGTGTGAAGACCTCGCCGCGCCGGCTTTTGACGATCCGCGCCGTGGCGAACATCTCTTCAAGCGGGAATCCGGGAGCGACGCGACCGTAACGGACCGCGGCGAACGAGGGGACGTGCTTGGGCAAGAGCGGCCCCGCGGGAAGCAGGTTGCACATCACACCGACGACCGTCCCGGTGTTGATCATGCTTCCCAGCCCGGTTCTGGTGTGATCGCCGAGGAAGCAGCCGATTTTGGCCTGCCCCGTCGCCACAGGGTCGCCCCCGAGCGGAACCATCACCTCGCCGTAATCGTTGCGCAGGTCGGAATTGGAGGTGATTCCTCCCAGATTCACCCATTCGCCGACATAGGCGTGACCAAGAAAACCTTCGTGATATTTATTCGATCGTCCGAGAACGACGCTCGCCTCGACCTCGCCGCCGATTCGGCAATTGGGACCGATCGTCACTCCGCCGCGGAGATTGGCGCGAAAGAGCTGGGTGTCGCGGCCGATGAAGCTCGGCCCCTCGACGCGAGTGAACGGTTGAACGATCGCCCCCGCCGAGATCGTGATCGGCCCGTTCGTCGTGTCGAAGACGGTATAAGGATCGATTCGTGCCGATTCGTGAATATAAAGACGATCGGCGGGGCCGACGAGCGCGAGCGTCTCGAGCCGACGCGCGTCGACGTTGCCGCCTCCCCTGATATGAAAATCTCTCACCACGTGATCGGTGTTTTTGTTGACGAGATCCCACGGATACGCGATCCACTCGCCTCCGAGTTCGTAAGAAGGCGCCGCGCTTGTCAGGCGTTCGAACCAAAAATCGACACCCGTCGATTCAAGCGAGCCGGCTTCGTCGGGACCGACGAACGCGCACGCGGGACGACCTTCGCAAAGGCCGATCCACGTCGGTTCATGACCGGGAAGTTCGAGCCGATCGGGGGGAATCCAACGCGCCGTCGCGACGACGACGGGCCCCTGTGCGAGCCACCCGCGGTCGTTCACCGCGATGCGAGGGTTCCGTTCGCGTTCGAGCTCGGCGAGGTGAGATCGGATCATCACGCCGAATTCATCGAGCGTGGAATCGAATCCAAACGCTCGAATCAGCTTTTGTTGAATTGTCGATCCGCCGAGAAGCAGATCGTAAACCGGCCGGCTCAACGTGAGCGGTTCCAGCCGAGCCGCTCCTGAATCCTCCGCCAAGCATAGACGCATCACCCAAGCTCCTTCACGTCGGGATCGGCCGAAATCGGCGTCATTCGAACCGCCGCGTCGATTCCGTGAACCTCGGCCGAGGGAAACGAGTCGCGCGGTTGAGACGGGGTCGTGCGATAGCCGCCGATTCGACTCGCTCATTCCCTTCGTCGACGATCATAACTCGTTCGACCGTTTTTTCTCCACCCCAAACGATACGCCTTCGGTGCGGCCGCGCGACACGAGCCTTCGCGTGTTTCATCAATCATTCATCGATGTCGAATTTAATCGACACGCCACGACGATCGATCGTGATGACGTGAAAAAGTCAACGCCTTTAAAAGGCTAATAACGCCATTCGCCTGGACGCCGGTTTTGTTCGCGGAGCGCGTTCGCGCGCGGGCGGAAGAGAGCCGCGAAGATCAGCCCCGAAGCCGCCCCCCCGACATGAGCCAGATAAGCCACCCCCGCGGTCTTATCGCCGACGACGAGCCTCGCCGCGCCGATTCCCGCCCAAACCTGAATCGCGATCCAGCCGCCGATCACCGCGAGCGCCGGTAGCTCGGTAATGAATCGAATCACAAGCACGCGCACCCGGTTATGGGGAAACCAGGCGACATACATCCCCATCACCCCCGCGATCGCCCCCGAAGCCCCCAACACCGGAACCTTCGAATGAGGCTCGGCGATCACCTGCGCCAACATTCCAATAATTCCACATGTCATGTAAGTCAGAACATAACGAATCTTCCCCAATACTTCCTCGACGTTATCGCCGAAGATCCAGAGATAAAGCATATTCCCGGCGAGGTGGAGCGGGCTTCCGTGAAGGAACATCGCGGTGACGAGCGTGAGCCAAACGGGAAGCGGTACGGGAGCGTGCCGGATCACGACCGGGGAATCTTTGCCGAACACGACGCGCGAAACTTCAACCTCATGATGGATATCGGTCCCGTGCGTGATCTCGTAAGGAGTGGCGGCGTAGGCGATTGTGAATTCATCGCCGAGTTCGAGTTGAACGAGATAAACGAGAGCGTTGAGCGCGATCAAAACGTAGGTCGCGTAGGGAGTGATTCGCGTTCGCTCCAAATCTCCCAACGGCAAAACCATGGCGGGATCTCGACAAAAGTCGCGTGTCGCCGACTCGGCGTCTCGCGTGAATCGGCGCGATCGTTCGAACCGCGACCGAGCGGAAATCCTAACATATATCTTGATCAAATCTCTAGACGAAATCGCCCGAAATCGGGTTCGTCTCGAGCTTCCACAATACGCGGCGATACGGCGATCACGCACGTTCGCCTAAAATGCGTTCACAAGTTGTTCAGTAAGGCTTGGATGCGAAAATCGCGGCCGCTTATGGCGTGTCGGCGTTTGGAAAACGCGAATTTGAACAAAACTCACCGCGCGGGCGAATCGGTCCGCGGCGAAGCTCGAGCGCAGCGCGACGGCGTATTGGAGGCGAAAGGGATATCGTAAGTATCTGGATAAGAAGAAACTTACGTTAAGATCGGTCCGAGCGGTTGGGGACCTTCGCGGCGTTCCCATTCGCGGCGGACGAGCGAGAGCCCGAAGGCGCAGAGCTCGAATTCGACGCTCAGCCTTCGAAGCAGGTTCGCCTCGTCGCCGCCGAGAGTTCCTGCGAGGTAATACGAACGTTTACCTTGCTCTTGATAGTTGATCAGGCGATCGATCGAGTGCGAAGCCTGTAATTTAGGCACGGCTTCGGGATAAACACCCGTCCAGAAGAGCGTGTAATCGCCGACATGGCGATGACATTCGCGGCGACGCTCGACGTCGGCCGCGGACTCGGCCTCGGCGATCATCGAAACGACTTCGGGGACGATTCGCCCCTGATCGTCGCGAACCTTCCAGATCGCCGCGGCGGTGACGAACCGCGCTAAAAGGTCGGCGATATAACCGACGAGCCCGGGATCGGCGACACCGAGTTCGGCGGCGAAGGTGTATTCGGTAAGACCCCGAAACAACCGATGAAGCGGATGGGATTCGACGATTGCATGCGTCATGAAAGGGTGCTCCTCACCCAGTCGAGATCACGATCGGCGACGGGAGCGAGAAAACACGCTCCAACCCGTCGCCGCGCCCTCTACTAGCAAATTCTACGCCGCGGATTGAAATCGATCAACCTGGGTTGACACGAAGAAATGAAGAAAGCCCGCGCCTCGCCGAGCCTCGAAAGCCGTGCGCGGCGAACCTTGGAACCGCGGAGGGTGATCGGCGGCGATATGTCACACAAACTTATTCCGCACATGTTGAAACTAAAAACAAGACGTCGAATCTATCGGACAAATTGGATATTCAAGCGCGTTTAATCGAGGCTCGGCGCGGGGTTTTTCGCGAAATTCCGGCCTTGCACGTCGCGCCGGCCTTTCCTACGATAGCTTGGTTAAGCACGGCCGTTATCAACCGTCGCCCCGAGGGAACCATTCCCGATCGATCCATCGGTCGGGCACGACGCACATGCCCTATCATCCCGCCAACCCCCTTATCGTCCAGGGGGATAGGACGATCTTGCTCGAAGTCGACAACCCCCGCTTCGAGGAGGCGCGAGACGCGATCGCCCCGTTCGCCGAACTCGAAAAAAGCCCGGAACATATACATACTTATAGGCTTACGCCTCTTTCGTTGTGGAACGCCGCCGCCGCCGGAATGACCGCCGACGAGATGATCGCCGCGCTCGATCGCTTCAGCAAATTTCCAATCCCCGCGAATTTGGCGCCCGATTTGTTGGATCTCGTCGGGCGTTACGGCCGCGTGCGGCTCAATCGCGTCGACGGCGTCTTGCGGCTCACGTGCGACGATCGCGCTCTGCTCGAAGAATTGGGTCGAAACAAGCGGGTGCGCGAGTATCTGGGTAAGCGTGTCGAGGTCGATTCGTACGAGGTCGACGACGCGTACCGAGGTGTTCTTAAACAAGCGTTGATCGCCGTCGGCTATCCCGCCGAGGATCTCGCGGGTTACACCCCCGGCGCCCCGCTCGAGGTGGCGCTTCGAGAGACGGCGCGGTCGGGGGCGACCTTCCGCGTGCGCGATTATCAACGGATGGCGTTCGAGGCGTTTCACAACAACGGCGACGCTCGCGGAGGCTCCGGGGTTATCGTCCTTCCCTGCGGCGCCGGTAAAACGATCGTCGGCATCGCGGCGCTCGCGGCGATCGGCCGAAAAACGCTCATCCTCACCACCAGCACCACCGCCGTCGAACAGTGGAAACGCGAAATCCTCGATAAAACCGACATCCCCGAAGAACAGGTCGCGCTTTACACCGGCGATTCCAAGGCGATCGCGCCGATCACGCTCGCAACCTACCAGATCGTCACCTATCGACCCGACCGCGCTTCGGAATTTCCGCATTTTCATATATTTAATGAGCAAGATTGGGGGCTCATTATTTATGACGAGGTGCATCTGCTTCCCGCCCCCGTTTTTCGGGCGACCGCGGATATCCAGGCGCGGCGTCGGCTCGGTTTAACGGCCACGCTGGTGCGCGAGGACGGCCGCGAGGAAGACGTCTTCAGCCTGATCGGCCCCAAGAAGTTCGACGTCCCCTGGCGGGTGCTCGAACAAAAAGGGTGGATCGCCGAGGCGCGGTGTCACGAGGTGCGGCTTTCGCTCCCCGAGCCGATTCGCATGGAATACGCGCTCGCCGATTGGCGCGATAAATTTAGGGTCGCCAGCGAAAACGAAACCAAAGAGGATCTCGTCGCGATCCTCCTCGATCGTTTCACCGGACCCGACGATCGCGTGCTCATCATCGGTCAATACCTCAAACAACTCAAACGAATCAGTGAGCGATTTTGTGTTCCTTTAATCACGGGGCAAACGTCCAACCCCGAGCGCGAAACGTTGTATCGGCGGTTTCGCGAGGGGGAGATTCGCCGCCTCGTCCTCTCGAAAGTGGGCAACTTCGCGATCGATCTGCCCGACGCGAACGTGATGATCCAGATCTCGGGAACCTTCGGCAGCCGCCAGGAGGAGGCTCAGAGATTGGGCCGGATTCTCCGACCCAAGGCGCGGAGCGGAGATCCCGCGCTTTTCTTCACGCTCGTCAGTCGCGACACCCGCGAGATGGATTTCGCGCTCCATCGCCAGCTTTTCCTCACCGAGCAAGGATACACTTATACGATCATCGACGAATCCGAGTTGCGGTCGGAGTCGCCCGCATCGAGGCATCATAAAGCTTCTTAATTCGAGAACATTCATGAATCGGTCTTCGGAGTCGACTCGAGGCGGTAGGATCCCGGTGAAGATTCATCGACGGGTGGCGCTCGTGAAAACGAACGATCCCCTCCTTGCCGAAGAGCTTATCGCTCGTAAAACGTTGGCGAGGAACCTTCAGGCTCGGCTTTCGCCGACCGTTCTGCTCGTTCGACCCGAGGGGGAGCAGATGCTTCTCGACGAGTTGAGACGCATGGGGCACGCGCCTCGAGTCGCTCGCGGCGGCAATGAGTCCGAGGCTGGATCGCGATGAATCGAGAGGGGGATTGGGATCGGTCGAACGTCGACGTCGCCGCGCCTCCCCGAGATTACTCGGCGAGCGATCCGACTTCGCTCTACCGCCTCGCGCTCAAATCGAGCGGACGCGAATCTCTCGCCGCGATCGCGAGAACTCTCGCGATTCCAAACATCCACGACGCGCCCGATTCAATCGTCGAATCGATCGATCTTCATCTTCGCGACTTCGATCGCTTCCGCGCGATCGAATCGAAGCTCTCTCCCGCGGCGCGATTCGCCGTCGGCCTTTTCTCGTTAACCGAATCGTCGGTTTGGCCCGAGCCCGCGTGGCGCTCCGTCCTCCTCGCGCTCGGAGCGCATTATGCAAACATCTACGGCGAACTCGCCGGGTTCGGAATCGTCGCTAGAATTGATCATCAAACAATTTACTTTTATGATAAATCCTTGGCCGGCGTTCCCAAAAGCGGTTACGCCGAATATCAAAACGGCTTATGGGATTCGCGTCGGCGGGTCGCCGCGCACCCGATCGTTCTGAACGCGATCCGACCGACTCGACCGGGTGATTTGATCGGCGATCTCCCTCTCCCCGTCGTGCGCTCGGTCCGCTTGATCCGCGAGGCCGACGGTTTGGAGCCCATTTTAAGGCTCTCCGCGGTCTGGCAACGCGTCGACGCCGAACCCCCCAAAAAAACGCAAGGCGGAGTTCTGTTTCAACGCGATCGCAAACGTTTTGAAGACGACGCCACGCTCACGTCGCCTCCCGCCGACGAGATCGAACCGATCGTCGACCCCGCGCGGTTTTGGCTCGAAGCGGCGCGTTCGGTCGAATTAATCGTCGACGAACGCGACGGCGATCGTCTCCTCCCCGCACGCTACGACTTCTGGGAGGAACACGCGGTGCATCTGCCGCGATTGATCCCGCTCCGAAAACTCACTCCCGCCCCGCTCACCGCCGACGCCAAACCCGACGCCGACGCCTGGTTTCCCAGGCTCGCCGTCCTGTTTTGGCTCGAAAGCTTAAAAGAAGATGAATGGACGACGATCGAAGATCTCGCCGCGGCGCTCACCGCGGCATGGCCCGATTGGCGCGATCAAATCCCGGTTCGAGCAGAAGGCGCCGACCGCTCCGAAGCAAAAAACAAACCGTCATATAAACCAAAGACCGCGGAACCGAAAGCCAAGACGAAACGAAAAGTCGAACGCGACGGTCAAAAGCGCGGAAACGGCGATCAGGGCGTTTTATATCTCCAATCGTTGCTGTTCGGAGAGTTTTATCAGTTGGGGCTGATTCGGGCGGCCGAGGAGTCTCCGAGCGGGCGCCGCGTCGTGCAACCAACCCCTCTGGCTCGGTATGTTTTAACCTTGGGGCCGCCCCCCGAACCGCGCCGAGGTTTCGACCAATTCCTCGTCGTTCAGCCCAATTTTGAAATGATCGCGTATCGCCAGGGGCTTACTCCTCGTCTGATCGGCGATTTGGGGCGTTTCGCTCGCTGGATCAGGCTGGGCGCAGCGATCGAACTCAAACTGACCGCCGAATCGATCTATCTGGGGCTCGAAAGCGGCCTCACCGCCGCGGCGATCGTTCGCCGCCTCGAGACACACTCGGGGCGCCCCATTCCTCCCGGCGTTTCCGCCGCGATCACAACCTGGGCGTCAAGGCGCGATCGATTGACATACCACCCCGCGGCGACGCTCCTCGAATTCGCCGCGACCGAAGATCTCGAACACGCCCTCGAAGCGTGGCGCGCCGCCGATAAACCGATGCCCGATCGCGTGGGCGATCGTTTACTTCTGGTCGAAGAGGAATCGTCGATTCCTTATCATCTGTTTCGACAAATCGGCTCACGTGATTATCGCAAGCCCGCCGAGGCTTGCATCGAGGTCGAAACCGACGGAGTCACCCTTTCGCTCGATTTATCGCGTACCGATCTGTTGATCGACGCCGAGCTGAGGAAAATCGCCGACCCCGTCGCGTCGATCGACGATCCCGCGGGAATCCGACGGACGCGGTTTCGAATCACCCCGCGATCGATCGCCCGAGCTTTCGCCGAAGGTTTATATGACGATCAGATCGACGCGTGGTTTCAAAGGCGCGCGGGTCGGAGGCCGACTCCCGCGGTCAGGCTTTTGCTCCACGCGGCCCGGCGCGATTTAAACGACGAACGCCGACGAACGCTTACCGCTTCCATCCGCTATGTTTTAACCGCGCCCCGCGCCGATCTGATCGACGGACTGCTCCAACACCCGGCGACGCGTGATCATCTGGGAGAGCGTTTGGGCGATTCGTCGATCGTCGTACCGCGGGACGGCATCGAACCGCTCCGCTCCGCGCTCGCCGAGTTGGGCCTCGAACTCGAAATCGCCGAGACGGGATAATTGATTGAAGATCTCGCGATTCGATCCCGAATACCGCCGTTCGGATTCGATCGCCAAGGGTTTCCGTATGCCGATGATATCAATACGCGCCGTCGGAATGAGCTTCGTGATCGAAGGGGTCGAATCCGCCGCGATCGAATCCGAGAAGCTCCTGGAACGTCTTGAATCGACTTATGGAGTCGCGGCGGCGGCGATCCGCGACGTCGAGGGGGGTCGAAAACGAAGCGAGCGCGGAACGCCGCCGATCGCCTGCCTGATCGTCGATCGCAAGGCCGACGCTTTCGATGCGATCCTCCGTCAAATCGAGCGCTGGGTCCGCGAACAAGGCTTCGGCTTCGCCTCGTGGTCGGTCGACCCCCTCGCCGAAGGCGCGGCGACTCTCCATTTTCATCGATCATGATACGCACCTATGTTGATCGTCTTGGCGACTCGCGAGGGGATCGTTCAAGCCCGTCCAATCCATATTCTCAGACGTGTTTGAGAAAAACTCCGTTAATCGACGATCGCCATCACGCCGAAGCCCGCGAGCAGAGCGATCGTCAACTTAAGCCGATCGTGCGAGTGAAATTGAAGCTCGGGGAGCAGATCGGAAAGCGCGACACAAAGGAACGTTCCCGCCGAAAACGCCAGCGCCCGCGATGAAACCGCCGAGAGCGACGCCGCGGCGAAACGATTCGCGCCGAGAAGGAAAACCGCTGCGCCGATCGGAACCATCAGCGAGAATCCCAAATTCATCAGATGCGCCGATCGCTTGGAAAGTCCGCCGCGAAGCCCGAGCGTCACGATCGTCAGCGAGTCTGCGGGCTTGTGCAGAACCGTCGCCAAAAAAACGCTCCACGCGGCTTGCCCGCCCAAAGATCCCGCCGATCGATCCGAGGCGCACGCGCTCGCGAGCGCGACACCTCCCACAAGCGAATGGATCGCCAGCCCGATCGCCGCGAACCCCCACGAAAGCGATCCCCCTTTCGTTCCGCCGCCGGCGCCGCCGGGCGCCGCCTCGGTGACGATCCCCGCCGCGTGACCCCTCCCGTGCGCATGCGAATGAGGCTCGGGCGGGCAAGGATCGACCGGATCGGCGGGAGATTCATGATGATGAAACGCGAAATAACGCTCGACAAGAAACAGAGTTAAAAGCCCAGCCGCTGTCCAGTTCGTCGCTCCGGGAGAACCCAGCCGCGCCGCCTCGGGGATCATATGTAAAAACGCCGCACCCAACATCGCCCCAGCCGAAAAACTGAGATAAATCTGCAGCCTCGTGTGCGTCAGCGCCGTCGCCAACGGCGCAAGCCCCCCCGCCAAACTCGAAGCGACGATCGCCGCGCAAAAAAATGATAACTTCAACAACATAGTTTTAACTCGAATCCGATTCCACGACCGGCGTGTTCGGCGCTTCTCCGCGGCCCGCTTCGAAGCCGCTCAACGGCGATTCTCGCCGCTTTGTTCGTCCGTTCCCTCGGCGATACCCGCCGTGATGCAAACCGATTTCCAAGGCGCTTCTCACGCGATGAGCTTCGTGTTTCACACGCGTTTCTTGGATTTACACCGCGAGTCGCCGCGGCGATTCGCTCCGCGCCCCCTTGTTCGCTCTCGAATCCGGGTTAATAATACACCATGGTGACGAGCCGAATTCGTCCGGATCGACCGGCCGGATCAAACTTGTATGCTTTAAAGATAACTTTCTCTTAATCGGATCGGCGAGCGTCGCGGCGAGCGAGTCACGAACGCGAGAGGTCGAATCATGGCCGAAAAACTGACCGAGGCCGAGATCGAGGAGTTGCTTCCCGACGCCAAGGGGTGGGACCGTCACGGCGATATGCTCGTGCGTACCTGGCGTTTTCCGTCGTTTCGTCGCGCCCTCGAATTCGTCAATCAGGTCGCCCCGCTCGCCGAACGGAACGATCATCATCCCGATCTCATTCTTAGCTACCGGAGCGTGCGCGTGGAGCTTGCGACACGCTCGGTCGGCGGACTTACCAAACTCGATTTTCAACTCGCCGGCGAAATCAACGAACTCCCAACCGATCGCTAACATCCCGAGCCGAGCTTCTCAAACTCGCTACGCAATCGGACGATTCGAACGACGCGCGTCACGTCGCGCACAGAAACCGCGAAAAGACACGCGGAACTTCGCGTGCATTAAACCCGCGGAAAGACACGCGACACATCGCAAGCAACGAAACTGTATATTGAACGCCTCGTCCGCGATCAAAACCGCCGACCTTATTCGGAGGTCGTCGGCCGTTTCGGACCCGATTGCCCCGGAGCGAGCGGACGATATTTCGTTTTGGGCAGGTTGAACACGCCGTCGACCGGCTTCCACCGTTCATCTTGCTGCAAAAGCAGCAGCCGTTCCGAACGCGTCAATACGTTCCGAGCTCGAACCAATCCTCCCCCTTTTTTCAAACTCTTGTCCATCGTCATCCGCGTCAACTCCCGTCTAACTTGTGAATTTCAATATCGACAAGTGGAACATTATACCCTGAGGTCGGTTGCACCTCAAGCCCCGCTTTGAGATCGTTTTCACCATGGGAGCACGACATCCAATGAATCGGTCTCTCGCGTTATGTTAATCTCCTCATAACGCGGCGAAGCCGCAATCATACCAGTAGAGTCGAGGAGTGGCGCGGTGGTTTAGGTTTGCATATCTGTTTCTGGCTCTTTCGATTGCCAGTGCCTCAATATCAAACCATGCTCCGTTTCCACTCCCCGCTCATCGAACCGGACAGGCGGATCTCCCGCATCCGGCTCTCCGACCAGACACGCGTGCCTTACGCCCACAGAGAGATGCGCTTTACGACCTCGATCAGTTTCACGAATCAATATTTATCATATAAATTCATGTCAGGGTAGCTCTGGACGCCGCCCCGCCGACCGTGTTTTCGTCGCAGCCACCAGCGGAGCCGTCGGCAGCCGTGCTGTTGCACAATTTGCCAGGCTCCCGTCACGTAACCAATACGGAAGTAGTTGCCCCAACCCCTCAATATTTGATTGTGTCCAATTTCCAGACACCCACATTTTGTCCGCCTAACTGTCCAATTTCCAGACACCCACATTTTGTCCGCCTAATGTCCAATTTCCAGACACCCACATTTTGTCCGCCTAACAAAATGATCGATTCGTTCACTTAACCCCCTTGGTGGAAAAGGGTTAGGTTGTTAATTCCCTTCGGCCGGCTGGATCCGGTCGAATCGTGCGTCGGCGTTCGAGAGGTATTCTATTTGATGCCCGTTTTCGGCGGTTGCATCGCTCCGCAGTCCGCGCCGGTCGGCCAATTTCTGGATCTTCGCCTTCGACGGCGCTTGGATGATTTGATGGCGGGATTCGGTAGGCCCTCGAATTCCGAGCGTCCAGGTTCGGGGAAGATGTTTCCAACTTGGCTTAATTCATGATATCGGAATTTTTTGATCGCCTTTGGCGGACGCCGAGTTTTCAACCAGGAACCGTTTCAGATGAAAGAGTACGGAATCACGCGCCTCATAAATGATCCAATGGCCGACTCCAGACAGATGTACGACTTCGGCTTCCGCGCAGAGTGTGGCCGATTCGTCGGCAAGTTTTGGAACGGCGAACCGATCGTAATCCCCCCAAAGGATGAGACAGGGGGTCGATAGCGATCCGGGAATCGGTATCGGCTCGGGGTGTCGAAAGAGCGCGCGATACCAGTTCAGCATCGCGGTTAGCGCTCCGGGAACGCTCCAGGCCTCTCGATAGGAATCCAAAACTTCCTTCGTGAATGATTCCGGCGGCAATTCGGCGAAGGCTCCGGAGAGCCCATGATATCCCCCGAGCCTCAGCGCCTCCTCCGGCAGCCAAGGCAATTGCAAATAACGAACATATCTGCTTATACGTCGCTGTTCCGAATCGCCCCTCATGTTACGCAACCAAACAGCCGGGTGAGGCGCATTGAGTACCGCCATGCGACCCAATCGGCGCGGGTGTCGTGAGGCGATCGACCAGGCGACCGAACCGCCCCAATCATGGCCCACGACATGGAAGGTTTGGACGCCGAGCACGGAGGCTAGACCGACGATATCATCCGCAAGGATCTCGAGTTTGTAATGACCAATACCGCGCGGCTTATCGCTCAAGTTATATCCGCGTTGATCCGGGGCGACGACGTGAAAACCGGCGTCGGCTAACTCGGTCATGTAATCTCGCCAGGCAAACCAGAAATCAGGAAAGCCGTGCAGTAGAATGAGCAAAGGCGCATCGGCGTCTCCCGTCTCGGCGATGTGCAATTCCAAGTCGTTTATTCGCACTTTACGGCACGTGATCGAGTTGTCGTTGTGTTTCATCTCACCTCACCGTGCACCGTAAACCGGTTCAACTGCACATGTAGTTTCGAGGGCCTCGATTTTATCAACCGATCCGGCGTTTTCTAGCCAATCCAATGAAAGATTGACGACTCGCGACCCTGATAGATCGGTCTCGGCGAGCGGGTACGCGGTCGAGTCGTGTCGCCGATTAACCCGATCAATCGGATCGATTTCTCTTCATTTTATCGGATGCGGCTCGCATCAACAAGAGGCCGAGATTACCTTGTCATTCGTGCTTACCTTGTCATTCGTGCTTACCCAACCGCCGGTTGAGACCGCGGCGTTCCAACCCGGAAGCGAGCTTCGCGCCTCGTCGTACTCGGTTCTCTCTCTATCGAATTGTTTTGCAATAGTATTTATAAATATATTGATTAATGATATGTTTATCTAGCAAGATGTACCTCCCGGTGAGCCTCGTTTCGTGGATTCAGACGAAGAGGAAGTTTACAAGACAGTAATCGCAAACATCATAATTCGGCTCACCAGGAGTTTCGACCTCGCATTCTTAGGTTAGCCCTCGCATTTCGGGATCACCCTAATAATTTTACTTTCGCCCTCATCGTTAACGAACCGTCGGGTTTTCCCGCTGGATATCTGGAGATTATTGCGTGTAGATTCGTTGATTTATATTCACCGAGCTTTTGATGCGGTCATTTTCCGGGTGTCTGCGTTCTGGTTAGGTGAGAACACTGGCGAGGATTGGCTGTGTCGAAACCGGATGAAGTGTCGATAGCCGATAATTTACTCGTAGACCCGAGCGGCCAATAAGATGTCGGCAAACACGCGCCAGCCGGGTCGCTCCATGTCGATCCTCTCACCGACGTTCGAGTAGTATCCCCCCATTCCCTCAACGAATCCCGCTAGCGCTTCCAGGAACAGTTCGAGGGTGTTGTTCCCCCAATCATCGGGGTGACACCTGTAATCCTGCAATAGAAGTTGCGTAAATGCGTCGAAGTCGGCTTTCGATTGGATGGCATCGGCTTTCTCAACCAAAGCATCCCTGGACAATTCGTTCATCAATTATGCCCCTAACGCCAATATCCAGACACCCACATTTTGTCCGCCGATCGCCCCAATTTCCAGACACCCAGAATTTAACGGCCTAACGCAAGCCTCGATTAATTCACCTAAACCCTTGCTTAAAACGGGGTTACGTTAATCGCCCCAATTTCCAGACACCCAGAATTTAACGGCCTAACGCAAGCCTCGATCGCCCCAATTTCCAGACACCCAGAATTTAACGGCCTAACGCAAGCCTCGATTAATTCACCTAAACCCTTGCTTAAAACGGGGTTACGTTAATAAATCCCTTCGGCCGGCAAGATATGGGCGAATTGTTTGTCGGAGTTCGAGAGTCAATGGATTGGAAGCCTGTTATCGTGAGTTGCGTCACGTCGGCATCCGCGCCGGCTGGACTGCCATTTTCAAGGTGTCGGACTTCGAAGGCGCTGAGTGACTGTTTTCTACGGATCTATGACGTCTTAGCCCTCAGGTCAGCCAATTTCAGGACGGCGGCCTTCGAAGGCGAAAGACGGGTCAGCGATTCTACCCGCCGTCTCCATAACGAATCGACGCCATTCTTCCAGAGTCATCGAGGTGGACACTTGTCGAACAGGATCGATCGTCACTCGCACCTCGTGATCGGCGAAATCCTTGCCCATCGGAATATCGATGTGCAAGACTCCATCGGAACCTACACGTGATTGAACGACAACACGAGACATCTTCAGCCTCCTTTGGCCGTGTCGCCGATAAGCCCGATCATCAGATCGACTAATCTTCATCCTATTGGATGCGGCTCGCATCAACATCAGGCCGAGATTATCTGATAGCCCCAATTTCCAGACACCCAGAATTCGCCCGCCTCCCGAAGTATGCGATCTAAGCATCTAACCTCATGATCGATAAGGATTTAGATCTAATATCGCCCTTCGGGCCGGCGATATTCTCACGTCGCTAAGCTCGGATAACCCGACAAAATTGGAATCGATCCGCACGACATCATTGACTCCCCGTATCAATTTGGTACTGTTGTTCAGAAGAAACCTTCCGTTCAAAAGCCGAGGTCGTCGAACCTCGTTCTTCAACCTCGGATTCAATCGAGTAACACGCAATCGAGGAGATCAACATGCCTTCGCACCCTCGCAAAGAACTCGTCGACCCGTCCCAAATCGGCGTCTACCACTGCACATCCCGTTGCGTCCGCCGAGCCTTCCTTTGCGGATTAGACGAGGTGACGAAAAACAAATTCGATCACCGGAAAGAGTGGATCGTCGGTCGGTTGCAATTCCTCGCATCGATCACCGCCACCGAAATCTGTGATTATGCCATTATGAGCAATCATTATCATGTCATCCTCCGTACTCGGCCCGACCTCGTTCAGAATTGGTCCGACGAAGACGTCGCGAAACGTTGGATTCTCATGAGTCGAGCCGGCAGAGACGTCCATTTCGTTTACACCGATGCGATCGAAGTCGACGAAGCCGAGATCAAAATGATCACCGCCGATCCCGCAAAGGTCGCCGAATACCGGCGCCGACTGACGTCGATTTCGTGGTTCATGGCGCAGGTCAACGAACCCGTCGCGCGGGCCGCGAATCGCGAAGACAAACTCAAAGGGCGTTTCTGGGAAAGCCGATTTTATTCACAACAATTGCTTGACGACGCCGCGTTTCTCGCTTGCAGCATTTACGTCGATCTCAATCCGATCCGTGCGAACGTCGCGAAAACGCCCGAAGAGGCGGAACATACATCGGCATATGATCGAATTCAGGCGATTCACGCCGCCGCCGAGAGCGAGAATCCCTCGGAGCCCGCGGTCGCCGCGATCGACGCTCCCCAAACGCTGATTGACGACGACGTGATTACTTGTATCGAATCGGCCTCGGTCGAGACGATACGAGTCGAAGATTCGCAGCCTGACACGTCGAATCCGCCGAAATCGAGCGAACCGAAAGCTCCAAAACCCGTCGAATCTCCCGACGCTTGGCTTTGCAAACTGACGTTGGACGAGGGCCCGAACGTCTCGCTCGACGACGGGCTCGCGATCACCGCGTCGAGGGTTGTTCCCAAAGACCCGACTGTTGTCGGCCCGGAGAAGATCCTAATCAAGCCTCCCGTACGGGCGTCGAATCGGGGGATGTTGCCGATTACTGTTGAAAAGTATTTGAGTTTGTTGGATTGGACGGGGCGATCGATCCGGGCCGGGTCGAAGGGTTCGATCCCGGCCGATTTGGCGCCGATTTTGGAGCGATTGGGGCTCAACGGCGAGCATTGGGTCGACACGATCAAGAACTTTGGACGAATGTTTAAGCGAGCTTCCGGTCGACCGATTTCGCTCACTGAGGCTGCGAAACGATCGGGTCAATTGTGGTTCCAGGGGGCGTCTAGTTCGCGAGTCGCCTTCATCTGAGCGGTCGATCCGATCGAATGACAAGAAAGATCCGTTCTAAAACGCCTCATGGTTCAAGGCGTCGGTAGCCTCATGCGCCGATCCCGCCAAGATCGATCATTTTCCGGGATTAATAACGATCTCGCGACTCATTTCTCTTGATTTGCTGCGATCCTCCGTCGCATTTAATCGGGTCATAATGATTCATTGATTTATTTGGGCACGCCAAAAGTTGGGTGTCTGGGTTCTGCGTTTCCGTCGACGAACCGACGATAGCCGAAGCTCGTCGGATGCGGGCTGAACGATCCCCACCAAGCCGACGGATCGTACGGATCGTAAAACGACGAGTACCCGCCGATTAGGAGCACGTCACACGAAGACACCCGAAACGTCCGAATCATGTGGGAGCTTCGGTGATTTTGTGATCTAAACCCTTAATAAACAAGGGGTTAGACGAGATTGTTGGATTGGACGGGTCGATCGATCCGTGCCGGGTCGAAGGGTTCGATCCCTGCCGATTTGGCGCCGATTTTGGAGCGATTGGGGCTCAAGGGCGAGCATTGGGTCGACACGATCAAGAACTTCGGACGAATGTTCAAGCGAGCTTCCGGGCGACCGATTTCGCTCACCGAGGCTGCGAAACGGTCGGGGCAATTTTGGTTCCAGGGGGCGTCGAGTTCGCGAGTCGCCTTCATCTGAGCGGTCGATCCGATCGAAGAATATGAATAGGGTGTTCTAAATCGCCTCATTTTTACAGGCGTCGGTAGCCTCATGCGCCGATCGGGCCAAGATCGATCATTTTCCGGGATTAATAACGATCTCGCGACTCATTTCTCTTGATTTGCTGCGATCCTCCGCCGCATTTAATCGGGTCATAATGATTCATTGATTTATTTGGGCACGCCAAAAGTTGGGTGTCTGGGTTCTGCGTTGGTGTCTGGGTTCTGCGTTAATTTATTTGGGCACGCCAAAAGTTGGGTGTCTGGGTTGAATGGCACTCGGAAATTGTAACTCATGATTCCTAAACGGGATAGGAAATAATCGGCCTCCTTGCTACAATCCTTGAATGGATTCAAGACTCAAGGCTTGTAAAGGCAAGGAGGCCGACAATGTCCC
>JAJYWB010000071.1:6846-34197 GCA_021791715.1 Planctomycetota bacterium | reverse complement strand
ATAGAGATTGGGATTGTTTTGATGCGAAACGCGGGCTGGGTTAGCGGTTTGAGGAAGCTTGCCGAGCGATTTCGTCGACATCCAATCGTTCGAGGTCGTCCAACCCGATCCCGCGTCGCGGTTGGCGCCGAAGCCGACGAGGCGGAATTTCCCGGCGTTTTCGAGTCCGGCGCGAATGGGAATGAACGAATGCCGATGATTTTGGATTTGGTGATGAAGTTCTTGTTCGCGTTCGATCGCGAGTTCATGTCGATCGGTCTTATGATTCCATGCGGCTGAAGCGAGGAACGACGCCGCGACGCCCCCTCCGATCGACCCCAGCGAATCGCTGACGGGAATACGCTCTTCCATCGCGATCACTTCCGGTTGGAACGCGCGCAAAGATCGCTTGCGACGTAATTTACCTCTCGTCTCGTCTCGTGATGCGCGCTCATGTGTTCCATCCTCAATCAAGATGCCGCGTATGGATTGGGAGGGCGAACCGCCGTGTGAGCCGTATGATTCTAAGCGCATCTTTTCAGGACTGCGAACCGCCGTGAGAGCCGTCTTCTTATTCGTGAATTTTAAATAAAACGGCTCGGTCGGCGCCTCGCCCTCCCTGAGATACGTTCCCTTGACCCAAACCAAACCTGAGGACGACGCGGGGGCGGTGGGGGGCAACCGCCGAGAGAGGATCGATCGGTTGGCGAATCGCGAAGTTCCGAATCACGTCGATCGGTCTAAATTTTATACACTAACGACCGCGCGTTCGGATTGCAAGACCCGTTTCCGGTTTTTCTCGATTTTTTTTGAGGAGGGTTCCGGATGGTTGAAAAGGCTTGTTTTCAGGGGTTTTTGAGAGATAACGCATAATGGCATTCTAATATCATTATGCAACTGATGCGATTGTTTTGGTTTTCGCACACTCGGCCGGGGTTCTGAATTCGAAAGTGTGGAACGTTTTGCCGCCGCTATCGGTTGAATCGGGAGGGTCCGCTCCAAGGCGAATGGTAAGTGACGCGTGTTCAATCGATGTGAATAAAAACTTCACAAACGCCGGATTTTGGAGCGCGATCACAGTCGATCACGCGGATCGTGAGTCGGGGAGGTGGATTCGTTTGTATAAGCCTCGGTTGTGGAGATCGCCCTCTCGGCTTGATTGATTCAAGGAAAAAGAAGAGGACTCCGATCTTAAGGATGATAGCCGAGGATCGGAATCGACGGACCGGCAAGGAGGCGCCGCGCGATGAGATGGATGGAATCGGAGCAGATTCACGCGACCGCGGTGATTGGAAGCGACGTCGAACTTGAAGCCGACGTCAAAATCGGCGCGTATTCGGTCGTCGAAGGCCCCGCTCGGATCGGCAGAGGAACGATCGTCGAATCGCACGCTTGCATCAGCGGTCCGATCATGATGGGCGCGAACAACTTCGTGGGCCACGGCGCCGTTCTGGGCAAAAGCCCCCAGCATCGCGGCTATCGCGGCGAGGAAACGTGGCTTCGTATCGGCGATAATAATGTTTTTCGTGAACATGTAACGGTTCATCGCGGAACGCCCGAGGGGGGCCGCGAGACGTGGATCGGCGCCAACAACATGTTCATGGTGGGAAGCCACGTTGGGCACGACGCGTGGATCGGCGACGGCTGCACGCTGGTTAACGGCGCCTTGGTCGCGGGACACGTGCGGTTGCACGACGGCTGTATCCTCTCGGGTCATTCGGCGGTTCAGCAACGCGTTCGGGTGGGGCGTTTGGCGATGCTGGGAGGGCTCGGGTCGACGACGAAGGACGTGCCTCCGTTCGTGTTGCAGCAAGGCTACAATTGTGTGAGCGGGTTGAACGTCGTCGGGTTGAAACGCGCCGGGTTTTCGCACGAAACGATCGGCGCGATTCGGTCGTGTTTTCGCATTTTCTATAAAGAGGGGCGTTCGCTTACCTCGGCGCTCGACGCGATCGAGGCCGATTGGGGAACGTTCCCCGAGGTTCGAGAATGGGTCGATTTTGTGCGCGAGAGCAAGCTCGGGATCAATCCGGCGCGGGGCGACGCTCGAGTTCACCGCACGTTTTGATAACGGCCGCAGATTTTTGTCGCGGCGTCTCTTTTTAGTCGACTTATCATATTTTTATAGTCAAAATATGCTTATGATTCGTGGGTCGCTTGCGAATCGACGAGCGAATCGCCCGCGGCGGAAGTCGACGAGGGGTCGATGAGAGCCGTATCGTCGCGTGCCGGTCGGGCGGAGTCGATCGGAGCGGTCGGTTGCGCGTCGACCGGGGTCGTTTCGTCGTGTTTGAGCGTTTTGGAATCGTTCGCGTGGGTCGTCGAATCGGGGCGGGGTTCGATCGCGGGCGACGCGGGATCGAGGGGGTTCGGGTCGTGTTCCCGCCTTTCGACCGAGGGTCGAAGCGAACCGGCTTTGAGGGAAGCGGGATTCGCGGGAACCGGGTTGTTAATGAGTTCGGAGATTCGGCGGAATTCGGCCTCGTCCATTTGTCCGGAACGATACGCGGCGCGAAAATCGGCGAGCATGGCGTCTTTATCGACGGGCTCTTCGCATTCACGAAGCTTCTTGATATACTTATGAACAAAGGGTGATGCGATAACGACGACGATGAGGAAGCCGCAGACCCAGACGACGAGTTCGATCGTCGCGTTTTGGGTGGAGAGTCCGGTTTGAGCGAAAGTCGGGAGGAATCTCGATCGATCCGGGGGGGCGGTTTTGAGCAATATTCGGGCGTAAGTTGGAATCGACGCGGCGGCGATTGGAATCATCCTTCTTGTTCCCGGCTAAAGAGACGATATACTTAGACAATTCAAGTTTCGAGCGGGAGCGTGGTCGTAATCGGGTGAGGCGGCCTCGAATTTTGTGGTTGCGGATTCTGGGAAC
Organism: Planctomycetota bacterium; assembly: GCA_021791715.1. Taxonomy (GTDB): domain Bacteria; phylum Planctomycetota; class Planctomycetia; order Isosphaerales; family Isosphaeraceae; genus JAKBCQ01. Next base: position 31,331 of record JAJYWB010000071.1, on the reverse strand, counting down.
CCGCTCACGATTCCGAGCGGTGTGCGATACGAAGGATGCTCAACATGCGTCGAATCTTCTTGATCGCGTTTTTGTCCGGCTCGTCGCTTCTGGCATTTAGTTCGAGCGCGAGCGCTCAATTCGTGAACCCGACCGATCCGATGTTTTTGTATTATAGCTTTTACTTGCCGCGGCAACAGGTGTTCGAGTCTCAGGCTCAGGCGGGCCCTGGAGCGACGCTCGACGCGATCGCGGGAATGCGACAGGAGTCGTTGCTTCAGGAGCGTGCGCAGCGGCCGATGATGGATATGTTCGGCGCCTCGCTTGAACAAGATATCGATCCGACGGCGCCGTTTTCGGTTCGGGGTTCGCGTCAGGGGAGGATGCGAGCGCGTCGCGTCACTTTTAATCAGAATTTGAACGGACATGGATCGCCGATGTATCACCGCAACGCGCGTCGCTATTATCCGACGGTTCGTCGCGGTTACAGTTCGAATCACAATTTGGCGGTGATCAACCGCTACGGGTTTAGGAAGACGGGCGGCATGGGGGGCGGCATGGGGGGCGGCATGGGGGGCGGATTCCCTCGTTAATCGATCGTCGCGCGACGATTCGTCGCGGATATTTAGAGAATATTTGTGATTATTGTTCGATTGATCCGTCGTGGTCGGCGCGCGATCGTTGCGTTTGAACCTTGAATTCCGCCGCGGGATGATTGATAACGCATGGCTATTGATCAGCAACGATTATCCGAGGGGGATCGCGCCAATCTCGTCGCGTATCTTGACGGCGAATTGAGCGAGGCCGAGGCGCGCGTCTTTGAAAGCAAGATGACGGCGAGCCTGACGACGAAGCGTGAGATCGAGCTGTTAAGAAAGACGTGGGAGATGCTCGATCTTCTCAATCGGCCCGTCGCGGGCGAGTTGTTCGCGACTCGGACGATCTCGCTGATTCAGGAGAAGGCGCAAGACGAGGAGCGTCGATTTCGGCAAGCGGGTTCGTCGGTGCGCACCGCGGGTTTGATCTCGGCGTGGATCGCGGGGGGGGTCGCCGCGGCGTGTGTCGGGTTTGTGCTTACGAGGTACGTTTGGCCCGATCCTTCGGGTCGATTGGCGCGTGATTTAACTTTGTTTGAGAATCTCGACGGTTATCGCGAGATCGGTCGCTTTGATTTTCTCCGCATCCTCGACACCGATTTTGACGAGAGTTTGCCGTGAAAGATCGTTCGCAATCTCGATCGATCTGGAAAGCGATCGGCGTGTTCGTCGGGCTTGCGATCGTGCTCGGCGCGACTTCGGTTGAATCGATTCAGGATAACTTTCAACGGCTTAAATCGATGCCGATCGAGCAACGTCGCGTGCTGTTCGACGCGATGAAGCGATTCGACTCGCTTCCCTATGACGAGCGTCGAGCGGTTCGCGAACTCGACGCTCAGGTCGAATCGCTCGGACCTCAGGAACGGGGTCGATATCGTTCGATCATTCGTCGCTATTATTTATGGGCGAAGCAATTGCCCGCCGAAACGCGACGAGAACTCGCCGCCGAAACCGATCTTCAGCGGCGGGTCGATCTGGTGAGGAAGCTGCTCAAGGCGCGCGAGGAGGGGGAGGTCGGATCGCGCCGACCGTTGTCGTTCACGATGATTCAAGGCGGGCCGGCGCCGCTCGAGATGGCGAGGATTGTGAAAATATGGCTCAACGTCGATCCCAAGGAGCGCGTCGATCTCGATAAAATCGCCGATTGGAACGAACTGAAATCCAAACTTGAACAATTAGACAAAGAATTGAGGGTGCCGTTCGAGCATAAGGCTCGCGCCGAGGATTTTAATTTCGCCAAATCGCGGATCGAGAAGGCGGCGAACTTCGCCAAGGGGGCGCAAAAGACGGCCAAAAGCGAAGATTTTTTAAGAAATTATCTGGCGCAGATGAGTTACATCAATCGGATCGAGGTTCCCGAAGAGATCGAGCCCGCGTTGCTCACGCGATTTACCGAGGCGTTGCCGCGGCTGGTGCGGTCGCGATTCGACGCGCTTCCGGTCGAGCAGGCGAAGCGACGGTTGAAGATCCTCTACGCGCTCGTCGACGCGACCCCCGAGATGTTCCCCGCGCCCGCTCCGCCGAAACCCGCCAAGCCCGCTCGTCCCGCCCCGGTCGGCGGATCGGGAGGCGCCGCGCCCGTCGGCGCGCCGTTCTAAACGACGGTTGAACATCAAGGGATATGTGTTTCGGTCAACTCTCTCAAAAGTAAAGAAATGTGGAATAGTAATGCGATCGGCGACTCGGCCGAATCGATTTTTTGGATGCGGCGAGCTTTGGCCGAGGCCGAGTTTGGGGCGGGTTATGTCGAGCCCAATCCGCTGGTGGGGGCGGTCGTGGTTCGAGGGGGCGAACTCGTCGGCTGCGGGCGCCACGAGCGATACGGCGGTCCTCACGCCGAGGTCGTCGCGCTCGCACGCGCCGGCGAGCGAGCGCGCGGAGCGACGCTTTACGTCACCCTGGAACCGTGCTCACATTTTGGTAAAACCCCGCCGTGCGTCGACGCGATCGTCGCGGCGGGGATCGCGCGCGTCGTCGCGGCGATGCGCGACCCGTTTCCAAGTGTCGCAGGCGAGGGATTTCGAAAATTACGAGCCGCGGGGATTTCGGTCGAAATCGGCCCGCTCGAACGCGACGCCCTCCGTTTAAACGCGCCTTATCTGAAACGTCTGTTGATCGGTCGACCGTTCGTCGTCGCCAAATGGGCGACGACTTTGGACGGGAGGATCGCGACCGCGGCTGGGGATTCGCGCTGGATCACGGGTTTAAAATCGCGCGCATTGGTTCATGAGATTCGAGGGAAAATGGATGCGATTTTGATCGGAAGCGGGACCGCGATCGCCGACGACCCGCTCCTCACCGTTCGCCCTCGCGGCGCGAGAACTCCGGTTCGCGTCGTCCTCGACGGTCGATGTCGGCTTGAAGCTTCGAGTCGACTCGTTCGGTCGGCGCGCGAAACCCCCGTACTGGTCGCGGTCGGGCGAGAGGCGCGCGTCGAACGCGTCCGCGCGCTCGAATCGGCGGGATGCCGTGTCGTGATGTTTTCTCAATCAAAAAGCATACCTATTCTTGAATTTCTCGATTTATTGGGATCCGAGGGAACGACGAACGTTCTAGTCGAGGGAGGGGGGACGATCCTGGGAGCGTTTTTCGATTCGGGCGAGGTCGACGCGGTCGAAGCGTTCGTCGCGCCGATCGTCGAGGGGGGGACGCATCGCCACTCGCCGGTCGCCGGCCGCGGGGTCGCTTCGATCCGCGACGCGATTCGGTTTGAAACGATTCAAACACAAGTTCTCGATAATGATATACATATAAGTTGTCGATATTCTTTAGGGCGAATCGAGCGCGCGATCGCGGCGCGAGCGGGGTCGAAAGCGTCGTCGGTTGACGATGAATCGATGAATCGGTAGTATGGAATTTGTAGTTCGTTCATGGATGTCGCCCGCGGATTCATCGAGAGGAGCGATCGGCCCGGTGAGAGACGTCGCGCGAGGTCGGTCAGGGCGTTCGGATCGAGACAAGCTCGCCCCCAAGGCGGTGATCGGGCGCGTGAGCCTGTATTTGCGGCAACTCGAGGCGTTCCAGGAACGCGGGATGACGACGATTTCGAGCAGTCGGCTAGGAACGACGCTCGGGGTCAACGACGCGCAGGTGCGCAAGGATCTGGCGTATTTCGGCCAATTCGGTTGTCCCGGCATCGGTTATCGGATCGACGAATTGATCGTCGTTCTGCGGGGAATCTTGGGAATCGATCGAGAATGGTCGATGGCGTTGATCGGACTTGGGAATTTGGGGCAAGCGTTGTTGAAATACCGCGGATTTCGCGGCCGAGGGTTTCGGATCGTCGCGCTTTTTGACAACGATCCCTCGAAGATCGGCAAGGTTTTCGAGTCGATGACGGTGGCTCCGCTCGACTCGCTGGCGGAGACGACTCGGTCGCTCGATCTCGAAATGGCGATCCTCTGCGTCCCCGCGGACGCGGCCCAGCACGCCGCGGATATCGTCGTTTCGAGCGGAATCACGGGGATCCTGAACTTCGCCCCCACACCGCTTGTCTTACCCGATCGAGTGAACGTCGTCGGCGTCGATTTGAGCGTTCAACTCGAACATTTGGCTTATAAGGTGCATAATTCGCAAATCGCCGGATCGATCGCGCTGGAAGATTCGGCTTCGTCTTTTCGACCGACCTCGACTTCGCTAGAATAACTCCCGACGCGACGAACGTATCGCGTTTTTACCCGGTGGTGAAATGGTATCACAACAGGTTTTGGTCCTGTTGTTCCAGGTTCGAATCCTGGCCGGGTAGCTTTTCATTTTGATCGGACGCCGAGAAGCTTAGGCCGCTCGGCCGCCTTACGCCGCGAAGCCTCAATCAAGTCGACGCGACGAGTTAGCGAAGCGCTTCTGTTTATAGCATGATAATTTTCGATTGATCACGTGAACGGATCCTTGATTGAGGGTCGGGTCGGCTTTATCCGAGATCCGTTCGCTCAAAGGTGTTCGCACATAGCTGAGATTTTATCCGGAGAGAAAACCGCATACTCGGCTGGATCCAAGTGAGATCCGAATAATGATCCGCATTTTGATATTTGCGATTATTGACCGTAAAATCGGCGTCTTCGCCCGAGATTAAAGCAAAGAGGCTCACCAGGAGGTTCGCCCTCCCGGAGGCGGTTCACCCCGCCGGAATCGGTTCGCCCCGCCGGAATCGGATCGCCCCGCCGGAATCGGTTCGCCCCGCCGGAATCGGTTCGCCCCGCCGGAATCGGTTCGCCCCGCCGGAATCGGTTCGCCCTCCCGGATGCGGTTTATCCTGCCTGAGTCTTGCGCCTAGGCGGAGCCGGTTCGTACCGACGATCGAAGAATAATTTTCGGATACCGACGCATATCTTTAGGTTGGGATATTTCGTTGGGAGGGCGAACCTCCCGGTGAGCCTCTTATCGCAATAGCACGAAAAAGTCGTCGCGGCTTGAATGTAAAGAATGTTTATGTTGAGATGGCTCACCAGGAGGTTCGCCCTCCCAGAATCGGTTCGCCCTCCCGGAATCGGTTCGCCCTCCCGGAATCGGTTCGCCCCTCCGGAATCGGTTCGCCCCTCCGGAATCGGATCACACCGCCGGAATCGGTTCTCCCCGCCGGAATCGGTTCGCCCTCCCGGATGCGGTTTATCCTGCCTGAGTCTTGCGCCTGGGCGGAGCCGGTTCGTACCGACGATCGAAGAATAATATTCGGATACCGACGCATATCTTTAGCTTGGGATATTTCGTTGGGAGGGCGAGCCTCCCGGTGAGCCTCTTATCGCAATAGCACGAAAAAGTCGTCGCGGCTTGAATGTAAAGAATGTTTATGTTGATATGGCTCACCAGGAGGTTCGCCCTCCCGGAATCGGTTCTCCCCGCCGGAATCGGTTCGCCCCTCCGGAATCGGTTCTCCCCGTCGGAGGCGGTTCGCCCCGCCGGAATCGATTCGCCCCTCCGGATGCGGTTTATCCTGCCTGAGTCTTGCGCCTGGGCGGAGCCGGTTCGTACCGACGATCGAAGAATAATATTCGGATACCGACGCATATCTTTAGGTTGGGATATTTCGTTGGGAGGGCGAACCTCCCGGTGAGCCTCTTATCGCAATAGCACGAAAAAGTCGTCGCGGCTTGAATGTAAAGAATGTTTATGTTGAGATGGCTCACCAGGAGGTTCGCCCTCCCAGAGGCGGTTCGCCCCGCCGGAATCGGATCGCCCTCCCCGAATCGGATCGCCCCGCCGGAATCGGTTCGCCCCGCCGGAATCGGTTCGCCCCGTCGGAATCGGATCACTCCGCCGGATGCGGTTCGCCCCGCCGGATGCGGTTTATCCTGCCTGAGTCTTGCGCCTAGGCGGAGCCGGTTCGAACCGACGATCGAAGAATAATTTTCGGATACCGACGCATATCTTTAGGTTGGGATATTTCGTTGGGAGGGCGAACCTCCCGGTGAGCCTCTTATCGAAATGGCACGAAAAAGGCGTCGCGGCTTGAATGTAAAGAATGTTTATGTTGATATGGCTCACCAGGAGGTTCGCCCTCCCAGAGGCGGATCACCCTGCCGGAATCGGATCACTCCGCCGGAATCGGTTCTCTCCGCCGAGCGAAACACGCTTTCGTTTGAGGAATCTCCGTGATATCCAGCGGGTTCAAGCGAAATGCGTTTTGGATAAAAATTTACTTGGATCTTGATCGCCGCGTCATCCACGCGATCGGCCTGGTTACGGGAACGACGATCGCGCGGATCGGCTTGCCGATGAAGACGAGCGCCGCGACGACCGCGACGAGCGAAGCGAGTGCGATTCCAAGAATTCGTGCGAGTTCGGCGCTCACGCCTCGACCCGCGAGCGCCTTGGTGATCGACCCGACGAGGCCGCGCGCGACGCCCGAACTCGCCGCTCCCGCAAGCTGAACTCCGGCTCTGGCGAATTGCTCGGCGGCGTATTTGGTGAACCTGCCCGCCGAATCGACGAACAGATCGGGGTTCGCCAGAAACGCGGCCAACACTCCCGCGGCGAGGAGCTTCTTTTTGTTGGGAAGAATGTTTTTGGTGAAGAAATCGAGCCCGCCTCGCCCCGTTTTACGAAGGATTCCCAGTGTTTCGGGGCCCTCTTTGGCGACGGTCGCGGCGACCTCGGGGCCGAAGGCGCGCGCGGCGGACATCCCCTCGGGACCGAGTTTACGAATCATCGCCTCGGCCTCATTCGGAAATTCACGCGCAAGCATCTGAGCCGTCTCGCCCATCTCGACGACGAGCCGCTTCTCGGCGCCGTCGAGCGATCGGAACGTTTTGATCATTTCGGGATCGAGCGCGCCGAGCCTCGCGAATCGAGCGTCGAGGAGCGCCTCGGACGGACGTTCGAGTTCTCGCCCGGCGCGACCGAAGCGTTCGAAGCCGCGGGCGACGACGTCGAGCCCCTCCTCGCCTTCGCGAGCCAAAATGCGCGTCGAGCTTTTCACCGCGAGTTTCTCGACCCCCTCGGCGCTCTCGCGAGCGATTCCCCGTTCGATCCCGCGCGCCGAGGTTTTCCCCTCGACACGAGCCTCGCGAACGACCTCGCGGACGACGTCGTCGAGCCAGCCGAGCTTGCCGGCCCGCGCCGAATCGGCGAAACCGAAGAACGCCGCGATCGCCGCCAAACCGAGAAATCCCGCCGAAATCGACCGATTCCAATATCGCATGATAATACCTTTACTTGCAAGAATCGTCATGATTCGATCGCGTCTCGGCCGGTTTCGCCTGATTCGGATCGCGCCGCGCGACGGTCGATCGGCCTTGTTTTCTTCGATTTTGATCGAACGGGCGATTCGTTCGATCGGTTTCCTCGCCTCGCCACAATGTTCGCTCGCGAGGTCGTTCGCAAGCTTCCATTCGATTATTGATCCAAAATCGTCGCGCGGGGGAAAAAGCGTTGAAAATCGTCGATCGGCGACGAAACGATCGTCGTTTCGCTCGGTTACGATCGCAACGCGTTAGGGGCCGTGTGAATCGGCGCGGCGCGACGCGAGATATTCCTCCATTTTCTTGAATCCGATCAACCCGACCGACGCCTGAACGCACTGCGCCGAGACGTATTTGAGGCCGCGGCGGACGGGGATCGCCCGCGAGCTTTCAACCCCCGCGACGAACACGCGAATCGGCGTCCACGCGGTGAGTCGAAGCCCCGCTTTGCGGCAGAGAGGCTCTCCCAATTTCACCGCGTCGTCGAGCCCCATCTTGCCGATCGCCTCGGGAAGCCGATGTAAGAGCTTATAAACGCCTCCCGCGGATCGAACGCTCCACCATTTGGCCAACCGTTCGGTCGATGTTTCGGCGCCGCGACGCATCAGCGATTTGCCCGCGATCTGCGCCGATTCTTCGGCCGCTCCCTTCACCGAAGCCTCGATCGCGTCTTTGCCGATCGTTTTGGCGGCCTCGCGCGCCGCGGCTTTGAGTTCGGAACGAGCCGCCTCGGCGGCGACCACCCCCTCGGGTTGAATCGCCGCCAAACTGAGAACGTCGGCGATCACGAAACCCGCGTCGACGAGCGCCCACGAAACCTCGCCCGTCGTCGGAGCGTTCCCCCGAGCCGTTACCGCGGCGAGATGAATCAAATCGTAAAGAGGCAAGAACTCTTGAAATTGAACATCCGATTTTTCGAGTTCGGCGACGCGATCGATTCCGTCGGATTTGATCGTGCGGATCGTCGCCTGGCCGTTTTCGCCGCCGATCGCGAGCGCCGCCTGGGCGAGCGATTCGCCGAACGAGCGATTCGGCTTGGCGCGAAGAAAAGCGAGCGTTTCGGGGGCGGGATCGGAGCGAGCGATCGGCGGGATGATGAGCGGGCCGTAGCCGCGGAGGATCTCGCGGAAATCGGGGTCGGCCGCATATTTATCAAGAATCGCGAGCGCCTCGGCGCCGTGTTCGGCGAGAGCCGCGACCGCCTGCTTGCGGAGCGTCGGATCGGCGAAATCTTGATAAACGATATCGGCCGCGTCGGCGCCCGCGGACATGAGCGCGCGTTCACCCGTCGCTCCGTAATCGACCGTCAGGCGCAGCGCGTTCGCCGACCCTCCGACCTCGGCGACGAGCCCCGCCGAAAGGACGCGGCCCAACATCCGCGCGACGGCTTCGGCGCCCGCGGTATGCATAACCTCGTCGACATAATCCGAGTTGACCCGCAGGAGGACGAGCGCTTCGTCGAGGGGCGCCGAATCGCCGAGAGATTCAAGGACGTCTCCATATAAAGATACGAGCGCAAATCCTTCGATCCCGCGAAGGCGAAACGCGGCGAGCGCGAGCGGACCGTGATGCTCGAACGTGCGGATCGCCGATCTGAGGTCGGTCGATCCCGGTTCAAGGCTAATCAGGCAGAGGACCGCGAGCGCGTCGGCGAGTTCGGCGGGTTCGGCCGACCAGTGTTCGATCAGGTCGCAAACTCCCGCGGGATCGGCCAAAATGAGCGGCAGCGCGGAGGGATATTTGGAAGCGATCCGCCGCGTTCCGGCGCCGAGCCGCGCGATCTCGGCGATCAACAGCCTGCGATCGGTCTCGTCGGCTCGTTTCATGCCGAAATATTCGCGCCAGTTGAGCAGCAGATCTGCCGCGGCGCGATCGGTGAGGCAATCGCGCAGCCTACAAAATTCACGCGGATGTTTCTCGTAAAGATAAATTGCTTCGATATCGAGAGCCGCGAGCAATTTGAGCCCGCGAATCCCGTCGGTTCGTTCGATATTCACCGCGGTGCGGCGATATTTTTCGAGCATGCTCGTTACGAAGGAGCGATCGGCGGGATCGCGATAGCGCTCGAAAATCGCCCGTTCGACGGTGCGTTCGTCGGCGGCGGAGCGGAGCGAATCGGCCGCGGCGGCGGCTCGATCGCGTTCGCCGCGTTTGAGGCCGGGCTCTTTGAGCGCAAGCTTGGAGATCACCCCAAGGGCTGTCAGTAAAACGACCGCGGCGAGCATGCGCTTCATCTGTCGCGAATCCTCTGGACCGACCTCGAATCCGGGGGGCGAGATCGTCGTGTATCGACCCGTCGCCTGCCGAACTCGTTTCCGTTCTCGATCGATCGCCGGGATGCGATCTCATCCAGTAACGGGACGTTCGTCGCGCGATCTCTCGCCGCGAACGAAAACGGCGGACCGCGTGAAGTTTACACGATCGGGGTGATAGCGTCGACCTTTCCCTTGATGGATTCCGTGGATCGGCGTGTTGTCGTTCATTCGATCGTCATTTCGATACCGCCGAGAGCGATCATCGGGGGGCTTCTCAAGGCGTTCGTCCGTCAATAAAAGATATCGGCCGAAACCTCCCGAAATCGGCAAGAATTCGCCTTTCGATCGGGCGATTTTCAGGAGTTCTCGCGATCGCGACGATCGATCGATTCGGGAACGATTCTCTCGAATAGCGCGATCGACCGCGCCGCGATACGATCGAAATCGCTCGTGAATCGTCGAATCCGCGTTTTCAATGAATAACAAACAAATGTGTAAGTATGTATACTGCTAACCAAAATGATATTCTCCAAAAGACCGAAGGGATCCTCGCCATGAGTTGTCGTCGATCGCGGGAGTGTGGTAATTAATAGGGTTTTTAACCGCCGCGGCGAGCGGTCGGTCGATCGCTTTTTGAAGGGTCGACCTCACGGCGACGCGGGCGATCCGTCGGCGATCGATCTCCCCTGGAATCCATGATTATTGATTGGACTTTATCAAAATGAATGGATCATGTTTTGAGGCGGCGGCGCGTTCTCGAACCAAAATCACGGCGACGATCGGCCCGGCTTCGCGCGACGTGCGAACGCTCGCCGCGATGATCGAGGCGGGAGCGAGCGTGTTTCGGCTCAATTTCGCGCACGGAACGCACGACGAGCATTCCGAGAACGTGCGTGCGATTCGCGAGGCGAGCGCCGCGACCGACCGGCCGACCGCGATCCTCCAGGATCTCGGCGGTCCCAAGATCCGATTGGGAGAGATCGCCGGGGGCGTCGTTTCGTGCCCGCTCGAAGCCGAGTTCGAACTCGTCGATTCGATCGATCCCCCCTTAAATCCGCACTCTCTTACTTGTACGTATTCGGATCTTCCGGGAGATTTATCGATCGGCGACTCGGTATTGTTCGCCGACGGCGCCGTGGCGATGAGGGTCGTCGCGGCGACGCCGAATCGAGCGGTGTTGCGGGTCGTTCAGCCGGGCGCGCTCAAATCGCACCAGGGGATCAATCTTCCCGGCGCCAAGCTGAAGATCCCGGCGCTTACCGCGAAGGATCTCGAGGATCTCGATTGGGCCGCCGATCATCAGATCGAATATGTGGGGCAATCGTTCGTGAGGAGCGCCGACGACGTCTCGTGGCTGCGCGACGAACTCGCCAAGCGGCGTTCGCGATCGAAAATCGTCGCCAAGATCGAGAAGCCCGAGGCGGTTGATCATCTCGATGAAATTTTATGTCAAACCGACGCGATCATGGTGGCGCGCGGCGATCTCGGAGTCGAGATGGACGTCGCGCGGGTTCCCGCTGCGCAGAAGCGAATCATCGCGGCGTGCCGGCGCGACGCGATCCCCGTGATCACCGCGACCCAGATGTTAACAAGTATGCAAAAGTCGCCGCGACCGACGCGAGCCGAGGCGAGCGACGTCTTCAACGCGGTTTTGGACGGGACCGACGCGGTGATGCTTTCGGAGGAGACCGCGGTCGGAGCGTATCCCGTCGACGCGGTTTCGATGATGCGAAGGATCGCGCTCGAGGCCGAGGCGTTGCTCGCGACGACGCGTCAGCAAGCGGGCCGAACCGATCACGAAGGGGGCGTCAGCGCGATCACCGCGGCGGTCGTCGAGGCGGCTAGCCTCGCGTGCGTGCGATTGAACGCGTCGCTGATCGTCGTCGCGACGCGATCGGGCAAAACGGCGCTCGCGATCTCGAAACAAAGACACCCGACGCCCACCCTGGCGCTCGCCGACGACCCCTTCGTCGTCCGAGGCATGGCGCTTTATTGGGGAGTCACTCCGCTCTTCGCTCCGATCGAAGAACCCGAAGAAGCGCTCGCGATCGCCCGCGATTGGGCTCGGGCTCACGACCTGCTCCATTCGGGTGATCGCGTCGTCCTCATCCGCGGAGTCATCCCGGGTCAACAAATACACAACGCTTTGTTTATTGACCAGATGCCGTGATCGTAACGCCGACGATTCGTCGCTTCAAAATCGTGTGTTCTCCGCGAAACGCGAACTCGCGGATCTTTACTTTCGAATCCTCAAGCTGAGAATTGCGCCGAAAACGTGTGTTCTCGGCGAAACGCACGCCGAAGCGTAATAAACGAGAATGTTCATAAGTTTGAGGTCGCGAGCGAAAAACGGCCGTCGGAAAGCGGCGACGGCCGAGCACGATTGGCGTTATCGCGCCGCGCGATCGACGTTGAGAGCCGTCGAGGTCGGTTTCGCCGGCGGCTTCGTCGTCCCCTCGAATTTCTTCAGTTTTTCAACAAGCTGTTTGTTCTGCGCGAGCGTCGATTGGAACTCGTCGCGCATTCTTTCCACTTCCAGGCGCAATTCACCGTTAAATTTCTTGACCTGGGTGACAAGCTTGCGCGAATCGTCAATACTTTTGTTCACAGCGGCCAATTCTTGCGCACGGAATTCGCGCGATCGCGAATTCGCCGAGATGATCGTATCGAGCCGTTTGAGATCGATTTGGTAACGCGAGAGATCCTCGCGCAGGCTGCTCAGCGTCCGTTCCAGCGAGGTGAGGCGTTGATCGAGCAAAATCATCTCGCGGGTCGCGGCTTCTTGCTCACGCGCCGTGTCGAATTTCGCCTTGTCGATCTTCGCCTTCTCTTGATCGACCTGCTTTTGAAAGTCTTTCTGACGTTTAATCGCATCGTGCAATTGGATCGCACGCTGGTTGTGCAATTGCGCGTCGGCCGCCATCAAAATGACGAGGACGATCGAAAAGAGCACGATCAGTATGATCAAAACCTTGCCCGCGGTGGACATGACGCCGGCTCCCCGCCCGTTTCGGTCGAATAATTTTACGCCACGACTCGGCCGCCAAACAGTTGTAAGGGTAACAGGCCGTCCAGCCATCCCCAACGTATGACGCGGATCGCTCAGGGAGGCTCGAGTCGTGGCAAGTTACTCTCAATATACCCCATCGCGAACGCGTGTGCCGGCGTCTTCTCAAAAAGATTCGATCGGAGGTTCCAAGAAGTCCCTCAATCCACCAAAACGCTCGCGAACGACCTCAAAATCGAAACCCTCGATCCGCTCGATCAACCCCTTGGGATCACGTTCAGGCCGTCGCGTGATTCGCTCTAAGCTTCGCCGACGAAAGACATTCCGCGACGAACGACGGCTCGAACCAAGTTCGCGTCGACTCGATCGATCGAATGCGTGATCGATCCGAACCCTCACGCTCGAAATCCGACCGCGAATCGCCTCTCCGATTTGACGCGTCGTTCACTCTTCCTCTAGAATCGTTCGACAACCAAGGAATTTAGGAGTGATTCGCCACGATGCGACCGACCTACGCGGTGACCGAGCTTCTCGGCGACGGAATCGGTCCCGAATTACAACGCTCGGTGCACACGCTCGCCGAGTCGTTGCCGATCGGGATCGAATTCCATCCGATCGACCTCACACTCGAAAATCGAAGGGCGCGCGGCAAACCGATTTACGACGAACTCGTGGCGTCGATCGAATCGACACGTGTCGCTCTTAAATATCCCACCGTCACCGCCGACGAAAGCCCGAACGCCGTACTGAGGCGCAGGCTCGATCTCTCGGTCATTCACCGTCCCGTCTACACGATTCCGGGAGTGCCGACGAATTTCCGTCGCGAACTCGATCTCGATATCGTCCGGATCGCGACGGGAGGAACGTACGACGATCCGGGACGAATCATCGGCGACGGCGGCGCGGTCAGCCTTCGTATCGTCGAACGCAAGCCCGTCCGCGAGGCCGCTCGTTACGCCTTCACCTTGGCGAGAAAAACACAAAAGAATGTGACGAGTGCTTCAAAATATACGATCCAGAAGGCGACCGACGGGTTGTTTCAGCAGGTGGTCGAAGAGGTCGCGGCGCAGTTTCCAGAGGTTCCTCATCACGCAGAGCTTTTCGACGCCCTGCTCGCCAAGGTGATCATGGCGCCCGAGAAGTTCCAGATCATTCTCGTGCTTAACGAATACGGCGATTTCCTTTCGGATATGGCGTGCGGGCTCGCGGGATCGCTCGGCATCGGCGCGAGCGCGAATCTCTCGTTCGATTCGAACGCGGTCGTTCGGTTCGCGCTTTTCGACGCCGCTCACGGAACCGCTCCCGATATCGCCGGCAAGAATCTCGCTAATCCGACCGCGATCTTTCTCGCGTTATCGCTGCTGCTTTACCAGATCGGCGAGACGGGGATCGGCCAGGCGGTTAAAATCGCCACGCTCGACCTGCTACGCAAAGGCGTGCGAACCCCCGATTTGGGCGGGAAAGAGTCGACCGATTCGTTCACCGCGGCGGTCGCCGCCGAGGTCGCCGAACGGCTCGCCGACGCGGCGTCGCCTCTTTATTAATATACATATGGATCACAGAATCGCTCGATTCGAACGGTACGAAACGAATCGAAAATCAAGGAACGGGAACGTCGTCGACGGATCGAATAATGCTCAATCTCTTGCTTGGTAAAAGGCGCGGGCGGGTTCGGGTTCGTTACGAACAGGCCGTATACGGCAGCTTTCCCTTTTGGGACAAAGGTTACGCGATCCTCGCTCGCTCTCCCGGCTGCCGGGACGAATGGATCGACGAATTCCGTCGTATTTGCGGGTTGATGGGAGAAAAGCACACGGGGGCGATCGACGCCGCCTCGTTCTTCTCGACCGAACTCGGCGATCGCGGACCGAGGATCGCTGCGCTCGCTTTTCCGACGGGAAACGACGATCAAGGTCGCCCCGGCGCGGTCGCCTTCCACGCGCTTTTTCTCGACCGTCGCGATTTCGACCGGATCGCCGCCGATCCGTTCGCGCTCCGCTCGGCGCTCCGGTCCGATTGGACCGCCGCGACGACCGAACTTCCCCAGGGTCAAATCGAAATCAACCTCGATGTTGAAGATAACGCGCGGGGAGCGATCGATATTAAAGATTCTTTGTGTGTCGAATCGATCGCCAGAGCGATCGGTTTGGGATCGCGGGTGATCGTTTCCTCGGATCGACCGATCGACGATCTTGCACGAGAAATCTGGCGGAAGCTTTCGTTTCGCGTTCGTCGCTCGGCGTCGTTCTCATCCTGGTCGCACGGCGACGGCGCTCGCTTCGATCTGGTCGCGATGCCCGCCGCGGCGGCGGCCTCGGCGGTCGAAGCCGATCGTCGCGCCGTCGCCGCCGAAACGCTTCCGATCTCGTCCGGGGCTCGCTCGAACGGTTCCACGCGCATCGTCGACCCGATCGTCGTCGGGGCGATCGTCGCGGCGTTTACCGTCTTGTTAATCACATATATGGCTGTTTCCGTTTATCGATCGCGACGACCCGAGACCGCGAATAAAAGGCCCGAGTTTCGAGCCGAGGTCCCCGATCGATCGCGCCGGCGCGGCGAACTTTCGCGCGCCGAGATCGATCGAATCGGCGAGTCGCTCGTCGATTTCGCCGAGCGATTTCATCTGCTCGATCGAACGACCGACGCCGATCTGATCGCACGGCTCGATCGACCAAATGATCAAGATCTGACCCGATTGATGTTATTGATCGATTCCCGGCTCCGCTATCGCGGACCGAGGACGACCGAGGCCGATCGCAACCTTTGGCTCAGCCAACCGGGGAACGTCGCGACGCGGATCGCGCAATGGGAGGATCAGATCCGCATGTTCACGCCCGAACGACGTTTGCCCGCCGATTTCGCGAACGGTCCGCTCGATTGGCGGCTCGCTGCGCTCGCATGGTCGTTCCATCGCGAATCGATCGCCGAGCACGTCGAATCCCCCTCGGAGATCCCCGGCCTGCTCGCCGAGGAACTCGCGGTCCCGTTTCGCGTCGAAGCCGATCCCCGCTTTCTCGACAACGAGCCGTTATTGGAGTATGAAAAATTCCTTAAACGATTGCCGCGAAGAGATCATAAATAAAAAGAATCTCTGATCCATAAATAAAAAGAATTTCTGATCATAGAATAATCGAGCGATTATCGGGTCGATCCGGGTCGGTCGTAGTCGTCGTCGCGTCGCGGGCGATCGCACGCGCTGTCATAAGCGAGGAGAGACGACGCGGTGAGAATCGCCGCCAACACGCCGTAACCGAACACCGAGGTGATGCAAAAAAAAGCCGGATTGAATCGAGGCTGAGAATACTGATAGCCGACTCCCTCCGCGGCGAACAACGTGTAAAAAATCACCGCGGGGGCGCATCCCGTGAACACGAGTTCGTCGGGAGGGCCGTTCCTAAAAAATGGAACACAACAGAATAAATATCCGCCGTTCATAAAAACAAGCAACCCGATCGTCAGCCCCATCGCCCGCGAAGTCGTCTTCGATTGAAGCGATAGAAAAGTACCCAACGCGATGATAAACCAAACATAAACGCAAAACTCGAACAAAGTTAAAAATACACCGATCCAAGAGACTGAAAACGTGATCAATCCTGGAATTAATGTGATACCGATCAACAGCCAAATCCACCGCGCGCTCCACGCCGCGCCGAGCATCTTGCCGAACAAAACGTCTTTCGCCTCGAGAGGCGTCGCCGCCAGGCTGATCCACGTGTCGCGTTCGCGTTCCGAGGTGAACGATCCCGCCGCGGCGATCGCCGTCGCCAACCCCGCGAGCGCGTAAAACGAGGCTACGATTGCCCGCGTGTATTCATGCAGACCACTGCGACCGATCATGAATCCGTTCGCAGTTCCGTTTCCGTAGATCTCGTTCCACGCGTCCGACGCCATATAGATCGTGAAGCCGATAAAATAGACGATCAACGGACCCAGAACGATCGCCCCCAGGATCTTCGAGGCGACGCTTGTCCGGCGGAAAAACAGCTCTTTCCACAAAATCGGGTCGTCGCCGCACGGTCGAGGCTTGATGAACCGGAACGATCGAATTCGGGCGAGAAGCCTCTTCCAACGCGAAGTCGCCGCGCCGATCGAATCTTGCCGAGCGCGATAAACGGGCCGCAATCGCCAGGTGGCCCACGCCGCGAAAAACGCCCCGTAAATCACCTGCAATGCGAACATCCACAGTAGAACGGGAACGACTTGATTGCGCGCCGTCGCCATGTTGAAAGAATACATTGCGAGCGGATTCGCCCACGAATCGAGGAATACGATATACGGATCGAGGAACGACGCCGCGGGATAAACCGACGAGATCGTTCGTGCCAAAGAGGGCGTGACGAACCAGGCGAACAAAAAAACATAGGTGCGAGCGATCGCGTCGCGCGGCCGAGCCGTATACGTTGAGATCAGGATCGAAAGCCCCGCGATAAAGAACAAAAGCGTGAATGATCCTAGATACGTAAGTTGAACGGTCGTCGGGTCGACTCCGCCGAAGAGCGTGAGCAAGCTGACGATCGGCGCTCCGAGCGCGACGAACACCGCGAGGTGGAGGATCCGTGCCAGCAGTTTACCGAGCACGATCTCGCCGCTCGTCAATCGACTGGAAAGCAAATAATGAAGCGTCTTCCGTTGCGATTCGTCGGCGATCGTCCCCGCGGCGAGCGCCGGGGCGAGCGCGATCACCGCGAGCGTTTGAACCGTCGCGATCGTCGTGAACATCGAAGAAGCGAACGAGCTGATCTGCCCGATCGACATCGCGTCGAAATCCCAACTGCGCGATTGATAGATCGACCAAATCGAGAAAAGAAGGATCGAACAATATAAAAATCGAAGCCAATAATATCGCGCTCGCCGCGCCGTCGTGAGAAGCTCGGTGTAAAAGACGGGTCCGGGGAGCATCGTTCGTTTCTCCAAATAATTTCGGTTCTATGAAAGACGAGTTTGATTCCGCTTTAAATCTCCAGATGACGATCTCTTGTTCTCGGCCTGGTTTTTCCCGCTCCGACGGGGACGATCGCACACGCGGTCGTAAGCGCGGAGAGACGACGCGGTGAGAATCGCCGCGAACACGCCGTAACCGATCACCGAGAAAAAGCAAGAAGCTATGGTGTTCGATTTCTGATATAAATGATAATCGTTCACAAAGACTTCGAACAACGTCTGATAAATCACCCAGGGGCCGCATCCCATAAAGTCGAGATCGTCGGGAAGAGGGCCCTGAAAAAATGGAAAAATGATAAATAAATATCCGTAGTTAAGAAATGCGATAAAACCGATCGTAAGCCCCGTCGCGCGTACGGTCGTTTTTGATCGAAGCGAAAGGAACGTCCCCAGGGAGACAAAAAACCAAATATAAATACATATCTCGATTAATGTTGCGAGCAAACTGATCCAAGAAAATGAAAATGCGATCATCCCTTGTATCAGTATGAGCCCGATCAACAGCCAGATCCACCGAACTCTCCACGCCGCGCCGAGCATCTTGCCGCTCAAGACTTTTTTCGCTTCGAGCGGCGTCGCCGCCAGGCTGATCCAGGTGTCGCGCTCGCGTTCCGAGGTGAACGATCCCGCCGCGGCGACCGCGGTCGCCAACCCCCCCAACGAGTAAAAAAATATTATAGAAGATTCTATGTAATCAGTTAGATAAAGGCGGCCGATCTTGAATCCATTCGAGGCGCCCGTTCCGTGAAACCACGCTTCCGACGCTTTGAAAATCGTGAAACCGACTAAAAAGACGATCAACGGACCTAGAACGATTATCCCAAAGATCTTCGAGGAAACACTCTCGCGGCGGAAAAACAGCTCTTTCCACAAAATCGGGTCGTCGCCGCACGATCGAGGCTTTATGAACCGAAACGATCGAATTCGGGCGACGAGCACCTTTAAGCGCGAAGTCGCCGCGCCGATCGAATCTTGCCGAGCGCGATATACGGGACGCAATCGCCATGTGGCCCAAACCGAGAAAAACGTCCCGTATACGATCTGCAAAGCGAACCTCCAGAAAAGAAAGGGGTCGGATGGATTAGGCGCACCCGATTCGAGAGCGTCGATAGGAAGAGGATTCGCCCACGAATCGAGGAATCTGACATACGGATCGAGATAAGACGCCGGGGGATAAACCGACGAGATCGTTCGCGCCAAAACGGGTGTGATGAACCAAGCGAACAAAAAGACATAAGAGTGTATGATCGCTTCGCTCGGCCGAGCCGTGTACGTTGAAATCAGGATCGAAAGCCCCGCGATAAAGAACAAAAGCGTGAATGTTCCTAAATAGGAAAGTTGAACGGTCGTCGGGTCGACTCCGCCGAAGAGCGTGAGCAAGCTGACGATCGGCGCTCCGAGCGCGACGAACACCGCGAGGTGGAGGATCCGCGCCAGGAGTTTACCGAGCACGATCTCGCCGCTCGTCAATCGACTGGAAAGTAAATAATGAAGCGTCTTCCGTTGCGATTCGTCGGCGATCGTCCCCGCGACGAGCGCCGGGGCGAGCGCGATCACCGCGAGCGTTTGAACCGTCGCGATCGTCGTGAACATCGAAGAAGCGAACGAGCCGATCCGCCCGATCGACATCGCGTCGGAATCCCAACTGATCGATTGATATGTCCCCCAAATCGACAAAAAAAGAATCGAACAATACAAGAATCGAAGCCAATAATATCGAGCTCGCCGCGCCGTCGTGAGAAGCTCGGTGTAAAAGACGGGTCCGGGGAGCATCGGAGATATCTCATCTATTGATTAGTTTAATATACCTTATAGCCGCCGCGACGGTATTTCCAGCGACCGATCCAACCAGTCCAGCGTCGGTTCTTGTCGCCTTTCGGAAGGGTCGATCACAAAGACGATTGTAACGAGAAAGGCATAGAGCGGTAAGTACCGTAGCAGCGACGGTGTGTGTCGAAACGCTGAGGATGAGAAAGATCGTCGGCTCCCATTCCTTTGTGATGTAATCCATCGAGGCGAGTTCATCAACGGGGAGGATCGACCAGAAAATCGCCATCGGAGAGCAGCCGAAAAAAAGCTCGATCGGAGGGAATTTACCTCCCGCCACGGGAACCGCGACGACAAGGTAGCCGCCGACGACTAAGGCGAGTGTGATCATCGTGACGAACGTCGCCTGAATCGTCGATCGAAGTTTCATCGAACAATATATGCCCAATGATGCGACGAACCAGGAAAAAATGCCGAGTTCGATCTCGACGAGAACGATCCCGAAGATTGAAAGCGATGAGAGAAAAACCCCGATCGAAAGCTGAAACCCGATCAAAACGAAGAGAAAGCGCGCGCTCCAGATCGCTCCGGCGAATTTGCCGAGAACGATTTCAAGCGGTTCAAGCGGAGTCGCGGCCAGGCTCGCCCACGTGTTCCCCTCGCGTTCGGAGGTGAAGGATCCCGCCGCGACGACTGAGATATTGATAATTGCGAGTACGTAATAAATAAGAACAATGTTTCGAGAGGTTCTATTGAATGCGACCAACTCATACGCGGTCGGCGGCGAATAGCCGCCGAACGACAAGTTCAACGATTTCCAAACGATCGATCCGATGAAGATCAAGTAACCGATCACAAGAGGACCGATGAAAACGGTCGCGACGATTCTCGTCGCCGCGTTTTGTCGACGAAAAAAGATTTCGCGCCATATAATCGAGTTCGATCCACAGGCGCCGGGTTGAATCAAACGAAACCCGATAACATGATCGATGAGCCTACGAAATCCGGGCGTTCGAGCGACGCCGGCGCCCTTGGCCGAGCGTTTTCCGCGAAGATTCGGCTTCTTTTCAAAGTTTTTCGCGGTTTCCATCACGGGTTTCCGGTATCGATTCACCGTTCTTAATCGCAGTATCGCGATCGTAATCAATAATGTTGAGTAGAAAGCCTGAATTAAGTATATCTTTAATAAATTGAGCTCGACCGTACGATCGTAGATCTCGATTCGTTCCAGACCGATCGAAAACCGGATTGATCTCGCCGGGTTAGCGAATTCGTCGAGCCCGGCGACGATTCGATAGACGCGCGCCGTCGTCGGCGAAGCGTGCGGAAGTGCGTTCAACAGCGGCATGAGGAAAATAAGAGCGGCTAATATCATATACGTTTGAATGATCGCGTCGATCGGCCTTCGGGATATCGTCGAAAGTAAAATCGATAAAGCGCCCAAAAAAAAGATCGTCGTGAAAACGCCCAGATAAAATAAGAAGACTCTTGAGAGATCGATTTCGCCGAAATAAACGACCGCGCCGATGATCGGCGCCGGAAGCACGATGAACGACGAGACGAGGAATAGACGCGATAACAGTTTGCCGAGCACGATCTCGCCGCTCGATAATCGACTGACGAGTAGATAATCGAGCGTCTTGCGGCGCCGTTCATCGGCGATCGTTCCCGCGATCAGCGGAGGAACGATCGAGAGAAGGCCGAATGTTTGAAGAACTTCGAGGGAGATGAAAACATTGTTGAATAAAAAAAGGATATCCTTATGCAGACTTAAGTTTAATGTGCTGATTGATCTGTAATCGAGATAAAGAAAACCGACTCCCGCGAAACAATAAATCCAGAGAACGCGGTGAAACTTCCACCGCCGCGCCGTCGTGAGAAGCTCGGTGTAAAAGACGGGTCCGGGGAGCATCGGCGTTCTCTTATTAATTACGTTACGCCAAACGTCGGTCTCGATGGAATCGCATTGATGTCCAATCGTTCGGCGCAAGCGACGCTTGTAAACACCCGACATCCTACCAGGATCGCGCCGAGTGATGAAACCCGGAACTTCGAGAAAAACCTAAAACGCGGCGCGATTCGGTAAATCCGCCGATCAATCCGCTTTCGCGTTCGATTCGATCCCGAACGATTTCGCCGGCGCCGATCAACCGTGAACGACTTCCACCGATTCTCCGGGATTGAGAACGACGGGTTTCGCCTTCGTCTCTTTACGCACTCGCTCGGCCCAAGCGTGCTCGTCTTGCTTGATCAAATCAAACGTGTTGTAATGAATCGGCATGACCGATTTGGGTTCGATCAGCTTGACCGCGCGGAGCGAGTCGTCGGGGCCCATCGTGTAATTATCGCCGATCGGCACGATCGCCAGGTCGATCCCCGCTTCGCCGATCAGTTTCATATCGCCGAAAAGCCCCGTGTCCGCTGCGTCGTAGATCGTCACGCCGTCGTTGAGCGAAAGGAGGAAACCGCACGGATTGCCGCCGTTCGACCCGTCGGGAAGGACCGATCCGTGGAACGCGAGCGTGAGCTTCAAGCGTCCGAACGGGAACGAAAAGCCGCCGCCGTGCTGCATCCCGTGAGCTTTGGCCACGCCTTTCGATGTGAGCCATTCGCTGATTTCATAATTCGAGACGACCGTCGCCCCCGTCCGTTGCGCGATCGCGATCGCATCCCCCACGTGGTCGCCGTGACCGTGCGAGATCAAGATATAATCGGGATCAAGTTCTTCGGGCTTGGCCGCGGCCTTGGGGTTGCCCGTCAAAAACGGATCGATAAGAATTTTATGTGAACCGGTTTCGATCCAAAGCGCCGCGTGTCCCAGCCATTTCACTCGTGTCGCCATCCGACCGATCTCCCGTCGCGGATTACCAGGGCCGAGGCCTGAACCGAAACCTCGGCTCGCGTGTCGTTCCGATGATACGAGAGCCGAAGTGCGAATGAAAGTCTCGGCCGAGTCGCGTCGGATCGCGGAACCGAGGCTTTTCCTGGGGATGAAATCGCATCGATAAGATTGGATATGAATTCAACCGCGGCGGGCGATTGACAAATCGTCGCACACGGTTTAGCCTTTGAACGTCGCGAACAGCGAGGGCGGATAGCTCAGCTGGTAGAGCACAGGACTGAAAATCCTGGTGTCGCCGGTTCGATCCCGGCTCCGCCCACTTCGGTTCGATTTCGACGCCCGGCGTCGGGCGATCGTGCCGCAACCCGGTTGAACCCACCTGCTTGTCGAGGGCGATCGTGGAATGAGCGCTTCGAGCCCGTTCATCACTTCGACGACGACCGAAACGTTCGATCAGGATGTCGTCGAGCGATCACGATCGGTTCCCGTCGTGCTCGACTTCTGGGCGACATGGTGTCCGCCGTGCGTGAAGCTCGGGCCGATGCTCGAGAAGCTCGCCAAGGAATACGCGGGCAAGTTCGTTTTGGTGAAGGCCGATTGCGATCAATGCGGCGAGATCGCCACCGAGTTTCAGGTTCAAAGTATACCGACGGTTTTTGGGATTAAAGACGGCGCCGTCGTGAATGCGTTCCAGGGGCTGATTTCGGAGCGCGAACTGCGTCGTTTTATTGAAAGCTTGATGCCGACCGCCGCGGAGAAGCTCCTGACCGAGGCCAAAGATCTGGAAGCGACCGATCTTGCGGCGGCCCGCGCTCGTTACGAGGTCGCTCTCGGGCTCGACGCCGATCTCGTGAAGGCTCGTGTTGGAATCGCCCGCGTCTGTTTGAAATTGGGCGATCACGCCGCGGCGTGGGCGCAGCTTAAAGAGCTCGAATCGCGTGCGATCGAAGACCCCGAGGCCGAACGGATCAAGGCCGAACTGATATTGATGGAGCAGGGGAAATCGGCGGGAGGGGTCGACTCGGCCCGAGCCGCCGTCGAAGCCGATCCCAAGAATCTCGCCAAGCGATTGCAGCTCGCCGAGGCGCTCGTCGCCGAAAAGCGATATCCCGAGGCGCTCGACGTTTGCCTCGATCTCGTCGAGCGCGATCGCAAAGGGGTCGGCGAGGAGGCCCGCAAGCTCATGCTCGCGATCTTCCGCCTCTTTCCCGAGGGAGACGAACTCGTCGTCGAGTATCAACGTAAACTTTCGCTCGCGTTATAACTTTGTTCACGCTTTGATTTCGCGAGGTTGGAGACATGTTCGAGAGAAACGCATTGACTCGTAGGCGATCGATCGTGTTCGCGGGCGCGGTTTGCGCCGCGGGGTTCACGCGGGTTTTCCCGGCTCGATCGGCCGAGGACGGCGCCGAGCAAAAGGCGGCGATCGCCGAGATCGAGAAGCTCGGCGGCAGGATCGAGCGCGACGAAACGGTGAAAGAGAAAGACAAGCCGATCGTCGCGATCACGCTTTCGACCACCCAGGCCGGCGACGACGCGCTCGATCGACTCAAGGCGTTTGATCACCTGAAGAAGCTTTCGCTCAATTCGACCAAAATCACCAACGCGGGGCTCGAACGGCTGAAAGCGATCCCCACGCTCGAAAAGCTTTATCTCGTCGACGTCAAGATCGACGACGCGGGGCTTGATCATCTGAAAGAACTGAAACATTTGCGTGTTTTGAGTTTGGTGGGAACGGGGACGACCGACGCGGGGCTCGACAAGTTGAAATCGCTCGGCGAGCTCTCCGAGCTTTACCTTTACGGCACGAAGGTGACCGACGAAGGGGTGAAGAAGCTTAAAGAAGCGGCGCCGAAGTTGAAGATCGATCGCTGATCGATCGAATTCGGCCGATTGAAATCGTGTTTGTATTTGCATATGAATTTGGGACGGCGAGGCGCGATCCGAGCCGGTGTTTGTGAACATCAACAAATAAAAGACGGCTCACCAGGAGGTTCGCCCTCCCAAAAAGTTTCCCCCTCCCATAACGGTTCGCCCTCGCTGAAGGTCACGCAGGATCGACGGCATGATAGAAAACGACATCGCGCCTTCCGAACCTACGTATTTCCTTATATGAATCATATCGGCGCTTGTTCCCTTGGACGGCGAGGCGCGGTCCGAGCCGATGTTTGTGAACATCAACAAATAAAAGACGGCTCACCAGGAGGTTCGCCCTCCCAAAAAGGTTCGTCCTCGCATAAAGGTTCGCCCTCGCTGAAGGTCACGCAGGATCGACGGCATGATAGAAAACGACATCGCGCCGTCCGAGCCTACGTTTTTCCTTATTTGAATCACATCGGTGCTTGTTCCCCGGGATGGCGAGTCGCTGTCCGAGCCGGTGTTTGTGAACATCAACAAATAGAAGATGGCTCACCAGGAGGT
>JAJYWB010000071.1:0-6746 GCA_021791715.1 Planctomycetota bacterium | reverse complement strand
TCGCCCTCGCATAAAGGTTCGCCCTCGCATAAAGGTTCGCCCTCGCATAAAGGTTCGCCCTCGCATAAAGGTTCGCCCTCGCATAAAGGTTCGCCCTCGCATAAAGGTTCGCCCTCGCATAAAGGTTCGCCCTCGCATAAAGGTTGCCCCTCCCTGAAGATCACCCGTTCTGAACGACCTTACAGGAAAAGTCTGTGAGCAGTCCGAACCCGCGATCGACTTCTTGGTCGGAGAATCGACTCGGATTTCGGCTGGGCGAACTTGAGCGAATCTGGTAAGAATTCCGCCGCCCACATCGATCGAGACTTTCGCCGTGTGGCGAAAACCAATACCGCCGCGCGCTTCGGGCGATTTGTTCTTACTTGATAACGCTGGAGATCGGCTCGATGGATCGTCGCCGCCGCCGCTTCGTACCCTCTCCCGAGGGGCTCGAATCAAGAGCCGTGCTCAGCCAGTTCGGCTTCAATGGAACGAACGTGTTCTTCAGCCCGCAACCTCAGCTTAACACGGCGCAACAGCAGGCGCGGCGGATCAATAATCTCCCGAACTTCTTCAAAGAAGTCGTCGTCGGGCGGCAACTCAACAAGCCGGTTATTAAACAACTTCAAGAAGACCTGCGCGCGATTCAGGATAAATTTATCTACACGGCGCGACCCGACGACTTACAAACATTTAATCAACAATTACGAGCCGCGATGCCCTTGCAGAACATCAATCCCGCTCAGGCTCAGGGGCTTAATTACACGTTCGGCAAGGCTCTGTTAACCACGGGGGCGAATCCCAAAGCGGTCGCGAATTTGCAGCGCGATATGAACGAGATCGTGAAGATGGACATGTTCGGTCCGCTCCCCGTCACGTTGATGACGAACGATTACGCGCTTGTGCTGCAAACGGCGCTCGCGATCGGTCACCCGATTCAGCGTCCCGCGCAGCCGATGCTCGCGATCAAATCGTCGCTCAACCACCAGGTGGGAAGCCGGATCGCGATCACGCCGCGGCCGACGTTGATCGGGACATATCATGTAGACTCCTATGTTCAAATTGTGAACGCCGCGGGGCAGGTCCTCGGTCAGAGTTTGGTGCGGAAGAACGGCGATTACTCGGTGCAATTCAACGATCCGCTCGCTCCGGGGCTTTATCGCGTGTTCGTTCGAGGGCTCGACGCGTACGGCGATCTTAGCCACAACAGCCCGCCGTTCGCGTTCCGGGTGGTGGCTCGTCATCATCCCGAGACCGTCGTCGGCGTTCCTCATCCCGTCGGTCCAAGCTCGGTTCGCTGATCCCTCAAAGCGCTTTTCGAGGCGATTTGAGCGTGTTAAAGGCGAACCACGCCGATCGATCTCGGATCGAATCGGATCGCGGGCGGCTTGCGGCGCGGATTCGCTTCGTTAGCATGGTGTCGTAACCCAAAATACCGACGCTTGCGAGGCGACCGCGATGACGAAGCGACTGTGCGGGATCGTGTTGTGCGGAATCGGCTTGTTTTTGAGCACGGCTTTCGCTCGAGGCGGCGACGGCGACCCCTGGGTCGTCTATCCGGGAGGCGAAGGCTCGGGCAAGGGGAAACGCGTCGTTCTTATCAGCGGCGACGAAGAATACCGTTCCGAAGAGGGACTGCCTCAACTTGCAAAGATCCTTTCACAAAGACATGGCTTTACATGTACTGTTCTTTTCGCGATCGATCCCAAAGACGGCGTGATCAACCCCAACGTGAACGACAACATTCCCGGTCTTCAGGCGCTTAAAGACGCCGATTTGATGATCATCCTCACGCGGTTTCGCAATTTGCCCGACGACCAGATGAAGTGGATCGTCGATTATGTCGAATCGGGTCGGCCGATCATCGGTCTAAGAACCGCGACGCACGCGTTCGATATCCCTCCCGGCAAAACGTATTCGCGTTACGGCTGGAGAAGCAAAGACTGGTCGGGGGGCTTCGGCAGGAACATTCTCGGCGAAACGTGGATCAGCCATCACGGAGCGCACGGGGTTCAAAGCACGCGCGGAATCATCGCTCCGGGAAAAGAGAGCAACCCGATCCTTCGAGGCGTCCGCGACGGCGAAATCTGGGTTCCAACCGATGTTTACGGCGTCCGCATGCCGCTTCCGGAAGAATGCGAACCGTTGATTTTGGGGCAAGTTCTCACCGGGATGAAACCCGACGATAAACCCCTCGAAGGACGTAAAAACAGCCCGATGATGCCCGTCGCCTGGATCAAGACATATAAAACCGAAACGGGTAAACAAGGGAAGGCGTTCACGACGACGATGGGCGCCTCGGTCGACCTGAAAAACGAGGCGCTGCGCAGGCTGATCGTCAACGCCGCGTACTGGGCGACGGGGCTCGAAGATAAAATTCCAGAAAAAGCGAACGTCGATATCGTCGGTTCGTACGACCCTCATCCGTTCGGCTTCAATAAAGCCGTCAAAGGCGTAAAACCCGCCGATCACGCGCTCAAACCGACCGATTCCGTCCAAAAATGACGACCGATCACCGCGGTTAGGTCGTCTCGAAACGCGACTACGCCTCAAATAATATCGATATCAACCCACGTTTATGCCGACGAACGGATTCGTCCGTTTTTCCACGCCGATCGTCGTTTCCTCGCCGTGTCCCGAGAGGACGATCGCGTTCTCGGGGAGGATGAAGAGCTTGCTTCTGATGCCCGTTTTCAGCAGGTTGAAATCGCCGCCGAGATCGGTTCGGCCGACCGATCCCGCGAAGAGAACGTCTCCGCCGAAAACGACGATCGGATCGACATTTTCGATGATATAAACGACCGATCCGGGGCTATGGCCCGGGATTTCTCGAACGAGCAGTCGGAGCCCCGCGAGGTCGATCGATTCCTGGTCGACGACGAGGCGGTCGGCGGGAGGGCTGACGATCGGCATGCCGAATCCGCCGCTCAGGTTGGCTCGCGCGTCGATCAAAAGATTCGCCTCGTTCGTGCCGATCAAGAGAGGCGCCTCGGGATAAGCCGCCTTGATCGCGGCGTTCCCCGCGATGTGATCGACATGGCCGTGGGTGTTAAGGATCGCCGCGATTTTAAGTCCGTTCCGCTTGATCTCCTCAACGATCGAATCGGAATCGAATCCGGGATCGACGACGAGCGCCTCGGTCGCCCCCTCGCGCCTGACGACATAGGCGTTTTGCTGGAACGGGGGCGAAACGATCATCTTGATATCAAGATCATTAAAAGTCATAAGATTCGTGAGATCCTAAAAGCCGAGGGTGGGAACGTTCGAAAGCGGCCGAGAGGCGTGGTGAAATCGAAGCTTTTGTAATTTGGTAAACGTCGGTTTGTCGAAACGACAACGACGAAGGTTGAAGAATCGATATCGCCGGATCGATCGTGCGCCGATCGAACGATTCGCATACAATTTCGATCGCCGGCCCGAATTTTGCACTATATTGATCATAGAGTGGAATTGGTAAGCACTCCTCCCCGCGTCCACATACGATTCACGCGACGCGACTCGTCGAATCACGTCGACGAGTACCGGGGACCCCTCGTTTTTATCACGGTTGATCGTCCGTTGGGAAGGCTCAGGTCCATGATCTCGACAAGCCCGAATCGCGGATCGGAATGGAGGACGAGCCAGGGACGGCGCAAAACGCTTCTTCGACTCGGCAAAACCGCGTTCGCGTTGATCGCGGTCGCGGCGACGGTCGGTTGGAGCGGATCGACGATCGATCGGTCGCTCGTGAAGGTTCGGCTCGACGAAACGTCGAAGCCCGCCGACGAACGCTCGACGACCGAATCGACCGCCAATACCGAATCCGACGAATCGAAGTCGTCGACTTCATCCAAACTCGATCAAACCGCGGCCGTCGATCGAGGCCAAGAGACCGCGAACGAAAAACCCTCCGATGTTCGTCGAGTCGCCGCCAAGTCTCCCAAATCGACCGCTCGAACGCTCGACCTCACTCCTCGAAGAGGCGATCGAACCGACGATTCGCTCAAATCCGCCGAACCCTCCGCGGTCGCGCTCGCCGCGATCGCCGACTGCAAAACGCGTTACGAAAAAGTTCATGATTATGTTTGTACATTCATTAAAGTCGAACGTCACCGGGGTAAATTGCTGGCGCCGCACGTGATCGCGATGAAGGTTCGCACCAAGCCGAATTCGGTTTACCTGAGGTTCATCAAACCCAAGGCGGGACGCGAGGCGATTCATGTCGAGGGGCGAAACGGCGGCAAGGTGCTGGCGCACGACGTCGGCCTTGGCAAGCTGATCGCGGGAACGCTGAGCCTCGATCCCAGAGGCGAGATGGCGATGGAAGACAGCCGCCATCCGATCACCGACGCCGGAATCGGGCCGATGATCAACATGCTCGAGGCGCATTGGAAAGTCGAGCTGAAACCGGGAGTCTCCGAAGTTTCAATCAATGAACATATGAAAGTTGGTGATCGTCCTTGCAAGATGATCACGACGCGTCATGTCGAGAAACAGAAGGGGATGGATTTTTATCTCGTACGGGTCTTTATCGATCGCGAACTCGGCCTGCCGATTCGCTTCGAGGGATACGACTGGCCCAAGCGAGCCGGGATCGACGGAGAATTGATCGAAGAATATACATATACAAATCTAAAGTTGAACGTCGGCTTGAGCGAGATCGACTTCGACGCGCGGAACAAGAACTACGCGTTCGGTCGACTTTGACGAAAAAAGCGATTGGGCCGACGCGATCCTCATGACGGAGCGCGGTAACGGTCGATAAGAGATAGCGGCGAGGATAGGCCGCGCGACCCTCCGCGGGGGGTCGCGAGCTTGAACGGCCGGCGGATGAATGGAGAGGGGGAAGCCGTGGCGTTTTGGAGGCGAATGTTAACGGGATCGAGCGAGCTGCGCGGCGTATCGGTCGCGTATCGGACGATTCCCGCGGACAGCTTCGCCGACATCGCCCCGGGCTTGGGGCAAGCGATCTTGGCAGGAAATCGACCGTTCGATAAGATTCGCGTCGCCCACGGGGGTGATGCGACGGGTCGATCGCACGAGCGAAGAAGCCGGCCCTCCGTGTGGTATTCCCATCAAAATCATCCTCTCGCGCCGGTCGCGCCAAGGGATTGATACAGCGCGCCCGTCCGCCCTGAGCGCGGACGAAGGTCGCCGTCCATTTCCAGGAAGGAGGCTCGATGAGCACGGTCCCGACCCCCGACACCCAGGTCCGGGTCCATATACGTTGGATGATTCGACGCGACATGCCCGAGGTCTTGGGCATCGAGCAAGCGAGCTTCCAGCCCGCCTGGCGTGAGGAAGAATTCCTCCGAGTCCTCCGTCAACGGAACTGCATCGGCATGATCGCCGAACTCGACGAACGAGTCGTCGGCTTCATGATTTACGAGCTTCATAAACATAAGTTGCAAATTCTTAATTTCGCGGTCCATCCCGAGTTTCGCCGAGCGGGGGTGGGGTCGCGGATGATCGCCAAGCTTGTGGGCAAGCTTTCGCCGCAACGACGATCAAAGATCCTTTTGTATGTACGCGAAACGAACCTCCCGGCGCAGTTGTTTTATCGCTCGCAGGGTTTCAAGGCGATCGAGGTCGCACGCGAATATTACGAAGACAGCGGCGAAGACGCGTTCGTGATGAATTACGTGGTCGACGAATCGCACGCGATCGAACCCGAGACCGAAACCGCGTCGCATCGGCACGCGAGCCGGCTCGATCATTGATCGAGAGTCGGCGCCCGAAAGCGCGAGGGGCGTTCGCGGCGATCGAACCTCGATCCGACTTTGAGCGAGATTGAAAGCGGTTTAAACGATAAAGAATCGGTCCCGGATCCCGGCCCTCGCGATCATCGTCGTCGCGATCGCCGGGATTCGGAGGATTACAAATAAATTTTACATTTATATCTTATACTGTATGAATATCAAATAATTCTTAATTTGATTATTTGAACAATGAAAATTTTGTTGTAATAACAAATTTAATAAGTTATAGTTTCGCGGGCGTGAATATCACTTGATTCATCGATTATGATTTCGGCTTAGATGCTATCCGGAAAGAAAACCGTATAATCGGCGGGTTCCGAGTGAGAGCCCTAAATCGGGAGGGCGATCCCGTTTGGGAGGGCGAACCTCCTGGTGAGCCGGCATGTTTTCATTTATGATTGCGATCCCGTTTGGGAGGGCGATCCCGTTTGGGAGGGCGAACCTCCTGGTGAGCCGGCATGATATCATATTTGATTGCGATCCCGTTTGGGAGGGCGATCCCGTTTGGGAGGGCGAACCTCCTGGTGAGCCGGCATGTTTTCATTTTTGAGGACGATCCCGTTTGGGAGGGCGAACCTCCTGGTGAGCCGCGTTATGATGTTTGCGATTATTGGCCGAAAAAACGTCCTCTTCGCCGGAGTTCATGAAAAGAGGCTCACCGGGAGGTTCGCCCTCCAAAATATAAATACATTAATATCTCCCAAACAGAAACAGTTCGGCTGGTTCCGAGTGAGAACCCTAAATCGGGAGGACGATCCCGTTTGGGAGGGCGAACCTCCTGGTGAACCGGCATGTTTTTATTTTTGAGCGCCAACCGGTTCGGGACGACGAACCCGTTTGGGAGGGCGAACCTCCTGGTGAGCCGGCATGTTTTCATTTTTGATTGCGAACCCGTTTGGGAGGGCGATCCCGTTTGGGAGGGCGAACCTCCTGGTGAGCCGCGTTATGATGTTTGCGATTATTGGCCGAAAAAACGTCCTCTTCGCCGGAGTTCATGAAAAGAGGCTCACCGGGAGGTTCGCCCTCCCA
>JAJYWB010000070.1 GCA_021791715.1 Planctomycetota bacterium | reverse complement strand
GATCGGTCGGCGCCTCGTCCTCCCGAAATAGCCCTCCGGGGTTGGTGATCCGAAGGGAGGGCGAACCGCCGTGTGAGCCCAATTTAGTTACATAATGATATCATTAGCCTGCTTGGTCGGCGCCTCGCCCTCCAGAATTTTAAAAATAATAAACATATGTATTGATCAGCGAATCGCCCTCCCGAACAAACTCTCGAGCATAAGTTTATTCATTCGGGAAGGCGAATCTCGGCGTTTCAAAACCCCCTGATTCGATCGATCGAAACCCGCGTTCACACGCGTTTCGGGCCGTTTCCTGGATGATTGAACCGGTTACGAACAATCACATGCTCGGCGATCCCGCGGAACTTCGAGAAATATCGCTGAAAAACATTCGTCTGTGCGCTGAATCCCGCCTGCTCGCTCGTGAAACCCGGTCGCGTGGGGAAGCTTCCGCTGAACGATCCCGCGAGCGAATTCCCCGCGACGTCTTTCACCCCTCCCGCGATCACGTTGAGCACGTATCGACCCATCGGCAGGCGTCGGCCGTCGTTCCATGTCATCGTTACCACATAGGGATTCGTCGGCGAACCCGTGTGCGAAAGCTCGAGATTCGTCGGCGTGAACCAGCGACGCATCAACACGAATCGATGTGGAACGGGTCGACCCGCGAGCCGGTAATTGGCGGGATTGAGCAGGCTCGCGGTATTTAGGCCGCTGAGGTTGTCTTGAAATCGGATCGAAACCGCGCCGAGCCCCGGCCGGAAAGTAACCCCGGTGACGACCGGAGGCGTCGTGTCGATCGTCAAGCTTCCAAGCGACGTTGATTCATGATACGATCCGATTGTGGCGATCGCGGTCATCGAGTAAACCCCTTGAGCGAGCGGAGAACTCGTGTCCGAAGCCGTCCAAAATCCGTTCGCGTTCGCGGTTCCGGTCGCGATCAATCCGCCCGGACTGAGAACGATTTGAATCGTCGCGAACGGCGTCGCGGTTCCCTGGAACGTCGGGGTCGTGATCCGCGTGACGTTCCCGTCGGGTGAACTTCCCGTGTCGCTTTGCGGGCTCAGACCTCCCGTGATCGGGCTTGATACGGTCGAGATCGTCGCCCCCGAACCGACTTCCGGCGCGATCGCCGAGAGGTTCGACGTGATCGGAACTCCGCCGATCATGCTATGAAACGTCCCTCCCTGATCGGCGAGCCCGACCTTCACATTGAACACAGATTGTTGATGATATGTATGGCTACCAAGGATGAGAAACTCGCCGGGCGTCGCGGGATCGGCGACGACCGTTCCCTGGCTCGCTGGCGAGCCGTCGGCCCAGTCGATCGACGTTCCGAAGGCGCCCGCGGTTTGAACCCCCGTCACGTCGTGGAACGCCGCGATCGGAACCCCTACAAGCGGATCGCCGACGGTCGTTGAAATCGGCGGAACGTCGACGAAAACGGGTTCAGATGCGAGTGAATTCACAACAATATTCGTTAGATACGAATAGGTGATTTTCGAACCCGATCCGAGCGCGATCGATCCCGGAGTGAGGACGTTCGAGGTGGTGAACTGGGCGTTCACCGTGAGATCGTTCACACTGCCGACGGGCATACGGGGTATCGACTGCGATTTGGTGATCGCGAGCGTTCCGTTCGGCGATAGCCCCTGGGCCGCGACGACGATCGTATTATCGCCCAGTCCCATTTCGATCGTCGTCGGGATGTTCGCGGGGGTCGAATCGACGTTCCATGTCGCGGGCTCGTAAGTGCCGATCAGCGTGAGCGAAGTCGGGTGGGCGAGTCCGGCGAAATCGACGATTCCCGCTCCTCCAAGCGTGAATGAGCCGCTTTGAAGGACGTATGGGGAGGCGCCGAGCCCGCTCATGTCGTTGAATCCCAACGCAGCCGTTCCGATTCCTTGTAAGACGACGGGCGCCGAGAATGTCGTCGATCCGATCGGACCGTCGACGAATAATTGATCGAAGTTTGTTGAAGGCGCCGAGTCGTTGATCGTCAGCGAGGTCAATCCGCTCGCCTCGCTGATCACTCCGAGGTTATTCCCCCCCGCGGTCGATCCGTCGAACGTCAAGCTCTTCAACGTCGCGCCCAGGTAGCTGAAATCCAAATTCCCGATCAACACGCTGGACGCCGAGATTTTAATGTTACGCCCGAGCGTGTCGGTCGCGTCGTCGATGTTGAGCGTAAGCGGGGCGTTTGATCCGCTGTTGAGTGTAACATTCCCGATCGACGCGGCCGCGACGGTTGAACTTCCCAGATTGACGACGTCGCCGGTTCCCGAGCCGAACGAAAGCGAAAAGGGAGTCGGAGACGTCGGCGTCCCCGTGACGTTCACTGTGTTTGAGCCGGTGTTCGGGCCGTCGAGAGTCAGATTCGTAAGCGAAGCCGACGCGTAATTGATTGTCGAACCCGAGACGAAGCTCACCGCGGTCGCGGTCACATCCATTGTATGCGGATTCTCGGCGGCGGTATCGTCGATCAACAGCGACGTTGTTCCACCCGTTCCAGTGGACACGTCGATATTGAATAACTGATTGGCGGCGTTCCCGATCGAAACCGAATTCCCCGTCGAAGATCCCATATCGACGACCAACGGATTCGTGGCGACGGGCGTTCCGGTAACGCTCATGTCGATCGCCATTTGATTCGAACCGTCGAACGTCAGCCCCGTGAGGGACGCTCCTCCAAATGTGAATGTTGAAAATCCGACGAATTCAAAAGCCGCGGCGCCGATGCTGGTTTGATTGATCATCGAGCCCGCGGTGTCGTCGATCGTCAGGCTCGTCGATCCTCCGGTATTTGTCGTGATGTCGACGGGTCCGAGGTTTTCGGCCGGGTTCGTCGCGTTGCCAAGATCGACCGCATTCGAGCCGCCCGATCCCATATCGAGCGTCAACGCCATCAAGCCCACGGGGTAATTCACGACGGTCGCCGTGTTTCCCCCCGCGTTCGACGCGTCGAAGGTTATCGCGTGCGCCGAGAAACCGCTAAGTGAAAACGTCTTAGACGATCCGATTTGAATCAATCCCGATGTGATGAACGTCGATTGACCCGAGGCGTCGCCCGAATCGTCGAGGGTGAGATTCGATGTCCCCGATCCTGAAGTCGAGATCGCGACGGCGCCCAGATTCGCCACCGGACTCGACGGAGTTCCGAGTGTGAGTGAGTTGTTGATTCCGGAACCCATCGCGATCGTGAGGGGATTCAGCGCGATCGGCGTGCTCGCCACGACGACGGTATTGCCGCCGATATTGGCGGCGTCGAAGGTTATCGTGTTCGCCAAGAAACCGCTACGTAAAAACGTCTGAGACGATCCGATTTGAATCAATCCCGATGTGATCAACGTCGATTGACCCGAGGCGTCGCCCGAATCGTCAAGAGTGAGATTCGATATCCCCAATCCTGAAGTCGAGATCGCGACGGGGCCCAGATTCGTCACCGGACTCGACGGAGTTCCGAGTGTGAGTGAGTTGTTGATTCCGGAACCCATCGCGATCGTGAGGGGATTCGCCGCGGTCGGCGTTCCCGCCACGACGACGGTATTACCGCCGACGTTCGAGGCGTCGAATGTTAAACCCTCGACGGTCGCATACGAATAATTGAATGTCGACGGACCGACGACCAAAGAAGAACTCGCCGAGATGGTGGTCGATTGACCGACGGAATCGGCGGAGTCGTTGACATTGATCGCGAGCGGGGCGCCGCTGCCGCTTCCAATCGATACGTTTCCAACCGTCGAAGCCGGGATGGTCGAGCTTCCCAGATTGACGACGTCCCCCAAGCCCGTAGAGAATCCGATAAAAAGCGGATTCATCGACGCCGGAGTACTTGTGATGTTCATCGTACTGGAACCGGTGCTCGGGCCGTAAATAAAAAGCTGATTGAGGGTCGCGGCCGAATAATCGATCGTCGGTCCCGAGACGAAAGACGTTTGGGAGGAAGTGACGTCGATCGTGTGTGGATTCGACGCGCCCGAGTCGTCGATCTGGATTGATGTCATGCCCCCTGAGCCTGTCGAGATGTCAATATTCGACAATCGGCTGGCGGCGTTACCAATTATAATAATATTACCCGATCCCGTTCCCGCGTCGACCGAGAGCGGATTCGGCGCGGTCGGAGTTCCTAAGACGTCGACGTGATTTGATCCGACGTTCGCGGCGTCGAATGTCAGACTCGAGAGGGTCGCCGAGCCGTAATCGATTGAGGGCGCGGCGCCGAACGTCAGCGAACTTGATGTAATATTTGTGTTTTGAGGATATGTTCCCGCGGCGTCGGTCACGGTCAGCGCGACGGTTCCCCCGGTCGTGGTGGCCGTATCGAACGGTGTCGCGAATATCGATGCGGGCGCCGACGAGCTTCCCAGCTCGATCGCGGTCGTCGTGGAAGTCGTATCGCCGAGTGAATATCCGAGGCTCGCCCAGGTGTTCGAACCGCTGGGTTGAAGCGTCGCGACGTTCGAACTAGACGACAGCGTGACCGTGCTCGGAAAAGACGTCGCCTCGGCGAAGGTTTCTCCCGAATTCGCCGTGAGCGTGTACGTGTTTGTAGAGGAATTGTAGTCGACGTTCAGGCTCGAGAGCGTCGAATCGCCCGTGAGCAAGAGTTCGGAGCCGCTCAGGCCGATCGAGAGCGTCAGCAGCTTTCTGTCCTCGAGCGGCTCGACGCGAGCTTGGAGCCGGTTTCTCCGGATCCGATCGGCGCGATGATTCTTGGCTTTCAAAGTTCCGTCGCCGCGTCGATCGTAAGCCTTCGCGTAAAACATCCGCACGCCTCCTCTACGTTGTCGCCGTCGACACGCTTTTGTTAAGCAATGATATAATCCAATCTTTTCGCGATCGGTTCGTCGCCGTCGCGGAACGTTCGACTCGCCTTTTCAAGTCGATGCATCCCTACTTAAGCAGAATTAGAACGCGGTTCGCGCGACGTCAATTTTTCGAATGCGGTCGTGAGTATGATGATGATTAAAGTATAAATTTATAAAGAATTCATTGTTGTTTTGACGCCGCGATCGATCGTTCGGACCCGATCGAAGCTTCTCTTCGCGCAAATCGGGGGATTGATTAGACTTCTCGCGCGTGCGAACGGAACTCGACGGATGAACCTCGGGCGGGGAGACCCTCAATGCGACGGATCGCGATTTTGAATCAAAAAGGGGGCGTGGGAAAAACGACGACGACGGTGAACCTCGCCGCGGCGCTCGCGGCCGCGGGGCGTCGTACGCTCGTTCTCGACCTTGATCCCCAGGCTCACGCGACTTTGCACCTCGGAGTCACTCCCAGTCGGTCGGGTCCTTCGATGTACGAGGTTTTGACGCAAAACACGCCCATCTCTGAGGTTCGGCGCGAAATAACGGCCGATTTGCACCTTTGCGGCAGTCACATCGATCTCGCCGCGGCCGAGGTCGAATTGATCGGCACGGTGGGGCGCGAGGTGATTCTGCGCGATCAGCTCGACGCCGATCCCGAACCGTATGATTTTGTGATTATGGATTGCCCTCCCTCGCTCGGCATTTTGACGATCAACGCGTTGTGCGCGGCGCGCGAGGTTTTCATTCCTCTTCAGGCGCACTTCCTGGCTTTGCACGGGCTTTCGAAGCTGCTCGAAACGATTCATCTCGTCGCCAAACGGGTGAATCGCGATCTCAAAGTCGGCGGGGTCGTTCTTTGCCTTTACGATTCGGGAACGAAGCTCGGCGGCGAGGTCGTCGAGGATCTTGAAAGCTACTTCGACGGTCGGAGGCACGCTTCGGCGCCTTGGGCCGACGCCAAACTGTTTCAAACTCGAATCCGACGCAATATTCGCCTGGCCGAATGCCCGAGCTTCGGCCAATCGATCTTCCAATACGCCGCGAACAGTCGGGGCGCCGAGGATTACGCGTCGCTCGCCGCCGAGGTGATGGGGCAAGCCCCCGCGACGATTTGGCGCGAAGACAAAACCCCCGCCGCGGCCGAAGCGTCCGCCGATCGCGGAGAAACGCCGCGGGTCGACGATCGCGCGGACGATCACCCCCCCGCGGCGATCGAACCGGCGGCGTGATCGCTTGAAATCGACCGGCGAGATCTTGTTCAAACGAATTATTTCAACATGGTTATGTATCGGCATGCGATAAATTCCGTATTTTTTCCGTGTTAAGTCGTTCGTCGTTGATCCTCGTTTTATCCGCGGGTACAGTGCGGAGCTGGAGGGTTTTCGACGATGCGTTGGATTGGAATCGACGAGGCGGGTTACGGCCCGAATTTGGGTCCTTTGGTCATGACGTCGGTCGCGGTGGAATCGTCGGGATCGAGCCGGCCCGATTTTTGGGCGAATTCGGCGGGCGAGATCGGCAAGGCGAAAGATCACGTCGCGGCGCTTTGGATCGACGATTCCAAAGAAATCTTCAAGGCGAAAAACGGTTTCGAGCGGCTTGAGGAAGGCGTTTTGGCGGCGTTCGCCGCCGCGGGTTTCGGATCGGCTCGCACTTATGCCGAGCTTCTCGAAGCGGCCCGCGCGCCGGGAGAACATCATCAAGACGACGAGATCGCTTATTGGAGCAACGATCAGTCGTTTCCCGTTCCAATCGATCTCTCCGAGGATCGATTGTCGCGGATTGTCGAGCGGCGATTCTTTGAGGCTTCGGATGTTAAAATCTCCTCGATACGATCGATCGCGCTCGGCCCCGCTCGGTTCAACGCGGGTCTGACGGGCGATCAAACAAAAGCCGACGTTCATTCGGGCGTCTTTCGCAAGTTGATCGCCGCCGAGCGCGACGATCCCGCCGCGGATTCGGCTTCGATCGTTTGCGACAAGCACGGCGGGCGGAGGTATTATCAAGAGATGCTCGCGGAAGAATTTCCCGGCGCCTGGATCGATCGCGGGGTCGAATCGTCGACTCGAAGCGATTACGTCGTACGGCTCGACGCGACCCGGCGGTTCGAGTTTTCGTTTCGAGCCCGCGCCGACGGCGACGATTCGATCGTCGCGATCTCATCAATGATTAGTAAGTTATTACGTGAATATTGGATGATCCTTTTCAACGCGTTCTGGATCGATCTGATCCCCGGTCTCGCTCCGACCGCGGGGTATCCCGGCGACGCCGAGCGTTTTCGCCGCTTGACCGAACCGATCGCGCGCGAACTCGGCCTGCCGATCGACTTTTGGTGGCGTAAAGTTTGACGTCTTTGATGCGAAGCCCGCTCTTGAATCATGATCAATGAAGTCATGACGGTATGACAATTAAAAGCGTTTTCACCAAAAAAATCGAATTCTCGGCGTGGGACGTCGAGGCGCGACGAAACTGGATTTTTTGGTCGATCGTCGCGATCGCGATCGCGTTTCGCACCGGCGAATACGTTCGCGACCGGGGGCTCTGGCTCGACGAGGCGTCGATCCGCGAGAATATCACGGCGCGTCCGCTCGGCGCCCGGTTCACCAACAATCAGGCCGCGCCGATCGGATTTATGGTTGTTGAAAAAATTCTTTTGCATGTGTTTGGTTCAAGCTCCAAGTCGTTGAGGTTTAATCCGTTCCTGGCGAGCTGCCTGGGTGTTTGGGGATTCGCGGCGATCGCTCGCAAGGATCTCGCCGACCCCGCGGGGTTTCTCGCCGCGGCGATGTTCGCGGTTTCAGACTCTCTCATTTATTACGCCGACGAGCTTAAGCCGTATTCGGGAGACGTCCTCGCGACGGTCGTTTCGATCTGGATCGGTCATGAAGCGATTC
Organism: Planctomycetota bacterium; assembly: GCA_021791715.1. Taxonomy (GTDB): domain Bacteria; phylum Planctomycetota; class Planctomycetia; order Isosphaerales; family Isosphaeraceae; genus JAKBCQ01. Next base: position 26,631 of record JAJYWB010000070.1, on the reverse strand, counting down.
GGCCGAACGTTTCAACCAAAAGGCGAGCGATCGCGTTTTCGGCGGGTTGCGTCGCGCTTTGGTTTTCGTTCCCGGCGGTTTTTTGCATCGCGGCTTCGGGGCTCGCGGCGATCCGCACTGCGCTTCGCGCGCCGGATCGACGCGGGCTCCGTTTAGCGGTTCTGATGAATCTCGGCTGGGCGATCGCATTTGTACCATTTTATATATACTCCAAACAGATGTTGCAACAAGGGACGGTTTTGTGGGATTTCTGGAATTTCGCGTTTCCGCCGCGCGGAGGTTCGTTCTTCTCGGTCGCTCGCTGGGTTATCGCGGCTTTCATCGATTCGTTTATCAATCCTCTCGGTCGTTCGGCGCCTGTGATCGACGCTCGGATCGCGGTGATTCCCGCGATCGCGTTGTTCGCTCTTGGAGTCGCGGCTTCGTTCGCCGATTCGCCTGAAAAAGTTCTCATTCGATTGGGCCCGATCGCGTTCGCGTTCGCCGCCGCGACGTTTCGTCTTTATCCGTTTCATGGTCGTTTAATTCTATTTTTATTACCTTGTTATTATTTGACGATCGCTCGCGGCTGGCAGGTTTTGGCGGGCGCGATTCGGGGAGCGTCGGCGGCGAAAATCGCGGCGTTCGCGCTGCTCGCTTATCCCGCGTTCGAGGCGGTTCGGTGTCGAATCGAATCCGGAACGCGCTCGGGGTTTAACGCGACCGGAGATCTCCGCGACGAACCGATCCTGAAACTCGACGTCAAATCGAATCAAAAGTAACATTTATAAAATCAATAAAATATATTGTTGGTTTGTATTCTCCGTTATGAGGATTCTCTCCCGAAGCAAAGGAGGGTGATGTCGTCGGATTGAGCGTGCCCCGCGACGTGCATTCGCGCCGCGCGGAGGACCGCCTCGCCGACGGCCTGGGGACCCGGCTGCGCCGCCTGGATCGTCTTTTGTAATCGATCATGGCCGAATTGACGGTTCTTGGAATCGATCGCCTCGGTCACTCCGTCGGTATAGAGGACGACGACGTCGCCGGGTTCGAGCTTCGTCTCGATCGTCCGGTATTTTTGGCCCGAGACGACCGCGAGCGGAGGGCCTGTTTCTTCGGCGCCCACGAGTTCGAGCTCCCCCCCGGAGCGACGGACGATCGGCGCCATATGCCCCGCGCTGACGACCCGGAGAACGTGCGAATCGCGATCGATGATAACAAGTAAAAATGTGATAAATCGATCCTGGATGTCGTCGTCGGCGATCTCTTGATTGAGCCGTTCGACGACCCGCGACGGTTCAATTTCTGATCGAATGAACATACGAGCTTCGGCGGAGAGTTTGGCCATGAGGAGCGCCGCGGGCATTCCTTTTCCGGCGACGTCGCCGACGGCGATCGCCCATCGTCTGGGATCGCGGAGCGAGGTCTCGTCGACGGGGCCGAACGGACCGTAATCGAAATAATCGCCGCCGACGAGCATCGCGGGCTCGTAATAATCCCAGAACTGATAACCCGAAATGATCGGTCTGGAACGCGGCAAGAGCGCCTTTTGAACCTCGCGGGCGTTGCGAAACCCCTGTTCGAGTTCGCGGCGACGGAGCAACGATTCGTGAAGCCGGGCGTTCTCGATCGCGACCGAGATCTGTCCCGCCACCGCGACGATCAGATCGAGATCTTCCTCGGTAAAAGTTCCTTTAGGCGATTGCGCGTCGAGTTCGATCACGCCGATCGGATCGCGATTTTGATCGAGCAACGGAACGCACAAAACCGTTCTCAGCTTCGACGAGGCGACGCTGTCGCTCTGGCTGAAACGGCGATCCGATCCCGCGTCGACGCTGAGGATCGCCCGCCGTTCGTTGAGCACGTGATTAAGAATCGTCCGACTGATCGCCATCGAATCGGGAGCGCTTTCGCGATATTTGATCGCCATCGGCCGCAATTCGCCGTCGCGATCGTCGCGCAGCAGCGCGAATCCGCGATCGGCCTGGCGAAAAATCGTAAACAGAGATTCAAGCGTTCGTTCGAGCAATTCTCGAAGTTGAAGCGTCGAGCCGAAGATCCTCCCGCTGATCTCGAGCACCGCGCGGAGCTTCTCCTCGGGACGAACGTCGGTAAATCGGCTCGACGAAGTCGATTCCGCGAGGTCGAGCATCCCCAGGATCGTCGAACTCTTTTCGCCGTCCTCCTCGATCTTGACGACGCCCCCCTGGAATAAGAACACATAATCACAAAGTTGGATATAAGAGCCGTCCTCGAGCGGAACGGCCGCGGTGATCGGCACGCCGTTTACGTGCGTGCCGTTGCGGCTGTCGAGATCCTCGATCAGTAAGTTTCGATCGCTTTTGCGGATCCGCGCGTGCCTTCGAGAGACCGCCTCGATGTTCAACTGAACGTCGCAATCGGGATGGCGTCCGATGACCGTGCTTTCCCCGCGCAGCTCGAAGATTCGCCCGGGGGCGTCTCCTTTGAGCATCAGCAGCGTCGGGGTGATTTTTCGCTCGCCGGGCATCGTCGTTCCCATCCAATCCATCTTAGTATGATATTCGCCGATGTTTATCAAAACCGTCGATCGGGTCGCCGCGCGACGCGCGTCGTCGACGCGTCGGGGTGGGGTAAGATATCGATCGAAGACGTAATCGATCGTCGGTTTCGCTTCATTCGGAGTGCGCTCGTCGACGCGAGATTCCGCGTCGCCAACGCGTACCGTTCCGCTTCGTGTCAGTCTATCCCCGGCGTTCGGCGGGGAAAAGGAATTTCCAGCGACCTTCGCGAAACAAACGAGCCGCGATGAATCCGGGCGATCGCGAAGCGACGGTTCTATTATAAACAGTCGTTTATTCTGTATTGTGATCATAGTAAATCAAACCGGACGTCGGCGCGGTCGGCGCCTCGTCCTCTCCAAAAAAGCAGTTATCGGCGATCGTAAAATATACAATAATTCAATTAAATCGTATGTGGTGGATTTAAGATTTCGATCGTTCGATTGTCCCTCCGCGGCCGTCCTGGCCGATCGTTTTGAGCAAGAGATCCCCCGTCGGATAAGGATGACCGAGATAGCGGCGATAACCCTCGGCCCGCGCGACGCCGATCTCGCGTCCCCGCTCGCCGCTCCAACGATCGAGTCCGTCGAGATACTCGTCGACTCCATGATGCTTTCGCAACCACTCGCGCTGGCTCGCGTGTTCGGAAAGCATCGCTCGTTTGATATCATAAACCGAAGTAATATCGATATAATAATGCGGCTGAACGGGGTTTAGCTCGCGGTCGACGCCCCCCAAGGGGTCGACGAAAACGAGTTCGGGGATTTTCTCGAGCGGCGGCGCGGGCTCCCAGATTCGTGTCGTGTAATTGGGCGCGGGCGCCGCGAAACACGCGTCGCGGACGAGCCGGCTCGTCGTCTCGTGATCGATCAGATAATCGACCGGGGGCGCCGTCAGGACGACGTCGGGACGAACGCGGCGGAGGAACTCGACGACGCGGCGGCGCGAGGAATCGTCGTCGAAAATCGCCAGATCGCGGAATTCCAGGCAAGCGTACGCGGCGCCGATCCGCGCCGCCGAGCGTTCGGCCTCGCCGCGGCGAATCGCCGCGATCTCGTCGGGAGAGATTCCCGAACCGCCGCAATCGCCGGGAGTCATCGTCGCGATCGTCACCCGCGCGCCCCGCTCGCGCGCCAGAGCGAGCCCCCCCGCGCACTGGAATTCGACGTCGTCGGGATGCGCGTGTAAAGCGAGAATATGTATTGTTGAAGACATTCGATCAATCCCTAATAAGAAGATTCGTGAATCATTCAATAAATCGTATACAAATAATAGTAAAATAATATATCATGTGTTAAGAGGTGTTTTGAGGTTTAAATTTGGGGTCGAGCGTTTGATCGAGGTTTTCGGGAACGTCGAGGCCGAGCCGGACGAGCGTTTTGACGAGTTCGCCCGCGAGATCGAAGTTGATTTGTCGCGCCGACGGCGCGTGCCAAAGGATGTACCTCGGTTCGCCTCGGTGATCGAGGTGCGTGATCGCCAGGCTTTGATCGGCGTAAAGCCAAATCGCGAGCGCCGGCTTGTTTTTTTTGATCGCGTCTCGGAGCGTCGGGACGATCATTTCGATCTGTTTATTCGACATTCCCTGGATCGCGACCTGCCCCGCCGAGCGACCCCGGATCGTCGCGATCACCGCGAGCCGATACGGGCCGATCGCCACGGGAGGTCGCGGCTTCGCCGCGGGATCGGTCGACGTCGAAGCCGGCGGCGATCCGCCCGTCAATTTGGCGTAAGCCTCGCGCCAAAGCTCGGCGAGTTCGGCGAGCGAAAGCCGAATCGGCTCGGGCCGAGCCAGCCGGGTCGTCCCTTTGTCGCGGTTTTTCTCGTCGATTTCGAGAGCGTCTAGGCTCGCGTGATCAACCTTCATCTTGATTCGGTGGATATCGCGATCTTCCGTCGCGTCTTTCTCGTCGCCGATTTCTTCGTCGAGTTCCGGGTCGATCTCGAACGCGACGACCGATTGATCGAGTTCGTCGACGACGACGCGCGATACCGCGGCGTCGATCGCGTGATCGAGGTTGATGCCGGCGTCGTTCACATGAAGAATCTTGCCGCAGATGTTGTCCCAAAGTTCCTCGAACTTCGATCGTGTTTGCCGTTGCCACCGCGCTCGCTCGATGAGCGGATAAACGACCTCGGGCCAAAGATCGACGCTCGCGGGATCGCGATGCGCCGATCGTGTCGCGTAACGCAGAACCGCCTCGCGGAACGACGCGTTGTTCCGCCAAACGTTGGAAACGTGATTCCAACGGCCGACAAGAGCGTCGTCGATCTCGGTGCGCGGCGGAGCGACACGTTCCAGGTCGGTGATCGTTTGCGGCATTAGCCCGGGATTGAGCGCTCCATTGGGATCGCACATATGTTCTTTTGCGTACTCGCTTGCTTGGTGAAGTTTCGCCCGCCAGGCGCGGAAGGAGCGGCGATTTTGCGGGCCGTCGCGCCCCGCGAGATATTTGGCGACGACGATCGGGCTTAAAAGAGGCCTTACCTCGGGGCGGCGATCGAGCAGCGAAGCGGCGAGCGTGATTGAATGCTCCGAACCGCGTTGCACGACGATCGACGCCATCGCCAGCAGCAAGCGGGCGCGGTCGGCGTTTCGTTCGTCGAGCGGTCGCCGTCCCAAAATTCCTTTTCGTCGCGATCCTCCCAAAAGGTAGGCGAGATAATGCCCGCACCGATAACGATCGTCGGCGTCGAGGGGGATCGGTTCGGCCTCGACGAGTCGTATCAGAAAGCTCGCGAGCGCCCGCGCCGATCGCCCTTCTTCGTCCGAGGCGGGTTGAGGAACGGCCCGAACCGCTTCGACGTGAGAACCCGCCTTGGCGCTCGCTTCTCCCGCGATACCCGCGGCGGGCATGAAGGCGCTCGCCGCTCCGTTGGACGACGAATCGACGATCGCCGCGGCGACCGCGATCGCGCTCCCGATTCTTTCTCCCGACTCGAGTTCGACGACGTTCGCGAGCCTCAGGCATTCGTCGGTTTCGATCAAATCGCGAATCGCGGCGGCCGCTCTCGCGCCGGTCGGAGGGCGTCCTCCGGGATCTTTCGCCAGCAGATCCATAATCAATTCATCGACCGATTCCGAGAGTCGAGGATTGCGCCGCCGCGGCCGATCGGGGCTCTGTGTGACGTGCATCCCCATCACCTCGCGCGGCGGACCGGTGAACGGCAACGTATCCGTCGCGCATTCGTAGAGGATAACGCCGAGCGCGTACAAATCGGTGCGGTGATCGAGCGGTTTTCCCATCGCCTGCTCGGGGCTCATATAATGCGGCGTGCCGCGGACGATTCCCGTCTCTTTCGGGTCTCCCGCCATCATCGACAGGCCGAAATCGGATAACTTCGCCTGGTCGGCGGAGGTTAAAAGGATGTTCGCGGGTTTGATATCGCGATGAATCACCCCCTGACGATGCGCGTAATCGAGCGCGTCGGCGGTTTGCGCGACGATTCGAAACCGCTCGCCGAGCGAGAGCTTCCTTCGCCTCCGCTGAAAGCTAGTCCCGTCGACCTCCTCCATCACGAGATAATACGTTCCGCCGGCCTCGCCGATGTCGTACAACCGGACGATGTTCTCGTGCAACAACCGCGCGCTGATCTGTGCTTCTAAACGTATTTTCTTAACAACATCGTCACCCTTTAAATCTTTAAGTATTTTAATCGCAACGGATCTTTCAAGAATTTTGTCGACGCCGCGATAAACGGCGCCCATGCCGCCGCGGCCCAGTTCCTTCTCGAGCGCAAATCGTCCGTTAAGAACCGTTCCAATCACGCCTCGATCCCCCGAAATAACGGCTCGCCGTTTCAATACGACGAGCCGACGACTGTTCCGAACATCGATCTTACGAGGCGACGTCGATCGCGACAATCGCCCCGCTTCAAGCGATCTTAATAATCGGCCGTAGCGCGATCGCCGCGATCGGCGAACGAATCGATCGCCGCGCGGCGCGAAGGCGCGGGCCGCGACGACGATCGATCGCATTCCGAACCGGAGCGACCGTTTCCGTATCAATATACAGCTATCCATTTTGTTTGTGAATGTATAAGTCCTCTTGTTTTCAAAGCGGTTTAGAAGATCTCTTGCGTCGGTCGTCCGAGGGTATCGCGGATCGGCTCGATACCGAGCCCGGGGAGAGTCGACGCGGCGAGTCGGCCGCCGGTACGTCGAGGCGCTCCCTTCGCGGTGCTCACCGAAACGTAGCTGTTGAAATCGGTCGAGCTGAAGAGGAGTTCGGTCGGCGTCGAGTGCGCCAGATGCGCGATCGCCGCGGTCGCGATATCGCCTCCCCACGTGTCTTCGATCGTCATCGCGATCCCGAGCTCGACGCACAGATCGCGGATGCGTCGCGTTTTCGTCAGCCCTCCCAGCTTGCTGATCTTGAGGTTGACGACGTCCATCGCCAGATCGACGCGTCCACGAATCAACTTATCAATACCGTCGATCGATTCATCGAGAATGAAGGGATGATTCGTGCCGCGGCGAACCGAAAGGCATTCTTCATATGTCGCGCACGGCTGTTCGATGTAAACGTCGAGATCGGCGACGCCGCGGGCGACCCGGAGAGCGTCGTGCGAGAGCCAACCCGTGTTGGCGTCGGCGACGAGTTTATCCCCCGGCTTCAGAACGCGAGCCGCGGCGCGGATCCGTTCGATATCGACCGAGGCCTCGCCGCCGGCCTTAAGCTGGAACCGGCGATACCCTTCGCCGCGGTATTTGGACACCATCTCGGCCATCCGATCGGGGGTGTCTTGAGAGATCGCACGATAAAGGACGAAATCGTCGCCGTACCTCCCTCCCAGCAAATGACACACGGGGAGCTTCGCGACCTGTCCCAAAATGTCCCAGCAGGCGACGTCGATCCCCGATTTCACATACGGGTGTCCCTTCATCGCCGCGTCCATCAAGCGGTTGAGCCGGTCGAGCTGCGTCGGATCCTCGCCCAAAAGCCGGGGCCCGAGTTCGGCGATCCCGCCGCGCACCCCCGCTGCGTACGCTGGTAAATAACTCGGCCCGAGCGGACAAACCTCGCCGTAACCCGTGAAACCCTGATCGGTCGTCACCTCGACGATCGTCGCGTCGAACACCTCGACCGATTTCCCCCCCGACCAGTTGTATCGCCCCTCGATCAAAGGGGTGTCGACTCGATACGTGGCGATTCGTTCAATTTTCATAATCAACCTTTATAAAATTCAAGTTTGTGAAGAAACGAGTGATCGACGAGCCGATTCGCTACGGATTTCTCGCCGATTTTACCTGAGTTTTCCCTCCAGATCGACGATCGCGGGATCGGTTTTGGGTTTGGCGACGGGGTTGGGCCGAGCGACCGCGCCCCCCGGCAATACGACTTTGTAAGGCGAAAAATCGGGCCTCGGCTCGGGGAAATCGGTGCTGACGAATTGCGCCCCGCTCGAGAGAGCTCGGTCGCGCCGTTCGACGTCGTTCTTGCGCGCCTGAACGGTGTCGGCGTCGGCTCGCGTCCGCACCATGAAACCCCGTTCCACGAGCGATCGAATCCGATCATAATCGCTTACAGGATCGTTGATTTTGAACCAGCCGGCCGCGGGCGATTCGGGATCGACCGAGGCGAACATCAATCGTCCCTCGAGCGACGGCCGATCGGCGAGATAAAGATCGCGAATCGCCCCTTCGTTATCGAGCGCGAACATCACCTTGCCGCGGCATTGATCGAGAGCCGGCCAACCGTTTTTAACGATCGCCCCGCGAAGAGTCGGCTCCTTTCCGCGCACGTCGTCGGGAGTCGTTATATCGGAACGATCAAACACCTCTAAAATCTCCTTGTCTACAAATTCGATCGTCGTTTTATCGAATTTGACGGGATAGCGCGGGATCGGCTGTTGGGGTTCGTCTTTGAGTTCGACGAGAATCATGATCGGTACATGACGAGGATTCTCTTTCGACCACGCTTTCACCTGTTCAAGAGCCTTCTTGAACGTCGGCGCGGTCGTTCGGTAATCGAAATCAAAAAAATGGAGCACCTTGAGGCCGGGCTTATCGAGCACGCCTCCTTCGTCGGGATCGGGGTCGAGCTTTTTTCCCTTCGCCTTGAGGATCCGCCGCGCGAACGGAGACGCGAACAAGCCTCCCGCGGGATCGGCCCAAACGTCGAGTTCGATCTGGCGGATCCCGAGCTTCGAGAACTGCTCGGCGAACGGTCGATGCGTATAATCGACCGCCTGCGCCAAAATTTTGTTGAAATCGGCGATTTGTTCCATCACCTCGGCCGTCGGCGCCACGTGATACGAGTTGTGCGTTCCCACCACCTGGATCTGGTTCAAACGGACGCCGTCGCCCCCCGCGGACTGAGCCCGAGCTTGAAAACAAGCAGAAACCGCGAATCCCGCGACGATCGACGAAGACATGATTAAACGCATAAATTGAATCGTCATCTGTTAGATCCTCTTTAATTACCGAGCCGAGAACTTCGACAAGCGACCGAGCGGCGTGATGAGACGCCTATATGCGGATAAGTAGGAAGATCGTGAACGATAATCGCGGTCGCGCCGGGATATCATTGATCGTAGACGTTGCAGTTTACGAGAAAGCGGCTCGATCGACCAGAAGCCGCGGGAGAATCGCGACCGCCGGAATTCGATTCGAGATTCGCGGGCGCGGCATTCATCGCTTTTCACCGCGACGATTCTCTTACCACGCGAAACCCTCGAGCGACTGATTTTCGTTTTGATCAAAGCGGATCAAGGCATTCGTACAAGTTCCTCGTAGATCGCGAGCGTCTTCTCGGCGGTTTTCTTCCAGGTGAAATCGGTTGAACGCTCCTTGGCGCGGCTTGCCGATTGCGATCGATACGATTCGTCCTCGGCGATTTTTTTGAGCAACCCCGCGAGTTCTCCGGGATCGTCGAGGTTGAACGTATCGCCGCCGTTCCCTAAAACCTCGGGCAACGACGTGGCGCGGGAGGCGATCGTCGCCGTCCCGACCGCCATCGCCTCGCATAATTGAAGGCCGAAGCCTTCGTATGCGCTCGGATAAACGAATGCGATCGCTCCGGCGTAAATCGCCGGCAGGTCTCGCTCTTCGATCCATCCCAGGAGACGCAAGCGATCGTCGATTCCAAGTTCACGAGCTTGCGCCAAAAGAGCCTCGCGTTCGGTCGGTTTTCCCCCGCCGAAAACCAGCTCGATCCCTCGCAAATCGGCGGCCGCGAAAGCTCGGAGCAGAAACGGCAGGTTCTTCCGTTCCTCCCATCCTCCCACATAGAAGAAATAAGGTCGATCGAGCGAGTGAGTCGTCCGCGCTCGATCGCGATCCGACGCCTCGACCGTGCGATGAAAAATCGGGTCCGCGGCCTCGGGGGTTACGACGATCCGCTCGATCGGCACGCCGAAATAGCGGTGGATATCGCGTTTGGCGTGTTCGCTCACCGTCGCCACGCGATCGGCGCGTTTCCGCGCTATCCAAAAGTGCAGTCGAGTTTGGATCGCCCCGCGCGACCAGCGATCGCGTCGAGCCTGGGTTTGAGGTTTGAAGGCGACGTCGATCGCGTCGTGGAGCGTGAGAACCTGGGGACAAGCGTTCGACCAGGGTAATCCAAAGTGAAACGGACAATGAAACACGTCGATTTTATCGAGCCGGCATTGCTTCGGCGCCCACCGCTGCTCCCACGAGAGGTAAGGGATCTCTCCCGAGGCTCTTTCCTCAAACGAGCCGGGTTTCAATCGAGCCAGATGCGATTCGTGCACGGGGCGATCGGTGTACAGGATCAGCCTAACGCCCAGATCGGCGAGCGCCGCGGCGAGGTTGATCGTGTAGCGGTTCCAGCCGCGGAGCGACGGATCGGTTAGTAATCGCGCGTTCAATCCAACAAGCATAACGCATTCCAGTATTATAATAACTCGATTCCGGACGACGTTCCTTGTGGAAACGGCGATCGGTTCGCATTATAGTGTTCGTCCCGCGACGTATACGAGGAGTGGACGATGGCGACGACCGGTTTGCCGGGTCGGACCGCCGACCGCGCGTTGCTTTGGTCGCTCAAAGCGTGGCGCGGTTCGGTCGACGAACGGTATTGGAAGCGATTTCAGCCCGCCTGGCGCGAACGACTCGAGCCGGGCTGGGAGTTCATCAACCGAGCCTCCGATTCGACCGAGTCGAGCCGTGACTCCGCGGAGTCGATCAAATCGAGGCTCGCGGCCGAGCACGCCGGTGAGGCTCGACTCGATTTGAGTTCGGTGCATCCTTCGTGGTGGATCCGGGCTCTCAAAGGGGAATCCGCGGCGGTTCAACGAGCCGTCGCCGCCGCGTCGCCCGAATCGATTCGATCGATCATCGTGAAGCGGCTTGGGCTCGATCCCGCTTCGATCGTTCCCGATCGCAAAGCCGATCCGCGTATCGTCGCGTGCGTATGCACGCTTTGGACCGAGCGGCTGCTCGCGGGGCCGGCGGTCAACGAAACCGATCCTCCCGTGATCGCCGCGATCGCTGGATTGCGTCCGACCGATCTTGTTCGCGTGTTGACGCTGGCGGGGCTCTGTAAGATCGCGTATCTGGGCAAACCTCCCGGAGCGAAACCGGGAGAAACGCGACGAGCGGCGCGGCGTCGCGAGCGCATGCTTGATTTCCGAACGCAGTGGACCGAAAAAGGAAGCTTCCAAACCGCCGAAATCGGCGAACTCGTTAAACGCGACGCCGGGGCTTCCAAAACCGCCGCGGGTCGACGAGCGATCGTGCACCTGGGATTGACGACGATCGCTCGATTGCTCGCGATCGCCGAGCCGTATCGCGTTCGCTGGGCTCTCCAACGTCTTCCATACGATACCGCCAAGCCGATTCGAGGGTTGATGAAGCTCGATTTACCGGGAGTTTCGCGGGGCGATCTGATCGCTTTAGAGCACCGCGTGCTCATGACGGCGTTGCGAAGGCTCGATTCCGAGCGATCCCGAAGCGGTACACGACCTCGAGGAGCGTCCGCGTGAGCTTCGATTCATCATCCTCCGATATGCGAGATGTCGTGATCGAATCGGACGATTCGACGCCTTCGACCGCCGTACCGCTCGGCGATCTTCCTCGAGTCGACCCGATTCGCGCTCGCGTGGAAGAACGCCTGGCGCGAGCGTTCGAGCGGAGCGGGGCGAGGGAGAAAATCGTTCGTCGACTCGCGGGAACGGGCGCGATCGTCGAATTGCGCGCCCCCGATTTGATCCGCCGCGCGTCGGGTTTAAAGGTTCCCGGAGCGATCGCTCACTTTTCCTGGCCGCGGTATCAAACCAAACTTGGGTTCGGTATCGAATCCAAGGTTGTTCACGCCGTCGTCGACCGGCTGCTCGGGTTCACGCGCGGGCCGGGCGAGGCCGATCGTCAAACGACCCCGGTCGAATGGGGAGTCGTCGCGTTCCTGATCGCCGAGGCGCTCGAATCGCTCGACCAGGTTTCGAACGCGTTCGGTTCGCTTGATCTTATGTTCGATCGAGTAGGCCCCGATCCTTTTCCGATCGACGGTTTGGGATCGATCGCGACTCTCGTTTGGCCGATCGAGATCGGCTCGACGCGGGGGAACGCGCGGCTTTGGATACCTGAAAGCGTGCTCGCGGTTTGGCTCGCGTCCGAGCCGACCGCCGCGGCGCCGATCGACGAGGCGCGGAGGAATTCGCTCGCGACTCTCGTCGGCGGCTGGAGGGCCGTCGTCGGCGAAATTCCGCTGCCGCGCGGGTTGAGCCGGCTTCGAGTCGGCGGCGTGCTGCCGCTCACTCACGGTTCTCCTCCCGGTCGGACGGTCGCTTCTCCGATGTTCGACGTTGAATTGTACCTCCTCGCCGGAGACGCTCGATTCTCGCTCCCTTGCCGCGTCGTCGCGGGTTCGGCGGGATCGCGCGTCGAACTGACCGGCGGGCTTCAAAAATCCATCAACCCACGCGAGGCGATCGTAATGCCCCCTTCGAACTCCCCGACGCAAGCCGTCGCGCCGACCGAAATCCCCGTCACGCTCACCGTCGAGATCGGCAAGATCGGCCTGCCCCTCTCGCGTGTCGCCGATCTGAAACAAGGCGACGTTCTCGAACTCGGCCGACACGCACGCGAGCCCGTCGAACTCACGTCGGGAGGAAAACTCGTCGCACGCGGCGAACTCGTTCAAATCGACACCGAACTCGGCGTCAGAATTCTAAGCGTGTTTTTATAAGAGAACCGACGATCGTTTGATCGATTCGATTCAATTCGATTAGTGAACTCCGCCGATCGCGATCGAAGCCGATCCGATCAGACGGGATAAATCGTTTGAATCAATTGTTCAAGACATAATGTTTGTAATCCGACGAGAGCGATCGTCGTCGCGAGGTCGCGCGATCGTCCGCCGATCCGTTCCGATCCGACCGCGGCGACGATCAGCAACGGCGGCATGAACGGAAGCCAAAGCCGCGCGATCTCGCCGAGGTTTCGCCCGCTTACATCCAGAGCGATCAACGTCGCGATCGTCCCCCACCCGACCGCGGGAATCCGACGCGGCGCTGTCGCGGCCAAAATCGCCAAAATCGACGTCGAAATCCCGAGCGCGATCGCGAACTCGATTCCGTCGACCCAAACCCATCTTGAATACGTTCGATGATAATTTATGTAAAAACGTGCATGATTGATTAAATTGTAACGCCAGATTGTGAATAGATCGGCGTGCGTGAAAACCCTCCAAGCCGAGACCGCCGTCAAAAAGCCGACCGCGATCGCGATCGCGCCGCCGAGACGCGCGAGGTTTCCTCCGCGATCGACTTGAAGGCGATTCGATCGACCCGCGACGACGACGATCGCCGCGATCAGACCGATCGGCAAAAATGCGAGCGTGAGAATCATTCCGCCGGCGATCGTGATTCCCGCCGCGGCCGCGAACGCCAAAGCTCGTCGTTTTCCGCCGGTCGTCGCGCAGACCGCGAGTAAGAGCAAGAAGCTCGCGATGAACGGATATGTGGTATCGGCGATCGGTTGAAAGAGGATCGCCGAGGGAACGAGCGGCCAAAGCGAAGCGGCGGTCCAAGCGGTCGCCGCCGAGTTCGTCGATAACCGACCGAGCGCGTAGAGCGGAATCACGGTTAAAGCCGAGAGAAGCAGCGTGAGAGCCCCCAGAAAAACGAGCGCCGCGCGGTCCGCTTTTGAAAACCGTGAACGACCGCGATCGATCGCGGCGAGGCCGTCGAGAGCCGACCTCGGAGCGTTCGTCAGCGTGAATCGAGCGATCGCGGGATTGCGATCCATCATTTCGCCGATTAAGTGATTGATGATAAGCAATCCCGGAGGATGTGTTCCGATGTGAAGTTCATCTTGTTTTTGAATCCATTTCGGGTAATCGGCGAGAAACCGCGCCGGATCTTCGATTTCGCCGCGTGCGACACGATAGTAGCCGCTCGATCCCGCGTTGCCGAGCGCGATCCCCCACCGCGAAAGCCCGTAACCGTAGGGAGAGCCTTCGATTACGCTCCATTGAACCGCGATCGCGGCGAGAGCGAGTAAAAACGTCCAGATCGTTTCTCGAAACGCTCCGTGTCGTTTATCGAGCGCGAATCGACCCCACGCTGCGAAGGTCGCGTAAGCCGCGATCGCGACCGCCGCGATAATCGCCTGCGCGTATGAAGGGGGGACCGAGATTCTGAGCCATTCCCATTCTCCGCGAACGCCGAGGGGGATTCGCCGAGCCGCGACGAGCCATAAAAACAACGCGGTGAGAGCCGCCTGCAAGGCTCGAACAGCAATCGAGGTGAATCGCATCGGCTCTTTCTCCCAGGGACGGAAATCGATCGCGAAATCGACGCGATTCGGTCGATCTCGATGCTGGATCATCCGTCTGGAATATCTTATCGTACGTGGGCGTGAAACCAGGCTTGCGAATGCACGGAGAGAAATCGGATCGTCCAATCTCGTTCCGACTTCGATTCGAGCCGAAACGACAAGCCGGTTGATCGATCCCGAAGCCTCGCCTTAAGGTTGAATTGAGCCGATTCGATCAAGCGACTCGAGAATCGCGATCGCCGAGCCTCGGCTTGAATCGCCGCGCTTCCAAGTAAATTCCGACCTCGCCCCATAAGTCTCGTCCTTTGGAACACCCGGAGCCCGCAGCCGATGGCGTTCGAGAACATCCCCGCGGCGAACGCGAACAACGAATCCGAATCGAATCCAGGAGCGTGGTATCGCGGCCTCACGCGTTACCACTGGTTCGTTTTCGTCGTCGCCTCGCTGGGCTGGCTGTTCGACACAATGGATCAGCAACTGTTCAATCTAGCACGCAATAGCGCGATTACCGAGTTATTGGGTCGGAGCGCGAACGCCGATGCGATCGCGCGGCAAGGGGGCTACGCGACCTCGATATTTATGATCGGCTGGGCGATCGGCGGGCTTTTTTTCGGTGTTTTGGGGGATCGAATCGGTCGCGCCAAAACGATGTTATTGACGATTCTGGTGTATTCGGGTTTTACGGGTTTAAGCGCGATTTCGGTCGGCGTGTGGGATTTCGCGTGTTATCGCTTTTTAACGGGGTTGGGAGTCGGGGGCGAGTTCGCGGTCGGCGTCGCGCTCGTCGCCGAGGTGATGCCCGATCGGTCGCGACCGTTCGCGCTCGGCATGCTTCAGGCTTTATCGGCGATCGGCAACATCACCGCGGGGTTTGTCAGCATCGCGATCGGCCTCGCGGGGCAATCGAAAATCGTCGACCCGACACGTTCCTGGCGATTGATGTTTTTAATCGGCATCATCCCCGCGATCTTGGCGATTCCGATTTTTCGCAAGCTCAAAGAACCCGAGCGTTGGAAAAAAGCGGCGACGATTGAAGGGAAAGACCCCGTCAAATACAAGCTCGGATCGCTCGCCGAGTTTTTCGGCGATCTTCGCTGGCGTTCGAACGCGATCGTCGGGATGACGCTCGCTTTCGCGGGAGTCGTCGGCCTGTGGGGGATCGGATTCTTCAGCCCCGAACTGATCGATTCGGTCTTCAAACGCGAGTTCGCCAAACAAGGGTTGAGCGTCTCCGAAATCAGCGCCAAATTGACGATCTGGAAAGGAATCACATTCATAATTCAAAATACGGGCGCGTTCTTTGGCGTTTACGCGTTTAGCCATCTTTCGCATCGTTTCGGCAGGAGGCCCGCGTTCGCGATCGCTTTCATTCTGGCGATGGCTTCGACCGCGTTCACGTTCCAATTCTTCAATCGATTCAGCGACATCTTTTGGATGATCCCGATCATGGGGTTTTGTCAATTGTCGATTTTCGGCGGCTACGCGATTTATTTTCCCGAGTTGTTCCCCACGAGGTTACGCAGCACGGGGACGTCGTTTTGTTACAACGTGGGAAGGCTTGTCGCCGCGGTCGGCCCGACGGTTTTCGGGTTGTTGACGGGTTATGTGTTCGCGGGTTACGCGCAGCCGATCCGTCCCGCGGGCGTGGCGATGTGCGGGGTTTTCTTAATCGGTCTGTTGATCCTCCCGTTCGCTCCCGAGACGAAAGGGAAACCGCTTCCCGAATGATCCTCGGCGGGCGAAATCGTCGCTTAGGAATCGAGACGTCTCGGCGGTTTCGTCGTCTCGCCGAAAAGATAGAGTCGTCGTCTGTATCTGTTACCCGCCGTGCGCGCGACTTTTGAGCAGACGGATATTGGAACATATTAACCCAACGCGCAAGCCAGGGGCTGATCAAATGAGAAATCAAAAGAATTCCTGATATTATTAGAAGCTCTTCGCAACGCGTCGGGTCGGTATGATCGCGGCCTCGCCGCGTTAGGATTTCTTATCGTGTTTTTCACGGGATCTATGCGATTAGATTTCATTCATGCGTTCCGTGAGAAAACAAACGGGTCTCGTGACGAAGCCGCTCGACGCGGAGCGAAACTCCCCGCGAGGGGGACGTTTCGGGAAACGCGAAGCGTTCAAAGCTCGTATTTCCCGAAACGGTCCCCGCTCGCTTGATCAGATAAAGCGAATTGTCAAAGAGCGTCCCGGCTCGATCTCACGGTCGCCCGGGCCTTGGCGTTGAGCCGATTCGGCCCGCGAAATCGGCCGAGATCGGAATCAATTCGAGCTTGTCGATTTCTTTTGTTATTTATTCTTTTTTATGAAAGTGTGTTTCGAGCGCGATCGGAGCCGGCCGAACGACGACTTCGGGGATCGCCGGGTAATGAGCCGGCGGGAACATTGTGATCAGCGCCCCCGACGCGTTTGGTTGTTGCGTAACGATTCCATGAGGAGTCGCCTCGCTAATGCGATAACCGTTGGAATTCCGCCGATCGACGGGTTTGGCGACGCGATCGATCGGCTCCGCGGGCGCGATTTCCGCGGATGCGATCGGTTCTTGGTTCGCGACGACGTCCGTATTTTCGGAGCGAATCGGATCGTAGGGGGAAGGCGCTTCTCGTTCGTCGTCAACTTTTCGAGAGGCTTGAACTTGTCGCTCGGCGATCGAATTGTCGGCCGGCTTGGACGGACCGGGTTCGGGATCCGCGAGCGATTCGGTTGTATCGGTTGAATGATGATCAATAAAATCTTGGTGGATCTCGCGCAATCCTTGCCGTCGTTCTTTTTGCAACCGTCTCAATTCGGCCATTGTGCGGGCGAGGCATCGATCGAGATGCGCCTCGTACTTGACGATTGTTTGAATCGTTTGGCGATCGGGCAAAACGCGGCGTTCGCGAACTCGCGACACTTCATTGCGGACGCGGACCAAGCCTTCTTGATGTTCGGGGAATTTCGCCGCGGGAGCTCCCGATTTTACAAAATCGTCGAGATAATCGCTGAGCGGCTTACGTATTTTTTCGATCGTCACCCCCTCCGAGCGATCGCGTGGAATCTCGGGATGATCGAGAGCGACGATGAACTCGGTCATAACTCCTTCGAGGTCGAATCGCGTCGCGGTGATTTCGTAGCGGATCACGCGGTTGAGTCTCCAATGATAGCTCGCGGCACGTTCGGCGTAGGCGGTTTCGAGCGCCCCGACGGGGTGAAGTTCTCGCACGAAGGTATCGCGGTGCTTCACCCAAGCTTCGGTCGTTTCAAAGGGTTCGATCACGGGATCGAGCGAGCGAACGCCGTGATCGATCGGCGCGCCGACGGCGCGAGCGTTCGACGATCGGGTTGAGGAATCGTCATCCGGGTTGGAAAAGAGCGGGCTTGTTTTCGCGAATGCGTGTGAGGCGTTCAAGTTGTTCTTCCTTTCGTTGGAAAAGCCGAGGTTGTGGTTTTGATTGCGAAAAATCGGTTCGATCGCGCCACGTAAAGGCAATTCTGGGAAGCTTTACGATCGAACAAAGGGGTATCGACACGGTCGATCGCGCGGCGATCGCCGAATCGATGCGGATCATGCAGTTAATCTATGATATTCGGGATTCAGAGTCAATATCAAAAGCAAAAATTGCGATTGCGGTAATTCATTCGTTCTGTTTTCGATTTTATAGGATCGGATCGTCCCGCGAAGGATGGCCGAGAATCGAGCGGGCGAGGCGCCGACCGAGCCTGCATTTCACTCAATGAATTCGATAACAAGGGCTCACACGGCGGTTCGCCCTCCCTCAAGATCACCGGCTTTGGAATGTTGATCACGGGAGGGCGAGGCGCCGACCGAGCCGGCATTTGTATATTATTGATTTTATATAACAAGGGCTCACACGGCGGTTCGCCCTCCCTGAAGATCACCGGCTTTGGAATGTTGATCGCGGGAGGACGAGGCGCCGACCGAGCCGGCATTTGTATATTATTGATTTTATATAACAAGGGCTCACACGGCGGTTCGCCCTCCCTGAAGATCTCCGGCTTTGGAATGTTGATCGCGGGAGGGCGAGGCGCCGACTGAGCCAGTATTTGTATATTATTGATTCTATATAACAAGGGCTCACACGGCGGTTCGCCCTTCCTCAAGATCTCCGGCGCTGGAATGTTGATCGCGGGAGGGCGAGGCGCCGACCGAGCCTGCATTTGTATATTATTGATTTTATATAACAAGGGCTCACACGGCGGTTCGCCCTTCCTCAAGATCTCCGGCGCTGGAATGTTGATCGAGGGAGGGCGAGGCGCCGACCGAGCCGGCATTTGTATATTATTGATTTTATATAACAAGGGCTCACACGGCGATTATCGCTCCCGGTTTACGCTCCGCGATGAAAACCCGACGAATTATCGGAATTCTCTTCGGATTCATTCTCAATGCGTTCTTTGTTCGAGAATCGATTCTCGGCGGGCGGTAACGAATAATAATACAAAAAAACAAGATGACGCTTATCGGATTGAGATCGGGTTGCGTACCGGCGATTCCAAGATGATGATGTTCTCTTGGATCGAACGACGAGGCGACCGGAGGATGAACGTTTGAACGAACAGATGACGCCGAGGCGGCGATTCGCGGCGATATCGGTTGTTTTCTTGATCGGGTGCGGGCGAGTTCAAACCCTCGACGATCCCCCCGTCGCGGTTCGAGCCGAGCCCGTCCGGTCCGAGCCGATCGAGCTCGCGATCGCGTTCAGCGGCACGGTGAAAGAGCGTAGAAAGCTTGAACTCTCGTTCAAGGTTCCGGGGACGGTCGAGCGGCTGCTCAAGATTGAAACGTCCGACGGCAAGAAACGCGACGTTCAGGCGGGCGATCGGGTTGAAAAGGACGCGGTGATCGCTCGCCTCGACGAGGTCGATTACCGTCGCGAGCGCGAATCGGCTCGTGCTCGGCTCGAATCGGCGCGGGCGAAATCGACCGCGGCCCTCGCCGACGCGTCGTTCGCGGCGAAAGATCGCGATCGCTACGAGGAATTACTCAAGAACAAAGCCGTCACCAAGGAGGAGGTCGATCGCGCTCGAGCCAAGGCCGAAGCCGCCGAGGCCGAGGCGATCGCCGCGGCGAGCGGAATCGCCGCCGCCGAACTCGCGGTTTCAAAAGCCGAGCAAGATCTGAAAGATTGTTCGCTCGTCGTTCCAATGGATCAGGCGACCGTCGTCGCGAGGTACGTCGAAGAGGGGGAACGGATCGCGGCGGGGAAAAGCGCTTTTTTGTTGATGGACTTATCAAAACTCGTCGTCGGCTTCGGCGTTTCGGATTCGCTCGTCGGTCGATTGCGGATCGGACAGGATTTTAAAACGACTTCAGACGCCTTCCCGGGAGAATCGTTCCCGGCGCGGCTGACGAAGATTTCTCCCAACGCCGACGACCGGACTCGGACGTTCGAGGTCGAGGTGACGATCGACGACCCCAAGGGATTGAAGCCCGGGATGATCGCAAGCGTGAACATCGGTCGACATGAAGATGCGATTCTGTTGCCGTTGACGGCGATTCGCCGCGCCGCCGACGCCGATCGTTACGCGGTTTTCGTCGTCGTGACCGAGGGGGAGGCCGAAGTCGCGCGGATGCGCCGCGTCGAACTCGACGGACTGATCGACAATCGCGCGCGGATCAAACAGGGTAAGGGAAGCGAGATCAAGCTCGGCGATCGGGTGATCGTCGCGGGAGCGAACCGGCTGCTCGAAGGCGATCGCGTGCGCACGCTCGACGCGACGATCGCGGGCGAACAAACGATTGAAAACCTGAGCAAAAAGGCGAATCGGATCGATCCTCGGGGCGACGCGACGCGCGAGCTTAACGGCGGGAACGGATCGAAATCGCGCGGCTTGAAAGCGAAAGATTCGTCGACGAACGGTTCGAAGGCCGACGACGCGAGCCGGCGGGCCGGGGCGGGCGAAGGAGCCGGCGTTTGAACACTTCGCAATTCTTTGTTGAGAAACGGCCGATCGCGTGGACGGCGCTCGTCGCGACGCTCGTCTGGGGCGGCTTCGCGTATTGGACGATGCCCAAGCGGCAAGACCCGGTCATCCCGATCCGGAGCGGCGTGATCGTGACCGCGTATCCCGGAGCGCGCGCCGAGAAGGTCGAGCAAGAGGTGACGCGCGCGATCGAACGTAAAGTCGCCGAGAACGCGCAGGTCGATAAGGTTTACTCGACGAGCCGCCAGGGATTGTCGATTGTATATGTAGATTTATTTGATACATGTAAAGACGCCGAAACGCAGTGGCAGGATCTGGCGAATCGGCTCGCGGGGATGACCGATCTTCCCAAAATCGGCTCGGCTCGCTTGACGCCGATGTTAAACAAGGATTTCGGCGAGACGGTCGCGGTGATGCTGACGATATCGAGCCCTCCCGTGACCGATTTTGAGATCGACGAGCGCGCCCGGTCGATCGTCGAGTCGCTGGAGGCGTTTCGGTCGGGTCGACCGGAAGCGTTGCGATCGAACCGTTACAGCGTGGTTCTTGTTTATCCAAGATCGATCGATCGCGCGATGGTGGCGCGGTTGGCGGGGCTTTTGCTCGAGAGGTTGCGCGGGCTTCGGCTGATAACCGACGGTTCTTACATCGAGCCGCCGAGCGCGGGAGCGGTCGATTTTCAGTTGAACGCGGGAATCGGCGAAGACGATCTGAGGCGCGAGATCCTTCGGTGGGAGAGCGAGGTGATCGGCGCGGGGCTCGATCATCCCGACATATGGCCCGGCGTTTTGATTAAAGATTTAAGCGGACTCGCCGAGCGATTAAAGCGGCATCCCGCGGAGCCGTATCGAACGCTCAATCGGTATACATACAAAGATTTAAGAGAATTCGCCGATTTGATTCAGGATCGGATCAAACGGTCGTCGAACGTGGCGAAGGTGGAACGGATCGGGATTCAGAAAGAGGTCGTCGATCTGTATTACAGCGGCGGGCGGGTATCGGCTTTGGGGATCGATCCCCGGATCGTGGCGCGGCGGCTCGACGAGCGGAACGTGAACATTCCGGGGGGGCGGATCGAGCTTTCGGATCGAGATTTATTGATCAGGCCGAGCGGGGAGTTCGCGAGCGAAGCCGAGATCGGATCGGTCGTCGTCGACGTGAAGGACGGACGTCCGCTCTATTTGCGCGATTTGTGCGACGTCGTTCGGGGGTATGAGGATCCGCCGGGGGTTCTGAATTATCAGACGGTCAAGGTCGACGCGGAGCGGCCTTCGACCTCGCGGATGCCGAGCGACCACCCCGTTCACGTTTCGGCGGGTCCGCACGGCGGCGCCGGCCCCCTCCCCTCGCGGTATACGCTGCAAACGACCCGCGCCGTAACGCTCGCGATCCGACAGGTGAAGGGGACGCGGATCGCCGATTTCGGTCGCGACGTTTCGGAGGCGATCGATTCGCTCAAAGGGATTTTGCCCGACGATCTTCAGATCGATTGGACGAGCGACGAGCCGACGACCGTTAAAAACAAAATTGCGCAATTCGATCAGAATTTGATCGAGGCGGTGGTGATCGTGATCGCGATCGCCTTGTTGTTTATGGAATGGCGGAGCGCGGTTTTGATCGCGATCTCGATTCCGCTGACGATCGCGATGACGCTGGGGTTTTGCCAGGTTTTGGGGATCGATTTGCAGCAGGTTTCGATCGCCGCGTTGATCATCGCTCTCGGTTTGCTCGTCGACGATCCGGTCGTCGCGGGAGACGCGATCAACCGGGAGCTCGCGGCGGGGACGCCGAGGATCAGGGCGGCGTGGCTGGGGCCTTATCGGCTCGCGCACGCGATTCTCTTCGCCACGCTCACGAACATCGTCGCGTTTTTGCCGCTGTTGCTCGTGGAGGGGCGTGTCGGCGAGTTCATTTATTCGCTCCCGGTCGTCGTGACGGCATCGCTCGTGAGCAGCCGGATCGTTTCAATGACATTTATACCGCTTTTGGGCTATTATTTATTGAAAGGTCAAAAAGGTCTCGACGCGGGACTGAGCGAGGGGGGACGAGGCGCGCGGTTCGCCCGGCTTTACAACGGCTTTTCGGAATGGTGCCTCGATCATAAAGCGATCAGTATCGGCGTCTGTTTGATCGCGCTCGCCGCGGCGGGGGGGGCGGTTCCGCGGATCGGCCTGGCGTTTTTCCCCAAGGATCTGCATTCGATCTTCACCGTTAACGTTTATTTACCCGAGGGATCGCCGATTCGATTCACGCGCGACGAGGCCAAACGGACGATCGCCGAGATCGACGCGCTCGAGGGGAAGGGAATTCGCGCGTATACCACGTTTGTAGGCGCGGGCGGGCCGCGGTTTTGGCTTTCGATCACTCCCGAGCAGCGGCAGGATCAATACGCGCAAATCATGGTGCATACGACCGACGCGCGTGAAACCGCGGCGATCGTCGAGCGATTGAAGCGAAGTTTGCCTCCCAGGATCGCCTCGGCTCGGGTGACGATCGAGCTGCTCGAATCGGGTCCGCCGATCGGAGTGCCCGTTCAGATTCGTCATTTCGGCGACGACGCGGCGCTTTTACGCAAGCTCGGCGAGCGAACGAAGCGGCTGTTGCACGCGATCCCGGGGGTCGATAACGTTCACGACGATTGGGAGCCCGAATTGTTGCAGCCGACCCTCGAGGTGCAACCCGAGAAAGCGGGACTTTCAGGGCTGACGAATCAGGACGTCGCGGCGTCGCTCGACACGGCGCTTTCGGGCGCGACGGCCACCTACTTACGCGAGCGTGATCAACTGATTCCTGTGATGATACGAGTACGTCCCGAGGAGCGTGCGAGGCTCGTCGATCTGACGAACTTCGAGGTCGCGGGATCCGCGCCGGGGGTTCGCGTTCCGCTCAGCCAGATCAGCGAATTTCGGACCGAGTTCGTTCCCCCCAGGATCGGCAGGAGGCGTCATCAACGATGTTTGACGGTGAAGTGCGACGCCGTCGGCGGAGTTCTTCCGAGCGCGATCGTCGATAAAATCGCGCCCGAGCTCGACCGCGAGGCGCGGTTGTGGCCGCCGGGATATCGTTTTGAATTCGGCGGCGAAAAATATGAACAGGATAAAGCGTTTAAATCGATTACGATCGCGTTGATCGTAAGCTTGATCGCGATTTATCTGGCGCTTGTGCTTCAGTTTGAGAGCGTGACGAAGCCGTTGGTGGTGTTCGCGGCGGTTCCGTTCGGGATGGCCGGGGGATTGACGGGGCTTTTGATTTTCGGCGTTCCGTTCGGATTTATGGCGTTTTTGGGGGTCGCTTCGCTCGCGGGGGTGATCGTCAGTCATATTATTGTATTATTTGATTATATTGAGGAGATGCGCAATCGGGGCGAATCGCTTCATCGCGCCGTGATCGACGCCGCTCTCGTGCGGCTTCGTCCGGTGCTGGTGACGGTATTGGCGACCGTCGGCGGTTTGATTCCGCTCGCGATCGAAGGGGGGCCGCTCTGGGCGCCGATGTGTTACGTTCAGATCGCCGGTCTTTTGATCGCGACGATCGTCACCAAAGTGATCACGCCCGTGCTGTATGTGATTTTCGTCGAAAACCTGGGGTTGATTCGCTGGGAACCCGCGAATACCAAAGCGGATTGATCCTTGTGGTAAAACAACACGCATAATTCAATGATTTGTTTTTAATTGGTTGAGGAGCGTCGGGGTCGTCGATCGATTCAAGGACGAACCGACGCGTTTCGAACGGAGCTGCGCGAGGGGCGTTTCAATCGCGGCGCCGGCGTATCGAATCGGAGCGTTTTTATCGCGGGACGTTTCGGAACTCGGTCTCGGATCGTATGTGTATAATTTATTGTTGAGACTTCGTTGTTCGGTTTGCGATCGGGGGATTCTCGCCGATTTTCGTATCCGATCGCCGCGGGATCGCGTGCGGGAAGGCTGTGATCGATGAGGTATGCGGGTCTGGCTTTGGTTTCAACGAAGATGAGTCGGATGTATTGGCCGATGATTCCCATGCACAGGAGCTGCACGGCGCCCATGAAGAGGACGACGACGACGGTGCTCGCCCAGCCGCGCGGGAGGGTGTGAACGCCCGCGATCGCCTCGACGAGAACCCACGCCATGAGCGCCAGCGAGAAGCCGGCCGCGGTTAACCCGAGATACGTGACGAGTCGAAGCGGGGCTCCGCTGAAGCTTACGAGCCCGTCGACGGCTAATCGGAACAGATCGGCGTACGAATACTTCGGCGAGCCGCCGGCTCGCGGCGCTCGATCGTATTCGAGCCGCGTTTGGCGGAAACCGACAAATCCGCGCAATCCTCGGATGAATCGCGCGCGTTCGGGAAGTCGTTTGATCGCTTCGAGAACTTTTCGATTCATCGCGCAGAAGTCGCCGCTGTCGACGGCGATCGGCGTTTCGCTGATCGCGTTTAAGAGGCGATAAAAACAATGATATCCAAGTTTTTTGATCGGTCCTTCGCGACGACCGCGGCGGACGGCGTGGACGACGTCGAAGCCCTGTTTGAGCTTATCGAGCAGCGCCGGGATGAGTTCGGGGGGATCTTGAAGATCGCCGTCGACGACGACGACCGAACGCCCCGAGGCGCGATCGAGCCCCGCCGAAACCGCGGCTTGATGGCCGAAATTGCGGCTCAAAGTGTGGACCGCGAGATGAGGATCGAGGTTCCGCAATTCGACGAGCAAACGCAGGGTTTCGTCGGTCGATCCGTCGTCGATAATAATAATTTCGTATGATAATTTTAGGGAGTCGAGCGCGCCGCTTAGCCTACGATGGAGTTCGCGCACGTTTTCGCTCTCGTTGAAAACGGGAACGACGACGCTTACCGCGGGGCCCGGTCGACGGCTTCGATTCGCTTTCATGATCGGTACAATTCGACTTGGATCGTCGCGAATCGCTCCCGCGGAGCTGTTCGCGGAGGGGATCATGCGATAAATCGGCCGACTTGGCAAGATCGATCACCCCGCGATTGAATCGTCCGGAACGCGCCGCGGTGATATGATGGGGGATGATCTCCCGACGAGGCGTCGGGATCGATCGTGAGGGCTCGAAAAAGCGGAGTTCAGGATATGAGAATTCATTATAAAAATAACCGTGAAATTCATAAAGATCTCAATGTGTATAACGCGATTTTTGATCGATCGCCGATACCGAGGCGGGGGGCGACCGCGATCGAGGCGATCGTCGTCGCGGCGATCGTGCTGATCGTCTTTCTCCTCGTGCTGATGAGCCTGCCGCGATCTCGCGAATCGGCTCGGCTGCTGACTTGCCGCGACAACCTCCGCGGAATCGGCGAAGGAATGATTTTGTATGATCAAGTGAAAGAGCGGTTACCCGAGGTCGCGGCGTCGTTCGAACCCGATTCGAAAGCGCCCGGTCCTTTGGCGACGATTCTGGACGAGTTCGGCGTCGCCGATTTGCGCCGCGCTCGCGATGAGGCGAAAGCCGTTCAGGCGGGATCTCCCAGGGCGATCGCGGTCGATCGGCCTCCCGGAATGACGTGTCAAAGCGATCCAAACGCGCTCGTTTCGGAATTCAAGGCGCCCGTGAGTTATCGAGCGAACACGGGAAGCGAGCCCGGCGGAGTCGACGGTCCGTTCGCACCGGGAGTTCGGCGATCGATCGCCGAGGTCGAGGCCGCGGACGGATCGTCGTTTACCGCGGCGTATTCGGAGCGTCTTGTGGGAGACGGTCGCGATGTCGAGGCTCGGCAAGCGTATCGCCTGGTCGACCAGGCGATCGAGCGATCGGGTTGCGGTTCGACCGGGGGAATTTGGAAGGGAGACGCGGGCTTTTCGTGGCGCGAATCGACTTGGCGTTCGACGCTTTATAATCATCTCGATCGTCCCAATCCCGCGAAATCGTGTATCGCGCGCGACGGACGGACCGCGGACATGGGCGCTTCGAGCGGACACATTCATGGAGTTAATACATTATTTCTTGACGGCGGCGTTCGCTTCTTCACGAACGATGTCGACATAAAGATTTGGCGCGACGCGGCGACGACGGGGATCAAACGTTCGCCGTGAGCTGCGCGAAGCGTGTCGATCTGAATTATTCAGAGACAATCCTGATGTGATCGAACGCGAATCGACTTGATTCAATCGAGACCGCCTCCTAAATGATTGTTTCATATAAGCCTCTTCTTGTAAACACGGGCGACCGGGGTGATTTCGCGGTCGATAATCGCCGACGTGATAACGCGGCTTATCAGGAGGTTCGCCCTCCCAAAATATCCAGATATTCGCGGTCGATAATCACGAACGTCATAACGCGGCTTATCAGGAGGTTCGCCCTCCCAAATTATCCAGATATTGGTGGTCGATAATCGCGGACGTCATAATGCGGCTCACCATAATGTTCGTCATCAAAGAAATCTAAATAACATGTTGTTTTGGTTGGGAGGGCGAACCTCCCGGTGAGCCTCTTCTTGTAA
>JAJYWB010000069.1 GCA_021791715.1 Planctomycetota bacterium | reverse complement strand
GTGAGCCGCATTATTCTGTTTGCGATTATTGACCTGAAAATCATCCTTTTCGCCGGAGTTTACGAAAAGCGGCTCACCGGGAGGTTCGCCCTCCCAATCAAAAATAAACGATATCTGGATTCTGAACATGTTCGGCGGAATTTGAGGTCGATCCCGAAATTGGGAGGACGAAGCCGAAATTCGGAGGCGAAGCCGAAATTCGGAGGCGAAGCCGAAATTGGGAGGGCGAACCTCCTGGTGAGCATCATTATTCTGTTTGCGATTATTGACCTGAAAATCATCCTTTTCGCCGGAGTTTACGAAAAAAGGCTCGCCGCGAGATTCGCCCTACCGATCGCGTTATCGCCGGAAACATCGTGTTAAACCGACGCCGATCGGCGTGAATCCTCAATTTATTGATAATTCAATCACTTATCGATCAGCGGCTGGGTGATTCTCAGATACGCGAAGAGATCGCGAATTTGTTGATCCGTTAGCGATCGGAGCGCCCCCTCGGGCATCAGCGATCGATCCGAAGGTTTCATCTCGTCGATCTCGGCCTTGGAAATCGTCTCGCCGCGGCCGTCGGCGCCTCGAACAACGACGACGCGAGGATCCTGCTCGACGATCAGCCCGACGATCGTCCTGCCGTCGCTCGTCGCGACGACGAAGCTTCCGTAACCCTCGCGAATCTCGGCGCTCGGATTTAATATATTCAAAAGCATCGTATCAAGATCGTCGCGTTTGTAACTCGTCAGATCGGGGCCGACGTTCGCCCCCTTGTCGAACATCTTATGGCAGCGGGCGCAACGCTCCTGGAAGATCGACTCCCCTTTCTTGGGAACGCCCGTTCCGTTCGTCACGATCGACTTGATCCGCTCGATCTCGCCCCGAAGCTCCGCCGAATCGACGCGTCGTTCGTCTCCCCAATATTTATGCACATAGCCTTTGATCTTTTGATCGCGACTCGATCGGAGCGCCGCGACGATCTCTCCGGGAATCGACGCGGGGTCGATCGATCCCGATTCGATCGCCGCGAACAACTCGAGAGTCGAAGCGGGACGAGCGATCAACAATTCGAGAGCCGCGATCCGCAGATCCTCGGTGTTCGTCGAAAAGCTCGCGAGAACCGCCTTGGGGATCGCGGGATCGTCGTAACCGCGGAGCGCCGAGAGCGCCGCTCCGCGAAGCGCGGGATCGTTCGAGCTTTTGGCGATATCGAGAAGCGCGGAAACCGCCTCGCGACGTCGATTGTCGCCGAACGCTTGAATATATTGAAGCTTACTTGTCACATCACCGTTCGGTTCTTGAATCGCCTGGATCGCCTTGGCGATCGCCTTCGAATCCCCCGTGCGAACGCCGAGCAAAAGCGAACCCCCCGCCGATCCTCCGAGCTCCCTCGCGAGCGAATCGGGTATCCGAAGCCCGGGCGATCCCGACAACGCCGCCTCGACCCCCGAGATCGCGGCTCGCTTCGATTCATCGTCGGGCGCCGGCTTGATTAAGCCGGCGGTCGTCTCCAAATCTTCGCTTCTCCCGGTCGCGGCGTAACGCCTGGTTATCCGAGGCGCGAGATACTTGTTCACAATCGGATGCTTCCAGAAATCGGAATCCTCAAAAAGCGATAACACGGCGCGACGATCCGACACGGCCTTCGATTCGATCGCCCACCATAATAAAAGCGGGATATGAATATCATTTAAATCCTCAGATCTTTTGGCGAGTTCGGCGACGATCGGCAGGCAAGCCGAAGCGGTCAACCTTCGCGCCGAGCACGCGAGCTGGGAACGGACCTCGACGTTCTTCTCGTCCCTCGCCATCCGGACGAATTTGGTCGCGATCGCGCTCGGAACTTCATCGCGATCTCCCAGCAGCCGGACCGTCCAGAGCCGCACCTGGGGATCGGGATGATCGAGCAGCGCCAGGCCGTTCGCCTCGTCGATCCCGTTGCACATGTTTAAACCCCAAAGCGCCGCGAGCGCGATCGTTCCGGTTTCGGTCCTCAATAAGTTCATATAAGTTGGAATAATTTTCAGAACCTTGCGATCGCCGATCAACCTGAGCGCCTCGGCGCGCGTCCATTCTTTCGGTCCTCCGAGCGCGTCGACGAGTTCGATCGAGGTGAGCGCGTTCATATCGAAAGCCGGCGAAGGCTTCCACGATTTCGACCGCAGCCGATAAATTCGCCCGGTCGTCTTGTCGATTCGACCTTCATGATTTCGATAATGATTTACCTGATCGTCATACCAATCGGCGATGTAAATCGATCCGTCGGGGCCGAGCTTGATGTCGACCGGGCGAAACCAGGGGTCGCGGCTCGATATCGCGGGGGCGAGCTCCCTGGTGCGGAACGACGAACCGTCGGCGATCAACTCGCTCAACGTCGTCCGATGATTCAGCGGATCGACGCCGAAAAGCTTGCCGCGATAACGCTCGGGCAATGCGCCGTCGTCGTAAATTAGTAAGTTATGTGTAAATCTTATAACGCGATCCCCCTTCATCGCGGGGAAATAGCCGAACGCGTAGGGGTTGGAGAGAGGCCCGTGTTTCGAGAATCCTTTTTGGTAATAACCCCCTTGCACATAATGAAACCCGCGCGTGTCGCCGCCGTTATGCCCCGAGAAGATTCGCCCCTTGGAGTCGATCGCGACGCCGAACGCGTTCCCCCCTCCCTCGGCGAATATCTCGTATTTCTTGCTCTCGGGATGATATCGCCAGATAAGCTGGCCCAGCGAATGAATCGGCGGCTCTTTCGACCCCGGCTTACGCACGTTCGCCGTCACCGTGCTTCCCTGCGCCGCGTACAACCAGCCGTCGGGACCCCATCGAAGACTGTTCACAACCGAATGCGTATCTTCGAGTCCGAACCCTTCGAGTAAAACCTCGGGATCGGAGTCGGGTATGTCGTCGTTGTCTTTATCGGCGTAGAAGAGGAGATAAGGAGGATTGAGAACGAACACCCCTCCCCTGCCCCGGGCGCACGATGTCGCGATGTTCAAGCCGTCGACGAAGATCTTATGCTTTTCAAAAACGCCGTCGCCGTCGGCGTCTTCATGAATCGAGATCCGATCGGCGCCCTTGACGCCGCGGGGCGGAGGTTCCGGAATTTTGTCGTAAATCGCCCGCCACACCCCGTCTTTGCTCAGTATTTTAAGCCCCGCGGGTTCGGGATACTGACGGTATTCGACGACCCAAAGCCTTCCTTTCTCATCAAAGTTTATGAACACGGGTTGAGCGATATCGGGATCCGCCAAAACGAGATCGACCTTGAGATCGTCGGGGGTATCGAGCGCTTTCAAAGCCTCGACGGGAGACAATGCGGCGTGCGTCGGCTTCGATTTCGCCGCCGCGGGTTCGGCTTTCGCCGGAGTCGATCCCACTTTGTACGGTTCGCCCGCTCGACGCTTCGATTCGGGCGCCTTGCGAGCGACCGCCCAGAAGATCGCGTTTTGCAGCAGAGTGCGAAACGCCGGCGCCTGAAAATCGGCGGGATGACCGAGCGACGTATAAAAAATTCGTCCTTTACCGATATCGTTCGTCCACGCGACGGGCTCGGCGGGAAATCCCGGAATCGATCCCGTCAAAAGGACATGCGTCGATTTGGCGAGAGGATTGACGCGATAAAGCGAACCCTTGCTGATAAAACTTTGTGGAAATCCCTGGACAATTTCGTTCGTTTCCGCTCCGGGCGCTTTGACGACGGTAGGCTCGACGCCGTTCGCGTGATGCCCCGTATAATTCCCTCCCAAAACGTCGCGGTCGAGTTCGCGCCATTCGGCCTCGTCGGCGGAATGTTTACCCCTCGTATCGAAGGCGTGGCACGCGGTTCGAATCGCGACCGTCGGCTTGCCCGATTCGATGAAACTTTGAATACGTTTAAGCTGATCGATCTTCGGAGACCGACGGCGGACGCTAAGAACGAGGAGGTCGGCGTCGTCGAGCGCCTCGATTCCGGGGAATTCGTTCGGTTTCTCGGTCGTCGCGATCGCGAAGTCGCAGCGGATTCCCCGCGGCTCAAGTTCGTCGCGCGCGAACGCGGGGAGGGTTTCCCACGTGTGATATTCATCCTCGCCGATCACGAACACGGCCCTCGGGCGATCGTCGGGTTTGAAGCGAAACGGCGGAAGCCCCGTCCAGCTCGTCGATTCGATCGAGGGTGAAATGTACTTTTCAATATACGAGACGACGAGATCGGTTCCGTGAAAATGGCTTACGTAAGGCCGGCGACGCGAATTGTACATCGTATCGGTAAGATCGCGTACGAGGGCGACGTTCATCCCGTGCCGCGCCATGTTCCGCAGCCCGAACGACCGACCGACGACGCACATGTTCGTATGCACGCCCATAATGATGACATTTTTAATTCCAAGCTTACGGAAAACGTTCCAGATCTCGGCGCCCGAATCGCTGATGTAATCGTTATCATGAATTTGGATCGAAGCGATTTGTCGCGTCCAAGGCGTCCCCGTCGGGCACGTCGGTCCGCAATCGCAACCGCCGTCGGATTGATCGATCGGATAAGCTCCCGCGGGTTCGGAATCGATGCGCGAGCAAGAGTTCGCCATATCGGCGGGAAGATCGGCGGCCTTCGGCGTCGCGAGCGCTCGTTTCCTCGCGGGATGATCTTTGTAAAACTTCATGCATTCGCTGGGAGCGTGTACGATCGTGACGCCCAGATTGCGCGCCGCGGCGATCGCCTTGTCCATCACGGGCGCCATCTCGGCGACCCGCGCCGCGGCGCCTTTACAATGATGATCATCCCACATGTCGCAGATGATGATCGCGGTCTCGTTCGTCTTCCACGAAACGCGACGCTCGCGAACCTCGAATCGATCGCCTCCGCCCACCCGAACGCGATCTCGCAGCACGGGCTCGATCGTCCTCGCGTTTGACCGAGGGTCGTCGTCCCCCTTCGCGGCGAATCCCCCGAAGCCGAATAAAACGAGCGATAACGCGGCGAGCGAGCGGACGAAGCGGAATGAGCGGTGCTTAGGCATGAGGATGTCCTTGCAATCAATCGTGAAAAGCCGCGCGGCGAGCGATTTTCAATGTATTGCAATCGAGAGCGAAGATAAAGGGCTCGTTCGGTTCGGCGATTTACGGCGAACCAAACAAGGCGAAACCGCGATCGTTATCAGCCCGAATCGCGAACGCGAGATCGGCGATCCGGTTTTCATCGTAACAATTTGATATGTAAATTTTCGAGCAAAAGAAAAACCGCCTCGCTCGCGCGTTTTGGCGTTGCGCGGATCGGTTGTGCACAATCAAAAACAGCCTGAATTTCGGCGGATTTCCTTATTCCGATCGTCGAGACGGCGTCTTATCGGAATTCCAAAGAAATCGACGCAACGTCATTTTTAGATTGAGATTGGGAAAATTGGATACGAAAGAGCGAGGCGCCAAAACTCGCGCGATGCGCGCGGATCCTCGAGCTTACGAGCGGTTTCGTCCGAGCGTTTCGTCGACGACTTGTTTCAGGCTTTCGCCGAGCCCTTTCTGGGTGATTCGATCGACGTCTTCGCGGCACGAGAAGAGCGCTTCGACGACTTTCGGATCCCACTGGATTCCCGAGCCTTTACGAAAGATCTCGTCGATCTGGAACGGGCTGAGCCTGCGGCGATACGGGCGCGTGCTCGACATCGCGTCGAAGGCGTCGGCGACCGCGAGCACGCGAGCCTCGAGCGGAATGTCCTCGCCGACGAGCCCCGACGGATATCCCGAGCCGTCGAACGATTCGTGATGATGAGCCACTCCCGGCAGCAAATGATGAAGCTTTTTTAAATCCGATAGAATTTGCACGCCGATTTGTACGTGCGCCTGGATTTGCCGATATTCGTCGGGGGTGAGCGCGCCCCGTTTTTTCAGCACGCTGTCGTCGACGCCGATCTTGCCGATATCGTGCAAAAGCCCCATCAGATAAAGATCGCCGCGTTGATTCGACGAGATGCGGAGTTCCTCGGCGAGCCTGACCGCGATCCGCGCGACCCGCTCGGAATGACCCGAGGTGTACGGATCTTTGGCGTCGATCGCCGAGGTAAGCGCGCGAATCACGCCGAACAATAATTCTTTCAAATCTGTATACAATCGCGCGTTAACGCGTTGCACGCCGATCAAGATCGCGACCGATTGCGCCAGGCCGATCTCACGACCTCCCAGCGGGCGACCGTCGAGGGGGTTGATCATAATCACCCACCCCGCCGCGGGGCCGTCGTCGACGGCGACCGCGAGGAAGCGTTCGACCCCGGCGCACGTCGACGCGAGCGGGTCGTTCATCAGACGGATGTAATCCTCGGTCGATTCGGGAACGAGTTCGCGGCATTGATCGAGCTCGAAGCCCTCGATCTTTCCCGCCGCGACGACGTGCTCGCGATCCGAGCTGGGAACCCACGCGGCGACCGCGACTCCGAGTTCGTCGCGAAGCGACGCGAGCGACATCCGCTGGAATCGTTCGGGAGGGTCCGAAACCCGCATGCGTTTTGTTAATCGATCATATAATGATCGATCGCGAAGCTCATACGCGGTGAAGGAATCGCTGCGGCCGAGTTCGTCGCGGAGCGCGTCGGCGCGAAGTTGATCCTGGACCGAGCGTCCCCAGGCGCGGAGCGCCTTTTCGGGGATCGGCGCGCCCCAGAACGAGTCTCCCTCTGGGTCGCGAAACGCGGCGAATCCGATCACCGCGAGAACGACCGTATCACGTGTCGACGGAACGGGGATGACGAGCCATTCGACCGTATCGAGTTCGTCGCGCCTCCAGATCGCGACGCGATCGACCGCGGCGCCCCCCTCCGCCGCGGCTTTAACGATATCATTTGGGGTGGGAAACGCTTCGGGATCGCCGCCGAGCCGCTCAATCCAGCCCTCGCGCGACGCGTCGACCAGGCCGACGGGCGCCTCGAACTCGTGCGCCAGCCGTTCGGCTAATTCTCGATTGCGAGAACGAAACGCATCATGATTTGTGCGAGCATCCAGCCTCGCGATGATACCCGGATCCTTGCTTGCGACCGTCATCAGCTCCACCTCGATGCACGTCGTCGGACGACCGACAACCCTTGACGCCGAGAGAAGCCTAGGACGTTCCTCACGGCTTGACAACTCGATCGCGCGACCGAGACGCCGATTGGACGAACGATCCGGCGTGTTCTAGCCTTCGTGTACGGAACAGTCACTCCCTTTATTCACGCTCGATCCATCAGTGGGGCCATGAGTTCAACGCATTCACCAGATTCCGACTCCGCGTTGGATCCTTTTCTCGATTGGAATCCGCGCGAAAGCGATTCGGGAGTTTCACGCCGCGATTCCGGGACCGCGATCAAACCCCCTTCGGACCGGAAAAAACCGGGCGAATCTCAATCGCGACGATCGCCGTCCGAGGCGTTCGGCGATAATGCATCCAAAAATAAATTTATTTCTGAATCAAAATCTCATGATTCGCGGACTTCGCGGTTCAAGTTCTCGGCGCGGAGAGCGCCGGGGTCGAGAGGCCCGCTGCCCCGCGACGGCGATTCGACGTGGCGAGCCGACCGCGAAATCGCATCCGACGCGTTCGATCCGGTTCTCGACGGAATCGGTTTTTCGCACGGCGACGACGACCGCGACGGCCGTCAAAATCGGCCTCGAATCGATTCGTCGGACGATCGTCCCGGGGAAGCGATTCCCGAACGAAAAGATGAGCCGCCGCGGCGGAAAAAACAGCCTCCCAATCCTCGAATCGGCGGGATGATCGCGGGGTTTCGGATCGTCGCCGAACTTGGTCGCGGAGCGTTCGCCAGGGTCTATCTCGCCGAGCAAGAGAGCCTCTCGAATCGTCGCGTCGCGCTCAAAGTATCCGAGGCGCTCGGCGACGAGCCCCGTACGCTGGCGCGGCTGCAACATGCGCACATCGTGCCGATCCACTCGGTTCACGACGATCCC
The DNA here is from genome assembly GCA_021791715.1 of Planctomycetota bacterium. GTDB lineage: Bacteria > Planctomycetota > Planctomycetia > Isosphaerales > Isosphaeraceae > JAKBCQ01. The sequence continues at coordinate 26,827 of JAJYWB010000069.1, read as the reverse complement.
GAGACCGGCTTGAGACTCCTCTGCATGCCGTATTTTGGCGGCGCCAACCTCGCCAGACTGCTCGAATCGTCGGCCGATCGCTCCACTCCCGCGACCGGAGGAAAAACGCTCGTCGAGGCGCTCGATCGAATCGGCGGCCGCACAAAACGCGATTTCGACGGCGACGACTCGCTCGTTTGCGTTTCATTATCATCCAATGAATTAAAAGTTTCAATAAGCGGCGATCCGTCGAAAACCGTCGATCCGCGGTCGACTCGACCGAAGGGGTCGATCTTCGCCGATCACGGCGAACTCTCGTTCTGGAGCGGTCTGCGCGTTCTCGGCGGTTTCCGCGAGCGATCGCGCCGATCTCCCTCGTTCTCCCCCGGAAGCGGATCGTTCCCAAAAAAAACAAAACATGAAAATGTAGGATTACAAAATGACGACCGCCGCGAGGGGTTCGAGCCTTCGCGTCAGATTCTGAAAGAATCGTCGTTGATTCGAGCGTCGGCGTGGATCGCGGCTCGGCTCGCCGAGGGGCTCGATCACGCGCACACCCGAGGGATTTTGCATCGCGACCTCAAACCCTCGAACGTTTTGATCGCCGCCGACGGCACGCCGATGTTGCTCGATTTCAACCTCGCGGTCGATCCCGACGAAACTCCCGCCGACCGCGGCGAGCGAGCTCTCATCGGCGGAACGTTGCCTTATATGTCTCCCGAACACCTCGACGCGTTCAATCCCAAAGGATCGACCGATTCCGCCGCGGTCGACGCGCGATCCGACATCTACTCGCTGGGATTGATCTTGTTCGAGATGATCGTCGGCGAGCTTCCTTTCGCCGATCGTCCCGATTCGAAACGGCTCGATTTGACGTTGCGCGAGATGACCGAAGAGCGGCGCGCCGGCGCGCCTTCGCCTCGGGCTTGCGATTCACGCGTTCCCTGGAGCCTCGATTCAATCGTATCGAAATGCCTCGAACCCGATCCCGCGCGCAGGTACGCGCGGGCGGGCGATCTCGCCGACGATCTCAACCGCTTCCTCGACGATCGTCCCCTCCGTTTCGCTCCAGACCCCAGCATCCGTGAACGTGTGGCCAAATGGGCTCGACGCAACCCCAAGGCGACGAGCTGGACGACCGTTTCGATCCTCTCGGTTTGCTTACTGTTAATAGCACTTTCGATCATTCATATCTATGCTACAAATCTTAAACGAGCCTCGGCGCGGATCGATCGGTCCGCGTTCCAAAAACGCTTCAATGAATGTCAAATTTTATTAAACACGCAGGGGCCGACCGATCACCAGACTCGCGGGATCGAGATCGCCCGACGTGCGCTCGCGCATTATCATGTGGAAACGAGCGACAATTGGACGAGCGAGCCCGGGTTCGCGCTTTTGCCTCGAGACGAACGCTCGGCGCTCCGCGAGGAGATCGGCGAGCTGCTGATGCTGCTGGCTCGAAGTGAAATCTTCGCGGCGCAGCGCGAGGGGACCGAGGCCGATCGGCTCGCGGCGCTCGAACGCGGGATTCGCCGCCTCGACGTCGCCGAACGAACGCTTCCTTATCGCGTGGCGGCGTTATATGAAGATCGATCACGCTATCAAGCCGCGATCGGGAACGCGTCCGCGGCGAAGCGCGATCGGCTCCTCCGCGATCAAACGCCTCCTTCAACCCCGCGCGATTATTATTTATTGGGAACTTCATATCTCGCTCGGCGCGAGCCGCTCGCGGCCGAATCGGCGTTGCAGAAGGCGATCGATCTCGACCCCAAACGATTGTGGCCCTGGTTCGCGCTCGGCGTTTGCCGGCTCGATCAGCAACGTTACCTTGAGGCCGCGGGCGATTTCGGCGTCTGTATCGCGCTCGATCCGTCGTTCGATTGGCCTCATCTCAATCGAGGCCTGGCGCTCGCTCGAGCGGGGCGAACCGTCGACGCCAAGCGCGAGTACGACCGCGCGATCGCGCTCAACCCCAAATTCATCGAGGCTCTCATCGATCGAGCGCTCGTTAGTTTAGAACTTGACGATCCCTCCGCGGTCGAGGCCGATCTCCGCCGCGCGATCAAACTCGGCGAAAACGACGCCAAGATCGCGCACGACCCCGCGATCCAGGCCGCGCTCGCCGAGGCGATCTCTCGCCAGGGCCGAGCCGACGAGGCCGACGCGCTTCTCTCCGAACTGATCGAACGTAATCCCAATCGCGTCTCGATTTATATCGCACGTGGATATTCTCGAATGAAAGATCCTAAACGCATGGATTTGGCGCGGGGCGATTTCGAGTCGGCGTTGGCGATCGATTCGCGTGCGGCGCTCGCGCATTTGGGGCTCGCGTACCTCGTCAAAGAGAAAGACCCCTCCGAGGCTCTGAGAGAGGTGGAAAAAGCGCTCGATCGCGAGCCGGGAGGGCTCGACGCGATTCAGCTTCACGCGATCTTGCTCGCACGGCTGGGACGAACCGAGGCGATCGCCGAGGTCGAACGACTGCTCGAAGCGCCGAATCCTGTTCGCCTTTACAACGCCGCGTGCGCGCTCGCGATCCTCTCCAAAACCGCCGCGGATTCCAGGCTCGTACCGCAAGCGCTCGATCTGCTCAAGAAATCGGTCGAGATGGGCGTTCCCGTCGCCGATCTTTCGGCCGACGGCGATCTTGAACCGTTGCGCGATCATCCTCAATTCCTCAAAATCGCCGCGATCCTCAAATCACGACGAGCCTCGATCGAAAACCGCCGCCGCGAAACCGCCGAATCTCACGGCGCCCGGCGACCCGCTAATAATCAATAATAATAAATATATTAACATTATCGAATATCAATAAATGGTCGTCGATTCGAGTTCGGATGGACAATCGGGGGTTGAAGTTTCTAGGATGTCATATTCTCGATCGGAACCCGCCGACGTTACGGCTTGAGTTTCCGAGCGTCATTAAGGCGTCGAACGACGCGGGAAGAGGATTGCATGTCGGAACGTCGCGGCCCCAAAGGCCGGCGCGGAGGGGGTCACCCCTCGTCGCAACGGGGCGATCGCGGGCCATTACCCCAACGAGATCGGCGAGGACCGGCGGGATCTCCCGAAGGCGCCGCGCGCCAAGGCGATCGCGACGAATCTCGGGGCCGATCGGGTCCTCCCTCATCGAACGGACCGACGGCGCGCAAGCCGCACGGCAAAAAGCCCCACGACCGCAAGCCTTACGGCAAGCCTCGCCACGATCGCAAGCCGACCGCCGCGGCGCAAGGTCGCTCGCGCCGCGACGACGATCGCGATTCCGCCCGGCCGGCTGAAGACGATCGCGGTGAACGACTCCAAAAAATCCTCGCGAGCGCCGGAGTCGGCTCACGACGATCGTGCGAGGAACTCATCCTCCGCGGTCGCGTCTCGGTCGACGGCAAGGTCGTACGCGAACTCGGTACCCGCGTGAACCCGCGCAGATCAAACATCGAGGTCGACGGTCAATCGATCGAACCCGAACGACATGTTTACTTCGCGGTGCATAAACCGCGCGGCTACGTTTCGACGAACAGCGATCCCTCGGGCAAGCCCCGCGTGCTCGATCTCCTTCCCGGTGTTCATGAACGTATCTATACGGTTGGAAGGCTTGATGAGAACAGCGTCGGGCTCATTTTACTGATGAACGACGGCGAGCTGGCGAACAAGCTCGCTCATCCTAAATTCGGCGTCGAGAAAGTGTATCGAGTGGTCGTCGCGGGGACGCCGACCGCCGACGTCCTCAAAAAGCTGACCGAGGGGGTTTGGCTCGCCGAGGGGAAGGTTCGCGCCCGCCGCGTCCGGATCGTCGGCAAACGAGGCGACGCGACGATCCTCGAAATGGTTCTCGCCGAGGGAAAAAATCGCGAAGTGCGTCGCATGCTTGCGCAATTTGGTCATAAAGTGATGGCGCTTACGCGGATTTCGGTCGGGCCGATCGCTCTCGGTGGGCTCAAGGCCGGGATGTGTCGTCCGCTGACCCGGCGCGAGGTCGATTTGCTTCGCAAAGTCGCCGCGGGCGAGGAGATCAAGCCGTTCGATCGCGATCGACCCCGCGAGCACCGCCGCGAATCCGATCAACACGTCGACAATCGTTCCGGCCGCGCTCCTTCGGCGGATCTCAACCAAACCGAACGCCCTCACGCGAACGCCGATAAGCGTGCTCGACGGCCGGTCACGAACGCCGAGAAGCGTTACGAACGTCCCCAGGCGAACGCCGAGAAGCGTTACGAACGTCCCCAGGCGAACGCCGAGAAGCGTCCAGAGCGTCCCCAGGCGAACGCCGAGAAGCGTTACGAACGTCCCCAAGCGAACGCTGAGAAGCGTCCAGAGCGCCCCCAAGTGAACGCGGGATCCTCAAATCAAAATGATCGTCCAACCGATTCCAGACGCGATCAAAATCGACGCGTTGGTAATCGACCCGAAGGAGGACCCGGCGATGTCAAACGAGCCGAACGCTCCGCGAGCGGGGAAATCAAGCGGTCCGATCGACCTCGATCGAACGCGGGTTCCGCGCTCCGCGACGATTCTTCCTTAACCGACGAATCGTCGTCTCAAAACGATGTTCATCAGGCAATCAAGCCCGATACGCGATCGGGGCTTTCGCACTCGGGAAGGAGGTCGATCATCGGTCGACCGCGATCGGCGCAACCGAGCGATCAATCGGACGAGCCGGCCGTCGAATCGACCCCGCGCGAACGTCGCAAGCCCGCCGCGTTTCTCGGCATTCCCCAAACAAAACGCCGACCGATCGACGATCAAGAAGATCTCGGCGTCATCGTCAACCCGATCGGTTCCGACGACGATCGAGCCGATCGCGGTCCCAAAGGCAAAAAACGAGGGCCGTGGATCGAGCCTCCCAAGCCCCGCGTGATCGGCCTGGAAGAAGATCGGGTCGACGAGCGAACGAAACGCCCCGCCGGACCGCGCAAGCCCGCGCCCCGCAAGCCTCCCGCGGCGGGCGGCGGTAAAATGAAGTTCGCGCCGCGCGGTCGGTCGAATCACGAAACGCCCAAAAGCGCCCCCAAACCCGAAGGCCCCAAGGGGGATTCGTGATCGTCGATCTCGGGATCGGCGGGAACGCGGCGGATGATTTCTTGAATCCGGATCTGAATAGGTAATTATGGAATGACGTCGGGGAACGTTACGAATGATTGTGTCTCGCATCGCACGGTCGCGGTGATCGAGAACGCCTCGATCGCGCGCGATACGTACCGTGTTCGGCTCGACGATCCCGCCATGGCGCGGGGGATTCTTCCCGGTCAATTTTTGATGATCAGGCCCGGCGAGGGGAGCGATCCCCTCCTCGGTCGGCCGTTCGCGCTTTACGACGTCGCGCGCGATTCCTCGGGAACTCCGTTCGCGATCGACGTCGTGTATCAGGTCGTCGGTCGAGGGACCGCCGCGCTCGCGAGGCGACGAACGGGTGATTATCTCAACATATGGGGACCTCTCGGTAACGGATTCGGCCCGCCGCCCGATCCCCAGGGGCCGGTCGTGTTCGTCGCGGGGGGAATCGGACAAACGCCGTTCCTCGCGCTCGCTCGCAATTGGCTCGGTCGATCTTCCTACGGATCGGATCGATCGCAACAAAATAAGCAAATAAAAATATGCGATCGGGCGACTCTTCTTTACGGGGTTCGTTCGGCCGATTTGCTCGCGGGGGTCGCCGATTTCGAGGACGCCGGGGTTGAAGTCGAGATCGCGACCGACGACGGCACCGCGGGACATCACGGCTTCACGACCGATCTTCTTGAACGACGATTGGCGGGCGGCGAACGACCCGTTCGCGTCGTCGCGTGCGGTCCTCCCGCGATGCTCGCCAAAGTTGCGCGAATCACCTTAAATTATAACGTCTCATGTCATGTTTCACTCGAGAATCATATGGCGTGTGGATTCGGCGTCTGTTTTAGCTGCGTCGCGCCGATCGTTCAGCCGGGAGGCTCGATCGACCTCCGCCGCGTGTGCGTCGAGGGCGCCGTGTTCGACGCGCGTGCGGTCGCTTGGGACGCGGTTTTGGGATCGCATTAAGGGTTTGACCGAGTTTGAGTCGTTATCAGAAAAGTCTTCCGAACGTTCGACGGATTATCCGGGCGCGTCTTCAATTCCTGAATCACAATCGTGGACGTCGTTTTCGCTGTCAAAGATTATATACATAATAATGCGGCTTGCCGGAAGGTTCGTCCTCTCGATTGATCGACGATTCCGATATCGGGTACGCGCCGAAATCCCGCCGAATATGCGAATTTCTTTTTGGTTAGGCTCCAAGTCGTCTCCGGGCGAAGATCGATTCCTCGGGCGTATTCTTGTATCATGAACGATTCGATCGACGAGTCTGATCGAAAAGCGTTTTATTAAGAGTAAATTATGTCAATTGCATTTAATATAAGGTTGTGGTCTTCGGGCGAGCCGACGAGGTTGACGATTCGCGACGAAATGATCGAATCGGTCGAGCCCGCCGAAGTACGCGGATCGATCGACGAACTGGATTTCGCGGCGCCCGCTTTTTGGGATTTGCAAACGAACGGTCGCAACGGGCTCTCGTTCGCCGATCCTTCGATCGACTCGGAACGCGTCGCGTGGATCGTCCGCGAGCACGTGAAACTTGGCGAGGCGCGGATCTGCCCGACGCTGATCTCGGCGACCGAATCGGCGACTCTAACAGGGCTTCGAGCGATCGCTCGCGCGTGTCGAGAACACCCCGACGTCGCGGCGGCGGTTTTAGGAATTCATCTGGAAGGGCCTTATCTTTCATCTTTGGATGGTTATCGAGGAGCGCACGACGCCGAAGTGATGCGCGACCCGACTTGGGAGGAATTCGAGCGGTTTCAAGACGCCGCCGAGGGAGCGATCGCGATCGTCACGCTCGCGCCCGAACGCGAAGGGGCGATCGATTTCATCAAACGGTTATCAAACTCGGGGGTCGTCGTCGCGATCGGGCATACCGCCGCCGATCTTGCGACGATCGATCGAGCCGTGTCCGCGGGAGCGAAACTGAGCACACATCTGGGAAACGGGATCGCTTCCACTCTTCCCAGACACCCCAATCCGATCTGGAATCAGGCGGGGGACGATCGCTTATATGCCTCTTTCATCGCCGACGGCGATCATGTCGACGCTTCGACGTTGCGCGTGTTGCTGCGAGCCAAAGGGGACGACCGATCGATCACGATCAGCGATATGAGCCCGCTCGCGGGCACGGCGCCCGGCGTCTACGGAGCGTGGGAGGTGACTCCTAGCGGTAAAGTGCTCGTCGCCGGAACACCGTATCTCGCGGGCTCTTGTCGTGATCAGTTCGATGCGCTTGCATTTTTAACGGGCGTCGTCGGCGTTCCGATCGATCGCGCGATCCGCTCGACGACGATCAATCCCGCACGTCTTCTGGGGCGACCCGAGCCCAAAATCGAGCCCGGAGAGCCCGCGAACCTCGTCCGGTTTCGAGTCGTCTTCGACCCCTCGACTCGATTGAATCGCGTCGTTCGATCACGATCGATCGATGATAAATAACATCAATAAACACAATATAAATTAGATCAATCACGGCCTCAATACATACACGCCTCCCGATTCTTTGGCGATTCGCGCCAGATCGTCCCCCCCCGCTCCTCCCGAGAGGTCGACGCAGTGGATCGGCGTTTTCACCTTGTTAAGTTTGGCGATCGCCTCGACGGTTTGCTCGGGGAACGCGCCGTCGGAGAGAAGAAAGATCGCGTCGGGGCGAAAACCGAGCGCGATCGCCATCGCCTCGCGCGGGTCGGTGCCGCCGTCGGAGTCGATGTTCCTCAGCCAACGGATCAGCTCGTCCTTCGAAAGGGCGTCGGCGACGCGGGGCGTTCCGCCCGGCATTGTCAGCGGTTTATCATTATAAAAAATCACATGAAAACGTTGTGGATAGCGTAATGTATTAACCGTTTTGCGCAATTCGCTTTTGGCGCGGGTCATGCGGTCCCCCTCGGCCATGCTTCCCGAGCAATCGACGACGTAGATGAACGTTTTACCTTTCGCTCGAACGCCGAAGAACGAAGTTTGCAGCCAGGGCGGGATCGAATTCCAGTCGGTCTTCTCGTCGTAAGCTCCGACGGTTCCAGGTGGGGCGAGGAATTTCGATCGTTTCCGCTCGCGAGGGTTGATCACCCGCGCGGGGCGAGGCGCTCTCGCTTGTTCCGATCCTTTCGCGTCGATCGTTTTCCCCTTCGAATCGTCCGCGGCCGATTTATCCGCGGTCGTTTCATTTTGTTTCTTATCCTTCGATATCTCGTTCGACGATTCGTCTCGGTTCTTCGCGGTTTTCACTTTCGAAGCGTCGGCTTTGTTGTTCGAAGGCTCGGCATTTTCGGTTCGAGAAGGCTTTTGAGTCTTTTCCTCGCGCGTCGCGTCGGGGCGCTCCGCGGGGCGATCGTCGAAGGCTCGGACGAAGGCGCATGGGGCGAACGGCAAAGCGAGCGCGACGATCGCGCGAACGATTCGCATTCTTCCGGCAAACGTCGTTGGAATCGATCGAGGCGGATTCATGTATGGCTTCTCGCGATACGTCGCGGTTCGATCAACTCGAACTCGGAAAGAAGTGTTCCATAAAATCGTGGAGCAGTGCGAAGATGATGCAAAGCGTCATCGTGCCGAACATGCTGAGGATAAACAAAGCGACAAGATCAGAAGCTTTGATCGACGCTCGGCCGCGGAACATTCGAGACATGGCGTTGCTTCCTCCGCCCCTGGTACACGAACCGACGCCTTGAACATCGCCTTCATAAAATTATCGCGCGAGACGCGGGAAAACCAGTCGTGATCTCAATTCGATCACGCATGCGGCGACGATTCGACGACGATCCGTTTGATTTCAGACCGCTTCGCGTGGCCGATCGAACGGGTTGTTCAACGTTCCAGTGCGATCGTCTCGAGTTCGAAGATTCACCGGGGTCGATCGCGATCGCGCCGCGCCAAGGCGCCGCGACGGGGGATCGGTGAGCCCGCGAGAATCGGCGTAACGATTTCTCCAATCAGACGTTGCGAAAACATCCGAGCTCCGGGGGGAAGCAGGTGATGGCCGTCGAGAAACGTCTCGTCGGCCGCCCAATCGCGCGCGTCGACGATTTCGACGCGTTCGGTCGCTTCGAGATCGTCGAGATAACGTTCGATCGCACTCCGCGAAGCGCTCGAATACCAACCCTGAAATTCGCGTCCCTCGGGTAAATAGACGATCAAGGGGCGTATTTTATTCTTTCGACATTGCGCGATTATCTCCCGCAACGCGCGATCGGATTGGGGCTTGATCGATAAAGAACTAAGCTCCTTTTCGTATTTGAGTTTGTACTGATCGGTAAGCCGGCGCGCCTCGGCGGGATCGACCGAATCGTGCGGCTTCCACCACCCGGTCGCCGCGATCGATCGCAACCGAAGCTCGGGACGATCGGGAGGCGGAAACCAGCCCGGCCAAACGCTCTCCAGAATGGAGTATCGATTATAATATAAGGGAACAGCTTGATACTGATACCATAGCTTCATAAAGCGCTCGGGTTTTCGCAATAGACGCGCCGTCGTCCGAGCCTGTCGATATGTGAGCGCGCCGGGGTTCGTTTGATCGAGATAATCGCGCACGCCTCGTTCGTAGCCGAAGAAGGGAGGCCAAAACTCGATCACCGCGATCTCGGGGTGAATTCCACGCGCAAGTAAGCGAGCGAGCGTTAAGTTCATCACCTCGGGGCACGATCCGACGAGCGACGCGTTGAAAAACAAAGGATCTCGATCGTTGAAATTCGACTCTGATCGAAGAGGCGTCGCCGCGGGATCGAACCCCGTCGCCATCCGCGACGTGCCGAGCGCGACGACGAGCGGTGAACGCGGACGCTCGGCGATCCTCGCGCGCAGAAGTTCAAGCTTTATGCCGAATTCACGGTCGGCGATGCGAGGATCCTCCCGCAACCAAACTCCCGCGATCGCTTGAATCAGCATAAAAGCGAACGCTCCGAATGCGAGAATGAAACGATCGCGCCGAACCCGATCGCCCCGGCGATCTCTGTTCATGGAATCAGTTGCTATTATGTATGATTGTACGTTGCTTGCCGCGCCGGGGTTCGCCGAATCTCCGAGCTCGACCCGGCGCGAGTCGATTCGTTCTCGACCTCGACCCGCCGAATGAAATCGAAATCTCATATGTTTATAATAGATATTGATGCGGTTCGCTTTGGAATCGCTCGAATCCGATTCGTCGCCGGAACGATCCCGCTCGAACGGCGATTGAAATCGCAATATCATAACTGAGTATAAGATTAAAATTAATGAAATTGCACAACAGAATGTCGGAAAGCCGAGCCATGCGGGTTGAAGTTCGGCGAGTCGGCGGAACGATTCGACGCCGCGCGCTCCCGCCGAATAGCCGATCGACATCCAGCCCAGGATGATCGTCGATTCGGCGACCGCGAACGTCGCGACGAGCGCGGCCGAAATCAGCCCGGCGAATCGTCGAGCCGAACCGACCCCGATCGCCGCGCCCGAAACGACGAGCAAAAGGAGCCAGGGGATCGCCGCGGCGCCGTACCACACGTTCGTCGTCGATCGACCCCACGCGAGCTTCGATTGAACCGTATGATACGCCAGCGCAAGCATATAGCTCAAAACAAGAATAAAACACGCGAGCGGAACGTGTTTCGAGACGAGAATCGACCCCCCGATATCGCCGCGATCGAGCTTTGAGTCAAATTGATTACATGCTACTTTATTTATGTTGGATTCGATCGGCTGCGTCTCGTCGCTCCTCATGATCTCGGAGTTCCTTGAAGAATCGCGCCCGCGTTTCTCGGCGCGTCTTCGCCGACCCGCCGCCGAGCCGTTCGCGACGATCGCCGCGAGCCGGCACGCGAGCCCTAATAACAAACTCCATTCATAGATACGCTTGATTCTCGGTCCCGGTTGATAATATTCCCAACCCGCGATTAAAAGATTGTCGCGAAACCAATGATTTTCGATCACCTTGAGCCAGTCGATCGATCTCGCGGTCGCGATCTGATCGCCGATTCCCCTCCCCGCCGCGCGATTGACGACCGCCTCTTGCATCGCCGTCGGGCCGCCGAAACGCCTCAGGTTCGATGCGACCTCGTCCCCCGTCGTCGCGACGATCGCGGCCGAGAGAACGAATCCACAAATCAGGGTACTTTTAAAGCCCGCCCGCGAACGGTAAATCGCGGCGACAAACGCGAACGAAACGAACGGCAGCAGCGCCCAATGGATCGCCTTGGCGCGGACCGCGAGTCCCATAAATATTCCGATCAATAAGCATCTAACAAGAGTGGGAGAGCGGGGAATCGTAAGGCAAAGGACGATCGCGATCGACGCGAGGAAAACACCGAGCGCGTCGTTGGCCACGCGGGCGCCGTTTAGGAGAAACATCGGCTGAAGCGCCGCGACGATCGCGATCCACGAGGCGACGCGGCCGTCTCGCACAACGCTTTTAACCCCCCAGGCGATCACGACGATCGACGCCGCGGTCAGCAACACGTCGACGAATCTGAGCAAGCCGACAGCGTTCTTGAGCGAATCGGCGCCGCCGGCCAAACGATATAAGGGGGCTGAGAGAAAATAATAGAAAGATCCGTGCTGGGCCTCGTAGAGTTCGATCGTTCCCGGCTTGCGTTCGCTCGGTTTATCGCCGCGTTCGCGTTTTTCCCAATACGAACGGTAATCGATCGCTCCCAATCGCCCCACCTGGATGAGCTGTTGACGAGCGTGAGGAAGTTCGACGATTCGATCGACGAGCGAATCCGCGAGCACGGCGCGACCGAGTTCGGGCGCTCGTCCGGTTCGATTGATATGATCAACATAAGCTATATGTTGATCTTCATCCCAAGCGCCGAGCGGCGGAAGGATACAAAGGACGACGATACCTCGCAGCAAAACGAGCGCCGGCAGGATGAAGAATAAAGATCGATCGAATTCGCGAGCACGGATTGGACCGTCCGCTCCCGACGATCCTCCCGCCATGCTCGAAGCGACGCTCCGCGGCTTATCGAACCGTTTGCGCGACTCGTCGCTTCCGTTCATCGTCGATCTCATAAAAATTAAGCTCGATTAAAATTGGAAATAAATAAAGGCTTTTGTTTCCGACGGGGCGAGCAAGAGCGCGATCGAAAGGAGCGCCGCGTAACCGAATCCGACCGCGGCCGCGGGGATTCGATCGACGGTCGCGCGTCTCGGTTTCCAAACACGAAACGCGTGTTCGATCAAAACGAACGCGAGCAAAATCGCGAATCGATCGACCGGCAAGGGAACTCCCCGACCCGCGCGAGGGACGAACATCCCGCCGAGAAAACCGATCGCGTTCGAAAACGACGGGGCGCGGAACGGAATCCAAGTTATTGTAAGCGTTAATATCGTTAATAACCAACATAATACAATACCAGGTAACGATGCGAACGCGCGATCGATTCCGACGAATCGCGATCGGAACGCGCGTACGCCTCGATGCGCGACGAGCAAAAGACCGTGGACGACGCCCCAGACGACGAACGTCCAGCTCGCCCCGTGCCACAGCCCTCCCAAAGTCATCGTGATCGTCAAATTGCGCGCCGTTTTGAAAAAAGAACCGCGACTTCCTCCTAAAGGTATAAATAAATAATCGCGCAGCCATGTCGATAACGAGATATGCCAACGGCGCCAGAACTCGGCGATCGAAAGCGACGCGTAGGGGGCGTTGAAGTTGGGTTTGAGTTTGAAACCGAAGAGATGGGCGCAGCCGATCGCCATATCGGTGTAGCCCGAAAAATCGCAATAAATCTGAACCGCGTAGGCGATCGCGGCGATCCAGAGAGCTTTCGATCCAAAACGATCGGGGGAGGCGAAAGCGGGATCGGCGAACGTCGCCATCCGATCGGCGATCGCCAGTTTTTTGAACAGTCCGATCAAAAAAATCTCGCAACCAAGCCGAATCCTCGACCAATCGCGTCGTTTATAACGGCCGATCTGCGGTATAAAATCTCCCGCACGGACGATCGGCCCGGCAATCAAATGTGGAAAAAAAGATATAAATAAAAGGAAAGAAAAAATGTTTCGCTCGGCGCGGATCTTTCCCTTATGAACGTCGACGAGGTAGTTGATCGCCTCGAACGTGAAGAACGAGATCCCGATCGGCGCCAACACGCTCGCGGTTGCGAACGACCGTTCCAGGCCGATCGCCGCGAGCGCCCCGGCGATCGAATCGATCAAAAAACCGGTGTATTTAAAATACCCTAAGAGGCCGAGATTGAGGACGATCCCGCCGATCAACACCCCCCGTTTGGCGCGGCCTCGATGGGGCGCATCGAGCGCCAGGCCGAGAGCGAAGTCGAGCGTCGACCAGCCGAGAACGATCGCGGCGAGTCGCACGTTCCAGCTCGCGTAAAACCAAAAACTCGCGACGACGAGGAGGATCGTGCGGATGCGGGTCGACGCGATCGACCAATACGCGGCGAGCACGACGACGACGAAGACGAGAAAGCTTTGCGAACAGAACGACATATCTAGACCAATCCTTCGTTCGCGGCGCGCGCCGACGCCGGGGTTCCTTCCCTTCGCGCGTCGAAGGATAGCCGAGAAAGCGTGCGGGTCAAGGTCAAGTCGGGATGGGACGAGCGTTCTCGATCTGTTACAAGAGCGGGACGAAACGCGGGTCGGGACGGAACCCGTGCGCTCGGGAACGGAGTCGACGCGATGATCAGGCTCTTGAGGCTTACATTCGGCCTGGCGGTCGTCGCCGCGGGGCTCGGAATCGGTTATCTCGGCTACGGTAGATCGCGATCGGACGATTCCGATTCGGACTCGTCGTTGACCCCGCCGTATCGAGTGACGCTCGATGAAATCGGCGAAAGGCTTTCCGAGCGCCGGTCGATCGCCGAGCTCAACTCCCTCGTCAATCGCGGCGATCGTTTATTGGCCGAGCTTTCGACGCGCGAGCGAAGAGCCCTCGGCCGGGGATTAATGCGTATACATGTCGATATGCCGGTGATCGTTTGGATCGTCGCCGACCCGCGGTTCGCGCCGTTTTGGCTGGGAGATCGAGGTTTCCTCAAGGCGGATTGGACTCTCACGGCCGGGGGAGTCGGTCACACGGTGTATAGCAAGCGGTTCCGGCCGGGCTGGATCGAGCTCGGGGTGAACGCGCTCGATCGTCGCGCCGAATCGCATTACGCGGTCGTCGTCGCGCCGAACGAATCGGGACGCGATCTTATGATCAAGGCGGACGATTCCGAGCGCCGACCGATCGTTCGCATGGCCGAGGGGGTAAGCCTTTATCGCGACAAATTCGTTCCCGTCGATATCGTTCCCAAAGCTCTTGAAACGGGCTCGATCGTTCAAACGATGCATGACGAGCGGCACGCGGCGGTTTTGTTCCGCGGGAGCGCGTGGAAGACGCACGTTCCGTCGCAATCAACACCTGATCAAATCGTTATGCAGTATGGTAAGGATGCTTCACGCTCGTTGATATGGACGTGGCGAACAAAGGTCGATTCGATGGGGTCGGTTCTGCGGGTCGGGGAACGAGTTCCCGGCCGCGAGACGCCTCCAAAATATCGACAAATATACGGTGAATCATGGACTTATGGTTCGCGAGGGCTCGTCAACGACCCGACGGCGAGGAGGCATCGCGCCGCGGTCGACGATTTAAAGGCGGGCACGGTTTATCAATATTCGCTCGGCGACGGAAGTCCGTTCGGCTGGTCCCCGTGGCGAACGATCAAAACGGGGCCTTCGAGCGACTCCGGCGGCTCGTTTATGTATTTAGGAGACGCTCAGAACGGTTTCGAGGCTTGGGGAAAGATGGTGGCGAACGCGGTTTCGCGCCATCCCGAGGTCGGTTTTGTGGCGATCGCGGGGGATCTCGTCGATCGCGGCAACGAGCGAACCAATTGGGATCATTTTTTCCTCCGCGGCGCGGCGGTTTTTGATCGACTTCCGCTCTTGCCGTGCGTGGGAAATCACGAATATTTAGACGAAGGGCCTCGGTTGTACCGCTCGTTTTTTCGACCTCCGGAGAACGGTCCGAAGGGAATCGACGCCTATTTAGTGTATGCCGTCGAATACGCCGGGGCGTTTCTGGCCGTACTCGACAGCACCCGGGCGCTTTACGACGCCGATTCGGCTCGCGTGCAGGCCGAATGGCTCGATCAAGAACTCGCACGAACTCGCGCCCGCTGGAAGATTGTGATGTTTCATCATCCGGTTCACGCGTCTCACCCGAGCCGTGAGAACCCGCCGCTTGAGAGGGCGTGGACGCCCATGTTCGATCGTCGCGGGGTCGATCTTGTGTTGCAGGGGCATGATCACGCGTATCTCCGCACGTATCCGATTCGTAACGGGGTCGTGCGTCGAGACGAGCCGAATCGGGCGACCGAAGGGACGGTTTACGTCGTCTCGGTTTCGGGGGATAAATATTATGATCAAAACGTGCGAGGCGTCGCCGCGGCCGCGTTCACGCATCGGTCGACCTATCAGGTGATCGATCTCGACGGAAGTCGACGGCTGCGCTATCGATCGTTCGACGCGACCGGGACGCTTCGCGATTTATTCACGATCGAGAAATCGTCGGCCGAATCGGATCAAACGAGCGTCGTTTCCGAGAACCCGCACGGTCGATCCGATACGAAATCGACGCGACGAACTCCGGGAGAGCGTTAAAACATAGGAATATCAGATGAAGGCGATCGGTCGTTCAATATGGAACGCGACGACCACCGGCTTCGTGTTATAAGTTATGCTTAACGGGTAATATAATCCATTAATAACGTGATGGAAAGGGGGTTGTCGAGGGCGGACGTTCGGGGTTAACATTGATTTATATCGCGCGAGGCGACGGGCCGAAGACGGCCGTCCGGGGGGTTTCCGGTATGAACAACCCAAGACTCATAGGAGATTGGATCGCCGATCGGTACGAGATCTTCGACATCATCTCGGGGGGGATGGGAGACATCCACGTCGTTTACGATCATCAGGCGACGACGGGTCCGAAGGTGATGGCGATCAAGGCTTTGCGCGAGCAATATTACACCGATCCTAGATACAGCGAGCGGTTCGTCAACGAATGTCGCACCTGGATCAAGCTCGACCGTCATCCCAACGTCGTCCGCGCGTATTCGGTTCAGGAGATCGACTCGCACCCGCACGTTTTTCTCGAACTCGTCACGGGAGGCGACCTGCGCCACTGGATCGGCACGCCGCGGCTCGATTTGATCGCCGCGCTCCGGTTCGCGATCCAATTTTGCTCGGGTATGGAATATTCATTGCAAAAAGGGTTGCATTGCCATCGCGATATTAAACCTGAAAACTTGTTGATTACAGAAGGCGGAACCCTCAAGATCACCGATTTCGGCCTCGCCAAAATCCACGACGAGGGGGGCGGGTTCGACTTTTTCGGCGGGGCGATTCCGCTCTCCGAAGTGTCGGGCCCTCACATGATTATTTATTCTGACTCGGATACGAGCGAGATACCGACGAGCTTCGCCGCCGAACTCGAACGCGAGCCTTATTCGGCGGGATCGACTCGCCGCGATCGAGGGAAGAGCGAACCCGCCGGAGGTTCCGCGTCGACGATGATTTTCCCCAAAGAGGCGGTTCGCTCGGCGCTCGAGATACCGCTCGCCGACGATTCGGGATTCAACCCTCCCTCCCCCGCCGACGATTCCTCGGCGGAATTGAACATGAACGTCGAGGCGCCGACGGGATTCACCAAGCCGAACGCGGCGCTCGGCACGGGCCCTTATATGGCCCCCGAGCAATTCGTCGACGCCAAATCGGTCGACTTTCGCGCCGATATGTACGGTTTCGGGGTCGTCTTCTTCGAGATGATCGCGGGAGAAAGACCGTTTCGCGGCAAAAAAATCAAAACTCTTTGCCGCCAACATATGACTCTCCCGCCCCCTTCTCTCGTCCCCGCGATTTCCAAAAAATACGCGCGCCACGCCGCCCGAATCGACGCGATCGCGCATCGTTGCCTCGAAAAAACCCCCTCCAAACGGTATCCGAGCTTCGCCGATTTACGCCGCGACCTCGCCGAGTGCCTTTGGGAGATCGCCCGCCGCAGAGTCCCGGTCCCGCGCGAATCCGAACTCGACGCCTGGGATCTCACCAATAAAGGAATCTCACTGGGAACCCTGGGACGCCACCTCGAAGAAAAATCGTGCTACGAGGACGCGATTGCAAGTGCATCTAAATATGTTCCAGCATGGTTCAACATGGCGGCTTGCATGGGGGATCTGGGACGATTCGAGAAGGCGATTCAGGCCGCCGACGTCGCTCTTAAGATCAATCGCCAAAGCCTTCCCGCGCTGATCAACAAAGCCCTCGCCTTGTGCGTTTTGGAACGAGGCGCCGAGGCTTGGACGCTCGTCGATCGGCCGACGAAGGCTTATCCTCGTGATCCCGATTTATGGTACGCGCGGGGAGTCGCGGCGCTCGCGATCGGCGATTTCCACGCGTCGGCCGATTCGTTCGATAAGTCCTTACGGCTCCGCCCAATTTTCGAGGCCGCGGCTCTCGCCCGCGGCGCCGTCAGACGCGGGGACGGAATCGACCGGATTGTTTGGACGAGACGCTCGGAGGACACGGTCGACGACGCGGACCGAGGGTGAACTCGTTCTCGCTCGAGCCGTTCCGCTCGGCCCCTTGCGTTCCCACGTCATTCTCGCATATAGAATCGCACATAAAAGCGCCCACGCGAACGTGATCGTTCCCCGCCAATCGAAACCCGCCGCTTCGGGGGCGGCTCGCGGCGGGTCCTCCGCCTCGTCCGGAACCTCGTCGGCCCATTCCTCCCGAACCGACGCCAATTCTTCAACCAATTGAGACATGAGACGACTCCGTATCTCGAATTCTCGCCGACCAGCGATAAGCCGCGCGATAGACGCGATCGGGACTTATAAAAGACATGCAAGGATGATTAAATATAGGGCAGTTTTTTTGATGACAAGGCCCGCACGGCGTGGGCCGACGAAGCACGAGCGACTTCCGCGACCAAGGCCGCCATTGGCTCGCGCGATTCGTACCGCTGAAGAGAATCACCGAGACGACTCCCGCCGCCGCGGCGAGATGCGCCGGCCCCGAATCCGACCCGATAAACAAATCGGCCAATTCCAACAGCGCCGTCGTTTCAGACGGAGTCAAGGTCGCGGTCCAATCGATCAGCGAAGGATGAGGATCGAGTGAAACACCCCCCTCGAGTTCGGTCGCTCCGCCGACGATCGCGACTCGCCAACCGTCTTCGAGGAATCGACCGATCAGCTCCCGCCAATGCTCGATCGGCCATCGCTTCGCCCCGGTGCCCGCTCCCAGATGCGCGACGAGCAGCTTCCCGGCTCCCCGCGCTCGCTTCTTAACGGCGCCCGAACCCGGCGCCGAAGGCGATTCGGCTCCGACTCTCTCGTCGGACTTTTCTATTAATGAATCACTATAAACAATATCATTTGATGGTATTGATTCCGCGTCCCCCTCCCAGGCGAGAATCAATCGTCGCTTAATTCTTGCACGATCACGATCGCTTACGTGAACAAGCATCTTGATCGACTCGCCGCTCGGTCGGCCGCGCTCGGAAGGCGATCGATCGCCATCAAGCACGCTCAACAGCGCCATTCGCGCTCTCGCCTCGTGCCGACCCGGAACCCATTCGGCGATATCGGTGAGGAGAAACCCCCCTCCCCCCATCGCCCATCCCAGCCTTCTTGGAATCCCCGCGATCGCCAACGTTAAAACCGTCAAAACGTCGCCGCGAACGTCGATTCCTAAATCATACCGATATGAACGTAATTTTCGACCCAAATTCCACACCGCCGACCCCAGCGCCCAACCTCCGCGACGCCTTTCGAACCAGTTCTTCGCCGCGATGTGCACGCGTCGAACGTGCGGATCGGCCTCGAACACCGCGTGATTGCTCGGCGACGCGACGACGTCGATCACCGCTTCGGGATATATTTGCTTCAAACGTGGAAACAAAGGACTTGATAATACGGCGTCTCCTAAATGATCAAGCTGAACGACGACGATCCGACGCGGATCGACGACGCGACCCGGCTTCTTGAACTTGCGATACGGCGCGGTCAGCACCGAGCCGATCGCGTCCAATACGCCGACGAGAACGCGCCACCGCAGCTTGCTGTAGCGGTATCGCCCAAGCCGAACCGGAGTCGGATAAGCGTTACGCCGTGCGTTCATACGCCTCCCTCGTTCGTTCGACCGCGATTTCCCACGTGAAACGCGAGGCGATCCTCGAAGCGAGAGCCCGATCCGCCCCCTCGCGGAAAGCTCGACCGATCGCCGACTCGATCGATTTCATCGAGCCTGGATCGACATATTCGGCATGTTCGCCGAAATACTCGCTCGTTCCGCCGTTTCGCGTCACGACGACCGCCGATCCCGCGATCCCCCCCTCGAGAGCCGCCAATCCGGGAGTCTCGAACCAGCTCGGCGCCGCCGTGACTTGAGCCGCGGCGTAAGCCGATTCTAACAGCGGATCGTCGTGCCCAATCTCCCCCAGCCATGTCGCACGCCCCGCCGCGAGCCTTCGACATTCCGCCTCATAACCCTCGCGTCCGCGCGGCGCCGCGCCGATCACGACGAGAGGCGCCGCGAGCTTGCGACAAGCCCGAATCAAACGATGCAAGTTCTTTCGCGGTTCGATTCGTCCGACGAACAAGACGAACGGCTCTTCTCCGTAAATCGAGCGGAAAAGCGCGGGATCGGCCGAGGCGAATCGGAGCTCGACTCCGTTGGGAACGACCGCGGTACGCGATCGATCGGCGCCGAATAGCTTAACCAATTGATCGCGTTCCGCGTTCGTATTGGGCAAGATCGCGTCGGCGATTCGCAGCATGTCGCGGCGCATCGCGGGAAGTTTTGGAAAGATTCTTCGCAAACCCCATTTTACTTTTAAATATTGAAGATATATTGGATCGGTTGTCATCGCTCGCGGCTCGACCCAGCAGATCGGCGAAAGGACGACGGGAACGCCCGCTCGTTCGGCCAGGCGTGCGAATTCGAGCCCGCTTCGCGACATTCCAAACAGATGAACGAGCCGGACGTTTTTGATTCGATCCGACGCGTCTCGATCGATCGGTCGATTCCAGAGAGCGACTTCGAACCCGAGCTTCTCGAGCCCTCGACCCGTTTGAACGAGCTGATATTCGCCTCCGCCGATCGCGTCGAATGAAGATCCCCCCGCGTGAAACACGATCGATCCCGCTTTCGCTTCGCGCGACGATCGATCGTCGATCCACGTTCGCGCGGTCGATCGCCCAGCGCCTTGAGCAACGGATCGCCCTACCTCCCGAGATCGTATTTCCATTAACTTATGCACTTAGTATAATCCTTAACCTTTGATCTCTTTAGCTTTTTGGGCGCGTTTCCGGAGATTTTTTTTGACGAATCCCGTGAGCGATCGCGCGGGGATCTCGTCGATCGGAGTCACGGTTTCCCAATCGAGCGCGGCGCGAACGACAGCCTTCAGGCCGATCGGTCCGCGGACGACGACGGGTTTGGGTGAATCCGAGCGGCGGACTCGGCGTTCGTAAGCGAGGCGATCAAGCCTCAGCGAGGTGCGCCGATTCGCGATCGGCACGCGCGCCGCGTGCTCGCCTCGAACGATCTCGATTCCAATCGGATAAGATGAATCCCATGTATCGAATCGAATCTCATAAGCTCCCGTTTCCAACCGAATGAGCGACCACTTGAGAGCGTTTCGACTTCGCCACCAGGTCGCGAACTCGGTCGTCGTCGTTCGCCAGACGAGCGATTCGCCTTGAAGAGCCTCGGCCAACGCCCGAGGAAGCTCCGGCATCCGCGCCAATCGACGCTCGGGATGACCATATAAAAAAGCAGGCTCGCACGCGTCGATCCGAGCTCGCAAGACCGAACGAAAATGATCGATCACGATTCGTTCCGGAGATTTCACCCCCGCGTCAAAAAAAAGCCCCTCGCAGATCGGATGAATCGGTACCTGCAACACCGTCGAAAATCGACCGTCGTAATACGGATAAAATGGAAAATCGTCGTATCCGAGTTGAAATTCAGACGAATACAGATAACCTAAATCCTCGATCACTCGCCCGAGGCCTTCGTTCCAGCGGCCGTGCGGCGCGGCGAACGCCGACACGCGAATCCCCGCCGCGGTTAATATTTCATGAGCTCGAACGAGATTCCGCCGATTCGCCTCCTCGTCGCGATAAACGTGATGATAATGACCGTGCGATTGCGCGTCGCGCCCCGCCAGATCCGCCAGCGTGTTTTTCTGATCTCCGTATGCGTTTGTGCTCACAAAATAAGTCGTGCATTCTTCGATCGGCTTTCGACTTCGCGCGAAAGCGAAGTAATCGTCGGGATTCGGCTCGTCCATGTCGATTCGAAAATTAAACGCCGATCGATAAGGGTGGGGATAAGCCGCGATCCGAGCCCACACGCCTTCGCCGGCCTTCACGTGCTCGCGGATCGCTTCGAGAACTCCTCGACGAATCGAAGCCTTCGAGCGCCTTGAAACGCGTTCGGTCACGTCGACCCCGCCGATCCTCCGCCGAACCGAAGCCCCTTTACGATCGATCAAAGCCGCGAACGGATCGACGAGCCTTCCTTTCCTTAACATGTCAATATCGATTAGCGTATGACGCGATCCTATGATCGATCGCAAAGATGAAGCCGATCCGCGACGACCGTCGTGAAGAACGAACCGACCGCGGAGGAACGCGAACGGATTCGTCTCGGTCACGCGCTCGTACGCGATCCCCTCTTGCGCCAGGATCAATTCCAGACCCGGCGGCGTTCTCCATAAAAGAAGCGGCAGCTCGGGAAGTTCGCGATCGTTTCTCACGTTCGCCCCCCTCCCCTCGGCCTTTCGGCCGTCCAAACGTACATCAGCCTCGTCGAGGGAAATCGCTCGAAAGGAAAGCGTTCGCGTTCGTCATGCGAAAGCAAACTTTCAAAGCTCGTTCGCTCGAATCGCCGAGCCAATAATCGATCGAGCCCGGCGGGATTGAACCAGCGTTCGCTCGCGGGATATCCCGCGGGATACATCGCCAGCCCGCGACGCCGATCGATCGCGTTCACGACCGCGTTCGGCAGCCAAGGACGTTTCAGATTCATCGAGAAAATATTCTTATCAATAATAATCAAAACACCCGCTCGCGCCAGCAACCGTGCGCATTCATCGATCGCATGTTCCAGTCGAGCGATATGTTCAAACGATTCAATCGCGACGATCGCATCGAACGAGCCCGACCGAAACGGCGGTCGAGAAGCCGAGGCGAGGACTCGCTCGATTCCGTTCGCCTCGGCGATCATCCGCAACGACGCGTCGAGTCCGAACACCCCGGCGCCTTGATCGACGAGCCGACGCGCGAAACGCCCCTTGCCGCATCCCAAATCCAAAATCCGAAGCCCGCGCGGCGGACCGATCCGATCGAGCACGGCTCGATACCGAGGATCGTCGATCGCGACCTCGCTCTTAAACCGATCGGCCAGATCGTCGAACCTCCGAGCGACCGCGGCCTCGAACTCCACGACACGCGTCATGTCGAGCCCCCCGATCGCGCCAGCTCGCGATGCTTCCAGTGCCTCGCCGCGACCGAGACCCCCGACATCGCGCAGAAGACGAACCCCTCGGTTCCGTCGCGAAATCCTTGCTTCAACAAATAAAGCTTCAGGAACGTCCAAACGGGTCGGAGGGCGAGCTCGATTCCGCTCGGCCGGTGCCCGGCGGCGAACCTCGCCTTCGCCTCGAGCGTCGTATAATGATTCAACTTATCCAAAAACGTCCGCATATCGGGGATCGTTTGGTGACGGATCGCGTTTTTGAGCGTTCCGATCGGTCCCTCGATCGCCACGGTTTCGTGCACCTTCCCCGTCCATCGTCCTTGATCGCGGCGAAACAGACGCAACGGCAGGTCGCATTGCGTTCCCGAATAACCGAACCCTCTGCCGAGGATCACGCTTTGAATCGGTATTCGATAACCGTTATAATTCACGATCCCATTCGTATGATCCTGCGTAACGCTCGAATGATCGCCGGTCGTTACCGAACGGATCTCGGCGGCGAGTTCGGCGGTCGCGCGTTCGTCGCAATCGATCGCGAACACCCAATCGCCGCTCGCCAATTCGAGCGCCGCGTTGCGCTGCGACGCGAAGTCGTCGAATTTCCTCACCACGATCCGGTCGGCGATTTCGCGAGCGACCGCCTCGGTGTCGTCGTCGCTCGAATCGTCGACGATCACGACGACCTCGTGCGCCCACCGAACCGATTGAACGCATTCGCGCAATAACATGCCGGCGTTTTTGGCAATGATCAACACCGATATCTTCACTCGATTCGTTTTTGGTTCCTCGGGCTCGATCACGGCTTCGCTCCCTCCCTGCGGATCGCCCCCGCCAAGCATCGAACCGGGTAATAGAGCGTGTAAACGACGAGTTCAATTCCAAGCCCGCCGATCGCCGCGAGAAAAATCCAGATATGCCAGCGCACGTCGGCGTGGCCCGCGAGCCGCACGACGTTCTTCCACAAGCTCGCTTCGCTCGCATCGCTCACGCTTTCGCTTTGATCACGATCGGCGCCGCCGCACGTCTCTTCGCGCTTTTCGCTGTTTTTCAATCGCTCGGATCGCTCGTCGGCGAGCCTCGACGCAAACATAAACAAATACTTGCCGATAGCGTAACAAGCTCCCAAAACGAGCCAGATCGGCCTGTGATCGCGCGCGAAAAGCGACCACGCGATCGCGAGATGGAGCGTGAGATCGCAAAATTCGTCGAGCATCGCGTCGAGGAATCGGCCGAATTCGCTCGCAGTCCCCTGCAGACGAGCGAGCCGACCGTCCGCGGTGTCTAGAATCAGGCCGATCGCGAGGAGAATCGCCGACGACGCCCGAACGAGTGGAGCGCTTCCGGCGAACGCGATCAAAGACGACGCCGAGAGAACCGATCCCGCCGCGGCGATCGTCACCGCGTTGGGTCGAACGATCGTCGGCGCGAGCGCCTCGGCGAGAGCCTTCGCGGGCCCGAAAGCCCAGTATTTGCCGATCGGTTGATATAATGTTCGATGAATCAATTCGCGTTCGGCGGCGTCGATCCGTTCGGCCGAGTCGAGCCGCCAAAGCACGGCTCGTTCGGCGTCGGCGCCCTCACGCCACGCCTTGCGGAGCCGTTGTTTATCGTAAAGCCGATCGATTTTGACGACGAACGCGTCGGGCTCGGGCGCCGCGGTCGAGATCGGAATGATCAATCGATTGTCGCTCACGTATTTCTCAACGTCGTCGCGTTCTTTTTCTTCGACGACGATCCGCCGCGACGCCTTGCGATCGATCGACCTGGTGAGCTCGAGCTGCTCGTCGAGCACGCGGCGATGCGGCGCGTGGGGAGACTTGAACGCGTCTCGCGCGTCGATGACGATCGGCCTGCGGCGGTCGGTCGGTTTCTTCACCAGCGGAACCTCGCGAAAAAGGCCTCTTGATTCTCGCCCCACGCCGCTCCGAACCGATCTCGAACGCCGCGCCGCGCGTCGATCGCTTGCCGAAATCGGCCCAGCGCCTCGAAAAATCCCGCGACGAACGCCCTCCGCCCCGTCGCGATCGCGTACCCAAGGCGAATCGGCGTCCAGAACGCATGAGCGATCAATCGCGCTCCGCGAAGATTCTTCCAAACGAATAAGAACGTGTTACGGATCGCCAACTTTTCGCATCCCGCGGAACCGAACGTTTTTTCGAACGTGGCGAAACCGTGATGAAACGCGACCGATTCGGGAACGTAATAGCCGCGAGCTCCCGCGAGCCAAGCCCTGTAGCCGAGGTCGAGATCTTCGATTCTGCCCGGAAAATAGAGCGGATCGTAGCCGCCGAGCGCGACGAATTTGGCGCGGTTTACCGCGAGCACGGGCCCCGCCGACGCCGTTAAATCGGCCTGATGGATCGACGTTTCGTATCCTGGAACGCGACACATTCCTTGAACGAGGCCGAATCGGCTTCGCACGCGCGTTCTCATCCCCTCATAAACCGTCCCCTCGCGGTTCCAGCAAAGCGGGGCGGCGAAGAGGGCGTCGGGGTGTTTTTCCAGAGCGTCGACGAGCGGGTCGATCGCGTTCTCGGCGAGCCTGATATCGTTGTTCAGGAGAATCAGCGTGCGATCGGTCGATTGAATCGAAATCGCGTTGAACGAAGCGAGGCCCAGATTTTCAGAGCGAATCACGCCGACATCGGACATGAAATGCGCGAGAAACGCGAGCGAATCGTCGGTTGAACCGTTATCGACGACCGAGACGACGCACTCTCGGCGCGAACGTTTCGCCGCGACGACGATCGAAGGCAAACATTCGGCGAGGAGTTCCTTGCCGTTGTAATTGAGTACCAGTATATGAATGCGATCCACGGGATCCGTCCCTCGGGCGTTCGACGCCGCGCGGAGCGCTCGCTCGGGGCTTCCATGCCCTTCCGGTCGCGTTCGAAAAGCGCGGCGTAAAGTACGACGGACCCCGCGATCCGTCAATCCCGAACGGCGTTCGGTTCTCATTCGGCCGGTTCTGGAATCGAGTGCGATGTCGTTGAGCATGAATCGGTTTCTCGCGGTCGATGTTCTTCGAGTTTCACCGAGTTTTCGAGGTAAAGACGAAGAGATCTTCCGTATGTCGTCATAGTGTTTCGAGATATGAATTTGAGAGGAATCATTCTTTGGTCGATCTCGAATCTCCGAGATACCTTCGTGACACGATTTTATAGGGAAACGCCGAGCGCGGAGCGAAACTCCCGGCGAGGGGGACGCGTTCGGGAGTTCGAGGTTTGCGATTTTCGAACTTCGCGACGACGTCCCCGCTCGCCTGATCAAACGTGCGGGATGTCAAAGAGCGTCCCGGCCCGATCTCACGGTCGCCCGGGCTTGCGCGTTACGCCGATTCGGCCCGCACGATCGGCCGTTATCGGAAGGTGACGAAGATTACCGGTTTATGATTCGATTATTCCCTCTGATGAACGTGTGATTCGAGCGAGATCGGATCGGAGCGACCGCCGACGGTCGCGACCGCGGTTTCTTGAGAGTTCGGCTCTTGATCGCGAATACGCGCCGTCCGGGAGGGCGGTATCTCATGGGAGGGCGAACCGAAATGGGAGGGCGAACCTCCAGGTGAGCCATTTTCGTAAATGTTCGATTGTTGCGAAATCGAACTCGCCTGCGAGGGCGAACCGATCTGGGAGGGCTGAATCTTATGGGAGGGCGAACCTCCAGGTGAGCCATTTTCGTAAGTGTTCGATTGTTGCGAAATCGAGCTCGCCTGCGAGGGCGAACGTGATGAGTCGTTTCTCAAGGCATTTGAATTTTGCTCGATCAAACCCGAAACGGGATGAAAAACCTCCTGGTGCAACGGATTCCCTTTGTTATAAGAATCGTGAGGGATACAAGCCGTGACGATCCGAGGATCGTCTGTTTCTTGATCGACGTCGTTAAGACGGCTCACCGGGAGGTTCGCCCTCCCATTAAGATCCTTCGATACCGGCATGTCTTTCACGGATCGGCGAGGGGCCGATCGAGACGATGATTGAGGATTCGTATTCGTGAATAAGGGCTCACACGGCGGTTCGCCCTCCCGCAAAATCGCCCGACCCGAAATGCTTTCTTCAGGATCATGATGCGCCGATTGAGCCGATGATTGACGATTCGAATTCGTGAAAAAGGGCTCACACGGCGGTTCGCCCTCCCGGAAGATCGCCCGGCTCGAAGGGTTTTCTCCGAATTCATCAACCGGGCGCAATCCTTGCCTTCGTTCTTTTTGCAGCCGACGCAGCTCGGTCATCGTCCGCGCCAGGCATCGATCGAGATGCGACTCGTATTTGATGATCGTCTGAACCGTCGGTTGATCGGGCAATAACCGACGCTCCCTCACGCGTTTCGCAGC
>JAJYWB010000068.1 GCA_021791715.1 Planctomycetota bacterium | reverse complement strand
GGGAGAGGCGCCGACCGAGACGGAGTGTGTCAAAATCAACAAATAAAAGACGGCTCACCAGGAGGTTCGCCCTCCCGGGACAGTTCGCCCTCCCGAAAGAGCGACTGCGCCGATATGTCGATCCCGGGAGGGAGAGGCGCCGACCGAGCCGATCGTTCAACCTCGAATCCCGCTTCCTTAGAACAAAACATCATTCGTCTTAATGAAGACGATCAAAGCAAGGGCTCATGTGAACGGAACGACTCCTCGCCTCGACGACCCGACGAACCAAACGCCGACTTACATGCGGATTCGACTTCCCGTATAAACGCGACGGATCGTATCGTTCCGCCGATCCCGAACGTTGCTCCTCAAACAAAAACCGGTTTAAACGGTTATTTCGTCAGCGAGTCGACGCCGAACGGAATCGTGACGCGCGATCGAAACGCGTCGGGAACGACCGTTACGATGTTCCCTCCCGCCCAATTCCAAGCGATTCCAAACATCATCGTTCGGCCCGCACCGATTCCGGTATCTCCACAAAAACATCAAAAAGAATAATTGCTTGAGTTTATATTGTAACTGAAAGAATCCCGGTTTCGGCGATCGATGTCGAAGCGGGCGTAGCGCGATCAACCTTGCCGACGTTTGTTCGGCGGGGGACGTTCTTTGACAATTCGATCGTCGGATTGGAAGAGCGGGGGGCTCGTCGCACGCTCCGACACGGAAGCGGCGGCGCGTGCGACGTCCCCTCCTCATCCGGGAGTTTCGGCCCTCGCGTCGACCGATCGATCGAATCGTCGACCGAGGGTTCTCGATTCGTCCGAGTCGTCAAAAAAATCGTCGCTTCGAGGCGAGGCGATCGAGATCACGATCGGATAAAAAAAGAACGAGCCGTCGATCGCGACGACTCGTTCGGGATTGTCGGTATGTTAAAACACGACGAGCGAGTTGATGATCACCTTTAACATGACGTTCTAAAATCAATCGCGTCGATTAACGCCGAGCTTGGCCGAGACCGCTTTCGATTCAAACAGTTTTGAGAGCTGTTTTTCGAGGTCCGCGGCCATGCGGATGTTGCGGTTGACGACTTTCCCCTGGGCGTCGACGAGGATCATCGTCGGGAGCGAGATGATGCCGAACTGATCGGCGAGTCTGCTTTCCATGCCCCCCGGTTCGTAAATTTGAGGCCACGAAACGGGGTGTTCTTTGAGGAACTGTTCGAGCGCCGTCTTTTCGCCGTCAAGATTCACGCCGACGATCTCAAATCCCTGGGCGCGGAATTTTTGATGGATGCGTTCGAGTTCGGGAAGCTCGCGTCGGACGGGATCGGCCCAACTCGCCCAGAAGAGGACGAGGACGGTCTTTCCCGCGAAGCGCGAGAGCGCCAAGGGACGTCCGTCGAGCCCCGTTCCTTTGAGATCGAGCGGCTTGCCGACGAGATCGAAGCGTGTGAGGGCTCCGGCGGCCTTCTTACCGGGCTCGGATTTGGGATATTTGTGCGCGAGCTCGGAATAATACTTGCGGGCTTCTTCGTCGTCGGCGTTGAATTCGTTGATTCCGGCGAGTTGAAGGAGCGCGTCGGGCGCCTCGTCGCAATCGGGATAAGCCGCGAGGAATTTGGCGAGATCGGCGATCAGCTTCTTTTGCGCCGGGACGAGATCCCCCGCGGGATCGTCGGATCGCGAAGTGTATTCGGCGATGATTTTTCGATAAGCCGCGTACGAAGCGATTTTTCCCCCCTCGGAAACGAGCGTATCGAGGAGTTTAACTCCCTCGGGATATCGCCCCGTCTGGTACGCCGCGGCGAGACCGTCGGCGATTTGCTTGTTCGTCGTCAAAACGTCTTCGGGAGATTCGCTAACCTTCACAAGATTGCGCAAGAGCTTGATCCGGTTAACATGATAATTTGCGAGTTCTCGTTTATCGCCGCTGGAGACGATCTCGGCCATTTTGGCGTCGTAATCGGCGAGTTCTTTTTTGGCGGCTTCGACCTCGGGAGATCCCCCCGCGACGACTCCGGCGGAATCGACTCGCGCGATCGCGGCTCGGACTCCCGAATTGGCGGCGGTTGCGAAACCCGGCTTTTGGGGATCGACCGCGCGGGGAAGATCGACGAACTTCCAGACCGGACCGAACTGAACGAGTTCGCCGGTTTGAAGGTACGAAATCGCGGTCGTATCCCCCTGGCCGTCGGGCGAGCCCGCGAAAATCACGCCGTTTTCGTATAAGATAATATCTTGCTTCAGTCCGTTCGGCGAATCGGCGGGGATCACATGAGGATAATTCGCTCCGTCGAAGCGTTGCCAAACGGTCGATTTGCTCCAACCTTTCAGGCTTTTCACCAGCGCTTCGAGCTTGGCTTTGCGTCCCTGAGCCGCCGCGGCGACGCGATCGACCTCGGCCTTGGGCACTCCCAACGCGGCGAGATCCTCGGGCTTGGCCATTACGGTTTCGAGCAGGTCGGAATCGTTATCGACGATCGCTTGCGTAAGAACCTTCGCCGCCTCTTCGGCCGAGATCCGCTTCCACGCGGTGATTTTTGATTTGACGACCGTGGCGATCCGCGTTCCGCCCGAATTAAGCCAGCGGCATTCGTCGACGACGAGATCGTCGTTGAAATCGACGTCGCGGAAGACCTCGAAGCCGTCTTGATAATAGCTCCATTGATCGAGCCGACGTTCGCCCCGGGTGTTGAGGAAACGACGGAGGATTTTCCCCTGACCGTCGCGCAAAACGTAGCCGACTCCGTCGGGTCCGTTCACCTGCTCGACCTTGCACGCTTTGATCGCCGCGGGGTCGGTCGGCTTGTCGTAATCGACCCCCGGTTGCGAAGGGTTGAACATCGTCAACAGTTGATCGACGGTGATTTTGGGCGAGTCGGCGGCGGCTGCGATCGAAGCTCCGATCAGCCAAACCGCGACCCACGCGAGCCGAGGTCGACGCATGAGAGTGTCCTTTCTCCGAAGGCCAAGGGCTTGGCGCCCCCGACGTTCCGTCCCTTGCGAACGCTCCGCACGACAAAACGCGCGGAATCGATACAATGCTTATCATCGGCATTCGTACCGAAAGGCTTCAAGTCGAGGTTTCCTTCAACTCGACGCGATCGGCCGACGCGACGAAATCCAAGACGCTCGATTCGGCTGCTTTTTGAGGTCGATTCCAACATGGGGACGTTCCTTGCGCGGCGTGCGCCGACCTACCCGAATCATCGTGATTTGTTGGTCGTTCGCGACTTCGACGGCAAAGAGACCGCGATCGAGACGATCGCCGATTGGAACGTTCGACGCGCGCACATTGTATCGGCGGTCGAGGAGGTGATGGGGGAATTGCCGGGAGGCGAGCGTCGAACGCCGCTTCAGGCGCGTGTCGAGGAATCGATCGACGAGTTTTCCCATTCGAGAAAAAGGATCACTTTCGCGTCCGAACCGGGTGATCGCGTACCGGCGTGGCTGTTAACGCCCAGGCGAGCGAGCGATTCGTCGAAGCTCCCCACGCTTTTGTGCGCCCATCAAACGGTTGCGATCGGCAAGGACGAACCCGTGGGATTGGGGGGTAAAACGAGCCTTCAATACGGTAAAGAGGCGGTCGAGCGGGGTTATGTCGTGCTCGCGATCGATTACCCCAACTTCGGCGAGCACCGAGTCGACCCTTACGCTTTGGGATACGCGAGCGCCTCGATGAAGGCGATTTGGGACGCGATGCGCGGAATCGATTATCTGGAATCGCTGAATGAAGTCGATTCGAAACGGATCGGCATGATGGGACATTCGTTGGGGGGGCATCACGCGATTTTCACAGCGGTCTTCGACGCTCGAATCGCCGCGATCGTATCTTCATGCGGTTATACGGCGTTTCCATCGTATATGAAGGGGAATCTCGCGGGGTGGTCGCACTCGGGATACATGCCGAGGATTCGGTCGCGATTCGGCCTGGATCCGACCGCGGTTCCGTTCGATTTTCCCGAATTGATCGCTTCGCTCGCGCCTCGACCTTTCTTCACGAACGCTCCGCTTCATGACGCGAATTTTGACGTAACGGGCGCGAGGGAGTGCGTCGCCGCGGCGTCGTCGGTTTACAAGCTGTTTCACGCGGAGGATCGACTCGCGACGGTTCATCCCGATTGCGATCACGATTTCCCGGCTACGGTTCGCGCGCGAGCGTTCGATTTCCTCGATGCGCATCTGAAGTTTCCCGCGGAAAATCCGCGTGTTTCGCGCTAAGGCTCGCCCGCGATCCGGCCGATCGGCCGACAACCGAATCGATTATCGTAAGCCAATTCATATTAAAATTTAATTATTCAAGTCGAGTTCCCGAGTGCGAGTCGCGGGATCGAGCCTAGAAACGTTTTGAGATGCGTTTAGCCCGTCACGACCGGGTGGGATCGAGGTTCGGTTGCGTCTGCGCGTCGTATCATGCGTGAGAACTGGACTTTCGGACAACTTGACAGGACGAAAGGGGACGGTCATTTTGCGATGAGGCGGATGTATTCGACCAGGTGGGTCGGGATGTTCGTCGATCAAGACCTAGGCGAATCGATTGAGCCGATCGGCTTCGCTAGACCGGGATTAAAGCGCCATGGATCGACGCGTTCTCGTTGTGGATGAAAGCCTGCTGACCTGTCGACAAATTCAAGAGACGTTGCGGCGACCCGACCGGACGATCGACGTCGAGCGAAACGGATCGACCGCGATGGAGCGGATTATCGAGGGAGAATACTCGCTCGTCGTCGCCGATTTGCAATCGCCGGGGATCGGCGGCTTGGATTTGATCCATGAGATCAGGCGTCGCGGCCTTCCCGTCTCGGTGATCGTGATGACGGGGATCGCGTCGATCGCGTCGGCGGTCGAGGCGATGAGAGAAGGCGCTTATGATTATTTAAGCAAACCTCTTGATTTTCGAAGGCTCGAGGTCGTCGTCGAAAAGGCGCTCGACGATCGTCGCTTGCTCGACGAGGCGCACGATCTGCATCGCCAGGCGTTCGATCGGCACGTGTTTCATCGTATGGTGGGTAAAAGCCCGCGGACGATTGAACTTTTCACGCAAATTTCCCGCGCCGCGCGCGTTCCGCACACGGTGCTGATCACCGGTGAGACGGGGGTGGGGAAAGATCTCGTCGCCGAGGCGATTCATACGATCGGCGATAAGCGGCCCGAGACGTTCATCACGGTGAATTGCGCGGCGCTTACTGAAACGCTGCTCGAGAGCGAGTTATTCGGCCACGAACGGGGCGCGTTCACGGGCGCCGATTCGCTCCGGAAGGGGCGGTTCGAGCTGGCGCACGAGGGGACGCTTTTTCTCGACGAGATCGGCGATCTGCCGATCGGCATGCAAGCCAAGCTTTTACGGGTGCTTCAGGAGGGGACGTTCGAGCGGGTGGGGGGGACGGAAACGATTCGGACATCGGCTCGGGTGCTCGCGGCGACGAATTTGAACCTGAAGGAAGCCGTCGCGGCGGGTCGATTTCGCGAGGATCTGTATTACAGGCTCAAGGTCGTGGAGATCGAGACTCCGAGCTTACGGGATCGCATTGAAGACATTGATAAATTGATTGATCACTTCAACGACCGGCTTCAGGAGCGCGGATTTCCCGCGAAAACTTTCGCTCCCGAAACGATCGCGCGGATGCGCGGGTATGAGTGGCCTGGGAACATACGCGAGCTCGAGCATATGGTTGAACTGTTGGTCGTAACTTCTCCGGGCTCGACGATCGAACCCGAGAATTTGCCTCCATCGATCGGCATGGTTGACCCTCGACGCGTGACGCTCGAATACGACCTCAATCAACCGCTGCAAGCGATTACCGAGGATTTGATCGCGAGGATCGAGTCGTATTATCTCAAGCAGGTTTTATGTCGGCATAAGGGGCGAATCGATCCTTGCGCGAGAGACGCGGGTCTATCGCGTCGAAGCATCAGCGCGAAGCTGAAAAAGTACGCGATCGACAAGGCCGAGTTCAAGCCGAGATCACGCCGAAGTCAATTCTGAATAAGAGGTTACGACGACCCGGCCGAGTTTCGATCGGGTTCGACCGGAACGATTTCTCTTTTTTTCGATTGTCCCGAAACCTTGTACGCGTAGTATGGTTTAATGAGTCGGTGGTCGCACGCGCGAATCACAAACTCACCCGCCTGATCAACCCGGTTCCAACCATACGGGGGGAAAGCCATGAAGCATCGCGTAACTCGGCTGGTCGCATTGGTAGTTCTAACGGCGTTACCCACGGTCGCCCACGCGCAGTACGGCTTTCGCCGATCGAACGGCTTTTCGGCGATCTCCCCCTACGGCCCGGTTTACAACCCCACGATGTCGCCCGAATACCGTCAGGCGGGGGGCAATCCCGAAGTGTATGAAATGTTGATGATGCAAAAACAGCAAAAGATGATGCAACAGCAACAACAACAGATGATCAAACAACAGAAGCAGTACGAAGCGCAGATGAAGAAGATGAAGGAACTTCAGGCCAAGAATCCGCAAGCGAATTCATCGGCGAACGCTTTACAACAGTCCGCTCAGGCGCCTCTTAAGCCGAGGAAGCGAACTCGGGGCAAATCGGCCGCGGCTACGGCGAACACGACCAATTCGGGAACGGCGAACCCCGCGACGACGACCGCGAAATCGACGTCCGCCTCGGCGAGCACCGCGACCACAACGGGAACGAAGCCCGCTCGATCGACCGGGGCCAAGAAACCGGCGGCGAAAACTCAAACACCCGCCGCGAAGACCGACGCGGCGAGTTGAACGTAACAAACGAACAAGTTCTCAGTCAAAACATTCGTTCTTCTTGATCAAGCGTTCGTTTCGCCGATTCGAGCGCTCCGACGACGACGACGTTCTCGCCCAGCGAAGCGGGAACGACGTCGAATCGTCGACGAAACGAGGCCGGTAAAAGTCGATCGAGCTCGTTCCGGATCGGCTCGAACCAAAGATCCTCGCCGATCAACGAAACGCCGCCTCCCAGGATGATTCGCTCGGGAGCGACGAGCAGAACGACGTCGGCTAGAGCCGCGGCGAACGCGCGACGCGCGCGGTCGAGCACCGCGAGCGAGATCGGATCTCCCGAACTCGCGGCGCGTGCGACAAGCCGAGCATCGATATCCTCGACTTGACGACTTGATAACTCGTAAAGCATTCCGATATCGGCATTTGAGTTCAAGCTCCCGCGGACGATCTCGCGAGCAGAACGACCGATCGACCAGCCCGACGCGATCTGTTCGAGTTCGAGCTTAACTCCGGGGCGATCGGGATCGTCGATCAAGAGATGTCCGATCTCGAGCGCCCAGAGCCCGTTACCGCGATAAATCGAACCGTCGACGACGAGCCCTCCGCCGACTCCGCTGCCGATCGTCACGTAAACGACCGGGGAACGACCGATTCCGCACCCCCGAACCGATTCGGCGAGCGCCGCGGTATCGGCGTCGTTCTGAATCGCAACCCGATCGACGCCGAAACGTTCGCGAAACCAGACCGCGAGCGGATAATTCGTCCAGCCTTCGATCTGATGCGATGCGATCACTCGACCTTCGGCGACGTCGACCGGACCGCCGAAACCGACTCCGATCGCGGCGAGATCGAGAGAAGTAATTTTATGATCATTAAACAACTCGTCGGCGAGTTCACCGATTCGGTCGCGGATTCCCGAGGCGCCTTGATCGACGCGCACCTCGCCTCGTTTGAGAGCGATGAGCGAACCGTCGCGGTCTCCCAAACCGAGCTGAAGTTTCGTTCCGCCGATCTCGACGCCGAGGAACAAATGCTGATTTAAGGGCATAAAGCGGTTGAACCGTCGTCAAAGATCAGGATTTCGCGGCGATCGGCCCCGAGATCCTGCGGAAGATATCGTCGATGATCCAGTGAAAAACAACCTGATGGAGCGATTCAACGATTCCCATATCGTCGATCGGTACGTGAAAGTTGTGCCGAGCGAGCGACTTGAGCTTGCCTCCGGCGAATCCCGTGATTCCAACGGTTTCAAGCCCCGTTTGATTCGCCCAGTCGACCGCCTTGAGGATGTTGGGACTGTTCCCCGACCCCGAAATCGCCAGCAGGAGATCGCCCGGAGACGCCAAATTCTTGAGCTGTTCGACAAAGATCCGATCGTAGCCTTCGTCGTTCGCCCAGGCCATGATCCCCGCGGTGTTGTCGGTGAGGCTAAGCACCTTCAGCCGCTTCTGACTCTCAAAATCGCGTAGCGTGCACTTCGCCAGATCCTCGCACAGATGCGAGGCGTTCGCCCCCGAACCGCCATTGCCACAAATGAACACAAAATGGTTGGAGTGATATGCGGATTCGATCAGTTCGCTCAGCCGTTCGATCTGGCTCATATCGAGCCGTTTGATTTCGCGGCAAACGCGATCGAGATACGCCTCGGCGTTCAATACGGCGCCCAACATCCTCGGTAACCCTCGTTGTTTCGGATCAAACAAAAGCTAATTTATTTTAACCCGCGAAGCGGCCCGCGCGAAGGCCGATCGGCGGAGTCGGCGGATCGCGACAAGAAATCGATTCGTCTTCACGTGAATACTGTTTATTAGATTGATTGATATGACTTTCGGTCGACCGGGTTGAATCAGGTCGAACCAAAGGCGCGCCGAAAACGATCTGGATCATTCGGGGGCGATCAACTCGACCCAACTCGAAGCGGCGAGTATTCGATCCACACTCCTTTCGAGTCGATCGAGGTCGTCGATCGATTCGAGCGTTCGGAGGGTCGATTCGTCGGGTTCCCCAAACCGAGCGGTCGCGAGTCGAAGAAGGATCCTCCGAGCCTCGGAAATTTGTCCATATTGAAGCCCTTCCTCGCGGCCTTTGTTTAAAAGAAGCTGAACGTAAGAGGATTCCGTGATCAAGCTCATCGTATAAAGACTCCCTTGAACTTCTTCAACTTCCTCGCCGCTTAATCGTAACCCGGCCAGAACGAGGGTCAACTCCATAATCTTAACAGCCAAACTCAAATCCGTCTCGGTCCTAAGCCGATCGTCGACGAGTCGAATGACCGCGGGAACTTCGGCGACGGGAATATCGGACAACGGAGCGAGCGGGAGGATCGACGGATACCCTCCCAGAATCGAATCGAGCGGGACCTTCCACGCTCGAACGACCCGATAATAAAATCGGACGACCGGACTTCGATCGGGAAGATCGAGAGCCAAAACCCCGTTGATCTCTTCCGCGTCCGCCTCGGGCCTTAACAAAACCGCGACGGCGAGCACGCGCAAATCATGACGCAAATCGAGCAATCCGTTGTAACGAAAAAGCCGCCTCGGGAGAGTTAAATCAACCAATGATTGCATCTCGAAGTGAATTAAATAGGGGTCGGGACCGTCGTCAAGGACGACCTTGTCGGTCTCGCTCGTGACGGTCGACACGTTGGAATCGATCACCCGAAGCGTTCCCGTCGGCTTCACCCCGAATATAGGAGACCCAAGCCTCGGGATGAAGATCGACCAATTCCTTCATCGCCGAATCGAATCGTTTATTCATGCATGAGACCCGTAACCTGATTAACTTATGCTATCAAAATATTATCTCATTCCTTGCCCGTTCGAGATCTACCGAGCCGATAAACTCGAATCGATTTCCTAATAAATAACTTTATGTGCATATTTTTTAGGAATTCAGCTCGACGGCCTCCTCCCAATGAGCGTACAGGTTTTCAAGTTTGCGTTTAAGATCGTCGTAGCGAAGCTGAAGGTCGCGGGCGCCGATCGGATCGCGCCAGGCGGCGGGCGTGCCGAGCGTCCGCTCGATCGACTCGACCTCGGATTCGAGACCGGCGATTTCTTGCTCGATATCCCCCGGCTTGCGGTATGCGAACTTGCGCTTCCGTTTCTCGGGTTTCGCGTTCGAAGCGGTCTTCGCGACGGAGACCTCGGCTCGCCTCGCGGTTTCGGCGTCGGAATCCGCGGCGGCGTTCGACCGCGATTCACGCGCAGTCATACCAAGATATGTATCATAATCACCTTCGATCACGCGACCCCGACCGTCGGCGTCCCCCAGGACGATCAGCCGATCGGCGACCTGGTTGAGGAAGTAACGGTCGTGGCTGACGACGAGAACCGTCCCCTCGAACTCGCGGATCGACCGTTCCAAAGAATCACACGCCCAGATATCAAGATGGTTGGTCGGCTCATCCATCACCAGTACGTTCGCCCCGGTCGCGGCCAACCGCGCGAGCGCCGCCTTCCCTTTTTCTCCCCCCGAGAGCTTGCCGACGGTCTGGAACGCGATATCCCCTTTCAGGCCGAAGCGAGCCAGCAAATCGCGGACGTCCTCCTGCACCCACGACGGATCGTCCTCGGGCCAGACGGCTCGGACGACGGGAGTTTCGGGGGGCAAAACCTCGAGCCCCTGGTCGTAATAGCCGACCTTCACCTTATGACCGAGCCGAACCTCGCCCGAATCGGGCTTGAGCCGTCCGATCAATATCTTGATGAGCGTCGATTTGCCCGATCCGTTGGGACCGAGAACCCCGACGCACCGACCTCGCTCGATCGCGACGTTAAAATTTTCAAATAATTTTTTATCATAAGACTTACTGATATTTCGTGTTTCGATCACGACGTCGCCGGCTCGATCGACCTCGCCGAAGCCCATCACGGGCGCCTCGATGTCGCGCATCGGCTCGACCGTCTCGACCCGAGCGAGCTTCTTCTCTCGGTCGTGCGCCTGCTTGGCGCGCTGACCCGCGGAATATTTACGTATGTAATCTTGAAGATCGGCGATCGTCTCTTGTTGTTTCTCATATTGGCGCTCCAATACCTTGGCGCGTTCGCCGCGGAGCTTCCAGTAGCGCGAGTAATTGCCGGGATAAGCGGTGATTCGGCCGTCGTGCAGCTCCCAGATCTTCACCGCGACCTTGTCGAGAAAGTAACGGTCGTGACTCACGATCACCATCGCGACGTTTCGCCGCGTCAGATACTCTTCAAGCCATGATGTTGTCTCAATATCCAAGTGATTGGAAGGCTCGTCGAGCAGCATCAAATCGGGGTTCTCAAGCAACAACTTGGCGAGCATCATCCGCGATTGCTGCCCCCCCGAAAACGTCGAGGCGCGGCGATGAAAATCGCCCGGGTCGAAACCGAGCCCCCCCAACACGTGCTCGATCTGATGATCGATCGCGTATCCGTCCTGATGATCGATCAGATGATGAATCTCGTCGTAACGCTTCGACGCGCGATCGCGATCGGCTTCGTCCTCGGCCTCCGCAAGCTCCGTCGCGGCCTCCTCAAGCTGACGCTGAAGCTCGATCACCGACCCCAAACCCGACCTCGCCACCTCGAAAAGCGTCGCGTCGGCCGAAAAATCGGGCTGTTGCCGCAACAAACCGACCGTGATCCCCGAACGAATCGAAAGCGATCCGTAATCGGCCTGATCCTCGCGAGCCAAGATCTTAAGCAACGTCGTCTTCCCCGCGCCGTTGGGACCGACAAGACCGATCCGCTCGCCGGCGCGAATCTCGAACTTCAAATCGTTGAAAACGGGCGCGCCGGCGAATTGCCTACCCAACCCCGATGCCGTGACGAGAATCATGCTCGCTCTTTAACCATATATGAATGTAATATTGTAAACATCATTCCGTCTCTTCGTCGAAAGTTCTTTTTCGACGAAGTATATGATGATAATGCTGCGCGAAACGATGCGCTTCGTCGCGAACATATTGCAACAGTCGTAGTGCGAACGAACGTCGACGAAGCACGATCGGCTCGGATCGCCCCACGACGAAAATCTCCTCCTCGCGCTTGGCGAGCGAGATCAGCGTCGTATTCACGACCTTGAGAGCGTCGAGAGCGCTCCGCGCAGCCGAAAGCTGCCCCTTGCCGCCGTCGATCAACATGATGTCGGGCATCGGTTCGTCGCGTTCTTGAATCCCCCTTACTCGCCGATCGACCACCTCGCGGATCGACGCGAAATCGTCGACCCCGGGTACCGTCTTGATCTTATACCGCCGATACCCCGGCTTGAAAGGCAAACCGTCGATAAACGTCACCAGCGAACCGACCGTCTCGGTCCCCCCAAGATGGGCGATATCGACCCCCTCGATCGTTCTCGGCTTGGAATCGAGATGAAGAACCTTCTTCAAACCCGCGAGCCCGCGAGCGGGATCGACATAAAACACCTCGGGCTGCGCGTGCTTGGCAAGATCCCCCCGAAGACTCAAATTCCGCAACGCCTTGATCTCATCGCGAAGCCGCGCCGCCTTCTCAAACAATAGCGACCGGCTCGACTCCCTCATCTCGGCCTCCATCTCCTCGATCACCGCATCCTTCTTCCCCTCCAAAAACAACTTCAACCGGCGAATGTCGTTGCGGTACGAATCGCGGTCGACGCTCAAATTACATGGCGCCGTGCACTGATTGATCGAATGCAACAAACAAGGCCGAAACCAACGCCAACGCGGATCGTCCTCTTCAATATCTAATGAACATGTTCTAAATTTGAAAATACGCTGAAGAACCTGGATCGCTCCCCGCAGGCTTTTCGCTCGAGGAAACGGACCGTAAAGCTTCACCCCCCGATCGCGCGGCTCGCGCGTGAAGTTGACCCGGGGGAAATCCTCATTAGTAGTTATCTGAAGATATGGGAACGATTTATCGTCTTTCAGATCGACGTTGTGCTTGGGCTGAATGTCTTTAACAAGCCGCGCCTCCATCAAAAGCGCGTCGACCTCGCCGTCGGCGACGAGAAAATCGATGTCGGCGATCTCGTCGACCCAATCCGCGACGCGACGATCGAGCGCCGCGGTCTTCTGAAAGTACGACGACGCGCGAGCCCTCAGATTCTTCGCCTTCCCCACATAAATCACGCGTCCCTGCGCGTCCTTCATCAAGTAGACGCCGGGAACCGTCGGG
This sequence comes from Planctomycetota bacterium, assembly GCA_021791715.1. Lineage (GTDB taxonomy): Bacteria > Planctomycetota > Planctomycetia > Isosphaerales > Isosphaeraceae > JAKBCQ01. The sequence continues at coordinate 22,072 of JAJYWB010000068.1, read as the reverse complement.
AACGACCGAACCTTCGCCTTCGGACCCGCTTCGGCCTGATTCGACTCAACCTCCGATCGTCCCGTCTCGACCGCCGATCGATTCGACGCCCCCTCCGATTGATCCTCAACCGACTCAGCCGACCTGGAATCGGCTTGGGCGGACGCCGCCGTCACAACGACGGCATCATTATCCATGGATTTAACAGGCGCGACCTCGATCGAACTTTCCGAAGCCGAGACTTCGGTTTCAACCGATTCGGAAGACCGAGTTTCGATCGTCGCCGGTTCCGCCACGCAAGCGGTATCGACCTTGACCGCCGAATCGCGCGCATCGTCGCTCGCGCCCGACTCGTTCCGCCTTCGACGAACCCGCGACGGTCGATCGCCGGGCGTAAGGTGTTCGCGTGTTTCCGTCTCGTTCTCGGTCGGGTCGTCCTTTGACACCGGAAGGTCGCTCCGCTCGCGTCGCGTTCCGTTAGGGCGTTTTCACGACGTCGGCGATGTATTGTTCGATGTCCCGGGTCATTCGGTCAAGTCGATCCTTCGTTCGCAGCTTCGCCGCGGCGAGATCCCCGCCGACGATATCGCTCCTCGCAAACAAGTAAAACTTGATCTTCGGCTCGGTCCCCGAAGGACGCGCCGCGAACCGAACGTCGGCCTGATCAAGCTGAAAGATCAGCAAATCTCCCGAAGGTCGCGGTAAAGGCGTCGCCGGCTTTCGGGGATCGAGCGAGCGAATCTCATGCGTCTTATAATCATGAACCTCGACGACCCCGAGCCCGCCGACCTCCCGCGGCGGTCGCGTCCGAAACGCCGCCATCAACTTTTGAATGATTCCCGCCCCCTCGCGCCCTTCAAATGTTTTATTGATCAAATGTTCGCCATAATGGCCAACCTTCATGTATAATTGATCAAGATATTCGAGGACGGTTCGCCCGCGGCGTTTTTGCTCGGCGGCGAGTTCGGCGAAAAGAAGCGACGCGACCGAGGCGTCTTTATCGCGAGCATATGTTCCTCGCAGGTATCCGTGCGATTCCTCGAACCCGAAAAGGAAACCCTCGGGTCCGACCTGATCGATCCGTTGGCAGATCCACTTGAAGCCGACCAGTAAATCGTCTTCGGCGCGAACCCCCTCGAGCGCCGCGATCGCCCGCGCCATCCGCGACGTCACGAGCGTCGTGACGATGTATTGAGATCCCGGATCGAGCGAGCCCGCGGCCTTCACCCGCTCGATCACAAACGCCGCCAGCAGCGCGCCGATCTGATTGCCGTCGAGCGTCGTCCATTCCCCCGTCGCGTCGTGCGTCAGCGGTAAACCCACGCCGATCCGGTCGGCGTCGGGATCGCTCGCCAAAACAAGATCCGCCCGCGTCGCTCGCGCCTCGGCGATCGCCGCGGCGAGCGTCTTGGGAATCTCGGGATTCGACACATGCCCGGGAACGTTGGGGAAATCGCCGTCGGGAGTTCGCTGCGAAGCCAACACGTTCAACCGATCAAAACCCGCCGCGAGCAACGAAGCCGCGACCGAAGTCTCCCCAACTCCATGCATCGGCGTGTAAACGATCGATAAATCACGCGCGTCTCCCACCGACGCGCTCAACACCGATGAAATATAAGCGCGATCCACATCATCTTGAACCAGAACGATCGACCCGTCGGCGATCCCCTGATCAAAAGGCTTCTCAGGAATGATCCGGTCCGACGCGAGCTTCACCCGCTCGATGATTCCCGAATCGTCGGGAGGCGTCACCTGACCGCCTGCCGAATTATAACATTTAAATCCGTTATCGGAAGGAGGATTGTGCGAGGCGGTGATCATGATCCCGCCGTCGCACCCCAGGTATCGAACCGCGAACGAAAGGAGCGGGGTCGACCGATGTTCGTCGAATAAATAAACCTTGAAGCCCGCGGCGGCGAGCACGCGGGCGCACATCCGCGCGAATTCGGGCGAGTTATGCCGCGTATCGCGCGCGATCACGCACGATCGAGCCTCCCCCTCGGCCTTTCGTGTGTTGATATAATCCGCCAGACCCCGAGCGCTTTCGGCGATCGTTCGCTCGTTGAGAACGTTCGTCCCCACGGGATGCATTCGACCCCGCCGTCCCCCCGTGCCGAACTCGAGAACCGCGTAGAACGCGTCGTCGAGCGCCTTCCAGTTCGCCGCGGATATGTCCGCCAAAAGCGCCGGAAGATACGCCGCGAACGGCGGTTCAACCAGCCAACGCCGCACGTTCGCCGCGGCCGAAGCCGAAATCGACCCGTTCGCCTCGGCTTCCGCCGTCGCTCGCATCGCCTCGGCATGATCAAGTAACGGCATAACGATATCTCGAATTCTTTAAGGTTTAATCGTAAACATGCCGGCATAATGGCCGACGAACCGACCGATCGACCCCGCTTTCGCCCCGCTTCGATTCATTCGATAGCTCCTCGCCGCGATCGCTCGCGGCTAGGACCCGCTAGAATAAAGGCCGCGAACCGACCGGACAAGCCCTCCGCGCCGAGCCGATCCCGCGGCGGCGCCGCCGACCGAACCTTCACGCGAACCGCGCGACTCGATACGGAGCGACGTCGATAAACGGCCTCACTCCCGCGATCAGCTCGGCGATCAACCTCCCCGTCGCAGGCGCCATCGAAATCCCCAGCATGTTGTGACCCGCCGCGATCCAAACGTTCTCGTCGAGCGCAGGAGCGCGATCGATGATCGGCAATCCGTCGTAAGTCATCGGCCTCCAGCCGTACCACTCCTCCTCGATCGGCTCGCGATAAGGCTCGACAAGATACGGCTCGGCGCCTCGCTTCAATAAATCCAAGCGTGATTGCTTCATTGAAGTATCATATCCCGCGAACTCCATCGTCGAACCGAGCCGATAGCCCGAATCGAACGGAGTGACCGCGACCCGCGTTTCGGGAAAAATCAAAGGCCGCGCCGGACACCGCTCGGGCCTCCTCATCGTGATACTGTAACCCTTGCCGGGCTGAATCGGCGGCCTGCACCCCAACTCCTCCCCCAAAAACGGCGTCCAAGCCCCCGCGGCGACCACAAAACAATCGCCTTCGTAATCACCTTTTTGGGTAACGACCGCGGTCGCGCGTTCGCCGCGGCGACGAAACCCCGTAACCTCGGCGTTCTCGATCACCTTCGTCCCGCGCGATTCGAGCTTTTTCCGCAGCGAAGCCATCAGCTTATCTGGGCGCAAGTGTCCGTCGTCTTCGTAATACCAACCCCCCGCGAGCCCTCGCTTGAGAGCCGGCTCGAAAGCGACCGCCTCGTCGCCGTCCATCCGCCGCGCCCGAAGGTGAAATTCCTCGGTCAACAACCGATCGGTCGCGGCGTATTCTTCCATCGCATGTTTATCTTTGTAAACATATAAAAGACCCTCGGTCCGCCATTCGCAATCGAGCGACTCCCCGGCGATCAACTCGCGATAAAGCTCGAGCGACGATTCAAGCAACGGCTGCGCTCCGCGCCCCGCGGCGAGCATGTCTTGTCGGTTGCATCGCGCCGCGAACTTTAACAGCCAGATCCAAAGCCCCGGATCGATCCTCGGCTTGATCGAAAACGGCGAGTCGGGCGCCAGCATCGCCTGAATCGTTCGAGCGACCGCTCCGGGCTCGGCGAGCGGCAACACATGGCTCGGGCAAACATAACCGCAATTTCCCCCCGAACTCCCTCCGCCGAAAACGCCCCGGTCGATAATCGTCACCCTCCGACCCGATTCGACCAGATAATACGCGCAAGCCGCGCCGATCACCCCGCCGCCGATCACGACCACATGATCTGAAGATGCACTCATGCTTTAATTCCATAAACGAACGGATCGTCGGGATCGAGGACGATCGAGGCGACGGCGTTCACGTACGCCGTCCCGCTGATTCTAGGCAGAATCTTGCCGTCGACGATCCGCACCGAACCCTCGAACACGCCGCCGACGATCCCCTCTTGGCGCCAAATCGCTCCCTCGCCGAGCTTCCCGTCGGCCGCGAGACACGCGAGCTTGGCGCTCGTCCCCGTCCCGCAAGGCGAACGATCATAAGCCTTCCCGGGACACAACACAAAATTCTTACCGTCGATTCCCGACCGCCGAGAAGGAGCGAACAGCTCGATATGATCGATCTCCCCGCCGTCGTCCCCCGCAATCCCCGCCGCCGCGAGCGCCTTGCGAACCCGCCAGGCGAAATCGGTCAATCGCTCAACATTTGCTAGTTCAATTGATTCTTGATGTTCATGAATCAGAAAAAACCAATTCCCTCCCCACGCGACGTCTCCCGTCACTCCGCCGATCCCTGGAACGTCGACCGAAACGTTTTTGAGCGTCCGCCTGCTCTCGACGTTGTCGACGGTCACCCTGGCCCCCGCGTCGACCGTGATCGAGACGACGCCGACCGGAGTCTCCAAACGATGCTCGCCGGCGCCGATCCGTCCCAGATGCCTGAGCGCGATCGCCGTGCCGATCGTCCCATGACCGCACATCCCCAGATATCCCGCGTTGTTGAAAAAAATCACCCCCGCGGCGTTCGAACGATCGACCGGTTCGAGCACGATCGCCCCCACCATCACGTCCGATCCCCTCGGCTCACAAACAACCGCCGTCCTGATGTGATCATACCTTTCTCGAAACACCGCGAGCCGATCGGCCATGCTCCCGGTTCCCAGATCGGGCCCCCCGGCGTGAATCACCCGGGTCGGCTCCCCCTCGGTGTGCGTGTCGACGACCTCGATCCGACCCGTCGTTTTCATCCGCCGGCCCTCTTGCATAAGAATAACATCACATCTTCGATTGATTTCAAACCGATCGAAGTCGACCGCCTCGACGAAAGATCTCGCTTCGTGCGTTATCCATCAACATAAACGCAAGCTCGCGTTTCGAAACAGGTTGAAAGCTTCGACGAAAGCTCGCGCTTCGTTCGAAATCCATCAACATAAACGCAAGCTCGCGTTTCGAAACAAGTCGTTCGCGGTCGACGCGTGCTCGCGTTCCGAACAAGGTCGACCGCGGGTTACGATCGTCGCTTGCCGAATTTGGCGGGGTTGGGACGCGTGTCTCTCGCCTTACGGATGATCGCGAGGATCCGTTCGCGTTCGTCGCCTTCGAGCCGCAGCCTGGGAGCGCGGACGGTCTCTGAACCGAAGCCCATCTCCTGATTCGCGAGCTTGATGTATTGAACAAGCTTCACATAAGTATCAAGGTGGAGCAGGGGGGTGTACCAGCGATACACCTCGCGAGCCTCGGCCCAACGACCTTCGGTCGCGAGATCCCAGAGGAGCCGATTCTCGACCGGGAACGCGTTGACGAGCCCCGAAACCCAACCGTCGGCGCCGAGCAAAATGCTTTCAAGAACGAGATCGTCGACCCCGCAGAAGATCGAAAAGCGATCGCCGCAAAGGTTCCGCAAATCGGTGATCCTCCGCACGTTCTCCGAAGATTCCTTGATCGAGATAATCGTCTTCACGTCGGCGAGTTCGACGAACATCTCGGGGGTGATGTCGACCGAATATGAGACGGGATTGTTGTAAACCATGATCGGCAGATCGGTCGCCTTGGCGACGGTTCGAAAATGCGCGATCGTCTCATGCGGGTCAGACTTATAAACCATCGCCGGCAGCACCATCAGGCCGTCGACGCCGATCTTGGCCGCGTCGGCGGCGAACCGACACGCGAGCGCCGTCGTGTATTCGGCGACCCCCGTCAACACCGGAACGCGCCCCTCCAAACTGCGAACGACCTCTCGGAGCAGCTCGAGCTTCTCGTCATATTCGAGCGAACAATTCTCGCCGACCGTCCCGAGCATGATCACCCCGTGCACCCCCGCCTTGATCATCGCACAAATATGCTTGATCGTCGCGACGACGTCGAGCGATTGATCCGCCTTGAACTCGGTGGAAACCGCGGGATAAACCCCAGTCCATAATGGCTTGCTCATTTGTATTCTCTTAACAAGAGGCGCCCGTCGATCGGATTTCAAGGCCGACCGAATAACCTCGGCGCGACGTTCTTGACTTTGCACACAATGGCAAGAATAATCGATTCGGTTGAAAAGTCAATCGCCTCGCGGGATCGCCTCGTCGATCGACGCGATCCGCCGCCGAAGACGCTCCCGGCGCGAGCGAAATTCACGTATCAATCGGTTTGATTCGAGGTTCGGTTCCGATGCGAACGACGCTCCGCGATTACATCAAGCGCGATCTCACCGAGCGTCTCGGCGGCGGCGAAACCGACCCCTCCCGGCTCACCCTCGCGGCGCTCGCCGATCGCTACGGCGTAAGCCATAAACCCGTTCGACAGGCGATCGACGAACTCGTAGCCGAGGGATTGCTCGTCCGTAACGACGACGGCCGCGTGTCGGTCGATCCCCGCCGATCAAAAATATCCAAGAAATCTCAAATCCTCGCGCGAACAAGCAAAAATCCGATCGATTCGCCGCTCGACCGCGCGCGCCGCGTCGAGGAGCGACTCGCCGGCGAGGCGATCGCCGCGAGCCTGAGACGAAACGGCGAATACCTCCGCGAAGAGGCGACGGCGCGCCGCCTCGGCGTCGGCCGAACCGTCGTCCGCCACGCGTTCGGTCGACTCTGCGGCCGAGGTTTGCTCGTCCATATCCCAAGGAGAGGCTGGCGACCGCGCGATTTCGACGTCGCCGACATGCGCGATTACCTCGTCGTACGCGAAACCCTCGAACTCAAGGCGCTCGAACTCGCCGCTCCGAGGCTCGAAATCCCCGAGCTTGAACGGATCCTCGCCCGCAACGTCCCCCGATCGCGCGACCCCAAAATCGATAATTCCCTGCATGAATATATTATTAAAAAGTCTGAAAACGCTTATATCATTCGATTTTTCCAGGAGCACGGAGCTTTCTATTCGGCGCTGTTCGATTACGCCGCTCCCGAGGCGAGCGTCGTCGCCGCGATGGCCGAGCGCCACGCCGAGATCCTCTCCGCCCTGATCGATCGCGATCACCGCCGCGCCTCCCGCGCTCTCGCGGCGCACATCCGCGAACAACGCACGATCGTCGAGGGACTCCTCGACCGCCTCGAATCGACCGATCACAAACCGTTTCCCGCAACACGAACCGAGGACGAACCACATGCCCCGCCGAATCGCCGAAAACCTTAATCGCTTACATTCTTATATCATATTATGTTTATTTATCTCGGCGCCGGCGGTCTTCAAAGCCGAGGCGCGAGGGCAGGGGACGATCGCCGATTACGACCGCGCCGATCGGCTCGCCGAAACCGTCCGCGGCAAAGTTTATCGCGACCGCGTGATTCCGCACTGGTTCGCGGGAAACGATCGATTCTGGTATCGCGTCGACCTCGCCGGAGGCGTGAAAGAATTCCTCGTCGTCGACGCGATCAAAAAAGAACGATCCCCCGCGTTCGATCATTTCGCGCTCGCTCGGACGCTCGCCAAAGAATCGGGCAAGCCGGTCGACCCCGAAAAACTCCCGTTCGATCGCATCGTCTGCGACGACGACGGCTCGATCCGCTTCGAATTCGACGGCAAAGCGTGGAAATATGATCGCACAAAAAATACGATCGCGATCGGCGACAAACTCCCCGCGGCCGATCCGTCGTCAGAGCTTCCCGCCGAATCGGGTCGAGGCCGGGGCCGAGAACCGAGGAGCTTGCGCGAACAACCCGATTCGCCCCGCGACGCCGATTCCCCCGACGGCGCCTGGACCGTCAAAATTCAAGATAATAACGTGCTCTTAATCGACAAAAAATCAAAAGCCGAAACAAGGCTCTCGAGCGAGGGGACCGATTCCGACGCGTACGAATCGGGAGTCTATTGGTTCCCCGATTCGTCGCGCTTCGTCGCGATCCGAACCGCCAAAGGAGACGACCGCAAGGTTCACCTCGTTCAATCGTCCCCCGCCGATCGCCTTCAACCCAAACTTCTCTCGTACGATTACCTCAAACCGGGCGATCGCGTTCCGATCAGTAAACCGCACCTCTTCGATATCGCGACGAAAAAAGAAATCCCGATCGCCGATACGCTCTTCTCAAACCCATACGAAATCAATCATATCCGAATTCGTAAAGACGGCGGCGAATTCACCTTCGTTTACAATGCGCGCGGCCATCAGGTTCTCCGCACGGTCGGAGTCGACGCGCGCACCGGGGCGACCCGCGCCGTGATCGACGAAACGAGCAAAACGTTCATCGATTACGCGCATAAACAATTTTCTTATTATCTAGACGATACGAATGAGATTATCTGGATGTCGGAACGCGACGGCTGGAATCATTTGTATCTCATCGATCGGACGACGGGTTACGTCAAAAATCAAATCACCAGGGGCGAATGGATCGTCCGCGGAATCGATAAGATCGACGAGGCGAAACGCGAAATCTGGTTTCGCGCCGGAGGGCTCGTACCCGGCCAGGATCCGTATTACATCCATTACTGCCGGATCGCGTTCGACGGATCGGGGCTCGTCGATCTAACCCCCGGCGACGGCACGCACGAGATCACGTATTCCCCCGATCGTCGCCATTATCTCGATCGTTATTCGCGCGTCGATCTTCCCCCCGTCGTCGAACTCCGCCGAACCGACGACGGCGCGCTCGCGCTCGAGGTCGAACGCGCCGACTGGTCGGCGCTCCTCGCGACGTCGTGGCGCGTCCCCGAACGATTCGTCTCCAAAGGACGAGACGGAATCGTCGATATCTACGGAGTGATCATCCGTCCCACCAATTTCGATCCTTCACATAAATATCCTGTGATCGAGCAGATTTACGCCGGCCCCCAGGGTTCGTTCGTCCCCAAGCGGTTCGCTCCGTATTTGCCGATGCAATCGCTCGCCGAACTCGGCTTCATCGTCGTTCAGATCGACGGAATGGGAACCTCGAACCGTTCCAAGGCGTTCCACGACGTCTGCTGCAAAAACCTCGCCGACGCGGGCTTTCCCGATCGAATTCTCTGGCTCAAAGCCGCCGCCGCCAAATACCCGTATCTCGATTTAACCCGTGTCGGAATCTACGGAGGCTCGGCGGGAGGACAAAACGCGCTCGGCGCTCTTTTGTGGCACGGCGATTTTTACAAGGTCGCCGCGTCGGATTGCGGCTGTCACGATAATCGCATGGACAAAATCTGGTGGAACGAATTATGGATGGGTTGGCCGATCGGCCCGCACTACGCCGAACAATCGAACGTCGTCAACGCGCACAAATTAACGGGCAAGCTGTTATTGACGGTCGGCGAACTCGATCACAACGTCGACCCGGCCTCGACGATGCAGGTGGTGAACGCTTTAATCAAAGCCGACAAAGATTTTGATTTACTTGTCGTTCCGGGAGTCGACCACGGGGGAGGGGGGAAATACGCCGAACGCCGCCGCCGCGATTTCTTCGTCCGCCATTTGCTCGGCGTGGAACCGCGCGGCCGGTGAGGTGCGGGTTACCTCTTGATTCTCTCTGAGCCGTGCATCGTTCATTGGAGGATTGGAGAGGAATACAAGCACGAAGCGCAAGCGAGTGTGTGTTCGAATCATTTCATGATTGTAATCACTGTAGAGGAAGAACGCACTCGCACACGCTTTTAAGCGTCCCGCGTTTCCGTCTCCTACGATATTGAGACTACAGATGTGAATAAATCTTGAATACAGGTGTGAAGAGTAAGCGAGTGCGTACGGTCTTGAAAAAACCGATGCACTCGCTTGCGCTCCGTGCTTGTATTCGAACGAAATTTCCGGCGGCGGCGCCGATTTAAGGCCGTCCTCGTTATCAACGTGGAGTTTGCGAAATCCGAGATCTTGAATCGATCGGATCGACCGCCTCGATCGAGCGAATGTCGAGCCGATACGTTAAGACCGAAATTCTTCTACTTGATAATTCGTATAATAACTCATTCTTTCATCTCCACGATAATCTCGATATCCGTGGAAGGAACGTCGATCCAGAGTTCGACACGGAGAGGTTTCTCGTTCATCACCTTGATTTCAAATTCGCTGGATCCTTCTTCGTTCGTAGATACCATTTTGATCTTGGGGTCGAACGCGTCTTGATAAATCTCGTCGGACTCTTCAGTCTTCGTGACATGAGACGCTTTTTTCTTAAGGCGAATCATTTTCACCTTGTCGGTCAATTTCCAATAGTTGACCGCGTGTGTTCGAGCATTGAAAACCACAAAAACAGGTTCGTTTCCCGATGGCAGACCCGATTGAACCTCATCGGATACGACATGATGGAGAAGATCCTTGACCTCAATCCCGAGACCGGCCGCTTGTTGAAAATCGACCTGAAGTCCTACATCTGCTCCGGCAGTTGAAAGCTTAAGAGAGATGGATTTAATTTTAACAAAGGCGGAACCATCTCCTGCGGGAAGCACATATTTAGTCCATTTCTTATAAAAGAATGTTGTCGATAGTATACATGAAATAATAACCCAAACTCTCCATAACTGGTAAAACTTGCGGATTTTTGAGCCGGCAGTTGCGCCTTCGGCCGATTGGGTTGCGGGATTTTTTGAGCCGGCAGTTACGTCTTCGACCGATTGGATTTTGGAAATTTTTGAGCCGGCAGTTGCGCCTTCGGCCGATTGGGTTAATCGAGGCTGTCTTGGCATAAAGTCCTCAATGCTCAGTCTGAGCAGAAAAGTGTACCATCGGATCAATCGACGAAATAATCAATGCATCTCCATTCTTAATCGCAAATGTGCATGAGGGTAATCAAGATCCGAGCGACCCGAGTGATATAGGTCATCAGGAACTGTCCTCAGGGATGACCTATCCTAATCAGACGCGGAGTATTTGGAAATCCTCAATATTCAGAAACTTTGCCGAAGATCATCCATTCGCCATTTTTGAATCCTCCATCATGAGATAGACTTAGATCGGAACGAGAACTGGATTTAGAGTTCAAAGTCGTATCATCTCGAAAAAGACCAACAGAGTCGATAATAATCCCAACTTCAAATCGCCGCAATCTGCTCGAGAAAATGTGTTGAATGAGATCGCAATAATTAGGTCAAATCATAGACAATCTCTACCAAAGTATCTAATCGGATCGACACGAGCAATGATCTCTCTGAAAAAAACCGCTCTCTCCGTTCGATCGCGAACGCCCGAGATCATGGATCGGCCCGATCTCGACGCCGATCTCCACGTCGAGGCGCTTCGAGGGCTCGGCAGGATCAACGTGTTGAGCCGGAGCGACGCGATCGTTTGGCCCGCGATCGCTCGGCTCGCTCGCGAACGATCTCCCGAGCCGATCCGCGTGCTCGATATCGCGTGCGGAGGGGGAGACGTCGCTACGCGTCTCTCCAAAAGAGCCGCGAGGGCTCGGCTCAACATCCAAGTCGAAGGCTGCGATATCAGCCCCGTCGCGATCGAATTCGCTTCGCGATCCGCCGAATCAAACCGATCCGATGCGCGCTTCTTCGTCCTGGACGCACTGGGTGGCCCGCTTCCGGAAGCGTATGATGTCGTGATGTGCTCGCTCTTCCTCCACCATCTCGACGAGGACGAAGCCGTTGCGCTCTTGCGCCGGATGGCGACCGCGACACGGCGATTGATTCTCGTTAACGACCTTATCCGCGGCGGGCTCGGCTACACGCTGGCTCTGCTAGGATGCCGAATCTTGAGCCGCTCGAAAGTCGTCCGTTTTGACGGCCCGGCTTCGGTCGCCGCGGCTTTCACCGTCGCCGAGGCGAAAAACCTCGCCGACCGCGCAGGGCTTGACCGAGCGACCCTCACGCGTCATTGGCCGCAACGTTTCCTCCTCGCCTGGAGCCGAGAATGACCCCCGCGACGATCGACCTCGACGAGGCGGGAAGACACGTGTGGGACGCGATCGTCGTCGGCGCGGGACCCGCCGGGGCGCTCGCGGCGCGGCGATTCGCGCTCGCCGGAGTGAACGTTTTGCTCGTCGATAAAAAATCGTTCCCGCGAGCCAAAGTTTGCGGATCGTGCGTCAACCGTCGCGCCCTCGCCGTGTTGAACGACGAAGGTTTGGGAACGCTCGTCGATCGAATCGGCGGAATCGCATTGGAACACTTTCATCTCGGCGTTCGTGGATGTTCGATACGTCGGCATGCCTTGCTGGGTAAAGCGATCTCGCGAGCCCGGTTCGATAACGCGCTTGTTGAAGCGGCGATCGCCGCGGGAGCGCGTTTTTTACCCGATACTCACGCGACGATCGAAGGCTGCGATCATTCGACGCGGGGCGTTCGGCTCGAACGAAACGGACGAACGATTCCAACCCGGGCGCGCGTCGTCGCGGCGGCTTCGGGGCTGGGAAACGCCGCCCTTGAAGGCGAACCGAGCATTCGAACCCGGATCGCGGCTCGATCGAGGATCGGAGCGGGCCGCGTGGTCGAAGCGGGATCGAGCGCGTATAACGATCAGACGATTCACATGGCGATCGGTCGCCATGGATACGTGGGGCTCGTTCGTGTGGAGGACGGAAGCTTGAACGTCGCGGCGGCGTTTGATAAAGCGTTTATCAAAACATGCGAAACCCCCGCGCGGGCCGCGGCCGCGATCCTTCGCGAGGCGGGATTTCCCGCGATCGAATCGAGCGACGACGCCTCATGGCGGGGAACGGTCGCGCTCTCGCGATCGACGCGTCCCGTCGCGGCGCGGAGGCTGGTTTTACTCGGAGACGCAGCGGGATATATTGAACCTTTTACGGGCGAGGGGATCGGCTGGGCGCTAAGCTCGGCCGGGGCGGTCGTCCCGATCGCGCTCGAGGGGATCGAGCGTTGGACGAGCGCAATCGAGCGCGAATGGATCGAAACGCATCGGCTGCTGATCGGTCGCTCGACCCTCGTTTGCCGCGGATTGGCGTTCACGCTGAAGCGACCGAGGCTCGCGGCTCTCGCCGCGAAACTCGTCGAACGAGCGCCGGCGATCACCGATATGATAATTCGTAAAATCAACGCGAGTCCGATCGTATGTCCTCAAATTTCCAATTAAAGACGCTAACATGATAATCGCCGGTATCGGTACGGCCGTTCCGCCGCATCGCATCGGCAGGGCCGACGCCGCGGCGATCATGAAACGCTTCTCGTGCGAAACCGCCGAGCACGAGCGGTTGTTCGACGAACTCTACCGTCGGTCGGGCGTCGATACTCGCGGCTCGGTTTTGTTGAACGCTTCGACGGGGGATCTTTCCGAACGTCAATCGTTTTTTGTCGATCAAAGCCCGTCGACGAGCGAACGGATGCGAAAATACGAGGCCGAAGCCCAAGGCATGGCCTCGGCTTCGAGCCGCGCCGCGATCGCCGAGGCCGACATCGACCCCAAAACGATCACGCATTTGATCACAGCTTCATGCACGGGTTTTCACAGCCCCGGGTTTGATATCTCCTTGATCAAGCAATTACAGTTAGATCGCGACGTCGCGCGGGTTCATGTGGGATTTATGGGCTGTCATGCGTTGATCAATGCGACGAGGGTCGCGAAGGCGTTCGTCGAAGCCGATCGGTCGGCGCGTCCGCTCGTCTGCGCCGTCGAGCTTTGCAGCCTGCACCATCAATACGGCTGGGACGCGAACAAGATCGTCTCGAACGCTCTCTTCGCCGACGGTTCGGCGGCGTTCGTGGGCGTTCGTGAGGGGTCGGAGGTCGGCGGACGCGTACGACGATCGAGCGATCCGGTTTATCGTTTAATCGCGACGGGGTCGACTTTGATCGACGATTCGGAGGACGCGATGTCGTGGCGGATCGGCGATCACGGATTTGAGATGACGTTATCTTCGCGCGTACCCGAGTTGATTGGAAGGAATCTTCGTCCGCGGCTCGATGCCTGGCTTTCATCACGATCGCTTTCGGTCGATTCGATCGGTTCGTGGGCGATTCATCCCGGCGGTCCGCGCATTTTATCGGCGGTCGCCGAGGCCGCGGGGCTCGATCGGAGCGCGATTGAACCGTCGCTGCGCGTTTTAGCCGAGCACGGCAACATGTCGTCGCCGACGATCTTGTTCATTTTGGATCGACTGCGGCGATCGCACGCCCCGCGCCCTTGCCTGGCGCTCGCCTTCGGCCCCGGCCTGACGATCGAAACGGCTCTTTTAAACTAAAGCTTACGAGTCGTCCGACGAATAAAGGGAAGGATCTTTAAACCCTCGCGAAGAATTATCCCAGGTATCGGCGCATTCGAACGGCCAACAGGAATCATCAAATGCTATTACTAACTGATCTTATTTCTTTGACCGAGAGAACATCGCATCGTCTTTTGAATTAACATGGATTCAGAATTAGGGGGTATTGGATTCGGCGTCATCGGATCGTTTAGTTTGTCACCCTTGTTTCCGTCCTAGATGTCGACGCCGCGGATCGGCGTTCATCGAAAGCACTTTAGAACATCGAAGAAATGGGATATTCTTCTGGCGTTCCCGCGGCTCCATCGATACGGTGAAATCAGATAAGCCGTTCGATCCGATCCTGATAGGGACTCAGAATCCGATCTCCCAGACGAAACTCGAAGCGTCAAGGTCGTCGACTACCGACATCAATCACGCCTTGACCGCTTCCTTACACGCTCGGAGGGATGAAACGATGACGAGCGAAAGCATGAATCCTTTGATGCCGCAACTCGACCGGCCCGCCCCCGAGTTCGAGGCGAAAACGACGCACGGTGTGAAGAAGCTCGACGACTATCGGGGACGGTGGCTGATCCTCTTCTCGCATCCATCGGACTTCACACCGGTCTGCACATCGGAGTTCATCGCGTTCGCCCAGGCTTACGCTGAGTTCCAGGATCGAGGTTGCGACCTGATCGGACTGTCCATCGACAGCATTTCCTCGCATCTGGCCTGGATGCGAAACATCAAAGAGAAGTTCGGCGTCACGATCCCCTTCCCGATCATTGAGGATCTTTCGATGAAGGTCGCTCACGCCTACGGGATGATCCAGCAGGGGGCGAGCGATACCTCCGCGGTACGGGCGGTGTTCCTTATCGACCAGGAGGGAATCCTCAAAGCGATGGTGTATTATCCGATGTCCAATGGTCGATCTGTCGCCGAGTTGCTCCGGCTGCTCGACGCTCTCCAAACCAGCCAAAAACACCACGTCGCCACGCCCGAAGGGTGGCGCCCGGGAGACCCGGTCCTCGTACCTCCTCCGATGAACGTCGACGACGCCGACGCCCGGTTGCGTCAAGGCTACGACTGCATCGACTGGTATTTCTGTAAAAAGACAATCTGAACACGGAGCGCGATTGAACCGTCGCTGCGCGTTTTAGCCGAGCACGGCAACATGTCGTCGCCGACGATCTTGTTCATTTTGGATCGACCGCGGCGATCGCACGCCCCGCGCCCCTGCCTGGCGCTCGCCTTCGGCCCCGGCCTGACGATCGAAACGGCTCTTTTGAATTAACGCTCTCCAATCGAGCCGACGGATATTGAGTCTTTATCGGGATCTTCCTCGCACCGTTCGATCATGTTTTCAGTGAATACATGCACAGATTCCGTTAAACAGCGTCTCATACAATTACCAGATCAAATGATCTATCGGAATTGTTCAAGATATTATAATAATGACTTCGCTTGTGCGTCGGGTTAGTAGAATCTCTACTTCCGTTCACTCAAAAAAAAGATGCGAGCTAGGAGCGTAGCGGATACAGTCGAAGCCTCTATGAACGGTCAATTGTAGTCCAATTCGACCAAGCGATCAATCCGAACGAAGGCGTTCCGAATCGCTCCAGATCGCTTCGACAAATCGCGGCATATTATTTTTCGTATTGATATGAATATCAGAACACATCTTGTTTTCTTGTAACCTTTTTGAATTCACGGAACGGCGCGTCGGTCTTCGAGGTTATCCGTTACCACGCCGAGATATCCGGTCCGAACGAGAATCCAAAGACGACGAAAAAGCCGAATCGATCTCACCCTCGCGAAGTCGGAACCTCCGCGCGGTTCCGGATCGTCAAAGCGTAAACCGCGGGCGCGACGAACATCACGCCGACGACGCCCGTAAGGCCGAAGCCGACGATCGCTCGTCCGAGCGAAGTCAAAGCCTCGCTCCCGCGCCCGAATGCGAGAGCGAACGGAAGCGCCGACAAGATCGATGCGAGCGCCGTGACGACGACCGTTCCCCCGCGCTCCGCGAACGCCCGCTTGATCGCGTCAAACGGCTCAAGCCCGCGGCGAACCCGCGATCCCTCGGCGCAATCAATAAGTAACAACGCCTGCGAAGCCGTGATTCCAAACATCACGATCAATCCAAACAAAGATTGCGCGTCGATCGCCGTATCGGTCAGGTACAAAAGAATCGTCGCGCCGATCAACCCCGTCGCCGCCGCGGCCACGATCGCCAAAGGAACTATAAAGGACCGATAAATCATTGCGATAATCATGTAAATACAAATAAGCGTAAGAATCGCCGAGACGCCGAGCGATCGCTTCGCCGAGCCGATCGCGCTCGATCGTCCCCTCAGTTCGATCGTCGCCCCGGCGATCAACGATTTTTGATTCTTACCCGCCGACAAATCTCGGGGTATCCATTTACCCGCTCCGTCGGGAACTCCGATTTCGCCGATCGCGCTCGACACCTCCGCGACGACCTCCGACAGATCGCGCCCTTCGACCCCGGTCGTCACGTCGACCGTCGGTCGCAAATTCGAGTGATCGAGCTCGACCGCCGTCGCGCCTCGCATAATCGCCACCATCCCCCGGATCGGAATCGATCGACGCGTCTTCCTATCAATAACCGGATAATTCAGCCATGAAACAATCCCCTTCGTTTCCTCGCCGCCGATCCGAACTCCGATCGGAGTTCGCCGCCGACTCGAATAATCATAAAACGATAAATTGCTATCAAAAGACCGACTCGAATCGAGGTCGACGAACATATTATCGACGATCTCTTTGGGGTCGATACCCGCCCGCGCGGCCTTGGCGCGATCGACGTCGACGAAGTACGTGGGATAATCGATCCGTTGAACGATCCGAGAGTCGACGACCCCCGCGATTTTCGCGATCCGATTTTGAATCGTTTCGGCGATCCGACGCGACTGAGTCGAGCTCGATCCCTCGATTTTGACGTCGATCGCCGCGGATGCGGCGGAGTCGATCGCGGGAACGAGCGTCGTTCCAAAATCATAAGATAGCTCGATGTTTTGGAATCGAGCGTCGGCGGCGACGCGCGAGCGGAGATCGCGGACGATTCGAGCGGTCGAACGCTTGCGATTCTCTTTCAATTGGATCTTCAAAACAGCGTCCATCGGGCCCGCGTTCGAAGTGTATCCCGCCGAATCGTCGGTTGAAACTCCGATCTCGGAAACGATCGTTTGAACGTCGGCGCCGAAATCGCGGCCGACGAGCGACTCGAATCGCGCGACGGTTTTCTCGGTGTCGGCGAGCTTCGTCCCGCTCGGCGCGCGCAACGTCGCGCGGATAAACCCCGTATCGATCACGGGGAAAAAATCGCTCCGAAGCCGGGGAGCGATCAACCCGATCGCGAGCGCCAAATTCATCATCGCCGTGATCGCGATCGACCGCCTCCATTTCCATGCAAACATGTGAATCCAGCGAAACACCGACGAACCTAGATCGGTCGATTCGATTTGTGAACGCCTTTCATGATTCGGCTCAATTTGTGAATGTTCTTCATGAATCGATTCGATTTTTGTATTTACTTCATGATTTTCGACGGCTCGAGCGGGAAAGCCGCTCTTAGCGAGACAAGGCGTGAAGGTGAACGCGATCGCGAAACCGAGAAGCGTCGCGGCGCCGGCGGCGATCGCGATCGGTTCGACCCAGTACGCGTGCGGACCCGAGAAGAGCGCCGCGGGAACGAGCGCCGCGAGGACGCAGATTCGCCCGGCGACGACGGCTCGGGTCGAATCGGCCGATCCTTCAAGCATCGAATCATAAGCCGATAAACCGGAGTCGGATCGTCGTCGAGCCGCGGCGAGGGTCGTCGTCGAGTCGGCGACGATCGGCCCGATCGCGAGCGCGATTCCCGCGATCGTCGTCGCGTCGATCGATCGGCCCGCCGCGTAAAGACCGACGATCGAAGCCGCGATCGCGATCAAAGTTCCCACGGCGACGACGAACGACGACCGACGATCGCAAAGCGCGATCATGACCGCGAGCGATCCCATCAAGGCGCCCAACATTCCCTCGATCGCGAGCGTTTTGATCGTCGTCGCGACCGCGATCGATCGATCCATGATCATCTTTGGCGGAACGCTCGCGAGAGCCGCGTTTTTTTTCCACGCGTCGAGAACGCTCCGCGCCGCTTGAACCGTTCGGATCGTTCCCGCGCCGATCGACTCCGAGTCGACGCGTTGATAAATCGGCATCAGGATATGTCGAACGCCGTTCACTCTTACGAGATGCGATTCGACGGGGGCGAATTTTTTCCGCTCGATCACCTCGTTCAGGTTCACGAAGCCTCCCGACCCGACCGGTATCTTCAGGCTCTCGAGGTCGATCGAAGGGTGCGTTCCGATCCGATATTCTTTGCCCCCCGCGGCGATCGCCCCCGCGGGAAGGATTCGCGATTCGCGCTCGATCGCGTCGAGAACGTCGAGCGGGGAAACGCCGTGTTCAATCATATCTTCACGATTTAGTTCGACGATCACGCGATCGGGGGGTCCTCCCTGAACGATCGGAGCGTCGATGTTTTTGAACGCGTTTAATCGATCGGCGATCATGTCGCGCATCGCGCGATCGACAAAGGGTCCCGCCGAAAAGGGCGCGGCGACGACGCACGACGGTTCGGTCCGGGTCGGGTCGAAAAATCGAACGTCGAGCGGCTCGATTCCCGGAAGCGACGGCTGGAATCTTCGCATAATGGAATCTACTGATAAGAACGCGTCGCGGCGATCAATCGCGGGAGAAAAGAGACAGCGAATCGAACCGAAGCCCGCGGTCGATCGCGACGCGATCGCGTCGATTCCGGTCGCTCCCGCGAGTTTACGTTCGAGGGGACCGATGATTTCTTGTTCGATCACGTCGGAGTTCATTCCCGGACGGGCGAAAGTGATCTCAATCGCAGGCCGGCGGAACGCGGGGGCGAGGTCGATCGGGATCGATATCGCCGCGAAGACCGACGCGGCGACGATCGTCGCCGTTATGCAAGCGACCGCGACGGGATTGTTCAAGGCGAACCGGGTCGAGGCGATCATCAGGGCGATCTCCAGAAAAAACGCCGGATCGGGGATCGGAGAACGATTCCATTGAAATCAAGATCTCGCTCGCCGTCCAGTGAGCGGAGGATGAAGAGAAGTCGATACCGACCGCCGACGTATATCGACGAAGTCGATCGCCAAATATACTATAAATCTAATTAAATATTGATATTGCGATTTCTTATGGTTTATCGGCTATCGTCGCCGCGGTTTCACGAACTTTCGACCGCGGACGATTCTCGTTTCGGATCATCCGGTTGGCGAAACGTCGCGATCGACACCTATCGGAGATCGAGCTCGACGAGCTCGAATCCTCGGTCGTTCGGTTTGAACGGGGCGTTTTCGACTTTACGCTTGAGAAATCGGTTCCTCGCGAGGAATGTTTTCGAGGCGAAATCCTTCCGCGCTATGTTTCGTTCCGGTAGTCGAAACGCGATCGAGACACTATACTTGCGTAATCGGTTTCGCCGATCGATTCGCCCGGCTATTCGGTGGGCTCGGGTGATTTTGTTCGACGGGCGCGGCCGAACGGGCGGATCCGAGCGTAAGAATCGAGGGTTCGTCCGCCTCGATTCCGAGATTTGGAACGTCCGGGATCACGCGGATTTGGGATCGTGGAATGCGATCGGAGCGAGTTTTGAAGATTCTTCGAATTCTTTGCTGCGGGATCGCCGTCGTCGCGTTGGCGGGTTGTTTGCATCCGCCGATCGCTTGGTCGCCCGACGGTCAATGGCTCGCGTACACGACGGTCGCTCGACCCCCTCGTCGTGCGCTCGAAACCGATTGGCTTTATCCCGACTCGTCCGATCGGCCGATCTGGCGTGCGCAGCGAAGGGCCTCGGATTCTCCCAGGCTCACCCCTTCGAAAGTCGCTTCACCTCGCTATCGCCTTTGGACGACGCGCGCCGACGACGGCGCCTCGGTTTTGATCGAGGATTCGCCGGGACCGATCACCTCGCCTTGTTGGCGTCCCAACGGCGCGGCGTTGGCGTTCGGCCGGATCACGACCGACGACGCGGGGGGGCGATTCGAGGTCGTCGTGCAAGACGGACCCACACATCAGGTGGTGATTTATTCCGAGCCGTTCGCGCGCGGCGATTTCGGCTTCGACGGCGCCGATGTTCCCGCGGATCTTCCCGGCTTCGCGATCGCTTACAGTCCCGACGGTCGCTATTTGGCGACGCCGCGGATAAAGCCGCGTGGATTGGCGATTTTGGTCGCCGAAACGGGTCGAATCACGCGGACGATCGACGACGCGTATTTTCCGGCGTGGTCGCCCGTCGGTTCACAGATCGCTTGCATCAGGCGCGGAGAATCCGAGGGCCTTTATCTCGCCGACGCGCGCGGAGTCGACGCGCCTCGGCTCTTGCTCGATCTCGGCGCCGATCTGCCGGTCATCGCTCCGCCGATTTGGTCGCGCGACGGCAAAACGATCCTCGTCGTCGGCCGCGATCCGGGCAATCGGAGCGCCGAACGCGTGCAATTGATGCGGGTGTCGGTCGACACGGGACGCGTCGGCTTTGAAGGCCCGCCGTCTTCGGAACGCGACGCGACGACGCTCGGCTTTTCGTTCGCGCTCGATCCCGAAGGCGACGATCTGTTCACGACGATGAGCGCCGAGGGGAAGAATTCGACGATTGTCTGGAGAAAGCTGAGAGAAAAAGAGGTTCGCAAGGTTTTCAATCCGATTGATCCGTCGATCCCGCTGGGAGCGATCTCGGTTTGTCCCACGAACCGCAAGCTCGCGTTTCGCGCCGGGGTCGCCGATATGCTCGCCTCGCCTGCGATTTGCGACCCTGAAGATGAACACGTGCGCATGCTAACACCTGATGATTCGGCGCGAGTGGAGTGGGTCGCGCTTTTGGTTCAGGCGTCGGCGAAGCTGATTCCGCAGGTTTACTCGGGACCGACGCGAAACGGCGGGGGGGGCGGCCGGCCGACGATTCTTCCCGTACCGGGGGAGGCGATCGTCGATCCCGCCGCGGCGCAAAGGCTTACTAAATTGATCAAGCTTGGACGTCCCTTATGCGATCGACCCGTCGGTTCGCCCGCGGCCGAGCGCGATATCGAGGCGATCCTCGACGAGGCGCGGCTTTATTTTGATTATTTGGCGGGACGATACGACGAGGCGCTCGCCGGGCTCGAACTCGTCGCGGCGCGAGCGACGAGCGCCGATCATCGATTGCGATTGCTCGGCCTTCGCGCTCAGATTTTACTCGGCCGAAGGGATTTCAACCGCGCCGGGTCGATCATCGCTTACATTCTTGACGAAACGAAGAGGAACGTGACGCGCCTTGAGGAAACCCCCGCGGGTTTCGTGCTGACTCCCGAGCGCGATACCCAAGCCGACTGGCCCGAATATCTGGAACGCCGCGCGCGGCTACTGGAAAGCCAAAAAGCGGTATCCGAGGTCGACGAAGCCGAGCGACTCGAACGTCGCGCTCTCTTCCTTGAAATGCAAGAAGAGATTCCTTTGCCTCCCGGCGACTTCCCGATCGAGAATCGGCCGTTGCCGCGCCGACCGTTCCAGGAGGGGTTCGCACCCGATCCCAAGGCGTTTATTCCACCCCAGGAGGGAGACGGCTTGCCCTTCAACCCGCTCGAAAACGAGCTGATCAAACGATTCCTCCGCGACGACCCCGACGAACCTCGCTGAGAGGCTATTCTGAAAAGCTCTCGAATCCCTGGCGGCTCGATTTTACCGGTTCCGGCGCCAATTCATCAACAAAAATAGCGTATTTTGAATATTTAGATGTCGATTCTTTCTATTTGGGAGGGCGAACCGGACCAAATAAATATATGCCGGCTCACCAGGAGGTTCGCCCTCCCAAATTAGGCTTCGCCCTCCCAATTTCGGGATCGACCTCAAATTCCGCCGAACATGTTCAGAATCCAGATATCATGTATTTTTGATTGGGAGGGCGAACCTCCCGGTGAGCCTCTTTTCGTAAACTCCGGCGAAAAGGATGATTTTCAGGTCAATAATCGCAAACATCATAATGCGGCTCACC